>CAZDRE010000004.1:0-131608 GCA_964508155.1 uncultured Candidatus Bathyarchaeia archaeon
GCGTTTCTTATTTTGCAGTTGCTTTCGATTGATGTGAATGGTTGGATTGCTGCGTCTTCTATTATGCAGTTTTTCCCTATGTAGACTGGGCCTCTTATTGTTGTGTTTCCTTTGATTTCTGTTCCTTCTTCTATTTGGACTTTTCCAATTATTTTTACATTTTCATCTATTTAGGTAACTTTATTAGGCTATTCTTAAGTTTTCTGATTCTGATGTGATATGTGTTCTCATAGTCTTTAAGCCTGGTGGCATCGAATTTTCTAAAAAGGTATAGGATCACTCTTCAGAGCAGTTATGACATCTTTAATCTTATTCTTCCTTTCTTTGCTGAGCTTTTTAAGGATCTTAAAATCTTCTTTTCTTGCTTCTGCTTTAAGCATGTCAGCTTACGAACTATACTCTAAGATGTGACTATAAAAGCAGTTCGGATTAACCGAACTAGCAACGTTAAAGAAACCATCTTCTCTATCGTAGTCTAGAATAATTGCCTAAACTCCATTGATGGTTTCTGAAGTACATATGCTTATTGAATTAGTATCGTCCTTACCGCTGTTAATTTCAGTTCTCAGCGACACATTAGATTAAAATTCGACCTATAGCGAAAAGGATTAAACATTTATAATTAACTTAAATCCCAGATGTCGTAAAGGAGATACAGATTTGAAGGAGCGAACTGTTCGACACTAACAAAGCATGAACACGAAAATTAATTAAATTTCTTTTTTACAAAGAGCTTGGTAATCACAATTATGCACTTTCCTTAAAACCTATATAAACATTAATAGTAGTTATATATCTTAAAAATAATTTGTTTACAGAGTAATAATATTTTTCTGTCTTTTTCTTTGTTATTTTTAACCTACTATTTCTTACTGCGATTTGTTCGACACTAATTAGGTTCTTATACCTATCTCTTGGCGGCAGAGGACTTTTTAGAGTGAGTTCTTAAAGGCTTGATGAATGCGCGTAGAATTGATATTTCTTTATATGCCACTTTATCCCAACTAAAGTTTTTCGCATAAGATACAGCCTTAAACTCTAATTCTTTTCTATACTGTTCATCTTCTAATAATTTTAAAATTGCTTTGGCAAATTTTTTAATATTTCCCTTTTCTACAAGTAATACAGCATCACAGTTATCTACTACTTCAGTAATTGTTGGGAGATTATAGCAGATGACAGGCAAGCCACATGACAAAGCTTCAACTATAGCTAATCCCCAACCTTCAATATAACTGGGAAATACGAAAATTTTACTGGCAAAAAGCGTTCTGAAAAGTGTTTTATCGTCAACAGCGCCGAATAGTATAATACTTTCAGTTAATTTAAGGTCTTTAATTAGTTTCTGACAATTCCAAAAATCTTTTCCAAAACCAATAATTACAAGTTTTTTTCCACCTTTTAATTTTGTAACATATTTCCATGCTTTAATTAAATCGAATATCCCTTTTCTAGCATCTATATTACCAACAAAGCACGCATCATACTTTTTAATTTTTTGTGAAGGAGCAAATGCCCTTACATATTTAACATCTACAGCATTACCGCAATTATATATGTTATGCTTAACTCCAGCGTTCATCAAAAATTTTTTAACAAAATTCGAAACGGTTATACAAACATCAGCAGCTTTCACTAGTCTTATACATATGCAAATAGCTAAAGACTTCAGAAGAGAACTTACCCTGTCACGTCCTAAAGATCTTTCTACCGAGTAAGCAGAACGCAGATTAAAAGAAAATTTCCCGCTAAACATAATTTCAGAATGGTGAAACACAACTACTAAAGGCAACTTTAAAATTTTAGAAATAATAAATCCTGCAATTAAACTTAATAAATCATGGTTCGGAACATATATTATGTCATAAGATTTCTTAGAGTTTAGTTCAATCGCCTTTATTATCGCGTTATAGAACCAGTAAATGCCATCTAAGATAAATGCAAGAAAATTTGTATTATTAGTTAATCTTCGAATTCCATACTGCATGTATGTTCCTTTATAATGCTTCTGAAAAATAGAAAGAGGTTCGACTACGTCAACTGAAACCCCTAATTTTAACCACCGTTTTGATATTTCAAGCAACCGTCGCTCAGCTCCTCCTATTACATGCGTGGAAGGATGAAAGAAAATCGCCAATATTTTCATATTTTCTCGCATATCTTTTCAAATTTTGGAGTTTTATTATTTAATAGACCTTTGAACCATCCTTTAAGTCTTATAATCGATAAAAAAGTTATTATATGATTGCCTTTCCAGCTAGCAAGAATAATTTTTATCAACAATCGAATTGTATGAGCAATAGTAATTGTAATCGCAATTAGATCTCCTAATCGAGCATGCTTTAACCAGAAATATGCACATCCTCTCTCTCTTCCCTCAAGTATATTTATTAACTCTTGAAAGGATCTAAATTCATGTTTATGATAAACTACAGTAGATGAATCATAAATTATGCTATAACCTGCTTTCAGAATACGATAGAACATATCTAACTCTTCTCCTCCTACAGTTCCGATGCCAAGTTTTTCATCAAAAAGCCCTATTTTATTGAATAAAGACTTGCGAATCATCATATTACACCCTACACCAGAAGGAAACAAACTTAGTATTCTTTTAGCCAAAAATTTAATAAGATGATTAAAATCAATTTTACTAAAATTACTGTCAGTTATAGATTTTGGAAAAAGCTGTCCATATATTTGGCTCATAAGATCATCGCTATCTTGTTCAACTCGACCAATCACGCAACCAACATTAGGATTCTTAAAGTGTCTAACGCCGCAACTTAACCATTTTTCATCAACTACGCAATCATCATCAGTAAATGCTATAACCTTACCTTTCGCTTGATAAATGCCTCGATTTCTAGCTACTGAAAGACCAATTTTCGATTCATAAAAGTAATTAGCTCCAAAAATTTTACTTAATTTTTTGACCTTATGGCTCTCAATAGGAGTAGAACTACTATCAACGACAATTATTTCATATCTAGGATATTTGAGATGTGATACGGAAGACAAGCATTTAGCTAGCTTATTTGCTCTATTTTTAGTACATATAACTACCGACACCAAAGACATTTTAACACTCATTTAAATATATTTTTTAATGTAAAAAAGTAAATAAATAATTTTAGTTTTAAATAGGAACAAGAGTTCTTTCTCTAAAATAGATGTCTGTTTATCTAATACTTTTTAATTTTTTCTTATTAGAACGAAATCCGAGATTTCGGCTAGACTCATTGAATATTATTCATTGAATATTATTCAGCTCGCGGTTGAAGTTTTTCCTCTAATTTCTGAACCTTATTCATACAATTTAAAAGACCCAGTAGTGAAGTAATTCACTCTTTAATTCTTAATTCTGAATCTTTCGTTTTCAGTAGTATAAAATAGTCGTCGGAATATATCACTTTACAATAGGTATTATTTAGTAAATTAACTATGTCAATATAATTTGACCTCAGGGTCACTCCAATAGCAAACCATAAAAAATATCTCTTTCTTATCAAGATATGTGTTACATTATATTTTCTTATAGTTTTCAACCATGTATCAGCATCGTTAGCCTTAAATGTCTCATAAAGTTCTAACGTTCTTTTCATATTCTCACTTAAATACAAAGGACTAGGAAGATTACCACCTGGTATCGTGATTACGGAAAAATTAGTTATAGCTTGTATTACGTAACTGTCGCTAGGATTAGCCGCCAGCAATACACCACCTTCATCATCAAAACGATGAAGAAAAAGAAATTGTAATTCAGAGGGTCCCAAACTAGTTAAGTGTTTTAACCCGGAGTGATCTATCGCTGAGATGGAGACCACCATAATCAATAACAAGGCAGATAAAATCTCTCTTTTCCGATATTTTTCTTTAAAAATGATTTGGAGTTTAACATGCTTAGAAAAACGAGTTTTAAAACTAGTTTTTAAGATAAAGGGTAATGTACTTTCGCTGATACTTATGATTAAGGGTACTTTTGCAATAATTATAAACCTATACAACATGATAGGTATAGGATTTATAGTAGCCCATGGTCCGAGATCTGGTAATGCTATGAAAATGAGTGTTAACATCCAAAATAAGAGAAAAATGCCCTCTTTTCGGTTTTTTTTGAAGAAAATAAGACCATAACTTGGAAGCAATAATGTATTGGTGGAGCTCCTCAGAAGACCGATCCAGATGGCTGGTTGCAAACATTTTTCTTTTAAAACGAGTTGCTTAATTGATGACTCGTGTGTTCCAACGATCATGTTTAACATGGTAATAAATCCATTCATCTGAGAGTTGAATGGGTAGTAATTCGAAATTACCACTCCAGTCAATATTGCTGAGAATGACAATAATATATACTTTCGAACACTCTCAGATCGGTAGACTATTGATAATATAAAGAATGTAATTATGTATATCAAACCCGATAGCGGATGAGATGTAAATAATATAATAACTAATATTGCTTTTAACAATAAGATTCGAAGAGATTTATGATACAGTTGATAAAGATCGATTGTTAATAAAGCAAAAGCTACACCAAGACCAAAAAGTTGAGGATGATGAGCGTAAAAAAGTAAGAATGGATACGAAAAGTATTCGAAATCAGCTCCGACTCCTCCAATTGGTGATATTACTATAAGAAGCAATACTGATAAAAGCGCTACTGCTCTGCTATTAACAAGGCGATTAACAAAAGAATATAATGAGAAATAAAGAATAAAAATATTGAAGACGCCGGCAATCATAACTGTAGTTATTTCATCAATATTTATAAGTCCTGATATAATAGACATTGTAATTACATTAACACCGAGCCTAGGGTCTTTTCGATAGAGATATGGAAATAGATTTGGGACCTCACAATAATTACTTAAACCCATAATGTTCTTTAAAACCTTAAGATACGCAATATAAGCATACGTGTCTCCGCCTCCTCTCATCGGAAAATCGTAATTTATAAATGAACACACATAAATCAAACTAATTATGCTAAGAATCAATAATAATAATTTATCTTCCTTTTGAAATGTTATATCTACTGACAACTCTTTAATTGTTTTTTTCAGATGAAAGATCATAGGAATCGATAAGGTTGTGGAAAGTAAGACTAGATTTATCCAAGAAACTGATATAATCGATGAGAGATTTAGAACAATTATGGGTAAAAAGAAAAATGACAAAATTAAAGAGAATAGAAATCTCTCAATAATACACAGGTTATTATTAAAGAACAAAAATGACAATAAAAAAGCCGGAAAAAATAATATGAAAATGAAAAATATTAACAATACAACAATTATTATCATCATCTTGAAAACTTCATTATTTGAAGATTATTCTGTTTTTTGTTGTTTAGGGATCTGAGACATGAAACATTGTAAGATTACTCTTTTTCTATGCAAACGCTTTTATCAAGTCTTTTAAATAAATTGGTCTTTTCTCTTTAATGCTAATCTTTGCAGCTTCGGATATTGCCGTAACTCGAAGCCCTTCCTCTCCTGAAATAGGCGGTTCACCTCCCTTCTCAATACTGAAGAAGAAGTCTTCATAGATTTGTTTATAAAAAGCTAGAGCGCCCTTGAAAAATGCTTTAGAGATAATATCTTTAGCTATAGTAATCATTTTTCTTTTAAAACTTCGAAGATCATCTAGGGGAGTAGGCACTCCATGAATTTCTTCAAGATGATTATACCTTACATCCAAGTTTAGATGACCCCCAGTTCCATGAACATTAATAGTGAATAAGAAAGGGCCTGTTAGCCAAGAGATGTCAGCAATAGATAACGATCTATTCTCAAAACGCATAAGAATCTGGATATAGTTAATGAAGTTCATAGTTCTTAGAAAGTCTCCGCCCATTGCATAAACTTCTTTAACTTCCGACCCATTTAACCAGCATATCATATCGATCAGATGAGGGCCAAAATCGTCTAGAGCGCCACCCTTATGATAGAGCCACGTACTTCTTGTCCAGCTTATCGGAAAATGAGTATGAGCTACACCATACATACTTACTATGTTTCCGAGACTCCCAGAGCTTATTTTTTCCTTAGCATTTTGCACTGCTGGAAAATAACGATAGTTAAATACGCAACATAACTTCACATTATTATCCTTAGTAGCCTTAATAATTTCAACAGCCTCTTTAATATTCATCGCAAGAGGTTTTTCCACTAGGATATGCTTACCTGCCCTCGCGGATTCTATAGCAATCTCTGCATGTGAAAAACTCGGTGTACAAATAATTACAGTCTTGATAGAATCATCCTTTAAGAGCTCTTTATAATCTGTATAGATATTTGGGACATTAAACTTTTTAGCAACTCTTTCTGCGACTCTTCTATTTATATCTGATACAGCCCATACATCAATATTATTAATAGATTTTAATGCTGGCAAATGGGCTTTCCTAGCAATAGCTCCACAACCGATTACCCCTACTCTCATACTCTTGCCCTCTTTTGAAGATAAGAAGCTATTTTTAACATAATTTCTTCGAGCTTACTCCATTTAGAATCTATTCGTGGAAGGGGATTATTTTCGCCTATTATCTCATAGCTTGTAGATCCAACACTTAAATCTCTAGCCTTCCTAATATAACTAATAGAAAGAGGATTAAAACCCAAAATTTTAGCACAAACAGTATCAACAGCCACCGGATCTTTCCCAGCCACTATCAATTCTGACCGAACGGGAATGCCGAATGCTGGACCTCTACATCCGACCATCGAGATTATTCCATCCACTATACAGAAGTCTGGTTTAAAAACCTTGTTTAAATCTGCTATAACATCATCTATATGTTTATGGTATCGAGCTTTATTGATTGTTCGGAGACAGCCAAACTGATTTTTAAGACAGCAAGTCATCTTCGTAAGGATGTTAGTCTTAAGTTTAGGCAGAGTTATAAAGAAGCTGTCTTCGAAAACTTGAGGAAAATCTACTTCCCTTAGATAAAACCCATCTATCTCTTTTCTTATAGCCTCTCCTTTACTCAAATTATACCATTTAGCATTCCACCTTTTAATCACTTGCAGTAAACCAAACCACTTAACATATAGATCCGCTAGAACCATCCTTGAATCGCTCTCCACGACATAAATTTCCAATCTATCAAAGTTACTTCTGAGATATCTCAATATAGCATCTAGGAACTTAGGATGAGTTATAGCACCCGTTTCAGGAGGACGGGCATCACACAGATTTATCTTTATGAGAACTTTCTCTTTATCTTCGATGTCTAATCCTCCCGATAGATTAATAGCTCTCGATAAATTTGGATATATGTTATCATATGAAGATTTGACTATTGAAACTCTAGACTTTATCACTATCTCACTAGCTCCTTAAAAAATGATTATATTTTTCCCCATATATATTCTGGTCCTTTTAACGCAAGCCTTAAAAAACCACTTATAAGAGCTAATTGCGATTCAATAAAACCTGCAACAATACCTACCCATCCTTTTAGATACACAAGAAACAATAAAGAATAGAATATTAATATTATCAATAAAATACATGCTCCAAATATTTGAAAAAAAATAATGGGAAACAATATTGTAAAAATGACTAATAACCAAGGATTAACAATCATCATACAGAAGTTTAGTGGAAATATTAAGAATCCATATTTACCATATTTCGGATTAAAAAGAATATCCAGATTTTTTAGGAGAAGTTTTATATGACCCTGCGCCCTTCTTTGTTTAATTTTGAGCCTCTTTATAATGTTTAGAGGCTGCCTTTCATAGAAACAAGCTTTAGGATCAAAAATAACTTTATAACCTTTTCTCCTTATTTTAAGTCCTAGCTCCGCATCATCCGCAACAGATTTCTCATCTATAGGCTCTATCAAATCTCGACGAAAAGCAGAAAAAGTATCAAGGATATATATCGAATCTATCCTACTCTCAACGATTTTCTTCAAGTCAGCAAGGAATGAATAGCCTTTTTCATGCTTACTATCGTTAATTAAAAAATGTTTGCCAGAAACAGCTCCTATAGTTGTGTTAGAAAAGTTAGATATAATTTGCCTAACAGATTCACGATCCAAAAGTGTGTCACAATCTGATTTTATAATAATTTCTCCCCTAGCCTTAGAATATGCTAAATTTAAAGCAGCTGCTAACCCCCTTCTCTCTGTCTCTCTTAGCAATATTATATTTGAATACTTTTTCATCCAATTTTTGACAATATTAGGAGTATTATCTGTCGAAGAATCGACGATAATAATCTCCATTTTATTTAAAGGATAACTAATACTCAATATGTTCCTAAGCTTCTCCTCTATATATTTCTCTTCATTATATGTAGGGATCACAATTGAAATAAACGGTTCATAGTTAGCATAAGATTGTAATTCTTTAATATCCTTTTTATTTATCATATAAACTAAATACATAATAATATAGAAAATATAGGGAAAGATTATAATAATGATAAGGAATAATATCCAATACAATGATAACATTTTAATTAATCATAAGAAAAGATCTTGTATAAGCATCTCAAAGTTTTTTCGTATCCTTTCTGGTTTTATCGATGCTGACGAAACTGCGTATATCTTCTCCTTAAAGTTTGTTAAATATTCTATCGCATTACTAAGCCTTACAACGCCTGATGCAAGAATACTTATTGCTATTATTTTTGACCTCGAGCTTAGTTCAACTATGGCCTTTTCTGCTGCTTCTTTGTTTGGAGCCATTTGATATCCTATAGGATTTACGGGCGTCATTATATACTCTGGATGATAATCTATATTATGAAGCCATTTATAAAGATGCCCAATATTTACTGTCGCCAAACCAAATTCAATATTTAATCTCTTCCTAGCAATTTCGTTGAAAAACTTCACTAAACTGGAAAGATTAAACGCTATTATAGATTCTGTCAGTATCGGGTGTAGTAATATTGCTTTTATTCTTTTTCTTGGCAGAACCTTTAAATATGGTAGAAGGTCCATCTCTACAAATAATGTGATACATCTCTCTAAATTAAAAGTCGCAATTCCAATTATCAAGTCTAACATTTTCGAGGAGTGCTTAAAAGTACTCATTAAAATTGATTTCACTAACCCTGGTGTCCCTCTAATATTAGCTTTCTTCACATATGTTTGTGCATAAGGTACTAAGGGGTAATAGTCTATCTGTTCAAGAAGATCTGTTCTATGTTCTCTTAGATACATTAGGAGTTTTAGATTCGCTGGGTGTGTGGAGAAAGTGAAACCTGTCGCGCCACCTTCTATAGCAGCTTCAATAACTCTAATTTTATTCGCTAATGTGGCTTCCTTCAACTCTTTTCGAGCCTTTTCCTGTGCAAGGTGGCTTACACCAATAAATGGGTTATCGCCCAACAGAAATTCCCTAACCATTCTTTATCCCTGCTTTCGAGTACATCTCGTCAACAAGTTCCATAGTTCTTTCTACATTAATTAAACTTGTTAAAGGTTCTACTTTTTCATATATGCTATATAGGAAATGTATGTTCTCAAGGGTGAACTCTGGATCAGCAAGATTAACCGGAGGTATACTTTGGTAAAATTGAGGTTTAAATAATACCTTGTTCACGCCATTATTAAACTCTACCTTTATATAATCCCCGGTAACTCTAAGCACACCAATTTCTCCACTAATCTTAATATAAGTTTCAGGTAAGCGATAACTTGAATCGGACCATGTAACCTCCATATATACCCTTGCATCATTGTTCGCTATAAGTTCTGCTTGGAAGTAATCGTCTACATTAGTGTGTTTCTTTTCATACTTGGCTTCTTTGACAGACTTTAAACCAACCAACCATTCAAGAAGGTCTACTAAATGTATACCTAGATCTAAAAGGCATCCTCTACCCAATCTATCAAATCTATTCGTAGGCTCCGTTATGTCACCTGATTTAATATATGCATAGATTTCTTTGATATCTCCAATAATATGTTTAGAAAGTAATTCAATAGCATACCTAAACGGAAAGGCAAATCTCTTCTGAAAACCAACCATAACTTTTTGTTTGTTAAAATGTCTAATGAGATCCTTAAGTTCCAAAAGGTTTCTTGTTGGAGGTTTCTCAATAAAAATATTTTTAACATTAGATTCAAACAGTTTAGAAACAATGGCATAGTGAGAGGAAACAGGTGTTGTTACATAGCATATGTTAGGTTCTTCTTTACTAAGCATCTTATCTATATCTTGATAGAATTTCACATCTTTAATCAGTTTAGAAGCAAAAAAAGTGATATATCTGTTTTTATCAACGATAGCTTTCACAAATCCGGGCTTAAGTAAATTGAGAATAGTAGAGTGCAAAATGCCCATTTTTCCAAATCCAATTACAGCAATTCGAAGATCTTGACTCACATATCTTCGATAATTAATAAGCTCAGGCATATGAATCATATCTGTTGTATTAATCATTAAACTATAATTTTGCGTATAATTTTAAAGCCTACGGTATAAGAGCGGATTCCATCTAGATCCTTCCAAATACTTCGAAACTAACAACGTTAGTCAGCCAAAGATTCTCATAGTAATCCTCGCCATTCCATCTGCCATACTCCGCAGCAGCATGATAAACATAATCAAAGTCCTGCCCCTCAAACATACGCTCAACCTGCCGGTACTTGCTGACATCACAGCGAATATAATTCTCCTTATCAGAATGCACTAGATCACAGACCCAAACTTCATATCTACGCCTCTTCAACTCGCGAACAAGATTCGAACCTATAAAACCCAAACCACCCGTAACAAGAACTTTCATGTTAATATTATTCCTCCTTGTTTGTCACTATACCTCTTATTACTCTTAATGCACATTTAATATATAATTTATATAATTCATATTACTCTTCGACCAATAATTGCTAATTTAACTACTTCTGAATCTCTTTCTTCAACCTTCCTATTGCATAAAGTAATAACGAAGTTATACAAAGTATTGCTCCTAGAAAAAGCGATCCAAGCGTTATCAATGCTATCGGCACACTAAAATATCTAGTCATGTTAAAGTACCAGAAGAGATAAGTCCCAGCAGATAAGCCTGCCACAATCAGTAAAAATCCAGGAATCCCTAAGAAAAACAGTGGCCTTTCCTCCACAATAAGCCTCAAAATGGTTCCTATGATTTCAGCTCCATGCCTAATCGGATTTCTCTTCGAAGTCCTCTCCAAACCCTGATACTTCACAGTTATCGGAACCTCAACAACCCTAAAACCATTCTTAACAGCAATCGCCAACTGCTCCATCTCAACACCATAACCATCAGTCTTACATTCTCTCATCAAATCAAGCAGTTTACTTGAAAAAGCCCTAAAACCACTCTGCGTATCTCTAGCAACATCCTTAACCCTCACTTTACTAAATAGATTAATAAGCCTCAAACCAATTCTACGATATAAAGGAGCATCCATCCCGGAGCCAAAAATAAACCTCGAACCAACAACCATATCGGCCTTCCCCTTAACTATAGGATCAACAACCCTAGGTATCTCACTCGGGTCATGCTGACCATCACCATCCAAAGTCACAACAATATCCGAGCCAAGCTCCATAGCCCTCATAAACAGAGTTCTAAGAGCAGCACCCTTACCCAGATTCCTCTCATGCCTAATCACCTCGGCTCCAAGCCTCTCAGCAATCTCACCAGTCATATCAGTCGATCCATCATCACAGACAATAACCCTATCAACATAATTCATAGCCTTAACAATAACCCTAGCAATACTCCTCTCCTCATTATAGGCAGGTATACAAGCAACCACAAAGGGCTTAGAACCCAAACAGCCACGCCCTCCTATAAAGCAAAGAGCAGACTGGAAACAGCCATCAGCCAGACATCTTCAGCCCATTCAAGGTAAACAATATAACACTCCGCTAAAGATCAAGCGACAATTATAACTACATGTAACCTGCAGATCCACTAAGGCCTCTTTGATTTTCACTATTTATCTTCGTAGAAGACAAGCCAGAATATGCCTACGGCTCTATCTGAAAATCGATATGTCGTTTATTTTTATAATGGTCCAGTATTGTATGAAGCCTTTGTCTTCTGCCCATTCACGGGCCCTTTTGTTTCCCCATTTCTGGGCTATTTGGCTTATTTTTAGGGCTAGGGGCCACCCGATCTGGCTCCGAAGCTTAATTACCGGACTTGCCAATGCAGCCTTTAACTTCACTATTATCTTCGCAATTGCATCGATCAGCCTTGGACTCTTGGGCTTAACCACGCACTTCGGAACCAGATCTAGAATGGCCCTCTCAGCCCTATTAAGAACCTTAAACCACACGCCCCTCCTAAGCGCCCTTCTGCGTAGCTCGAGGAGGAGGCGTGAACTCAAATCCATCATGCAGATACAGACCCCATCATCACCCAATCCACCAATACAGAATTTCAGTTTTTTGTAGGGCTAAATAAGTCTTACGGGAAGAAAAGATCTCCCTTTTCCGCCTTACTCGCCCATATATCCTTCAGACCATCCCGTGTACCCTCTCAGGCCTATGCTCCCCAAGCAATCCGGAAACAACCCTACAATCCCACCTTATAACCTTCAGTCCACATGCCAACGCCTCAAGAGCAGTCTTACTCAAAGACTCTGGGCTTGTTCTATCGATGCAGTACTCGTACCTATTGAGCACTTTATGCCACGCCCAAATAGATCAACCGGACATGCAGAAACCTCAAAACAAGTCGTCCCCATCCGATCAGGCGCTAAAGGCCAAGAACATCCCTAACTCTCCTCCAGAACATCCTCCTCTGCCACTCCCTAACGAAACCGGCAACATCATCATACACCTTAACGTCCCCAGAGAGATAGCCCCAAAGCATGCTGAGACTCCTATTAAATAATGCCCTCGCAACTGCATACTTAAAGTCATAACCCAAAGCCCTCATAGCCTTCCCATAATAATACATTCTCCTACCACTCCTACCAGTCCGCCTAGCCTCACCAGCCGATATATCCCTATAGCATCGAACAGCATAACCCATCTGCATAAACTTGAAGAGCACATAGCTCTCCCAACCCCAATTAACCGGAAAGAAACCTATACCCTTAAAGAGCCTAAAGTCATAAACCCTCCCACTCCCCCTAGGCATCTCAGGATGATAAGGCTCACCAGCAATATAGCCAGAAGCAACCCTAACATCATCCGCGATCATCCTAGAAATCAACCTCTCAAGATAACCGCATGGCAGAACATGATCAGCGCCGAGAACAAGAACGTAATCGCAATCATCCGGTACCCTCCTCAAACCCTCATTAAAGACAACAGCCAACTCAGGCCTACCAACATAGCTCTCATCATGACTTGGAAGCCTAACGACACTACCGTAACGCGCCGCTACACGAGCCGTCCCATCAGTAGAGCCATCATCAACAATGATGATGCCGCTCAACCTCAAAGACTGCCTAACCAACGACGACAATGTAGCCTCCAAATACGCCTCCTCATTCCTAGCCGGAACAACAGCATACACCCGCAAACCATCAAGAGACAAGCCAGCATCACCACAAGCCGCCGAACAGCCCAGGCCAGTCAGAGCGAACATCCACTCCCAACTATATCATCCAGTATCTCATCAACGCTCCTCTCAACCCTCAACCTTCCCCGAAAGAACCTCAAAATATTCTGTAGGTCCCTCCTTAAGAGCATATAGGCATTCGGATGATCAATCCTCACAAACTGCGGCCAATCAATAATAAGCACATGAAGATCCGGCTTCAAAACAACATTATATTCGCTCAGATCCGCGTGTATAACGCCAGCCCTACAATAAGCAACCTTAACATTCGCAATAATCTCTTCTAAGACCACATCAGCATCCGGAAACTCCGAGACCCTATACAATTCAGCCCCATCAATACAATCCATCACAACAACATGCCTATTATGCCCAATAGGCTCCGGAACAGAAACCCCACACGGATAAACAATCCTTAGGGCTTCGAATTCCCTCTCCGCAGCCATCCGAGACTGATAAAGCCAAGAGACATGCCTCCTATCCGCAACATAACCCCTCAACCTCCTGGTCTGACGAAAACTTACACGACCCAAACGATGAAACTTCACAGCAACCCTCCTGCCATCAGGCGTCAATGCATCATAAACATCAGATTCCTTCCCCACACCAAGCGGCTTCCCAAAAGCCTCAATAACATCAGCCTTCACCAAAGCATTCATAGCCAGACAATCATACCCAGCCGCGCTCAACACATAGCCCACATAAGGGCCTACCCAGCGGTAAAGGAGACCCAAACCACAAAGCCTCTGCAACCTATACTGAACCTGCTTCCGCGGATAGCCCGTCAACCTCGAAATGTCATCCTCCGGGACATACCTATGCCTACTCATATCCACCTCGACTACCGAGAGTATACGGAAGTCCTCCGGCTCCAAGCCCTTCAGAGCCCTCACGGCTATATCAGCAGCCGACATACAACAGAAATAGGCAAATCCAAACTTATAAGAGTCTCAGCTCGCCACAATAAACCACTTTAATACCAGCAACCCCAATATGATACAGAGGAGGCCCATACATATGATCCATAAGTTTCAGCCTAAAATCTATTACAATGCCTTCGGAACCTACAAGCCCGCCCTAAAAGTGTCAGACGGAGACATCATCATAACATCAACCGTTGATAATGCCGGAAGAGACTCCTCCGACAGGCAGGTGGCTAAACGCGGAAACCCGCTAACCGGCCCATTCCACGTGGAGAAAGCAGAGCCCGGAGACACACTAGCCGTCCATCTAAGGAGACTATGGCCAAACAGAAGAATTGGGAGGTCATCTGCAAGGATCGCCCCGCATATTCTGGATGCAGAGTATGTTAACGAATATCCCATGAAGGCTTTAACTGTGGAGTGGGAGATAGACCTGGAGAAAGGAACGGCGAGGCTCTTAGAGCCGAAGATCAATCTTGGAGAGATCGTTCTGCCCTTGAATCCGATGCTCGGATGCCTGGGAGTCGCCCCTCCAAGGGAGCAGGCAATCTCATCTGCCACCTCCGGGAGATACGGCGGAAACATGGATTACAAAGGACTCACATCAGGAGTTACCGTGTATCTTCCAGTATTCGTTGATGGAGCACTACTCTTTTTAGGTGATGGACATGCCGTTCAGGGAGATGGGGAGATACTCGGCACGGGAATAGAAGTCTCATTCGATGTAGAATTCAGCGTAAATCTGCTGAAGAACAAGGAGATAATATGGCCTAGAGCCGAGAATGACAAGTACATAATGACCATCGGGAATGCCAGGCCTTTGGATCAGGCATTACAACACGCCACAACCGAGATGATACGGTGGCTTAGAGAGGATTATGGGTTAGACGGATATGAAGCCCACACCCTACTTGGGCATTGCATAGAATACGAAATCGGAAACGTCTACGACCCAGCATACACAGTAGTCTGCAAACTCAAGAAGAAATGGCTGAATATGATCAAGCATCGCAACCAAAAATAATTATGCGAATTCACCATTAAGATTACTGTTAAATAATCGGTTATTAAGGCCAGATCAACTTATAGATCTGCCCGAGTAGCCTTACTGAAACTCATTTATTCATCATTTAAGGAGCTTGAGAAACTCGCCGGGAGAATAAGCCTAATCGTCTCGTGATTGATTTAACGTGCCACTCTTTATTTCCGGTTCAACCCACAACTTTGAACCTTGCTTTGGCTAATGCCTTAATCACTTGACGACCCGATAATAGTGGAAGTTTTTGCATGAATTTCAACGCTCACCACTGCTAATATAGGCTGTGAAGTTTTAGTTGGAATTTGGGCATCCTCATCCTCAAAGTAAAGCTCAATTGCCTCTTTGAGATTATTTAAAGCCTCCTCAACAGTTTTTCCCTGACTTGCAATATCTAAGTCCGGACACCAAGAAACATACATATCGCTTTCTCTCCACACCACGCCTTCGCAGAACTACCGCATGCCCATACTGAACCTTCATGTCTCTTTGGCGATACTTAAATACTGCCCTTCCAAATATAATTTTGATTTTGTATTGCGTGGTCCGACTTGTCTTTGGATAGGATGATTGAGAAGGCATACGATCTCGTTCGGAGGAGAAGGGTGGAGCAGGTGGGTGATGGAGTCTATAATGTTATTGGTGAGCATGGCACCTATACCGTTGTGAAGAAAATTGATGGGACGATCAGCTGTAATTGTCCCGGCTTTGTTAAGAGGAGAAGATGCTCACATTCCCTAGCCGTCCTCCTCATTCAGAAGCCGGATCTACTTAGGAGCGTAGAGAAACAGATTAGGAGCTTAAGTGGCAGATCATCAAAAAGGAGATAACTAAATCTTTTAATTTGTGAACCCCGTCTATTTAGAAGAACCCCAATTTATGCTACTAGGTTTCATTTGGGTGCATCATTCATGGAGGGGAAGAGAACATCCCTAGAGAGATACCGCCTAAAAAAGATACTGGACAGCCTAGCCTCAAAGCAGGGCCGGGGAACAGAGCTCATTTCGCTGTATATTCCGCCTGGAAGACAGATAAGCGAGATAGTCTCGATGCTGAAGAATGAGTGGGGAACAGCATCAAACATCAAATCCAACACTACAAGGAAGAACGTCCAGGATGCTATAGTCAAGGTCATTCAGCGAGTAAAGCTCTTCAAAACCGTTCCGGAAAACGGCCTCGTCATTTTCTGCGGGGCCATACCACAGAATGGACCTGGAAGCGAGAAGCTTGAAGGGCCCTATGTGATAATTCCTCCCGAGCCGATAAAGATCTATCTGTATAGGTGCGACTCGAAGTTTCATCTCGAGCATCTTATGGATCTGCTTAAGGAAACAGAGACCTACGGGATTATTCTTATGGACTCAAGCGAAGCGACGTTCGCAACGTTAACGGGTAGGCGTATGAAAATTGTGCAGAAGATAACGTCTGGTATTCCCGGAAAGCACAGGGCTGGTGGTCAGTCAGCCAGGAGATTTGAGAGGCTTAGGGAGATGCAACTAATAGAGTTCTTTAGGAGAGTTGGAAATCACGCAAATGAGATCTTCCTCTCAATTCCAGATTTGAAGGGAATAATTATTGGTGGTCCCGGACCAACAAAGCTTGATTTTGAGAAGGGCAGATACTTGGATTATAGGTTAAAGGAGAAGATCATAGCGGTCGTGGATACCGCCTACACGGATGAGCAGGGAGTCGAAGAGATAGTCGAGAAGGCCCCGGAGATAATGAGGAACGTCAGATACGTAGAGGAAAAACGCATCATGCAGAAATTCCTCTATGAGATCGGCCATGACACAGGACTCGCAACATACGGAGAGAACGAGGTTAGAAGAGCCCTACAGAACGGAATAGTCGAAACGCTGCTACTCTCCGAGAAACTCGATAAAGTCAGAGTTAAAATAGAATGCACATCCTGCGGACACGTATATCAACAAACCCTAATCGAAAGGGAAGCCCAAACACTCGAACAGTCCATAGGCAATCATCAATGCCCAAAATGTAAGCTGGCAACCCTACGCATCGCCGAGAAGACCGAGATAATCGAGGATCTAGCCAAGCTAGCCGAGATCTCAAATGCAAATGTAGAGATGATCTCAACCGAGACTGAGGAGGGACAGATGCTCTGGAAGGCCTTCGGCGGAATAGCAGCGATACTAAGATATAAGATACAGGCATAAGCAAAATCCACAATTCTCCCAACGAATGAAATTCTTCTACAGCGAGAAGCGAAAGCTTTTTCAATCAGATATGACAAAATGAGTGGGGCAAACGCCAATTTATAAACGGCTAAAAAAAGGGTAGGGGTTTAAATGCTCAATATCTCTGAAAGAACGAGGAACCTTGGCACCGAGAATGCCTTCGTCGTCCTAAAGGAGGTAAATGAACTCGTCAGTCAGGGAAAGGATATCGTGAATTTCTGCATTGGACAGCCAGACTTCGACACGCCGGAGCACATCAAGGAAGCGGCGATAAAGGCAATAAGGGAGGGAAAGACTGGATATACACCCTCACCCGGCATACCCGAGCTCAGAGAGGCAGTGGCAGAATACTTCTCCGAGACCAGAGGCATAGACGTGAAGCCCGAATGGGTAGTAGTCGCAAACGGCGCAAAGCCATTCATATCCTACGTGATCCAAACCGTAACCGACTACGGAAAAGGGGAGGAAGTCATATATCCAAATCCGGGCTTCCCAATATACGAGTCGCAGATCAGAGCATGCGGAGCCAAACCAGTCCCCATACCACTACTTGAAAGCAAGGAATACGCATTCGACATCGAATACCTAGAGAAGAAGATAAACGAGAAGACCAGACTGATCATACTGAACTCTCCGCATAATCCAACAGGCGGATTCCTAGACAGAGAGATACTTGAGCAAATAGCAGACATAGTGAAGAGATACGATAACCTCTGGATCTTCTCAGATGAAGTATACTCACGCATAGTCTATGACGGCGAATTCGTAAGCATAGCCTCGATCCCCGAGATGCAGGAGAGAACCATAATAGTCGACGGAGTCTCAAAGGCCTACGCCATGACCGGATGGAGGATAGGATTCGCAGCGAATGAGAAGCTAGCTCCGTACCTCTCAAGATGGGTTACGAATACAGATTCATGCGCTGGACATCCGAACCAATATGCAGCCCTAGCCGCATTGACGGGACCGCAGGACGAGACTGAGAGGATGGTTGAGACATTTAAGAAGAGACGCGACATAATCGTTGAAGGCCTCAATGGCATAGAAGGCATAAAATGCTTAAAACCGGGAGGAGCCTTCTACGTATGGCCGAACGTAACTGAGGCTTGCAGGATGGTCGGCGCTAAGGATGCTGAGGAGTTCAGGAAGAATCTCCTTTATAAGGCTGGAGTTGCAGTCCTCTCTGACATACACTTCGGATTTAAGAATGAAGGCGAAGGCGATCATCTAAGATTCTCATACGCTGCATCAGAGAAAGATATAAGGGAAGGGCTAAAGAGACTTAGACGCTATATTGATGAGAATAGAATTAGCTGAGCATCCGCTCATCATCCATTATTGTCTCCGCATCATATATGTTGTCCATAGTCCCATCGCTGAGCCAGCTATGACTACAAGCGTTGCTGGAAAGAATCGGGCAAACATAGTGTTCAGCAGTGCGGCCTCAAATATGAACATGGCCAGACTATTCGTTGCGGCAGTTAGGATTCCAGCCTTCACGCCATACTTGGAGGCCATCTGAATCGAGAGTAGACTTGCGAGGAAGACATCTCCAAGTCCCAAGCCGATGGTTTGGCCATACGGATATGTAGGAAGCAGAAGCAGAACTGGAAGCTTAAGCCTCATCATCTTTACGGCTGATCGCCCCATGAATCCAGTAAAAAAGACTTGGATGACATCCATTATGGTCAAAAGTATAGCGAATATCCATACCGTCAGCCAGGAGAAAAGGCCGCTGGCATAGACCGCGATGATCATGGAGAATATTATGGCAAATATATTGAAGACTATCAGATTCCAACAGAGAAAGTAGGAGCATACGAAGATTATTGGCGGGACAATAGCCAAATACCATCTTTTGTAGGCTACGTAGACAAAGGAGAATAGTATGTATGAGTACGCCGCCAAGAAGATTATTTGGATCGCCATTCCCGGAATAAACGCTATGGCCGTAACAGCGATCCCCATAAAAGCAACAATCAAAAGTGCCTCCCGAAGGCTGATCCTCGCCTCCTCAACGAGGATGATCATCCTCCTTTCGAGTCTCCTCTGAAGGAATATCGAGAGAACTATTATGACGAAGAGAACAGAGGGTAGGAGAACATCAAAATACAAGACTGATCACACTAAACTGCGCATTAAACCCTAGTGAGACTTGGTCTTTAAGTTAAGATGGGACATCGGGTCATTCATGACCTTCGGTATCCACTCTAGAAGGTCAGATGCAACCATGTGATATCCCTTCTCGGCAATAACGAAGTCTCCAGCCGCGCCATTTATGAATGCCCCTGCAACAGCAGCCTCGAAGGGATCGGTTCCCCAAGACAAGTATGCCCCAACAATGCCAGACAGGACATCCCCAGTTCCGCCAACAGTCATACCCGGATTTCCAGTAAAGTTCAATTTTACCCTATAACCGTCAGATATGATGTCCACGTGACCCTTAAGCAGGATCACCGCATCTAGGTCCTGAGCGGTCTTCCTGACGATCTCGGCTCTCTCATCAAAATCATCTGGCAGAATCGATCCAGTAAGCATCCTGTATTCTCCGGCATGAGGCGTTAATACGGCTGATGTCTCAAGCCTCCTCTTTGACCCGGCGAAGGCCTTTAATCCATCAGCATCCAGCAATATTGGAATCTTTAGTCTCTCAGCCTCCTTTATAAGGATATTCACTGCATCAGCTGTTTCTCTATGCAGCCCAAGCCCTGGACCTATTATCATGGCAGTCGCCCTCTCAAGAACTCTCCTTATCACGGGCAGATTATCGCCGCTCAGATGATCGCCCTCAAGCTTTAAGGTTATCAGGTCGGGGGAGAATGATGATATTGCGTAGGCTGTCTCTCTCGGAGCCGCAATATAGGCCAGATCAACCCCAGCCCTCAACGCAGCCAATGCCGCCAGCATAGGAGCGCCAGAGTACGTCTCACTACCCCCAACTATTAAGAGCCTACCAAAATCGCCCTTGTGAGATTCTTGGGGTCTAGGCTTCAAGGCTACAATTACATCTCCTGGACCCGCAAACCTCTCGATTTCCGGCGGGATCCCAATATGCTTAATTATGAGCTCCCCAACGTATTCTTCCGCCTTTAGAAGCCCAGGCTTAGCCTTATGAAATGTTATCGTCAGATCCGCCTTAACGGCTTCACCTAAGACCTCCCCTGATTCGGAGTTTATTCCGCTCGGGATATCAACTGCAACTCGAAAGGCATCCATCTCATTTATCATCTTAATCATCTGGGAGATCGGCGGACGTGGAGGACCCCTCAATCCCGTTCCTAAGAGGGCGTCAACCACAACATCCGCCCTAACTTCAGGGATGACCGACGAGTCTCTAATTTCATATATGCGGATCGAACTTCTAAGCGAATTTAGGGCTTCCCAATTTCTCCTAGCATTCCCATCTACTATTCGTGTGGATCTTCCGGCTAGGATCACATGCACATCAAAGCCGAAGCATGCTAGATGCCTAGATGCCACGAATCCATCCCCGCCATTTCCGCCTAGCCCACAAAAGACTGCAACTGTAGTTTCCTTCGGGCGGAAGCGGGCTGCTATCTCAGCGGCTACATTTCTACCAGCATTCTCCATGAGCTGAAGCCTAGATATGCCGAAATACTCAGCGTTGATATCTAAGGCACGCATCTCCCTAGTAGTTATGACCGGCACATCCGTATCCAAAACCATACGCCTCCATACGTCCTGATCTTGATCTGGGAACTGCAAAACCAATATGTCTGTAAGTTAATGTTAATCTTTTGTTTTTACGTATTCTTCAATCCTATGAATCAAGCCTTCCTCCTCTAGAAGGCCGAGCAGAGCGTCAACCACTTCTTTTTTAAGGCTGAATTGACGTTCAGCAGCCTCATAGATCTCCTCCAATCTTGCCTTTTCAAGATCCTTTATTAACCGAAGGAGCGATGAGGCCTTCATTAACGTTTCCGGAGAGGCCTTCAGTATCGGCCAGGCTCTCTCGATGAGGAAGAGAAGAATCATGCCCCTCTCATCGTTCTCTTCACAGAGAACCACGATCTTCTTTCCTCCATGCCTGCTTCCAACGGCCTCCTCATACTTCATGATCTTGAAGTCCTCCTTGATCATTTCAGGAACTTCATCTATGCTGCTTAGTAGCATTCTTCTTAGGCGATTTTCCTCATCCATGTAGGAAAGCGAGATCACGTCGTAGTAGTATCCCTCTATTAACCCCTTCTGGAAGAGCATGGTTTTGCCCTCAAGCTGAGCGAAGCCCCCGCCAGCCGGGCATTTAAGAGCCTTAACTATCACCCTTTTCATTTCCTCGTCCCTGCAGACCTTGAATAGCCACTCCCCAGTCAATTCGTCTTTTACTCGGTAATATCGCACTTTCCCTTCTCTGAGGGATCTTAGGCTCATATCGAACCAGTAATCCTTCTCCCTCTCCTCAACCAAGCGGATCTGAACCTTAAATTTACGATGCAGACTCAAGCCTTTTAACCCCCTCAATGATAGGATGCATATATTGATAAGGCTATCCCTATCCCGAAATGGCGAAAATATTTAAGTAAGAAAGGCCTGATCGTTTACTCGATCAGAGGAATCTAATTTGGCATTAAACGAGGAAAGGGTTGAGGAAGGCTTGCCCATAGCCTTCGTTCTAATAAATACCGAGATAGGATCTGAAAGGGAGATCCTGAATGAACTCAAGAAGGTAAAGGGCGTTGAGGAAGCTTACAGCGTCTACGGAGTATACGATATCATAGCAAAGGTCAAAGCAGACTCTATGGATGAACTCAAGGATATCATAACTTGGCGCATAAGAAAGATTGAGAAGGTACGCTCCACATTAACGATGATCGTAATAGAAGCCTTATCGAAAACTTCGGAGTAGCCTTCTGCTCCTTAATTAGCGAGGAACGAATTGGAGGAAAAAAAATTGCATGGTATAAGGGCTTATGTGTTCTGTAAGGTCAGTTCTGGAAGCGAAAGGGAGACTTGCAGGAAAATCGCTGAGTATTCCTTCGTCTCAGAAGTCTGCATAGTATATGGCGAATACGATTTGATCGTTGAATTATACGCTGAGGATCTCGAGGAGCTCGATTCGGCTACAGAGCAGATCCGAACAATACCGAGCATAACGTATACGTCAACCATGATCGTTGGAAGAGAATTCAAGAAGAGAACAGTCTAATAAATAGATGGATTCCTAACGGGATCTTCTGCGATATATTAGTTCTCCTCGGATGCTTTACGCCCCGCATAGCTCGAAGCATCTCTCTATTATCCACATAACCTTACGAACGAGCTCTGGAGAGACGGGGACAGGCGCTCCGTAACGTAACGTCTTATAAAGCTCCTTATAGAAGGTTATTCCTCCGGATTGATAATCTTCCTTTAGGCTCCAGCCCTCCTCCTTCCAAGGTATCTCCTCAACATTATAACTGCGGTCCGGAGTAGGTTCCACCTCAACCTTCCTAGGGGGGAGATCCTTAGGGTTGAAGTATTTCCATTTCAGGGATTCGGAGCTCCCAGTCAGGCCTCCCTGCGTTCCCATTATGAGCCAGCGGCTCTGAGGATAGGCGCATGCATGTGTAACTTCTATATCGATTAGCGGCGAGTCCGGAGCCTTTAAGATCAATTTTACGTGATCCTCAGCGTCCCCTAACGTTAGAGTTCTCTGCAAATCACAGAAGACCTCCGGCTTTCTCTCCCCTATGAGTTGAAGAGCCTGAATTATAAGATGCACCCCATTATTCCTTAGTTCTCCTCCCCCAAACTTCTTCAGCGTCTGCCAATCCCATCGTCTGCCAAACGATTGATTATAAATCTTTATCAGGACTATACGTCCAAGCTTCCCTGATTGTATTACCTCCTTAACTTTTAGGTAGTCAGGAGCGAACAGGCTATTCTGGAATATCGTTAATATCTTCCCGGTTTTCTTTGCGGCCTCTATCATCATGTCAGCCTCCCTCAGGTTTGTTGCCATCGGCTTCTCGCAGACTACATTCTTTCCCGCCTCCAGAGCCTTTATCGTGTAGGGAGCATGAAGATGTGTTGGCGTGGCTATAACTACCAACTCAACATCTTCATCTCCTATGAGACCCTCAAATTCTGGATATGCTCTACATCCAAACTTCTCCACGGCTTCTTTCCTTCTATCACCTATTGGGTCAGAGACCGCTACAACCCTGTATTTATCCGGTAGTTCCGCGAGGAGCCTAGCGTGAATGTTCCATCCGCTTCTTCCTAGCCCGGCTATTCCAACATTAACTCTTTCATCCATATCCATAACCACCGAAATGTTTAGGAGAACACCTCAAACAGATGCTTTGCGAATTTCGGAATTCCAATCTTCGGATCTTCCTTCTCCTCATACTCTATAGACAGAAAGCCATTATAGCCGCCAGACTTAAGGATCTCCTTAATTCTGTAGTAATCGATCTTCTTGCCTCCGACGCTCACCTTAGCATGGATGTGAACGGCATATGGAACAGTCTTAGAGATCTCCTCGTAAGTAGATCCTCTATAATTGCCAAGGTCTAAATTCACTCTAAACCACGGCGAATCCACACTCTCAATGATCCTAATCACATTATCTGCGCTGGCGGTGATGCCGCCGTGATTTTCAAGGGCTACAACTACACCATTATCTTCGGCATCTTTTAGGCATGAATTGATCGCTTCCGTTATCCATTCCATAGCGTCGGCATCCGAGTATCCGCTTGGAACCTCACCTCCAAATATACGAAGGCATGGAGCTCCAAGCTCATGGGCGATCCTCAGTCCCTCTTTAATGGACTCAACAACCTTCGCTCTCTCAGATGCGTGTGGAATACAGAGGTTCGTGGAGATCCCAGCGCATGAAATTGGCAAACCCCTAAAGAGAGCAAGTCTCTTAATCCTCCTGAAGAACGAAGCCTCTTTAGTTGGAAGCCAGTATAGCGTCATCTCAATACCGTCAAGCCCTATACGATATGCCTCCTCAATGAAATCTTCATACTTCATCCTTCCATCCTTGAGGTAATCCCGATACGAATATGCCGCACAACCAATCTTTATCATCCAACCTCACCATCACTTCTTGAATGAAAACTCCATCTTATCATATTTAGCCCTTACCATCCCATGAGGTATCTAGCAAAAGTGTCGAGAGCTAAAATATTAGCAGAATGGATCTGGCCGCTCCTAAAGAATGAGGGGGTTCTTTGCCGTCAGTTTAACTCTGACCTATCATCCACAATCAAACAAATGCCTTTTCGTCATCCGGCAAGAAATCATAAAGTCATAATTCATTAATAAGGATTTTCAATATGCTCCGACAAACTTAATTTATTCCCTTCCGCCTAAAGAAATAAAATGCCTCTTCAGGACATCTGCTTCTTAGGATCGGAGCGTAAATGAAATTAAATATTGGATTCGATGATACTGACTCTCCTCGTGGAGGATGCACGACATACATAGCGGCTCTGCTAGTTGAGAGGCTACATGAGCTTGGAGCGTCATTCCTCGATTATCCTAGACTGATAAGATTAAATCCGAATGTTCCATGGAAGACTAGGGGGAATGGGGCTCTCTGCCTAAGAATTGAATGTGAGGAGTCTTTGTTAGATGAGATGAGGGAATGTGTTATTCAAGCTATAGAGGAGAATGCTGATCTTGAGTATAAAGGAACCGATCCGGGAATAGTCTTTCTGTACGGAGACGTGCCGGATGAGATTAGGGATTTCGCAAGAAGGGCTATAACTGGACTTGTGAGCATGGACGAGGCCTTAAGCCTCATAAAGAAGTATCATGCTGAGGCCGTTGGATTTAAGAGGGGAAGGGGGATAATTGGGGGTCTAGCCGCTATAGGAGAAGAGCTCAAAGACGACTATACATATGAGCTTCTTGCCTATCGAGTTCCGGAGAATCGCGGAACGAAGCGAAGGATCGATGTGGAATCAGTTATCCGAATGGATAAGGAACTAGGCAGTCTAGTCTTCAATAATTTCGATTATGAAAAGGGCAGGGTCCTCATAACTCCGCATGGACCCGACCCGGTTCTCTATGGCATAAGGGGGGAGACGGCTGAAGCCGTTAGACGTGGCCATGAACTCGTAATTTCAAGGGAGCCTGTCGAACGATGGGTGATATTCAGAACGAATCAGGGAACGGATGCTCATCTAGTAAGAGCGTCAACCATCAGCGAGATCAAGCCATATAATCCGGTGAAAATCAAGGGTGTAGTCTCAGAGAAGCCAAGGACGATCCAGGGTGGACATGTGATCTTCAAGATTAAGGATGAGACTGGAGAGGTTGACTGTGCAGCCTATGAGCCCACGGGTATATTGCGGAAGATAGCGAAGAAATTGATCGTGGGCGATGTCGTTGAGGTTTATGGCGGAGTCCGCCCGCCTTCGTCTGGGAATCCATTAACCATAAATGCTGAGAAGATTAGAATCCTAAAGCTCGCGCCGGATCTCATCTATCGGAATCCTCAGTGCCCCATCTGCGGCAAGAGGATGAAGTCGATGGGTAGGAGTAAGGGCTTTGAATGCAAGAAGTGCGGATTTCACGGCAGAGACCTGAAAAAGATCGCTTCTGAAAAGCCAAGAGAGTTGAAGCCGGGATTATACATCACGTCTCCACGTTCACAGAGGCACCTCACAAAGCCTATAGTGAGGTATGGTCAGGAAAAGAATGGACCTCCGGAATTCTTCGGCAAAACAATTCCATACGAGATGATCTCAGGCTGCTGATCTCATCTCTTCTCCATGCATCTCTCGACCCAAGAGAACTTCTTTTGAAGAGACTTCGGATAATATAATTTCCAATCGAATCCGACGGCCTCTCCCCACCGATAGTAGATTCTAGGGTCGATATAGCTCTTGAGTGAGGTATTCAGATTATAGTTTCCAGTCTTGGCTTTAATATCGATTTGGAGCTTGGCCTTCTCTATGTATGCGCGTTCCCTCTTTTTGAGCTTTACAAGCCTCTCTTGAAGCCTTCTCATCTGCTCCCTATATCTCTCCTTAAGCCTCCTGATCTTCTCCCTCTGTCTCCTCATCTTCTTCCTAAGGCTTGACGCTCTTTTTCTCAGTGTTTTAGTGGATCTTCCGCTCCTCTCCCTCTCAGATATCTGCTGTTTAAGCTCGATGATCTTCTTCTCCATAGCCTCCAATCTTTCCTTATATTTCCTGAGACGCTCAACGTACTGCATCCTCTTCTCCTTAATCTTCTCCTTGATCTTCAACTCCCTCTCCTTAGCCCTCAGCATTCTCTCCTTCAGCTTCTCTCTCCTTCTATTCAGCGATTCCCTCCAAGTCTTCGGGATCTTGCGGCGATGATTACATACCTTTGCGGCTTCAAGATTCGCTAGGGCCGCCACATACTTCTTAACATAGTCTGGATCATCCCTTTTGACGAGGATAGCATTGAGTTTCTCCTCAACGGCCTTTGAGGCATAATATGTGCGGAAGACCTTCGCTGAGAGGCCCGTGAGCACCTCATCCAGAAACTCGCTTACACGCTTCGAATTAACACCATCGAATATCGACGACTTAGCACTAGCAGAGAATTCCTTCAAGTTTCTAATGACAACGTCTGGAAGCTTAACCTTAAAGATGTGAAGAACAGAATCTTTTCCCAGAAACTTAAATGTTACAGTCCCATCATCTCCGAATTTTATGTGTTCCGGCCTTAAGGTTGACGCTCCAACGGTGTCCGCCTCCTCAGGATCCTTCTCATCCCCAACCCTTATCTTGAGCCTATCGATCAAATAGCATACAGTCGCAGTCTTCCTCCTAATAGGATCATCCGCATCTAGATTCTTCATGATGTGATCTTTTACTTTCTTTATGTTCCTTCTGAGCTCCATCGCCTTATCGAACTTCTCAATATCCCTTTTTTGCTTGAGCTCGCTACTTTCAGCCAGCCAGACATACTTCATTTTTCCGGATAACTTGTCTCTCCATCTTGCGATCCACATAACGTCGGGCTTCCAGACGATCGCCTTCCAATTTCCCGGAGGCCTAGGGGCATCGGGAGAGAGATTAAGTTCTATATCCTCCTCACTCGGCCCCTCCTTCCACCTTCCCCTTTTGGGATGTTTTCCACGTCCAATAAAGATGCAAGACGGTTCGGCCACGAAATTGCTTATCTCCATTTTAACACCATCAACAATCGCGTAGCCATACTTCTCCTTAAGTGCCTCTCTTTCAGCCTTCCTCTGCTCTCTTAGACGCTTCTTTTCCTCTTTCGTCAACTGCTCTTTTCGTATCTTCTCCCTCTGTACGTAGTCCATGATCTCCGAAAAATCGAAGTCTTCTGGGCTTAAGGTCTTATTTAAGCCAAGTGCCTTAGAGAAGTCATTAAAGAAGTTCCTGACGAAAACTTTATCCTTAGCATATTCTGTTCCCATCTTCTTTACCCAAGCAACTGCCATTTCCTCCTGTTTCGGAGATAACAGTATCCTCTTACCTTTCACTCGTATATGAAGCCGCTTCCACTCATACTTCGGAATTAGAATTCCGTTGTGGATGAGCTGCTTCATAATGTGCTCTCGCCCGAAACTTTTCAAGAGACTTCAGTCTCATCATAATTAAGTATTACTTTATTGCGAGATTTATCTTGCATAGACGAATAGAAACGATGATGACAATATATAATTTCTCTAGGAATTTTATACGTTGTAGGAAAACTGGCCGTTGCGTACTTTCTTTAAAGAACAAATTTTGGAAATCTCTTCATGTATAGAGGGCACCACCGAACAGCACTCTGGAAGATCTCTTCAAATTGAGAGGGAATACGGCTGACGCTATAGTAGATTCAAGCGTGTTTAAATCGGATTATCCTCTAAGGAAAACACTTTAAATGATGCATTACGTATTTATGATGAGAATTTAGTGAGGGTGAATGTCAAGGATGAGCGGTGAGATTAAGCTTCCGCCAGCCGTTCAGGAGAGATTGTTAAGGCTACAGCAGCTACAGCAAACCCTCCAAAACATACTGGTTCAGAAGCAACAGGTCGAGCTTGAACTCTTAGAGGTTGATAAGGCCCTTGAAGAGCTTGAGAAGACTCCGGATGATGGCGTTATATATAAGTCTGTGGGTTCCCTACTCATCAAGACTGAAAAGTCTAAGGTAACGGAGGAGCTTAAGGAGAGGAAAGAATTAGCGAATATGAGAGTCTCAGTTCTTGGAAAGCAAGAAGAGAGAATTAGAAGTCAGATTAAAGAACTGAATGAAAAGCTTCAGCGGGATCTACGTCCATTCTCGTCGCAATAACGGTGAATCCGCCGAATGAGGAAGATGAGGCTAACCTATGAACAATTGGAGAGGCTATGCGAAATAGCGGAGGAGGCTGCCAGAAGATACATAACCTCAAGAGTTCCTAAAAGGAGAATATCAGACATATCAATATCAGTAGACTCAATGGACTCTGAAACATTAAATCTTAGGGTAGACGTGGAGGTGAGGCTCTCTCCTGTTCTCAGATACGTTAATGTTGAGGAGCTAGTCAAGGGAGCTGTTAACGCCGCCTTCAAGACGGCGGAGGATTATTTGAGGGAAATATCTTGTCATTCCAGGCAATCAAATCCTTAATTCAAGAGGTATCTCCAAGGCGGATACTTCTTCTCTGCCACCAAAATGCTGATCCAGATGCCCTATGTTCTGCCTTCGCTCTTAAGAGACTTCTAAAGCGTATACATAGATGGGCCGAGATTGAAATAGCCTCCCCCGAGGGAATAAATAAACTATCTAGGTCCATACTGGATCTTCTGCCGGTAAAGGTAACGGTTGATCGTCTGAAGCTCCCAGCAGATATCATCATAATGCTAGATACTAACACGATCAAGCAGCTTGGACCTTGGGAGGAAGAAGTGAAGAAGTCAACCGCCCCCCTTATAGTTATTGATCATCATGCAAGCCATCCTGAGACTGAGCGGATAGCATCCTTAATCGTCTGCGACGAAAACGCATCCTCAACATGCGAGATAATCTATAGATTTTATGAGGAGGAGAATATTAAACCTTCAAAGGAGGAGGCTCAAGCGATATTTTTGGGAATAGCCTTCGACACTAAGCATTTTGTACTTGCAAAGTCCAATACATTTAAGGTTGCAGCGACGCTTATAGACCTAGGCGTTGACGCCCAGCAGATCCTTTCTCGTCTATCGATCCCCCTGGATCTTTCTGAGCGCATAGCCAGACTTAAGGCTTGCAGGAGAATGCAGCTAATGCGGATAAATGATTGGCTTATAGTATTCTCCCATGTAAGCTCATTTCAGGCATCAGCTGCCCGAGCTTTAATTGAGATGGGCGCACATCTAGCATTAATTGTAGGCCAAAAGGATGATAAGTTGCAGATAAGCATAAGGTCTGACCCCGAATTTTATAGGAAGACAGGTTTCCATTTGGGAAGAGACTTAGCTAAGCCTCTGGGCGAGTATTTCCACGGCATGGGAGGAGGCCATTCAACCGCGGCTGGAGTTGATGGGATAGGAGATTATGAAGCCGTAATTAAACGGGCCATACGGATCATCAGAGAAAAATTAAGGGTAAATGGCCATTAAGTTTCAGTTGCGCTCTTAATTATGGATTCACAATTCTTCAGCCAATCGTATCTTGGATCATTAGACCATGCTCCGTATCTTCTCTCATCGCCTGCGAGCACCCAGAGATAATAGAGCTGACAACCGGGAGCTGCAACGACTGGATGATAGCCGCGTGGAATGACAACGGTATCGTCATTCTCTAGTAGGAATACTTCATCGAAGGGCTCCTCATCATCCGTAGCCGTATATATCCTTTGCAGTCCAAAGCCATCAGGCGGATTAACCTTGAAGAAGTATACTTCCTCCAACTTAGCTTCAAACGGACCTATCATGTCATGCTTATGCGGGGGATAACTCGACCAGTTTCCAGGAGGGTTAAACGTCTCTCCTACAAGCAGCCTTTGAGCCTTCACGTTCTCCCCAATAGCCGTATAGACGGTTCTTTTCCAGTTCCAAGCTCCAACTTCATTCTCAATAACATCCTCGGGCTTCACGAGGATTGGTGGAGAATCTGAACTGCTAGGAGCAGAAGAAAGGCCTATCTCCAATGCTGACTCGGCTATTATCTCATATTTGGCATTTGGCGGAATATACAGCATTGTGGGTTTACCTAGAAAGACGTTACGTCTGTAACCGATAGAATTATAAGTTACATTCTGAGCGGCTGTCTCAATGTGAACCGTGCATTTACCTCCGAATATTGTAAGGACAATCTCTCGATCCCCAGTTGCATTGGAATATTCGTCATCTTTCTCCGGTAGGAAGACCCTGCCAAACTCGATGTATTTGAGCTCAGAATTCTCCGGTGAAACTATGCATGTATAGCCCTCTTTAAGCCCTGTGCTTTTAAATAACCTCTTCACGCGATTCACCCCTCAGATCACCATCAAGTCAAGAATTATTTATGCATTATATTTTAACGCTTATAACATGCCTTTTCATCTAATAGCGGATGGGATAGAAATGGAGAGTAGCGTCCGGAAATTTAGAGACTTTTTCGTCAAGAAGGGTCATGCCATAAAGATTTATGATTCATCCATAACTAAGAAGAACAATATAGTCTTCTTCCTGATCAGGGAAGAATACGACCGAAAGCTCGTCATAATATATCCCTCGGAGAGTCATGATATTCTTCACAGAAGATTCTTCTGCGACGAAGAGGGCAGATTGAATGAAAAACTAAACTATAAAGTTTGCCCTTGCAATTCCCATAATGCCTCTGAGCTACGCAGGCTCTTCCCATTCACTAAACCTCGTGTAATGGGTTTAACGTCAGCGATAGGAACAGGCGATAGGATAGGATTGGCTACTCCAGGCCATATTAGAGCCATACGTAAATATGGAGTATTCCCAGTTCTCGCTCAGCAGTCAATTCGAGAGATGAAACGAACTGGGAGATCTCCTAGAGAAGTCATAGACGACGTTACATGGGCCGTCTTTCAAGAAGGCTATAGAGGAGGATTTGCGGCTGACGCCGATCATCTAAAGATCGAGGAGGACGTGAAGGAGACATTTAAGGCTGGCTTCACGATGTATACCATAGATCCATCGGACTATGTTGATGATGAAGCTAGCGAGTATAGCCTTGAGACACTCAAGGAGAAGTTTAAACGCTTACCTTGGGATGAACTTGGATGTAGAGAAGATGAACTCTATAAGATTTATTTGGGAAGGGAATTCATGATCAAATCTTCTGATGAGATGTATTCGCTGAAATTATCCTTTTCAGAAGAAGATCTCCTCAGAGCCGCTGTTAAATACTCAGCCGCGATCGCCCATACTCTAAGGCTGAAGCTCCTCCTAGACAAGTTATTTAATGGAGGAAAATACGATTTAGAACTGTCCGTTGACGAGACTGATACGGCTACAAGCCTACTTGAGCATCTCTTCATAGCCCTAGAATTAAGAAGACTAAATATTCACATTCAAGGATTAGCTCTCAGATTTGTAGGGAGATTCGAGAAAGCAATAGACTACATCGGCGATCTAAAAGAGTTCGAGAAGACATTCATATATCATGTTCTCATAGCCAAGAAGTTTGGACCCTATAAACTTAGCATCCATTCTGGAAGCGACAAATTTTCAATATATCCTATCTTGGGCCGACATGGAAGAGACATGATACATCTAAAAACTTCTGGGACGAGCTATCTAGAATCACTGCGAATCATAGCTAGATATGATCCGCAATTATTCCGTGAGATAATCGACTACAGCATAAAAAGATTCGAGGAAGATAGAAAAACCTATCATCTCAGCACTGACCTATCAAAGATTCCACATCCAAGCGAGGTTGCAGATCACGAACTCGAAAAGGCATACCTTGACGATGAGAATGGAAGACAAGTGCTTCACGTCACTTACGGTTCTATATTAACTGCGCGTAGAGAAGATGGAGGTTGGCTCTTCCGGGATCGAATAAAAAGGGTGTTGATTGATAATGAGGAGGAATATTATAGGGTCATCGCTGAGCACATAGAGAGGCATATTAAGCCATTATGGTTTACGGGATAGGTTAGGAGGATTGCTCCTCCCTTAGTTTAAGGGCGAATCTTATGCATTCCTCCTTAAATCTTTCGTAGCTATTTGAGAATTCATTCATCGTCTTAACGGTGGCGCCGAAGGTTCTCCATTCCTCAGGTTTGATTCCGCGGCTTCCATACTTTCTCCAGTCCTCAATTCCAGCCTCTCTGAGAACCTCTTGTTGATGAGGCGTAATCTCATAGGATCTTATGAACTCATCCTTGATGTCAGTCCATTCTTCAGTTAATCTTCGGAGGAGCTCAGGATCGATCTCCTTCAAGACTGAATCTTCATATTCTTTAATATCGAAGCCTTCTTCCAGACTTGTAGATAATACGTTCATTTGATGATTTGGAAATTCCGTATGAGTCATGTTTGTTTTGCCCAAGGTTAGAAGAGTTTCTCTCGGATGTCTCTTGGAGGCTGGTAGCACATCTATTCCCTTCAGAACCTCCTCAGCCTGCTCCTGTGTAAGTCCATACTTCGATTTCAGGTAGGAAATCCACTTAGGAAAGTTCTTGGGGGAGAAGAAGATCTCATATATACGCTTTGTAACTAGGATCCCGCAGTGCTCTATGTCATGTTCAAGTCTGTCAAGGTAATCCTTAACTTTCTCCTTAGAACTAAATGGAATCCCAGACTGCGCAAGGAACTCTATGAGGGGACTCTTATTTAAAGGTCTGAGAAATCTTCTGCTACTTAAAGTCTTAACCATATCCTCTATGGATTCCATATCCTTAATTTCATCCCACGCATTAAGCTTCGTTGCCAGATCTTTTAATGCGGATTTTGCATCATCAAATTTCTTTAGGGCTTTATTGATCAGACTTTCAGCTTGAACTTCCCTTATGTGATCATCTAGTCTCCCGCCCATATTCGTCTCATAAACTGTCGTCAGGGGTATTCCCTTCTTTACAGCCTCAGCTCTACCCTCGATCTTTGCCAGTATCAACTCGACCTCTTGGGAAACTGTGAAGGTAACAGTGTTGTTCGTGCCGATTCCAAGACTCTCGAGCTTCCTTGTTATATCGATCGATGCTGAAGAGCTACCTGCAACCTTAAATACAATGTTCGGTCTTCCACGCTCCTTAACTCTCGAATATCCCCACATCAGGTAGGAGTCATACTTCCTGAGAAAATCTTCAGCATCCCTATAGATTTTTAGGGCTGATTTAACGCTTTCCTCATAATTATCCGCTATATTCGGGTTCAACTGTAAACTTATCATTCCGTGAATCATCTTTGAGGCTAATGCTATAGGTCTAAAAACGACGAGATTCCTCCAGATACTCACCTCAGTCGCATACGCCGCTATCTCATCGCTGAAGGCCTTCGGATCCTTCAAGAGATCTTTTTGACTCTTAATTATAGTCTTGAAGTCGGGGCAGAGATCCTCCTCTTTGAAACCCTCCCATTGTGTTGGATCATCAGTGTAGGCGATCGCCGCGAGCGATGGATTCGTTGATACCTGAACGAAGCCTAAATGTCTAAGCCATCTAAGCCCCAATGCATAGTCATTTCCAAACTTACACATTCCAGCAACATTCATTTTATAGTAGATGTTACTTCTGATCTGATCTATTGCCGCTTTTAGAAAAGAGCTTAAAATGGCATTCCCGTCTATTTTCTTCTCGATCTCCTCAGCGATATGAGCGACCATTGATCCGGGAGGCCTATAATACTCCTTCATCACCTTCTTCATTTCTGAGAGCAAGATCTCTACGACTGCTCTGGCTATTGGAGCATCTTCCTCACCCATCGATGCTCTCTCAAGCTTCTCCATACCATTAAGGGCTTCCATTACGATCTCTATTGATTCCTCCGATTCTTCATCGCTGAATCCAATGATCCTCCTCTCAAAACCAGCCAAGTTCAAAGCGATATTTAGGAGAACATCATATATTCTACCGCAGGAGATTATTGTCCCTTCATCTACACCTTTAATAACCAAACGATTAAATTCTAGATTTAATTGACGAACTATATTCCCTACGACTTCCTTGAGATGACCACGCATCTCTTCACATAAGAGATGATCAGCTGCAAGCCTTGGATATCCCTTTAATGCAAGATAAGCCACATGCCCAGCATGATCCTCGCTCGGAGGCGGATACTCCAGTTCTTCAGGCAACGCTGATAATAAGATCCCCTTGACATCCTTCATATACGATCCCCTCAACAAATCTTGATGTTAAAAGATCCTTAATAATGCTAATTACTTTTTTCTTTATCGGAGCCTCTGTCTCAACGAATATTTAATGCGCAGTCCCGCTTTGAGATGAGTATGTCCTAATTAGATCCGACCTTATGAGGAATTTTACTTGAAATTATCGATCTCTGACTTGCAGAGCCTCGTTGGTATGAGATCAATTGGGTACGCTCTGATACGCAATTTCCGCTCGATATGTCTTGCTAGGATCTCATTGAATCTGCCGCCGTGGCACGTCAATACTATCTTGGGTTTACATTCTTCCACAAATCTTATGAGCCTCGGGAAATCCGCATGATCGCTTAGTGGAAACCCTGTTCCTCTCGCCCATAAAGCCCATCCCGAAACTAGAGCAGCTTCAAACTTCGGATTCGAAATCTTTGCATTCTTAGGAGCTATATAGACATAGCCATCTTGACGTTTGATCTCTTCAGCCTCTGAAGAGCCGACATCGAAGTATTCGAGTTTATGCCCATAAGCCTCATAGACCTTACTTATTCTAGTCACGCTTTGATGAGTAACCACTGGAACTTCATGATCATTAAAGATCCCGATGATCTCTTGGGCGTTTCCGAGGGGATCCGTCAGAAATGCCGGTATTCTTCCGGTTCTTATTATTTTCTCGGCCCATCTGACCATCTCCCTGCTGATTTCCTCGATGCTTGGAAAGACAAATCTTGGAGAGCCGAAAGTCGCCTCGAGAATCAGCACGTCGCATTGAATAGGCTCAGCTGGTCTCATTGTCCTAGTCGTTTCAGTATTGAAGTCTCCAGTGAATAGAACGGTTCCCTCCGGAGCCTCCACTTCATACTCGAAACTTCCGAGCACATGCCCAGAATTATGCGGAATAATCGCGATGTCATCTATTCTAATCCTTTCTTTAGGGCGTATTGGAGTGCAATTTTCTACTTTAAGTCCGAAGTTTGAGATTATATCTAAAGTTTCCCTTGATGAGTATTTCTTGGCCTTCCTTATCCGAAAAGCTGCCGAATGATCGGAGTGACCGTGCGTAACGAAGAAGGCTAAGCCATCAACGCCGCTTCTCTTAGAGTCAAAAATAACCTTAATGTTTTTGTGCTCAATCTGAACCCCGCTGGTCCATGTTATTCTCAAATCAGCTCCGCCTTCAAGATTCTGAATGTAAGTCATTAAATACTAAGCTAGTAATAGTTAGTTGCGAATTTAACATTTGATGGGTGAGGTGAGAGGATGATGATCACAAGAGATAAGATCGTTAAGTGTGCCGAGGCGATCGTAAACGGAATGAATCTTAAGAGGGGAGAGGCCGTCATAATTAGGGGAGGAGTGCACGCTCAGGAGCTTCTTGAGGAGATAGGAATCCTATGCTATAAGAAAGGAGCGCAGCCAATGATTATGGCTGTAAGCGATAACTACATGGCACGCGTATACAATGAGGTCCCAACAGAAACTTTAGAGGTTACCCCTAAGCATTATCTTGCAGCCGTGAAGGAAGCGGATGGATATATTGTAGTCGAGCCATTTAGGGATCCAAGAGTTCAAACAAGATTCCCCCGAGAAAAAGTTGCTGCTAGGACAAAGGCTAATGTCCCCATAAGAAAGGTGCTTTATGGGGAGGATGGAGGACCTAAGAAAAAGTGGACATACGCAGGTTGGCCGACTCCTGAAGCAGCGAAATTCTATGGGGTTGAGTATAACGTCTTAGAGAGGCTAATCATTGAAGGAATGACGGTCCCTTCATCTATTCTCAAACGTAATACGTCCAGACTGGCTGAGAGATTGAAGGAGGCAGATGTGCTTCACATAACTGACGATAGAGGTACGGATTTCACATGTAGAATTGGAGGTAGGAGAATAAATGAAGATGATGGGGTAATCGATGATCATGATATTGAAGTCGGAGATTTAGGCAACAATTTACCCGCAGGAGAGGTCTTCGTTGCCCCGCATGAGACCTTCGGTGAGGGAACGCTATTCTGCCCAGTAACGATAGATAGATTCACAAACAAGATCATTAAAGATGTTACGTTAAAGTTCAGGGATGGCCGTCTCATCTTGGATGAGTGCTCAGCAAGAGTTAATGAGAAAGAGATGCTGGACTCCTTTAAGAGATGCATAGAGATTGATCGTAGTAGTGAGCACGAAGTAAGAACAACAAATATCGCTGAGCTTGGAATAGGCTGTAACCCGGCGATAGACCGGGCGATAGGATACATACTTACAGACGAGAAACTTGGAGGTTCAATTCATCTCGCATTCGGCGCAAATCTGAGCTATGGTGGAACCTCAAAGTCATGCATGCACTGGGATTTCGTCACTTACCCATCAGCAACTATTGAGATCGCCGATACTGAAGAACTGATAATGAAAAATGGAAGAATACTTTAGACTGATGAATGATAATTCCCTATTTTGGAAAAGAAATATATCTAGAATGGACATAAAATATTCTTCCCCAAACGTCAACATATGAGATTCGAGGGTGATCATTTTTGGGGAAGACCGTTGGAATTGATGACATGGCAGCCTATCTACCCAAGCTGTATGTAGACGCGGAGGAACTAGCTAAGGAAAGGAATATACCTCCAGGTAAGATTACGAAGGGATTGGGAATAGAAAAGCTGGCTATTCCGGATGCACATGAGGATGCCGCCACAATGGCGGCTATGGCAACCTTAGAATTAATGGAAAGGAATGACCTCTCACCAAAAGATATAGATTTTATTCAGGTAGCGACCGAAACAAGCCCGGATGCCTCTAAGCCCATATCATGTTATGTTCAGGGGATGCTCGAGCAGATATATGGCCCGGGAAGCTTTGATCACGTTGGCGCTCCGGAGACGAAGTTTGCATGTGTCGGGGCGACCTATGCATTAATCGATCGTTTAGCCTACATAGCGTCTGGATGGAATAAGGCTGAATACTCAATTGTAGTAGCAACTGATATCGCAAGGTATAGACTTAACTCATCCGGCGAGCCGACTCAAGGAGCAGCTGCTGTCGCATTGCTTTTAAAGGAGGAGCCGCGGCTATTGGCGTATGAGCCGGAATTCACCGGTTTCGGAACGATAGACGACAGAGACTTTTTCCGGCCAGTCGAAAGTAAAACCGCGGTTGTTGACGGCCAATACTCTATAGGCTGTTATCTACGGGACATGAGAATCGCCGCTGATGCATACAAGCGTAATATGGTGAAACTTGGAGTCCTCAAATCCCTCCAAGAAAGCGTGGTTGAAAAGATCGATTTGGCGGCTTTCCACACTCCATTTCCAAAGATGGCTCAATACGCATTCGCATCCCTCCTGATACACGACTGGAGAGGACTTCCAAAATGGAAGAAGATAATAGAAAAGATAGGGCCTGAACCGAGCAGAGAAGGCCTATCAGACGTCGAGTTTTACATATCTGAAGAATACAAGAATTTCAGGCGGAAATTCGTGAAGACCGAAGAGTTCCAAAGCGAATATAAGAGTAAGATAGAGAATTCCCTTATAGCGCTTAGGCAGATAGGCAATTCCTATACGGCCTCGGTCTGGCTTGGTGTTGAAAGCCACTTCGAAACAAGAAACGACGATCTAGCTGGAAAGAGGTTTGGTATAGGATCCTATGGCAGCGGAAGCAGCGCTATAGTCTGTAGCTTCATCGTCCAGCCAGAATATAAGGAAGTCGTTAAAAAGATGAACCTTATGCGTAAGCTTGATGAGAGGCAACGGATACCAATCGATGTATATGAGAACTTGCATGAAGGTAGACTCAAACTTCACGAGAGTGTAATTCCGCCTAAAAATGAATTCGCTCTAGTCTCATTCGGCAATAAAAGCTACGATTACGGATACCGCTATTACAAATACATAACATAGAATTTTCGATACATGATTGAAGCTGGCATCTCCACTCATCACCGAGATACAACTGAAATATTCTGAAGCATGTAGACGCTATGACCATGATTAGGAGGATCCGCTGGATACTCTGTATCTTTTACTCTAATACTTAGCCTATGTGCTTGATAGCCGAAACTCCGATAGCACCCGCTTAATACAAAACTATAATATCCGCATGTAAATGTCTCTCCTCTCTCGGCATGCTTCAGAATTTCATACGCATCCCAAGGCGGATTGGTATTATTCCATCCGAGGTTCCAACGGCTTCTGACTCGCCTCTCGAGAAGAGGCTTTTCGAACCCCTCCTTCTAGGAGCAACAACATCATCTAACTTGGAATCCCCCTTAATATCCTAAGCTTCTCCAGCCTTTCCTCGCTAGTTTTGATCTTGCCAAACTTCAACTCTTCCCCCTCTAATAGAATTCTAAAAATCCACTATTCTGAAAGTCTAAGAAGCTTCTCGGTCATGCTTAATTTCCCTCAGATAGTCATAACTGAGCATAATTCTCTAAAAGTTTTATGGCATTAATTGTCAAAAGGCCTATAGAAAAAGAGGTGGGATGAGGCTTATAGAATCTTGATAGTCACATAAAAATAATGTGCGATGGTTATATCCAAGAAGATATCAGTCTCATCCCATAAGTGATGGGGAAGGTGAGGCTATAAATACTTTGTAACCATTTTATCGAGGCTATAAGTTACAATATCCATGGAGAATAGCTATTTTTATCCCTTGCTTTGGGCGATAAAGTTTTCAATGAACGAATTGAAGCCGTTATTTCCAACGAGGGCGGCCATAAAGAAGCTCATGAAGGCTATCTCTAGCCAAGCCTTCGGTAGAATAAATGCCAATTGGAATACTCCAACAACCCCAACGACATATGGGAGTAAAACGGTAAAGTAAAAGATTGTGAAGAGACATTCCGGCACGTAAGAGAGCAGAACTAATGGTATTGTTAAAATGGAACGATTAGCCCCTCTCTCATTAATTTGAAAAAATTCACAGAGCATACCAGCCGTAATCCCCGTTAAAGATTTTCCAATAGGTAATGCTAAAAGAGCTAGCCAGCTACCAGATGAGAGGGGACCATACCGAATTCCGGGAAGTATTCCTATGAGTAAACCAGTTAAGAACCCTATAAGAGGCCCCCCATAAATAGCCGCTATAAAAGTTGGTATGTGCGATAGATCAAGAGAGACTCCGGGAACAATGGGCACAAGAAGTGAGGATATTAGGAATAGTATATTTCCAAGAGCTCCCATTAACGCTATGAACGTTATATGCTTTGAATTCACAGATGACCCTCCGTATTTTTGGTTTTAATCAATCTTCCTATTTAAGAGTTACTACTCAAAAATGAGTTACTTTCTATTCTCCATCTGCATTCCTATTTCAACTCGTCAAGAAGGCATTTCTTAACTTTATGAGTAAGAAAGATTATGATTTGGATGGGCTGATCAATTCAAATAGGCGGTCTGAGTTTATGATAATCCGTGCTCTGCTCAAATGCATAGGCAACTTTTAAGATTGTATCTTCATCGAATGGTCTGCCGATTATTTGCATGCCTATGGGGAGGCCGTTCTTGAAACCGCAGGGTATAGAGATAGCTGGACACCCAGTTAAATTTGCTGGAACTGTTAAGATATCACACATGTAGAGCTTTAATGGGTCATCTATTCTTTCACCAAGATTAAAAGGTAAAAGCGGCATCGTAGGTCCAACAATCATGTCAGCGTCTTTTAGAGCCCTCTCAAAATCCCTTCGGATGAGAGTTCGAATCTTCAAAGCCTTTATGTAATACTGCTCAAAATATCCGGCTGAAAGCGCATATGTTCCGAGAATTATTCTTCTCCTTACCTCCGCTCCGAATCCCTCCCGCCTATTCTTCGAGAAGACCTCATCAAAGTTACCTTTTGCATTCTCATCTCGATATCCATAGCGGAGACCATCATATCTTGCTAGGTTTGAACTTGCCTCTGACATCGCAATTATATAGTATGCGGCGAGGGCATACTTCATCATTGGAAGCGAGATCTCAAAGCATGACGCCCCCAAATCCTCGAGTTTGTCTATGGCTTTCAGCACCACATCCTTAACGGCATCTTCAACCCCCTCTCCAAAGAATTCACGTGGCAACCCAATCTTAATACCCTTCATATCATCCCATAGGTTCTTCAAATAGTCCTTTGCAGGCAGATCTACTGATGTGCTATCTCTACTGTCATGGCCGCTTATGACCGATAAGAGTAAAGCGCAGTCCTCAACTGATCTCGTTAACGGACCGATCTGCTCAAGACTGTTAGCATAGGATATTAGTCCATAGCGGCTGACAAGCCCGTATGTCGGCTTAAGGCCGACGACTGAACAGTAGCTTGCGGGGCATCTTATCGAGCCTCCTGTATCCGAGCCTAAAGCCACAGTTGTCTCTTCCGCTATTACAGCTGCGGCGCTTCCACCCGAGGAGCCTCCGGGCACCTTGTTCAGGTCCCAAGGGTTGCGTGTGGCTCCAAAATAGCTGGTCTCGGTTGTTGTTCCCATCGCAAACTCATCCATGTTCGTCTTTCCGATTAATATGGCGTCAGCCGCTTTCAGCCTTTCAATTACGGTTGCATCATAAGGTGGAACGAATCTTTTGAGCATCCGCGAGGAGCATGTTGTTCGAATTCCTCTCGTACAGATATTATCTTTAACAGCAACCACAACTCCAGCCAATCTTCCGAGATCATCTCCCCTCTGAACTTTCCTATCAATCTCCCTTGCAGTTTCAAGAGCGTTCTCCTCAACTACTGTTACAAATGCATTTATCTTCCCCTCGACGCGCTCTATTCTCTCGAGGATCGAGTGTAGATAATCCTCAGCTGACAGTTCTCCGCTTCGGATCCTCTCCGAAACCTCAATGGCAGTTAACTTATGCAAATCAGACAAGATCATCTCCTCATTTAGGAATGTCTAGACTATTCTCGGGGATTTGAAGAACCTGCCTTCTCTTTCCGGAGCGTTCTTTAAGGCCTCATCATCTCTTAATGATTCTTGAACCTCATCTTCACGGTAGACATTAACGAGATCAAGAACATGATAGGATGCTGGAACGTTCTCTGTGTTGACCTCTCCTATGATGCTGAAATATTCGAGTATGCGGTTAAATTGTTCAGTGAAGAGAATCTCCTCTTCTCGGGTCAACTTTATACGCGCGAGCTCGGCTATATGCCTAACCTCATCCACTGATACCCGACGATCCTTGCTCATTCACACTCCTCCCCTGAAAGAGAGGGAACAACATGAATTCATCTGTTTTAACCCTCTATTCATAAGAGGAGGAAGTATATATTAACATGAGGGACAGGCATAATCTTTGTTATGTAAGAGCTCTTAAGCGTGAAGTTAAGTTTTCTAATTCCTCCTCTGAGAGCCATCCCTCATCTGCAAGATCTTTCAATCCAACTTTAACATCTTTTCTGAATGATCTCTGCCTTAAAAGATTCGATTTTGTGCATATCTTTAAGATAGTATCTTCAAGCACTGGGTTTTGTAATATTGAATCGACAAGCCTATTTAGTAGATTAGCGATGGGCAACGAGTATTCCTGAAGTAATGATCTGACGGCGTAGGGTCTTAATGCCCGCTTTATCTTGCTGACTCCATCCATCGTATTCGCAATTGATGGTGGAAAAGAGACATACCTTTTCTTTAAGTCGCGGCTGTAGCATACAAGGAAGAACGGCATGTACGCCAATACTGTTTTTCTCTTGTAGGCTGGATATCCCATCTCCCTCAGATTCTTCAGGGCCAATTTTCTCGAATCTATCAGCATATTTATCTGCCCGATGATCTTAGAGGTAAACTCTTCAAGTGACTCTGCAGCCTCACGGCTCATCTTTATCTTTGCATTACGGGCAGCCTCTAACCTCTTAACTTCCATTAAATACTTCTCTGCTCTAGATGCATATTCTGATTTGAGCCTAGAGATCTCGAAGTTTCGCTTAGAGTTCACCTCCCTTATTTTCTTCCCTATTTCCTCCAATTTCTTTTCTATCTCAAGAAATCTCATTTTAGATGACTTTAGCCTTTGACGCCAATATTCTTCCTGCTTCTCATTCTTTTCTTCCTGAGCAGTTAAAATCTGATTTTTACACTCCTCAATATAATTCTTTAAGCGCTCCATTTCCGCCTTTAATTTAGCATCCTCTCCGCTGAGTTGCTGTATTTTTTTATCTGCATCTTCAGATAACTTTATGATCAGTCTATCATAGGACTTTCTCATCCTCTCCGTTTTCTTCGCTATTCTAGACATTAGATTGTCAATCTTGATCCTACTCCGTCTCTCCACTCTTCTAATCTCAACCTCAATAGAATTAATGTGCTTTTTAGTTGTCTTCATTAGGATCTTTGTGATCGCTTTAAGCCTCTTTATGTCATCCTCTAGAGCCTTCTCGAACTTCTTGATCTCCCTCATCGACGCTTCAATTGCAGCATGATCCATAACTAGCGGTAATAGCCCTGTTCCGGGCTTCCCCTTGATACGCTTGGACTTACGGAGAAGGGAGAATAGATCGTTCATTAACTCATGATCCATTATTAAGCCCTTAATGACCTTTTGTCCCTTTCCAGAGAAACTCTCAAAATAGTTTAGATTATGCGAAAGAAAAGCCGAGTATGTTTCTAGCTTATCTGAGCTCCCCTTCATCTCCTGAATAAACATGTTTGCGTCAGGTAGGATATCAAGGGATAATGTGTGGCTGCTTAAGTCGAAACCATCGAATATCAGAGTTCTACGTCTCCATGGAACAAACCATAATGGATAATACATTTCGGAGATGAATAGGATCTCCTCTGCTGGCTTCTTTGAGATTAAACCGCCTCCTTTATCTCTGATGAGCTCAGCTAAGGAGAAGATGACGGCGAGCTCCATTCTCCGTCCTAAAGGAATCTTACGCTCCTTCGATGGAACGGTGAAGGGAAACACTACATTAGTTGTGCTCATCATAAGACACCGGACATCTTTACCACAAGCCGAAATTTATACGGCTTCTTAATCCTACTCGATCCCTAAAAACCTTATGCCATCGTCTCGATGATCATGAACCCTAAAAATACTCAATAGACGCACATTATTTTGCGTCAAGTCATCCATCATTCTGAATGATCAATGCTTGGAACCCTTGAGAATGCTATGAATATCGGGAGTATCTCAATTCTTCCGGAGAGCATAAGAACTATAAGTAGAGATTTATGGATGTTTGAGGCTGCTTTGGTTAGGCCAATTAGCGTATTTCCTGTTGTTGAGAGAGCTGAGATGCTCTCAAAGAGAGCATCTGAAAAAGAGTATCCCATGGAGCATAGGATCAGAGAAGAGAAGATTGAGAAGATAACAAATAAGAAGACTATGAGCAGATTGATTATTATTTCGGAAAGCTCGAGATCCTTACTTCCAGATCTGATCCTAGGACTCTCGCCAGATAGGAATAGGCGAGGCAGATTTTTTAGAAGCCTACCGAGGATATAGAGACGATAGACTCTGATGCCACCGCCTACCGAGAATGAAGATGCCCCGATCGCCATTACAATTATTAAAATGATTCTTCCGGTCTCCCCTATCTTATCCGGATCTATTATGTTCAGGCCTACAGAGGCTGATGAACTTAAAACGTATAGGAATGAGTTAAATGGGCTGATAGGGGTTGCCGCATAAAGTATAATCGTGAATATAGCGATCAAAGAAATGTGAATCTCAGCCTCCTCAGTTAATATTGATCTCCAATCGCTTCTGATGAGAGAGGAGAAGAATCTCTCCAATCTGCCTTGAATGAGAGATCTCCAATCTACATTAGTGATCAGTGAAAATATTCTTAGGTGAAGGGAGAAGCTCAGAGCGGCTGTAAGCATGATCAGGGAGAGAATCACCTGTATGTGAATGGGAAGTGAACGAACATCGATTATTGTGAGGCCAGTTGTGGAGTATACTGCTAGAGCTGTATGAAAGGCTGTGAAGATGTCCATTCCAAAGAGAGCGAGGAGAAGAGAAAATAGCACGGTGTATATGACGTAGATTATTAGAACCATCATAAATGACACTTTATAATCTTCACCGAGTCTCTGAATGCCTAATGCCTTGCCGTAAGAGGAGAGGGAGAGGCCTGGATAAAATGATGAAAGCAGCAGAAAGATTATACCTATACCTCCATTCCACTCAATTAATGCCCTCGCTAAGACTACAGATCTGGGCAGCTCTACATCTTTTAGCAGAGTAAATCCAGTTGTTGAAACTGCTGAAGAAGACTCAAATATACTGTTTATGAATTGATCGATGAGACATCCCTTAAAGATGCCTAAATATAAGAATTGAATTGAAGATATGAGTGGAACGAGAGTATAGTATAAAACTAGGAGTATGCATGACTGCTTTAGATTTAGCATCTTCGGCTCAAAGAAGAAACTTAGGATGAAGCCGATAAGCAAAAAGAGAGTGCAGGAGAGGGAAATGGCGACTCCTCCATTGAATTCTTGAAGGTAATACGCATAAATGACTGCTGGAACGAGCAGAAATCCTGAGAACTGGAGAAGAAAACCGAAGTTGGCGAGGATGGGATCGAGGATCGAATAGTATAGATATCTCTTTCTTGATCGTTTACGTGAATAAATCGCGTGAAAAATCGAGATCCCTAAGAGAACCATAACTATTATGGGCATCAATTGGATGAGAATTGTTGACATCTTCGAGCCTCATTTACTAGCAAGATCATTGAAGGGAAATAGCATTAAGGCTTATTAAAACTCGATTCGTTAAGAACAGTCACTTGAATGTTTCATAACGAACTATTTCGCTTAATGGGCGCTTAAAGATTATCCTAGGCTTCTCTGCTGGATGGCCTATTGGGACTATCGCGACTGGCCTAACCCCCTCTGGTATACTCAGGATATCTTTAACTTCCTCTTCATTAAAAGCTCCAACCCAGCATGCTCCCAATCCAAGAGCATGCGTAGCTAGGAGGATATTTTGGGTTGCGGCTGCGGTATCTTGTATGCAGTATAATTTGGCCCCTCGATCCCCATAGCCTCTCTTTGACCTTTCCTCATCCGCGCAGACAACTATTACGACCGGAGCCTCTCCTATGAAGAATTGGCCTAATGCAGCTTCGCTTAGCTTCATCTTAATCTTCTCATCTCTCACAACTATGAATATCCATGGTTGAATGTTCCCTGCGGAAGGGGCATATCGAGCTGCATCTAAGATCCTTTCAATATCCTCATTCGATACATCTTCATCTGCAAATGAACGTATGCTTCTTCTCGTTTTAATAGCCTCAAAAACCTCCAAAACGCTTTAGCCCCTACAATTCTTTTCACTATTCACTTTAATGATCAACCTTTTTAATTTTTTCAGTTTAAATCAAGAAACTTCCATTGCTTTTAGAAAAATGCTGAATCCCGAGATTCCTAGCTGTTCATTCGAATCTAGATCTTTGATGAGAACGACAATGATTTATATGGCTAAGGGATATTCCTTTGCATCTTAAAGGGGCGATTTATGATTGGCTGAGATTAAAGTTGCTATTTCTGGAGTTGGCAATTGTGCATCCGCGCTTGTTCAAGGAGTCTACTATTATCGAAATGCAAGAGAAGATGATATCATACCTGGATTAATGCACGTGAAATTCGGAGATTATCATATTAGGGATATAAAATTTGTTGCAGCCTTCGAAGTTAACAAGGATAAGATCGGAAAGGATCTCAGCGAAGCGATCTTTGCCCCTCCAAATAGCTGCGCAAGATTCGTTGAGTCTCTCCCTAAGTTTGGAGCTAAGGTATATGCAGCTCCAAAGCTTGATGGCGTTGCACCCCACATGGAAAAATCGTTTCGAATAGATGATGAGACGGAGCCTGTGGATGTTGTTCAAGTTCTGAAGGAGACGGATGCCGATATGCTCATAAACTTCCTGCCAGTCGGAAGTCATAGAGCAACTAGGTATTATGCTGAGGCTGCCTTGAAGGCTGGCTGTGCCTTCGTCAATTGTATTCCAGAGTTCATTGCAAGCGATAAGGAGTGGGCCTCAAAATTCGAGAGGGCTGGATTGCCTGTTGCTGGTGATGACGTGAAGAGTCAGTTGGGCGCGACTATTCTGCATAGGACTCTTGTGAGGCTCTTCGTTGATAGGGGAGTGGCCATAGACGAGACTTACCAGCTGAATATCGGAGGAAACACGGATTTTGAGAATATGACCTTAGAGGAGAGGCTTAGGACTAAGAGGATAAGCAAGACGGAGGCGGTTACAAGCATGGTTCCATATTCAGTTCCAACAAGAATAGGCCCATCAGATTACGTTCCATTCCTAGGAGACAAGAAGATCTGCTATATCTATGTTAAGGGGAGGAAGTTCGGGGATCAGCCAGTAAGGGTAATTTTGAAGCTCGAAGTTGAGGATTCCCCAAATAGTGCAGGAGTCGTCATAGACGTGATTAGAGCCGTGAAGATAGCATTGGATAGGGGCATTTCAGGCCCGCTTATAAGCATTTCATCGTATGCCTTTAAGCACCCTCCAATTCAGGTTGAGGATTCAGAGGCAAGAACATGGGTTGAAGAGTTCATCGAGGGAAAACGGAAGCATTAAGACGATACTGCTATATTCTAGGCATTTCAGGAAGAGTTCATCCATTTTTATGAGGGATCACCACGCTCTAATTAGATAAGCATATATCTCTTCAATTCTAAAATGAATGGAAGCAGTCGTCCCAGATTAAAATAGCGAGATCACGCTAAGTGGAGGGATTATATGCTATTCGTGAAACGCGGCTATTTGCTATTACTCACCGGAATATTGATGGGATTTCTGATATTCTCGATCATCTCGATATTTTATTCCAGCACGCCTCAGCCTTCGGGAACGGGCGGAGTGCCAAGGGAGATTGAGATAGAGTTTTTGTATACAAGCGAGAAGCAAGGATGGATTAATGAGGTAACCCCGAGATTCGAGAGGTGGTTCGAGCAGAGATTCGGAATAAAAGTTCACGTTAGACTTATCGTCACTGGCACCCATGATAGCGTCAATCGCATACTTGATGGTAGCGCAAGGCCGACTATTTGGAGTCCAGCCTCAAGCATTTGGATACCATATTTGAATGTTAAGTGGCGTGAGATTACCAATAGTAATTCAGATATTGCTGTCGACTGGACCCCGCTTGTTCTCTCACCGATAGTATTAGCTGGCTGGAAGAGCTTTACGGAACAGTATCAGATTAAGGGATTCATGGATCTTTATAGGCTGATAAGGGAGGGTATCGACTTCAAGTATGGCCATCCAGACCCATTGTTGAGTAATGGTGGAACAATGGTGCTTCTATTGGAGTTCGCTGAAGCTGCGGGGAAAAAACCTGAAGACTTGACTATTGAGGATTTAAAGAATGAAACTGTAATAGAGATCGTTAAGGCGATCGAGTCCAAGGCAATATATTACGGAAAGAGCACTGGATTCTTTGGCAGCTGGGCAGCTGAGAATGGGCCTAACGCCATACAATTCTTTGGGATATATGAGAATGTAGTTATTGACAATTCCTTGAAGGCTCTAAAAAAGTGGAATGACTCTATAGTTGCAATCTACCCCGAAAGCGGAACGTTAATGGCGGATCATCCATTCGTGATTCTAAATGGAACATGGGTAACTCCGTGGCAGAGATTTGCAGCTGGACAATACCTCTTCTTTCTTCTCCTCCCTGAGAATCAGGAGCTCGCTGAAAAGCATGGATTTAGACCCGCGATCTCAAGCGTATCGTTAGACAGAAGAATATTCAATCCGTCAAATGGAGTTCGGTATGAAATAGATGTTCCTGTTCTTAAGCCGCCTAAAGGTGAAGTTATGGAGGCCATCTTAGCGGCTTGGACAAGAGTCAGAAACACCGGAATCTAAGAGGAGACCGGATATGGCGCGGTCAAGGGCGAACAATCTCCTCTCCAAACTAATCGTTCCATGCACGCTAATAGCATTTGTAATTCTCGTCTTACTTCCATCATTATACCTCATATCATACGTATTCTCAAGGTGGGATGAAGTCTGGTATGAAGTCTTTGCAAACCCAATAATTGGAGATGAGAAATGGAGGCAGATAAGAAGGATCCTTCTGTTCTCGTTTAGGCTCTCCATCTCAGCCGTCGCATTTGACATTATCTTCGGGATTCCCTTAGCCTATATTCTAGCTAGAAAAAAGTTTCCAGGTAAGGGTCTTCTAGAGGATCTTGTAACCCTCCCCCTCGTTATTCCCACCTCGGGTTTTGGATTTGCAACTCTCATAACCTGGACTACTACTGCCGGATTAGGAGGGCTTTTTGGGTTATCTTCAGGAATAATCTCCCTAAATACTCCGATACCGATAATTAATGTTCCATTTGTCCTCTTCATCGTTCATGTCGCATTAACATTTCCATATGTCGTCAGAACAGTTGAGACAAAGATCGAATCAATAGATATAACATACGAGATAGCATCAAGAACATTAGGTGCAAGCCCCCTATCAACCTTCAGAAATATTCTTCTTCCATTATCATTGCCAGGGATCTTCTCGGGAGCCGTCCTCGCATTCGCCCGATCACTCGGAGAAACCGGAGCAACAATGATCGTTTCTGGAGTAAGCACCACGGCATCCGTTGCTATAGTCAGATGGGCATCGGAATTTAAGCTCTCTACAGCGGCCTTCATGGGAGGCCTCCTCGTATTAATAGCGTGGATCATAATTCTCCCCATTGAAGCCTTTATTGGCAAACGTAGGATACGACATAAATCCAGAGGAATTTTTTATATGCCTACAAATTTGATGAGGAAACTTATTGAATTTGAAAGGTTCGCCTCTAGAAGGCTCTTCCTCGTAAAGGATATCATTCCATTAGTTATAGTTGTGGTTACAATAGTTATTCCAATAGCCGTTGTTTTAAGTTCGGTCATCATTTACTGGTCGGCTGATCCCTATACGGGGAGAATTGAGGGGGGAATACTCTACCAGCTCTTCGGCCCGCCAAACTATTTTAATTCACTACAAAGAGCAACTTTAACATCAATTATCGTAGCCTTAATATCAACTTACATTGCAATGTGCATCTCTATTCCCCTCTCATTCATAATTGAGAGAAGATGGTATGGCCGAATCATAAGAACAACTCTTAAGGTGCCTATGATAATCCCGACGTCATCCTTGGGTCTCTCAGTCATGCTCTTATGGGGACCGTCCGGGCTGAATTTGGCAAATTCGGGAATATGGATGATCATTCTTACGCATATAGTCTTCTCAGTTCCCGTGATCGTAGAATCTATAATTGCGGCCTACGAGGGCTCTGGAATAGAGATGTATGAGGAGTCAGCAAGAACGTTGGGCGCGGATGCCTATAATGCCATCGAGACCGTATCGCTCCCGCTGATAAAGGGTGGAATAATAACTGGATCAATACTCTCTTTCACGCGTTCCCTAGGGGAGACCGGGGCTACATTCATCGTGATGGGAAGGGACATTACAATTCCAGTTTTAGTTGTGAATATGGTTGAGGGATTAGCCGTGCCAGCAGCCCTCTTCACCTCAACTTATCTCTTGGTCCTCTCGTTGATCCTGCTTGCGATAATAAGAGTTGTAACTAAGAGGTGATGTATATGGCGAATGTTAGGCTGGTCAATGTAACAAAGAGGTTTGGGAGGATCCTTGCTTTAGACAGAATAAACCTTTCTGTTAAGGATGGAGAATATCTCTGCATTTTAGGGCCTACAGGAGCTGGAAAAACGACGCTTCTCAGGATTATAGCTGGACTTCTTGAGCCAGACGAGGGAGAAGTATACATAAATGGGAAAAAAGTGAATGGTGTTCCTCCGGAGGAACGTAGTGCAGCATATATGTTTCAGAATTTTGCCCTTTTTCCACACATGACTGTCTGGCAGAACGTTTCTTTCGGTCCAGTCGTTAAAGAATGGAGCCCGGAGAGAATAAGGAATGTAACATCTGAAATACTTGAGATGGTTAGGCTCGGCGAGAGAGGAGATGCTTATCCTCATGAGCTAAGCGGGGGAATGCAGCAGAGAGTTGCATTGGCAAGAGCGATAGCTGCTGGGGCTAAGATCCTACTTTTGGATGAGCCGTTCGGCGCCTTAGATGCAAGGCTGCGGGTTAATCTTAGAACTCAGCTGAGAAGCCTCGTTAAGGAGCAGGGATTAACAGCGATTCATGTCACGCATGATCAGGAAGAGGCTTTGATGGTTGCTGATAGGATAGTTATCCTTCGAGAGGGGAGAATAGAGCAGATAGGCTCTCCGCAGGAGATTTACACCAATCCGAAATCCATATTCGTAATGAGCTTTGTTGGAGGGGCCAACTTTTTTGACGGCGTAATCTCACACATAGATAGGTTTGGATCAACTGTGGATCTCAGAGGTGGATTACGCATTCGCACACGCTCTATTGCTGGCAGAGTTGGCGATAGAGTTGTAATAGCCATTAGACGTGAAAACGTTCATTTAAGAAAATCCCGCAAGAAGGGATTTAATAATCTCGTAGGTGAAATAACCGATGTCATGTTCGTAGGAGGATCAATAGAGTATGCAGTTAGACTTGAGAATGGAATGTCGATCATGTCTAGGATCCTCTTGGAGGGGAAAGACGGGATCCTCAAAAGAGGAGATGTAGTAATAGTCTCTTTCCATCCAGGAGACTGCCAAGTATTTCCGTATCCGAAAAGAGGACTTCTAAAGGAGATAGAGGCGATATAGAATGCCAGATGTCAAACTTGTAAATATAACGAAAAGATATGGAAGGATAATCGCGAATGATCATATAAACTTAACAATAAAGGATGGAGAGTATGTATCGATTATCGGTCCGAGTGGATGCGGAAAGACGACACTCATAAAGATCATTGCCGGAATAATCAAGCCGGATGAAGGAGAAGTATACATAAATGGGAAACTAGTCAATGACGTCCCAATTGAGGATCGCGGAATAGGATACGTCTTCCAGAATATAGCGTTATTTCCACATATGACTGTATGGGACAATATAATCTATGGGCCTAAGGTGAAGGGTTATCCGCTGAAAGAAGCTGAGGATCTCGCAAGGGAAACGATCGAGATGATAAAGATCTCTGCGAAAATAGATTCGTATCCAGATGAGCTGAGTGGCGGAACACAGCAGAAGACGGCCGTAGCCAGAGCTCTAATGTCGCGTTCAAGCCTTCTATTACTCGACGAGCCGCTCGGCGCCTTAGACCTCAAAGTCAGAACAGTTCTAAGATACGAGATTAGAAGGATAGTTAAGGATCTTGGGCTTACAGCCCTCCACGTCACTCATGACCAAGAAGAAGCCATGTCCATCTCAGATCGCGTGGTCGTCATGAGAAAAGGCAGAATTGTAGAGGCTGGCAGACCCCTCGAGCTTTATATGCGACCAAAGAGATTATTCACGGCAAACTTTGTCGGCGAAGCCAATTTCCTAACAGGAGAGATCAGCAAAGTCGCGGAGAACGGATCGATAATCGACCTCGGGAATAACATGAAGCTTACAAGCATAGATAAGAGTAGAAGGACTGGCGAAAGAGTAGTTATCGCCTTTAGGCCGGAGTTTGTATCCATAGGAAAGAAAATGGGAAAGAACGCTCTTGCCGGGAGGATAATAAATATCATCTATTCAGGAAATTTATTGCGCTTGACCATCGAACTTCCAGGAGGCGATGAGATCACCGTTAAGGAGACCATACGATCAGGAGTGACTTTCCCAAGGTTAGGGGAAAAAGTTATGGTGAACATACCCCCAGAGAACGTGCTTGTATATCCATATCCGGAAGGTGGATTGCATAGGGAATTAAGTCTGGAATGAATTTGCTATCTTTTGAAAAGGGCAACCTTAAAATATTAATTTGGAATAAAAGGGTTGCTGTGAGATAGTCGAAAGGAGACTCTTCTAATGGAGCGTTGGTTTGAGAAGCGGCGTATGAATAAGGTTTTAGACATAGCCTATCGACAGATGATAGTTGCTTTAGACACGATAAATGATCTTGAAAGGGCCATAGAGGCGGTTGCGGAGAGAAACAGCGAGACAGCCAAGACTATAATCGTTAGGCTCTTTAAGACTGAGGAGGAAGTAGACGACCTTAGAAGAGTTGTTTTTGAAGAGTTAACTAAGGGCAGGCTTCCGCCAAGAGACAGGGAGGACATAATGAAGCTCGTTACGAACCTCGATAAGGTTGCTGATCATGTAAAGGATTCAGCAAGAAACATCCTTGTCCTCATCGATAAGGGTCTTCCAAAGGAGATATGGGATGCCTATCACGATATGGCTCATGGAATAGTTAGCACAGCAGCGGTTTTAAGGGAGAGCTTGAAGAGCCTAGGAGAAGATAATGTTAGAGCCAGAGAAATGTCCGAGAGAGTTGAGGACGAAGAAAATAGGGTTGACAAGAAATATTTGGAGATAAAATCTCTTCTATTGGATTATGGAGACAGATTGAATCCAGCGACACTTATACTTCTGAAGGATCTGTTAGATTCGATGGAGGAAGCAACTGATAGATGCGCTGACACCGGAGATTATATTCGAGTCTTAACGGTATCATTCAAAAAATAGTAGGGATTTATCTCTTTTTGGTCTTCTCAGCTGCCTTCTCTAATGCTACTACTCCAGGTAATTTGCTTCCCATAAGGAACTCTATAAGAGCCCCGCCGGCTGTGCTAATATATGACATTTTACCGGCTAATCCCAGCTCTTGAACAGCCGCTACGGTATGTCCTCCGCCGACAAGCGAGAATGCCTCCGAATTAGCTACAGCCTCCAGAATCTCCTTCGTTCCCTTCCTGAACTCTTCCCTTTCATAGACCCCGGGAGGGCCACTTACGACTATAGACTTCGCTTCGCCTATGATCCTACTATACTCCTTGATAGTTTCGGTTCCAATATCATAGATTGGATATTCCGTTGGAAGATCCTTAGTTGAGATCTCCTTCCTTCTCCCATCAACCTCGACGGCCACGTCTACGGGAACCTTGATCTTTCCTGGATATTTTGCCATCAGCTCCTTTATTCCGGGAATTAAATCCAAAACTTTCTGTTTTTCTAAGAGAGCCATGTTTGGCCCGCCCAGATCAACTCCAGTAGCAGCCAAGAAGAGATGACCTGTTATTCCACCAGTCAATACATAATCTGCAATATTATTGTCGAGGACGTATTGTGAGATCTTAAGCGAATCATCGGCCTTCGCTCCTCCGAGAATGAAGATACAAGGCTTCTCCGGAGACTCCAATACCCTCGCCAGGGCCTTCAGCTCCCTCTCCATGATCCTACCCGCTACGCTGGGAAGGACGGCTGCGAACCCGACAACGGAGGCATGTGACCTATGAGCCGCGGAGAATGCGTCATTAACGAAGAGATCCGCAAGTGACGCTAACTCCTTAATGAAATCCGATTTTGCGTGTTCTTCGGGAGGCTTTGATTTCCGTTCATAGGGATAGGTTCTCGTATTCTTTAATACGATGATCTCTCCGGGCTTTAGTTCCCTTATCGCCTTCTTAGCCTCTTCTCCATAGAGATCATCGACATATCTTACGGGTTTACCTAGTATCTCACTCAGTCTCTTAGTGTGCTGTTCAAGAGATATGAAATCCGGCTCTCCAGGACGGCCTTGATGCGCTAAGATAACGATCTTCGCTCCTTTCTCGGAGAGCTCCTTGATCGTAGTTTCGGCATGAGCCTTGATCCTCGTATCGTCAAGGATCTTCTTTGTTTCGGGATCTACTGGGGAATTAAAGTCAACTCTGAGAAGCACAGTCTTTCCTTTTACATCTACATCATCAAGAGTTAAGATCCTTGGCATGCATATCTCATCTCCATTGATTGATGAATCCAATTAAGAAAATGGAGAGAACGCTTAAAAGGCTTTTAGTAATCCCTTATGGAATCAATCTTTCATTTGGGAAGTCTGATATAAAAAGAATTTTATACAACTCTTCCATCAATTAATTGGTAGTCACGTAATGGGGAGATGATAGAATGGCGAAGACGAAACCGAAAGTAATTTTGAATGGATATGGCGTTATAGGCAAGAGAGTAGCAGATGCAGTAAAGATGCAGGATGATATGGAGCTCGTTGGAATAGCGGATGTAGTTGCCGATTGGCGCGTTAAGATGGCTCAGAAGAAGGGATTCAGCATATACTGTAGCATGTCAGATCCGAATACCATCGAGGCTATGAAGAAGGGTGGCATAGATGTTCAGGGAAGTCTTGAGGACCTGCTTAAAAAGGGAGCCGTAGATGTCGTCATCGACTGTGCACCGGGAGGCTTTGGAGCAAAGAATAAGGAGGCGCTCTATGACAAGTATGAGGTAAAGGCCATCTTTGAGGGCGGAGAGAAGCATGAAGTTGCAGGATTGAGCTTCGTCTGCCAATGCAATTATGACGAAGCTTTGAAGATGGCTGAGGGAGGACATAGGTATTGCCGCGTCGTCTCATGCAACACTACAGCGGCATGCAGAACATTGCATGCGCTCTATACGAACTTTAAGATACTCAGGGCTAGGCTCTTCTTGGTGCGGAGAGCAACTGATCCCGTTAGAACCGATACTAGGGGAATAATGAATACTGTTGTTCCATCACATATTCCGAGTCATCATGCGCCTGACATTAAGACGGTCATACATGATGCTGTGCCGGACATCTATAGCGTTGCAGTTTTGGGCTCACATAATATGATGCATCTTCACTGCTATGACATTGAGATGGGAGAGGAAGTTACAAGAGAGGATGTTCTTGATGCACTCAGAGAGGAGCCAAGAATATGCTTTGTAAACAGTGAGGACGGAGTGAAGGGGCTTGCATCGATCTTTGAAATAAGCCGTGACCTGGGACTTCCAAGAGGAGACATGTATTCCGTTGCTATATGGGAAGACTTTGTAACGGTAGTTAATGGAAAAGAGCTTCTGCTCGTGCTGGCATGTCCAAATGAGAATAACGTCATACCCGAGAACGTCGATGCCATAAGAGCCTTGACCATGATAGAGACTGATTGGAAGAAGAGCCTAGAAAAGACGGATAAGACGCTTAAGGTGCCCAAGACACTCTACTGAGAGTAGCCCTCAACTATTTTTCAGTTTAACGCTAAGCGCACTTAAAGTCATAAAAATTCCTTAAATTTTTTTGTTTATGAGTCAAGATTTGAAGTTCTTAAAATATGCGTGGTTTTACTCTGAGATATACCAATGGGCCTTTCTCCTTTGGGAGTCTAGAGATCCTCTCTGAAAGCGAGCTATAAATGTCCATCGGGTCAAGTTCTATGCTATTTAGGCTGGGCTTCGCATACTTCAGACGTTTCGCGATCTCCTCTATTATGAGATTCTCTGCGATGAAGCTTGGCATGCATATCTCTCCGTGACGAATCAGTTTTCTAATTATGAGGGCCTTCAATTCTCTTCCGAACTCGAATCTCCGATATATCTTCTTTGCTTCCATGATTTTCTTCTGAACGTTCTCTGGTAGTTTAGGCTGCGTATGCATCAGCTTAACTCTTTCTCTCCACTTCTCTATCCATTTACTCACCCAAGGCTTTAGGAAGACTCGAAATTCGTGGCTTCTCTCACGCACAAGTCTCTCAAGCGACTCATAAAATGAGACTCCTTCTAGAGACCACTCATGCTTCATCCATTCCTGCAGATCCTTTGAGGCATATAAGACCATCTGATAATCGGCTGAATATGGTTCAAATTGGGGAATATGATCTTTCAATTCCTCAGCGAGCAGCGATATTAGCCTTCTCTGGAGGGATATTAAACCCATTTATGACACGCACAGCCATTTAATATTCTGTCGCTTGAGATTTAAAGGTTGCTTTTCTCCCCGAAATTTTATATCGGGAGATCATCTTTTCTTGGAAGACCGTTTCTCGCTCCCATCTCAGTTAGGGTTCTAGATGCAACGAAGTTTCCTAGGATCCCGCATTCCCTCAAAGTCCTATTATTTATTATCCCATATAGAAAGCCAGCGCAGAAGGCATCTCCAGCTCCTGTGGAATCTACGACTTTTATCTTGAATGGCTCGATGAGATAGCTTTCCTCTCCATCCGTAACGTAGCATCCTCGAGAGCCCAGCTTTACAGCAACTATCTTTACGCCCATATCAAGGAGGACCTCCGCTCCCTCTCTATAGTCTTTTCCAGTTAGCAGTTTTATCTCATGTTCATTGGGAAAGAATACTAGGCATCTCTTTAGTAGGGGAGCCAGCTCCTCTAATCTCTTTCGGGCGTATATCATTCCAGGGTCGATAGTCACGGAGACTTGAGGTAGCGCCTCCACAAGCCTCTTCTGAGCCTGAAATGACTTCTCCCCGACGAATGACGTTAAGTGTATGATGTCCGCCTGAGAAGCGTATTTCAGGTCTATTTCGCTGAAGTCTATTGAGCTATTTACTCCGGGATCGACGTAGAGGGCCCGTTCCCCCCTCTCATCAACGAAGCCTATAACTATTCCGCTTCTTCCATACTCTGAAACTATTATGCCATCTGTATTTACGCCTTCATCAATAAAGGCTTGTATGAGCATTCTGCCTTCCCTATCTGCTGATACCTTTCCGATGAACCCCGTTCTTACGCCAAGCCTCGCCAATCCAACCGCCGTATTTGCTGCCGATCCTCCCGGCGCCTCCTTAAAGTCCAAGATCTCACTTTCCTCGTCAGCCGCTGCTATCCGATTCACCTTGTAGAGCTTATCAACATTTAACGCTCCAAAACAGATCACATCAAACTTCAAGGAACAATTCCCTCAGAAAAATTTTGTAATCTCCAAGTTTTCCACCGTAATTCCCAGCTGAGACCTTCACTACTCCATCGACTTTTGAGACTGCTTCTATGCCGGCCTTCATTGCCTCCTTAACAGCCTTTAGGGTTACGCCGTTTATGATTATCTCAGGGATATAATTGACTCCTTCCGGAACTCTAGATTCTTCTCCAAGCCTATCTTTGAGTGATGGACAGTATGGATGATTCGTTGTAGGTCCTATGTGTGGAAATTTCGTTTCAGCCTTTGATCCTGCTGAGCAAATATCAAACGGCGTGATTACACCTTCGATCTTCCCTATAGCCTTTAAGGCCTCCTTTCCGGCCTCTATAACAGCCTTCTTCGTTTCGCACATATACCAGAAGTTTCCGCCAGTTACTCCACGGCCATATCCTAAGTAACGTTCTATCTTGAAGTCCGGAACCATTATGGGGATGATTATCATTTCCCGACCATACAGCCTTTCAGTCCATTCATATCCATCTCCGCAATGCCCTATACGCTCCATCGCGTCAACCTTACCGATCGGATCGACGCATAAATCAAAGACTGCTGTGAATGGCTTAACGAGGATGTCCTGTCGTATCCGATAAGAGAATTCCCTATAAAACTTATCGACGACCTCATTTAATGGTTTATTCTTATCTAATGTAGCCCAGAACTGGAGAATTGCTCCTAAGCGACCATCGGGAGTTTCGCTTTCATCTACGTATCTTTCAATTCCACCCTCAATTCTTCCAATGACTATTGATGGAGTTGCTGTTGCATCTTCAGCGGCTCTTCTAAGAGTCTCCGCATCATCAGCCGTGACTAAAATTCTGAAGTATAAACCATCAAAGGCTTCGGCATATGTATCTTCGATCTCCGCTCTCATCCACTATTCCATCCCTATGCATGATACTATGATTCTGTAAGCTCGACTGCAAAATAAAGGTTAGGCGATTAGATTAGGGATAAAAAATGTCACTTTTCCTTCACTTTTTAATTTAACCACTCCAACTCACTATATGGAGGGAATATCTATTGAGCTTAGAGGAGAAGCTATCTGAGATTAAGAGTTACTCTGAAGAGTTAGGATTAGATCTGAGAAATCCTAGTGATCGCTTTAAGTGGTTTCTCGCATCGATCTTATTCGCTAAGAGAATATCCGCGGAGATCGCTAAGAGAACTTTTCAATTATTCCTAAGGGAGGGCCTTACCTCGCCAGATAAGATAATTGAGGCTGGATGGGACAGGCTTGTCGAGATACTTGATTCTGGAGGATATGTCAGATACGATTTCTCAACAGCCTCCAATCTCCTCGAAATAATGAGGAAACTCAAAGATGAGTATGGAAGCCTAGAGAAGTTGTATGAGAAAGCAAGCAGTCCAGAGGATCTGGAGAGAAAATTAATGGATTTTAAGGGAGTTGGACCCGCATGCGTCAATATCTTTCTTAGGGAGCTACGTGGAATCTGGGATAGAGCTAAGCCTAAACCTTCCAAAATCGCCATGGAGATGGCGGAGATGCTTGGATTGGAGAAGATCGAGCCGTACGAGTCTGCTCTTGTGCGGTTAAGACTAGAATATTGCAAGAAGAAAAGATGCGTGGAATGTCCAGTGGGGAAATATTGCAGATCATTCAGAAAGTAGGATCTTCAATAATTTGATCTCTAGGAATGTTTCTTTCTGTGATCTTCAAGGATCGCCTTTAATTGCTGATAAGCCGTTAATGCGTTTTTCTCTTCAGCTCTCCTTACTGCCTCCCTTAAATCTTCTGGATTAACGTATGGTAACCCCTCGATCCATTCAACTTCTATATCACTATAAGAGACTACTGGTATCATGCATCTCTCAAAGACTTCTAACGCATTATGAGACATCTGCCCCTTCGTTACGACGATCTTTATTCCCCTTCTTGCTAATTCCTCGGCGGTTGCCGCTCCTCCGCCGCTTGGATCTAAGAGTAGAACGGAGTCTCCAGCTCTAATTCCATAGAGACGAAATGCCTTACGTAGTCCCCTATTGGTAAATGCCTCTATTGGCTTTAGCAGTATTAAGTGTCCCTTACTCTCAAGTTTACGAAGCCTCTGCATCTCATCGAAGCGACGCTTATACTCCTCAAGCTTTATGGAATACTCTCTAATTTTAGCTCTGGCCTCTTCGAGCTCGTCTAGAAGGAGAGCGTATTCCCTCTCACGTCTTATCTCAATTAATTGTCTACTTTGCATCTCCTTAACCATCTCCTTAAGAGATTCGACCTCAGCCTCTAACGCCCTTATCTTGGCTCTTAACTTCCGATTTGCCTCCTGCATGGCCTTCAATCTCTTACGTTCCCTAGCAAGCCTCCTCTGCAACTCTTCTATGAGATCCTTCAGTCTCTCCTCTCTGGGAACGGGCCTCTTTGATATTACCGACGGCTTATATCTATCCGTTCCCTGTAGGTATTGAATTGCCCGCTTAAGGGAATAGCCCCTAACGATCAAGTCCTTAATGTCTTCAGCCGAGACATTAAGCGGCAAATCCTTTACGCGAGACTTAATATTCTCGAATTTCCTCTCATAATGTTTGTATGCCTTTACGGCAGCTGCTAACGCATCAATTTCATGGTTGTTCTTTAATTTCAGCCCATACGTGGCAGCGTATTCCTTCGCTATCTGCCTCTTCTCATCCGCTCCCATGGAGATAAGAGGCTCATAGAGAACCGCATTTAATTTATGTGAGAGTTGCTCAAGAAATTCCGATGCGGGTGAGACGTCACTTGAGATCAGCGTCGGCTCACCTAACTCTGAGATTCTTCTAACTATATCTGATAAACTCCATCCCCTTTTACTCTCAATATGAAGCGGATGACCATCCAATGATAGAACTGCCAACCCAACTGTTACGCCAGGATCAACCCCAACTATAAGTCTTCTCATACAACCTAAATCTTCTGGAATCATAATATATAGAGGTTTAGTTTACCAATGATGATCTAGCTGCCTATTTATCTTACTGATTTTAAACATAATCCTCAGAGGCTTCGTGGCTACAGGATTTACGGTTAATTATGTTCTTCCCCTATCTCTTTGAACGTCACCCTCAATCCGACATGCCCATCTCCATATGCCTCTGGATATTTTTCTCTGAGAAGCCTTCTGAATGCTTCGCCGCTACAATGCATCGGATAAATCTTTTCCAATCCAATCTTTAGGAGATTCTTAGCGATATTTTTCATATTCTCCTCACCTGCTCCGATTAGGTGGAAGCCTCCAATAACGGCATATGGTTTTGAATCTAAATCCTCTTTGGCTTTGGCAACTATCTTGTCAACCCCCGGATGGCTACATCCAACGAACACTATTAATCCCAAATCCTTCACGTTTACGGCTAGAGCCTGCTCATAGGGCGGCCCATAAAGTTCTCCGATGACCGCTACTCCACTTGATATTACAGTTGTATCCTCAACCTCAGATATATTAAAGCCTAAACTTCTAATCCAAGCCTTACCTGATCCGCTCATATGCCTTGGAACGTAAACAGTTAGGTTCTTGTTCAATTCAGCAATATAGCTAAGACCCAATATGTGGTCTGCATGTTCATGGCTGATTACGACCATATTCAGGCTCGCCAGGTCTATGCTAAGCTTTTCAGAATTCGCTTTTAATGCTTCTGGACTGGGACCTGCATCAAAGAGTATCGTTAAGTTCTCAGTTTCAATGTAAAGGCTTATTCCCCACGGAGAACTTAGATTTCCATATGGATTATTATCGATTAGAACTGTTACGTTTACGAATTTAACGTTGCCGATCTTGCGGGTTTCATAGCTTAGAGGACGTGGCTTCTCCCATCCTGGAAGAGATATGACGTAAATGAGCGATAATGCTATAAAGAGAGAAAATAATGCCACCAATAGTTTATTGGCATTCCTCATGTATATTAACCAAGATGAATAGCATATTGCATGCATAAAAACCTTTATTGCCGATTTGACTAAGACATATTGGGTGAAACCTTGAGCGTTATCCTAGAGGATGAAGAAGGAGTCATCAAGGGCGTCCATCATTATCTTTATAAACGCTATCCTCTCGAGAGATTGGAAAGGGAGATCCTTAACCTCCTCAAGGAAAAGGGCTCGTTGCCGCTTTCAGCCATCTGGAGAAGGTTTGACTGTCATTTATGGGAAGTATGCGCCGTTCTTAATAGATTAAAGAAAAGAGGGCTTCTTGTAGAGCTCGATTCCAAGTCCGCCGACTATCAGAGCCTCTAGTCTCTATAATCTCCGTAATGCAAGCTCAGCTGCTAGAACCATTGGTTCCCATGTCTCATTTACTGGTGGAGCGTAGCATGTATCCGCCTTAGCTAATTCGCGCACTGTCATTTGCTTCTGTATAGCGAATGAGAGAGCATTTATCCGCTGAGTTACCTCCTCTCCCCCAACTATTTGCCCGCCGATTATCCTCTCCGTATCCTTATCAACTATTATCTTAACCCTGATCGATTTTCCACCTGGATAGTAATCTGCCCTTGTCTTCGAGGTTATTGTTCCAGAAACAGTCTCTATTCCAAATCTGTTTGCCATGAACTCCGTTAGTCCCGTTGCTCCCACCTCTAAATCGAAGAACCTCGTTACGCATGAGCCGAGAGAACCCGTGAAGATCGCGTATCCGCCAGCCGCGTTTATCCCGGCAACTTTAGCTTGTCTTACAGCCGTTGTGCCAAGCTGACTGAGCATAGGCCTTCCAGTTATCAGATTTATGGATTCAACGCAGTCTCCTGCGGCATATACATCTTTCACGCTCGTCTCCATTCTCATGTTCGTTTTTATCCCGCCTGTCTCACCAATTTTTATGCCTGCATCCTTAGCTAATTGAACGTTAGGCCTTACGCCTGTTGCCACGATCACTAAGTCGGCGGGAATTTCCTCTCCAGCGACTGATACCGCATTTACGTGGTCATCTCCGAGGATCTCGTCTACACCCTTTCCAGTTATGATCTTAAGCCCCTTTTTCTCCAAGTTCTTTTGGACAAGATTAGCCGTGTCCTTATCAAGCATGGCTGGGCAGATCTGAGGAAGAAGCTCCACAACTGTCGTATTTACTCCGCGTTCAACGAATGCCACAGCTGTTTCTAGGCCTATTAGTCCGGCGCCTATCACAACAGCGGACTTCGCCTTCTCCAAGGCCTGATCGATCTTCCTTCCATCCTCGATCGTTCTTAGGGTGAAAACTCCATCTTTATCTCTTCCCTTTATTGGGGGGACAAATGGATATGCGCCTGTTGCAATAATTAGGCTGTCATATTGCAGAGTTTCGCTTTTACCGCTCTTATCCTCGATCTCAACGATCTTTTCTTCAGTGTTTATCTTTTTCGCCTTTGTCTCTAACCTAAGATCGATCTTCATCATGCGATAGTACGAGGGAGGGAAGACTATTAGATCATCGAATCTCTTTATGTGTCTTCCGATGACAAATGGTATTCCGCATGGAGAGTACCCCGCAACCTTTTGGTCAGTGATCATCGTGATCTCAGCTGTTCTGTCGGTCTTTCTGGCGGCTGAAGCAGCATCTGTCCCAGCGGCATGTGCTCCTATAATCACGATCTTCCGAGCCATATAGATCCTCCAGTAATATAGTGAACATATACTGAATCATAAAAACTACCTTAAAATATTTAATATAATCCTTCTAGAGACCCTTAAATATTTATTCTTGAAGTTTCTTGATCATCACATAGGCGTTTTCTCCATCAGCATAGTATCCCCTAATTACTGTATGAACCTCGAATCCTACCTTCTTATATAGTCTGATCGCAGGCTCATTGCTCACGCGCACTTCTAAGTAGCAACTCTTAGCATTATAGAACTTCACCATGTTCTCTAGGGCCTTCTCAATTAACGCTTGACCTAAACCCTTTCTTTGATGCTCGGGGAGAACCGCAATTGAGATTATATGTCCCTTCTTTGAGATGCTAAGTGGCGTGAAGCTAATATTTGAGAGCCCGCTTTCTATTCTGCACATTATGTAGCCTACTACAACTCCATCCTTCTCGGCGACTATGAAGGTTTCGGGAAAGTTTCTATAGAGACCGATGAAAAAGCCTTCAGAATAATTTTCGGGTAGGCATCTTCGATTGATACTTATGACTTGATACAGATCTTTTAAATCGAATTTTCTAATGTTATATGTGGAAGCAGTCTTTCCTTCCATGAAGGATCGCTTCCAAATTTATCTTAAGGATGAAATGTATAAAAATAGAATTTATTTCTTTCCCGAAAAGAAAAATTATGATTTTACGGATGGGATTGTGAGGTTGCCATATGGAATGAAGGATATTTTCCCTTTGTCTCTGGAGGACTCGATTAGCATTCGATAAGCCTCATTAGCTGTTCTGGCAACCTTCAAATTAGGGATCTTAGAGATATAATAGTTCGGCATTGCCGTGACTATTGATAGATTGATCCGTTGAAGAACATTCATTAGCCGATAAGCCATAAGTTTTGGTATGCTGAAGCTCCTCTCTAAATCTTTTCTTAGAAGCCTCAAATTCGAGTATTTAAGTATGGTTTCTAGGAATTCCTTGTCTCCAAAACCATGCGAACACTCAGCGACTAAGACAAGATCCTTCTTTTTCCCCAGAACATCTAAGGCCGTGTCTAGGCATAGTGTAGACTCTTGAAAAGTCGCATCAAAAAATGAGCCTCCGGGACTTATAAAGACTACGTCAGCTCTATCCTCCACCGAAATCCTATAGATGCTGTCTGCAAATTTAACGGCTTCCAAAAAGGACTTATTGACTTCTCCCGCAAATGCCTTTACAACTTTGAATTCCCCATTCATCACAATGTGCAGGGCCAGATCAACATGAATCTTCTCAGCTGCCCCGCTAATCTCTTCATAGACAGGATTATCCTTGAGTCTTCCCCTCCTAGTTATCTCGTCTAATCCGAGCTTGAAGATCTCATTACTCGAATATATATCAGCGATGCCTGGGATAATCAATTCCCATCCGCCACCGTAACCGATGATCGGGTGCGGCTGAACCGTTCCCACGAGGATCTTCACATCAGCCTCTAGGAAGTTCCTATTTAGGTAAAACTTGATTCCGCCTGGAGAACTACCGAAATATAAATTTTCACCGACTCTGTGGCTATGCCGTATAATCCTTAATCTTTCGGATAGACAGGTATCGGGAGGGAGATCATGCTCAGATGATAACCTGAATGGATCATGGGCTATTATCAACGTAACATCTTCATCTCTTACACCTGCCGATCTGAGCTCATCAATTAATGTGCATATAATCATCCGATTTATTTGGAGAAATGATTCTTTAAGAACAATTGACACTTTTGTTTCTGATTTGGCGATATCCTCTATGCTCCTGCCTCCGACTGGATTTTTCAGTGCGCTTCTTATTTCTTCCTGTGGATCCGGTGGAACATCGACATCTTTAGGCTTGATCACATCGAGCAAGCTGGCCGTGGGAATTCTGACGCAGACTTCAGAATCTCCGTAGGGAAGCCAGACCTCAACCATTAATAAGCCTCATCTCCACATTGACTATCGAGCTTGGTTATTAAAGAATTGAATTATCTTTTCAGCAATCGCTTTTGATGTTTCTTTTTGAGCCTCAACTGTCTGGGCTCCAATATGAGGAGTGCATATTACGTTTGGCTGTTTTATCAATTCTAATCTCTTAGGAGGCTCTATTGAATATACGTCTAAGGCTGCTCCGCCTAGCTTTCCAGAGCGCAATGCCTCTAATAGAGCCTCCTCATCAACCACCCCTCCCCTCGAAGTATTGATTAAGTAGGCCCCATCCTTCATCAAGCCAATCTTTTCAGCATTTATCATATTCCTAGTCTCTTCTGTCAATGGAACATGGATGGATACTATATCGCTCTGCCTTAGCAATTCATCCAACGGAAGAAATTTCGCCTCGAGACTCTTCATTAATTCTGGCGGTGGAGGAGTTCTTTTTGTCACTAAGATCTCCATTCCCATGGCTTTTGCAATGCGAGCGACTCTGGAGCCTATTCTTCCTAACCCGATTAATCCCAGTTTTTTACCCTTTAATAGGAAGCCCGTCAATTCCTTTTTAAGCCATTCCCCACGCTTCATTGAATAGTCCGCACGTGGGATCTCCCTTGCCAATGAGACCATAAGGCCGATCGTTAACTCAGCCACCGAATCAGCCGAGGCTTCAGGCGTGTTTATAACTGCTATTCCCTTTTCCCCTGCGGCCTTTAGATCTATATTGTCAAGTCCTGACCCAGCTCTGGCTATCAGCTTGAGATTCTTTCCGTTATTAATAATCTCACGTGTGACTTTAGTTCTGCCCCTAACAATTATGGCGTCGTAATCTTTAATTCTCTCTTTGAGCGTTTCTTTATATTCCAAGAATTCAATCGTGAAACCTGCACTTTTAAGTTTTTCAGTTCCGATGGGATCTATAGGGTCACAAATCAAAATCTTTGGCACTCTAATCAGCCTGCCTCTCGTATTTATTCTTTCATCTCTTTTCTCGTCTTAAATTTAGGTTTTCTCCTCATACAGCTGTAGTCTCCAGTTGTACATGACAAGCATATCTCTGATATAGGCAATCCTATGCCTCGGCTGAGACCTTCAACGCTGTTGTATCCCAAAAAGGATACGCCTATATGCTTAGCCACTCTCCTGTTAATCTCTTCCAGATCTTTTATGCCCCTGCAGACTCTATATGCTAGAAGCTCCTTCTGCGTTGGAAAGTCTATTCCTGCATAGCATGGATACATAACTGGCGGGAATGTCACAAGAAACGATACTTCTTTTGCTGATTTGAGTTTATTCTTAATGATTATCCTTGAGCTCGTCCCTCTTATAATGCTATCATCTATTAAGATTACTTTCTTTCCCTTGACCACATCCTCTATCGCTAATATATTTGAGATTACCTCCTCCCTCTTTTTAGGCTCGATGAAGCTCCTCCAGCTTCCCTTCCTACGGTAGCGATCCTTCATCAATCCCTCCTCAAATGGTATCCCAGACTTCTCAGAGTAACCGAGGGCGGCTGGTCTAGCGGAGTCAGGAACTGGAACGACTACATCTCCATCGAGCGGATAGATTTCGGCCAACACTCTCCCGATATTCTTTCTGGCTGAATATACATTGATTCCTTCTATTCGTGAGCTTGGATTCGCAAAGTATGTGTATTCGAAGGGACAATGTGCATGTCTATTCTGCTCCGAGAATCTTTCCGAGATCAGTCCATTCTTATTTATCCTTATTATCTCGCCCGGCTCGATATCTCTGATGAGCTTTGCGCCTAAAACGTCTAGGGCGCAACTCTCAGAGGCAACGATGTATGATGATGTTTCTTCATGCCATCCAAGACATAATGGTCTAAATCCCCTCTCATCCCTAGCAGCTATTAATTCTTTTTTATCGGTTAGAATGACAACTGAGAATGAGCCATTCAGGTACGGATTTAATTCCTTAAAGGATTCAGCCCATCCTCTGCCATTCTTTATGTTCTTATAGAGGGCTAAGCCCATCAGCTCCGTATCCGTTTTACCCTTGAAGGAGGAGAAGCCCTCCTCTGAGAGATATTCGGCTAGGAGCTCTCTTTCAAGCGTTCCATTATGTGCTATGCAAAATCCGTATTCATGCGGAGGGAAGCCTATCCTTATTGGATGGGCATTCCTTAACGTTGATCTGGCAGTTGTCGAGTATCTTACATGCCCTATCCCGACGGCTCCCTCAAGCCTACTGATATTTTTTGCTTCTTTCTCGATTGACTGTGAGATTATTCCTGCTCTTTTAAAGGGTTGAACTTCAGGAATGGAGATCCCCCAGGACTCTTGCCCTCTATGTTGGAGGGCCTCTAAACCGATAATGAGCATGGAAACTATATTTTGCTCATTAAAGGAGAATATTCCTATTACTCCGCAATGTTCCTGAATCCTACCTTCTATCATGAGACTCATAGAGAATTTAATATCTCATGTTTAAAATTTATCTTTTCATTGAAGAAAAAACTCCGGTGGTCTTATCAGAATAGAACTAAAACCAATTGTGTGTTGCTTCTTTAGGATACAGAATGGTTTTGGAAATTAGATGCGTCGTGAACCTTGCTTCTCTGCCGGGTTATTCCCATATTGGCTTTAGGGCCTCTGTTAGTTCAAGCTCAATTAGCTTCTTGACGGTTGGTTTTCCATCCATATTCCATCCTCTTATCTTATAATATTCATTTAATGCTTTATCGAATGGGACTGGAATTTTTCCTGAACTTTTTCCGGACTTTAGCGCTTCAAACATTCTTGGCGGAGCAGAATCGTCTTTTCTGCTGATTCCAAGGCGAACATTGATTATCCGCTGGAGGGTAAATATTCTCTCTGCGACCTTAAGCATGTAAGCCGCATCGATATTCCATCCGGTAATATGATTAAGGAATGCTATCTGATCGGATAGTGTTAGTCCTCCCCAAACCATAAATTCGCATTGAACTAGAGAGTTGAAGAGGACTGACCAGTCCTGATATCTGGCCGCGATCTCGGCGGCTCCATCCATGCTATGAGGCTTATTCAACTTTTCTATTCCCCATTCTGGAATCGGCAGGGACGGGGCCCAGGGGACGAATCCTCTCTGATGACATGCTCCACGCGCACCTGTAGCATAATTTATTATCAGCGGGAATATTGCTCGGGGATCATGGGCTGGATACTCCAATCCTTTCGTATGAACTACTATCTTTTGGGCTTCTGGATGTATGTGTTCCGCGGCCTTCACTGTTCCCTCAGCAAGAATATTCCCTAATCCTTCCCTCTTGACAGTTTTATGTATGAGTTCTATGGCCGGGTCGGCCTCTCCCCATCTCGGCTCTATCCCGTCGAGATCCTCCGGCGTCAGCCATCCTCTCTCCACACACTCCGTTACAAAGCCTATTATGGAGCCCATAGATATCGTGTCAACTCCATACTCATTGCATATATGGCCCAAGTATCCTATTGCCTTTACATCCACTATCTTATTGAGCCAGCCAATCATACCTATGGTCTCGTATTCTGGCCCATGACCGTCATATGCATATTTCTTAGGCTCATCAACTCGTGTATGTCTGTGACATCCTATTGGACACATGATACATGCCTCACCGCTTACAGTTATCTCTTTGAAGTGATCGCCATCGATTAGTTCTATTCCCTCGAGGCTTCCCTCCCTCCAATTTCCAGCCAAGCCATAGCCCCTTTCATCATGAAAAGCCTTTGCAGCGGACGTCGTTCCATACTCACGTAGAGAAACAGCCTTCTCATGTATCTGTTTAGATAACTGCTGCGCTAGTTCCTGAAGCCTATCTGGTTCGGCGATGTCCACGTTTAATGTTCCCTTCGTGGCTATTGCCTTAAGATTCTTTGATCCCATAACTGCCCCCAATCCGCATCTACCGGCGAATCCATGATCGTTTGTTATGCATGCGAACTTGACCAGATTCTCTCCGCCGGGCCCGATGCATAGAACACTCGCAGTTCTTTCGCCGAGATCCCTCTTTATCATGTTTTGAGTTTCAGATGTAGGCTTTCCCCATACATCTGAGGCGTCCCGAAACTCTACTTCTCCATCGCATATCCACAAGTAGGTTGGCTTCTCGGCCATGCCCCTAATCGCTAGGGCATCGAATCCAGAACGTTTAAAGTGATATCCCCAGCTTCCTCCAGCGCAGCTCTCGCCCCAAATATTTGTTAAGGGCGACTTTGCGGCTACGATCCATCTTCCAGATCCGGGAACAGCTGTTCCCTGGAAGGGTCCAACTGAGAAGACGATTATATTGTCTGGGCTCAGCGGATCAACTTTTGGATCAACTTCCTCAAAGACCAGTTTAGCGGCGACTCCTACTCCTCCGAGATACTTCTTAAAGAACTCCTCTTTGACCATTCTAATGGAACAGTGCTTGGCGGATAAATCTACAATGAGAATCCTGCCCCAAAAACCATCCATCAAATTTACCTCCAAATTCTTATCCAAACGTTATGAACAAAATTTTTATGCTTTATGGTGAATTCCGCATGTAAATTTGCGCCGCGGAAAATTCATTAATAAAAACACTCATTTTTGGAGCCCCGGGCGGGATTTGAACCCGCGACCTGCGGCTTACGAGGCCGCTGCTATAACCGGGCTTAGCTACCGGGGCTGAGTCCTCCAAATTAGGCTAATTGCAGAGGACCCTTTTATTTTTATCACTTTGGGGTTAAAAGGTATTTTGGACGGGTAAGCTTTACTTATCCTTTCTGCTATTTTTGGTTGAGGGCATCGTTGTTGCGCGACTTGGAGGCTTTGGGGGAGAGAAAGATAATCCGACTGATCTGGAAGTATCTGGATCGTATGCCTGATCTAGCCTTGGATCTCGGAGATGACGTCTCAGCCGTTAAAATTGGCGGTGGCAGGGTTGCCGTTTTGAAGACCGATATGCTCGTCGGCGAGACTGACGTGCCTCCAGGCATGAGTCTTAGGCAAGCTGCGAGAAAAGCCGTTGTGATGAATATAAGCGACTTTGCAGCTAAGGGAGTTAAGCCCTTAGCTATGCTCGTTTCCTTGGGTTTACCTCGAAGCCTTAGTGAGGATGATATTAGAGATATTGGAGCTGGATTGGGCGATGCTGCCCGGGAATACTCCACCTACATTATCGGCGGAGATACAAATGAGGCTTCAGACTTGATAATCAGTTGCTCACTGCTCGGATTCAGCAAAGAAAGAAAAGTGATTAGTCGCGGCGGCGCTAGGCCGGGTGACATAGTAGCCGTTACCGGAGAGTTTGGAAAGACATCTGCTGGTCTTAAGATTCTACTTGAGGGACTATCAGCCCCAAAGGAGGCCGCGGAGAAATTAAAGGAGGCTGTGTTCATTCCGAGAGCAAGGCTGAGGGAGGGACTGGCTCTCTCAGAAGCCGGGGTTCTCTCAGCCTCAATAGATTCAAGCGACGGCTTAGCCATGAGCCTATATGAACTTTCAGATGCAAGCGACGTTGGCTTCATAATTGATCATGTGCCTATAGCCAAGGAGGCTGTTAGATTCGCTGATATCCACGGTCTCGACCCCTACGATTTAAGTCTTTATGGAGGAGAGGAGTACGAGCTCATAGTTACGGTTAGGCCTCAACTTTGGGAGGCTGCTGAGAGGGCAATCGCTGATGTGGGCGGCACTCTCATAAGGATAGGGAGGGTTATTAGAGAGAAAAGAATAGAGCTCAGAATTAATGGGGAGATAAGAAATATAGAACGTAGAGGCTGGGAACACTTTAAAATGGAAAGGCCGTGACTTGAGACTGAGCCCATCAATCAGTAAACGAATATATGAGCCCACAGTGTCCCTGCCAACTTAAACAAATTCTTTGTTTTATATGTGTTCATCTTCTAATCCCATCTTTATGGCTGAGTCTAGTTCCGATGCGTCGCTCACTCTTCCTTACAATCCTTGTATGAACAGCTCGGAAGTATTGGTTATAGATGTGGCATAGTAGTGTTCTATGCCTAGAGCCTATAGTTTTCAGATAGTTTAGAACAGCAATACGAGCAGCTAAGAGAAGATTTATAGTTCTAGCGTGTCACCAGTCCTTAGCGGAATACAATCCTCCTCGAATGCGCTCTTAAACATCTCCGTTGCCTCTTTACCTGTGCAGTGACATGGACAGATCATCTCTGGATTTAACGCCGCTAGATCATCTATAGTCCACCTTATCCTTTTCTCATCTGCATTTATCATGTGGAATCCTCCGATTACGGCGTATATCTTCTCGACCTTCATTAACCTCTTTGAGTGCGTAACTGTGTTTATTATTCCTGAATGTGCACATCCGGATATTATGACAAGCCCCCTCCCATCAATCTTAAAGATTACAGACTGGTCATCCAAGAGGATATCGGGAAGGAAGCGCTCTCTACTCACCGTCCATAAGCCCTCAATCTTCTCGTATGAGGTAACTCGCTCTATCTCTCCGGTCGTTGATACTCCATCCATGAGTTGAACAGGGCTTCTGGAGAGAAGAAGGGAAGCTCCGAGGCTCTCGATCTCCGCTCTTGTGAATGGCACTCCAATATAAGTTAAAGTGGGCTTAAAGCTGAATTTAGGCTCAAAAGCCGATGGATGGGCGATTATCGGGATTCTTCTATCGATATGTTTTAGGACTTCAGGTAATCCTCCGGTATGATCGTAATGTCCATGAGTAAGGATTACTCCCTTAACTTCAGAGAGGTCTATTCCTAACGCGTTGACATTTCTTTTGAGAGTCTCGGATGATGGACCTGTATCGATGAGGAAGGCAAATATCCCATCCTTGGTTTTCGCTTCTGCAAATATGCATAAGCCATGCTTCGCTTGTAAATCTGGCATTTTGGGATTTCGCTGATCCTCAACTACAACCGTTAATTTAAGGCTCTTAACCATCTAGTTCTCACCTTAATTTTTCACCACATCCTCATTTATCATTTATTAAAAATCATGTGGAACTTAGCCGTTTTCGGTTTAAGTAACTTTTAGAAGCGCCATGCAAAGCAATTCCGAGAAGCGCTGATTTTAGCTCATTTATGTTTAACCTGTTTTTTCAGCTTCACTTTGAAGATGGTTAAAGATGGAGATTTAAATCTCGCAAAGCCGAAATTGAGGAAGCCCATTCGTAGAGTACCCAACCACTGCCAGAAAGCCGCACAATTCCATGCTAAATCATATAGCAGGAAAGAGACAAATGTTTTTGAGATGAGTTCATAGTTAGGAGAGGTTAATCAATGGGTATTGCCGACCTTCATATACACATGGGATATGCTGATCACCTTAAATATATCAGCGTAGAAGACGTTGTGAAAGCCGCTATTAGACATGATGTTAATCTTATCGGCATAGTAGATCATTACGAAGGACATGAACATGATGTGATAGTTAACAAGATCAAAGGGCAAGTTGAACAAGTTAGGAGGAAATTTCCAGAAGTTGAAATCCTTTTCGGCATGGAAACTAGCGTTCTTACAGTGGATGGAGAGATTAATATTAAACCTAAAATTGCCCGCAAACTCGATTTCCTAATAGTAGGGATGCATCATATACCTGCTGGAGGAAAGTGTCTTCCTTACGAGATGAAAGGAAAAATTTCTATTGGAGAGGTCAGGAATAATCCAGAATTTCAATCTTTCCTTCAGAAATTCAGTTTTGAGGATCTGATTGATGACTGGCAAAAGACTACTCTTTCCCTCATGCATAATCCTCTCATCAGCATCTATGCACATCCAGTTCAATGGCCATTTGTAGTGATGAGGAAGTTCTTGCCGAGAAGGAAATGGCTAATAAGCAAAATTGAAGACATTATTCCGCCACAGGTCGCTCAGGATATCTTCTCTGCTGCAAAAGAAGCAGCGTAGCGTGGGAGGTGAATAACGAATATCTTCCTCCAAAATATAGAGTCGATAACAGGTATGTATGCTGTGTAAACGGAAGAAATAGCTGGTCGGGGATGATCGACCTCTTTAGAATGATAGGTAAATTTGGTGTAAAGGTATCTTTGGGTACCGATGCGCATTGCCCTGATGAATTGGAAAGGGTAGGTAGATTAGAAAATGCCAGAGAGTTACTCAGACTTGCAAAAGTCAACAAAGAAAACGTCATCTTAAGAAGAGAGCATCTTCGATGTTGCAGCGCTTCCAAATAACCGGTTTAGGCCTTAACCCTCTCTTTAAGTTTCGATGTGACATTTAATCCCTCGAACGTTAACTACTGAAGTCTAATCAAACCACAGGAGACGAGGGAACTGCTTCATCCAGCCAAATATTCAAAAAATTTGTGCTTTTGATATGTTTAGGCTGCGAAAATCCTATTAGGGTTTTAAGGAAAGTTATGGTGGATGATCGATGGGACGAACAATAACGAGAATATACCGGATCTTAGAGTTGGAAGAGCCCGTTGCGATTGCTGGTTTTCCCGGGGTTGGAGATGTAGGAAGCCTTGTCACAAAGATGCTAGTAAACTTTTTAAGGGCTGATCTCATCGGAGAATTGTATTCGTCCAACTTTCAAGATTTCGTCTTCATCAATAAAAGTGGGATTTGCCACCCGCCACGCTACGAATTTTATGTGGTAAGGGAAAGACAAGATCTTTTGATAGTTACTGGCGATGGTTATCCAGCCTTTGAGGATATTCCGGGACACTATGAAGTCTGCGACGACATCCTCGATTTCATAAGTAAATTTGGATGTAAATTTATAGTGGTGATTGACGGCGTTCCTGCAGTAACGCCGCAAAATGGAATATTTGTGGCCGCGACATCTAAGCGGATACTCCCGCAGATAACTGAGAGAGGAGCATCTCTATACAGGAACAGAAAGATCGTTGGGCTTTCTGGATTAATTTTAGGCTTAGCGGAGAGGCGCGGATTAGAAGGCTTATGTATCCTTGCATCGGCTTCAAGATATGATAAAGATGAGAAGGTAGCGTTTAGAGCATATAAATTCTTGATGGATCTTCTTAAGAGCGATCTCTTGCATGGAGATTCTAGTCTACTCGATTAATCTCATAGTCCATAAGATGCCGTTGAGCAGATGCTTCTGGAACCACTCCTGATGCCAGATTTCCTTGTAATGGCCGAAACCCGTATAGAATACTCTTGCCTTCCCATAGTTGTGGCACCAACATAGGGCATAATCATTATCTTCTCTTGTTCCCTTGCTGAGATCCACTGAACTGTTGTCCAGACTGATCAATACATGCGTCCTATCTCTACTCCAATCCTTAAATGTATAAATCTCCTCCTTCACCTTAAATGATCTCGGCAGGTGCCTTGTTGATGGATGCGTTGGATCCTCAACCTTAACTGTTACTACTTGATTCCATGGATGCCCCATGAAATATCCCCCTATCATCCTTCCATATTCTGGGAATGTATAGAATGTATCCGTTGCGTTATGGACTCCAATAAATGCCTTTCCATTCCTTATCGATTCGATGAAATCTTGTCTCTGCTCCTCCGATATTGGCAATTCTCCAGTTGTAGCGAAGAGAATTGCGTCGAATCGCTTCAGATCCTCCTTATTTAGGAGGTCACATTCATCGGTTGCGACAACCTCAAAGAGTCCTGATCTCCTTCCTAGCATGGTAACGACTTCTCTCGCTGTTGGGAGATAATCATGCTTATATCCTGCGGAGTGTGTCACCATTAGAAGCCTCTTCACATCCTTAACCTCCTAAACAGTTATAGAATTCCGGGATATTTAAGGTCACCTTTACATGAAATTGCTCATCCGAGGCTTCCTATGGCCTTTCCTCTCACGTTCTTTCTGAATTCACTACTCTCATGAGCCAGGCGATCCATATTTTCAGGTTTGATCCTTTCTATTTTTGGAGCCTCATCCTCTGGAAGAGCCTTCAGCTTTGCAACTAAAGAGGGCTCGCATATTTCTTTTAATGATGATGTTGGCCACTCCTCTATGATACGAAGTATTCCTTCCTTGCCGATCTTTCTGAAGAGATCAGCCAGAATGGAAATTATCACCGTATTATGCGACATAACTGCTATCTCAGCTTCCCTTATGGCATACTGGTTTCCATTGAATGAGACCGTCAATCCGCCTCCTTCTCGAACCAGCCGGAATGGATCAACGTCAGTTATGCTATCGCCAAAGTATATTACATCCGAGAGATTAGATTCCATCTTCTCAGTTATCTCCTTAATGGCATTTGCCTTCTCGAATCCGCCTACTGGATTCACTTCTCTAAGCATTCTTCCGGCCTCCATTTCTGAGAACTCAAGCCAGAAGATCTCATCAAGTCTTCTTACGGCACTTTGAACCTCTTCGGGTAGATCCTCCAATCTTCTCGCTCCTTCAGGTATCCTTAACGTTGGCATCCGTAAAATCTCATCTCTGAACTTCTTTATTCGCTCGGTTTCTTCTTCGCTTAGAACATACTTATCAATATCGACTCTTGTGCAGTAGGCATTTTCCTTTGGGAACCCTATGATGTCGCATAGAGCCTTAATATAATGTTCATAGCTTGTGCTCACAATGAATGAAGGCATAATCCCATATACAAATTTTAATGTTTCATCGGCTCCGGGAACTAGGAGTATATTCTTTGACGAGTAATCCCTCATTTTCTCGTTTGTGACGCCATAAGCCTTTAGGAATGGAAGTATTAGTTTCAACGTGTCTCCGGCCTTATAGCCCGGTCTCTTAACTATATCAGCCTCTATATCGTCGTATCGGCTGATTATCGTGAAGAGCTTATCTCCATCTGGTATAAAGTGACTTGCCAATTCAAATGCATTATCATTCTTTGATATAGGTCCTTCACAGTCGGTTATGAATATTGCCTTGCGGCTCATCGGCTTCTCTTCAGCTCCTTCATGTGCCTTATACTCCTAGATATATGCTCCTCAGATGCTATGTCCGTTCTATACCATAATGCCCCGCCCTTTATTGCCTTTAAACCCTCCAGAGATATATTTCTGGCCTCTTGGATCGTTTCTCCGATACCGACCGTGCAGATCGTTCTGGATTTAAGCGCATAGAACCTTCCATCCTCCCTAAGCTCCATCGAGCCTGGATATATTCTCATCTTATCCCCATACTTCGATCTTATCTTCTCAGCTTCTTCTAGAATTATGGGCGTTCCAATCTCGTCTCGCTTAACCTTCTCCGGGAAGAACTTATCGTATTCGCCGTAGCTTGGTGGAACCTTGTATGTGACGACTGTTGCCTTTTCTTCGACTTCGACGCGCGTTAGTGAACCCTCGATCATCTTTAAACATACCTCAACGAAGTCATCCTTCAGTATTGGAAGGATATTCATTATCTCGGGATCTCCAGGCCGACTGTTATTTTCGAGGATCATCGGGCCCTTAGCCGTATGAATGAATGCGACATAGAATGGTATGCCTCGGATTTCAGGATTCGATTCATTTCCCCTTAGTCTATTGAATATTCTCTCCACTATTGCCTTTTCCTTTTCCCAGTCACTTCTATCCATGAATGGCAAATAAGAGCCCGTATCTTTATAGGAGCCCATGCCCCCAGTGTTTGGGCCTTTATCGCCGTCAAAGGCTCTCTTATAATCGCGCGTTTCAGGAAGTGGGACGAGATGCCTCCCGTCACAGAACGCTTGAAAACTAGACTCCTCGCCTTCTATCTTCTCCTCAACTATAACGGGGCCTTCCTTAAAGTTCGCCATGAAGTGCTCATATATCTCCTCGCGTGTATTGAAGTGATCTCCCCAGACTCCAACTCCCTTTCCGGCGGCCGGCCGGTCTGGCTTAACGGCTACCCTATTCTCCAGTTCATCCAACCATTTAAAAAGCTCCTTCCTCACATCACCTGTGCTCTTAAAATCCTTTGGATCGAAGATCTTGAATCTAGGATTAACTTCAGGAGCGACCTCTTGAAAGAGTAGTCTTTGAGACACCTTACTCTTTTCGATAGCATATTTCTCAGTCGGACAGATAGATGGGATTCCAAGTTTTTCCTCTAAAAGATCTCTTAGTCCCCCTATTATCGGCTTTTCCGGCCCGACCACCGCAAAATCTATTTTGTCCTTGTGCATCGAGGCAAACTTATAGATCTCTTTTGGGTCAAGCGTGGGAATCACGACATGCTCCTTTGCAAATTTAATATTGAAGGGGTTTCTTTGCCTATCAGCGACGTAGGCTTCTACGTCATATTCCCCGCTTCTAAGCAGTGAATCAAGGATTGCAACCCCTCTGGAGCCATAGGAGACTACGAGCACTCCTATCTTCTCCACCAAATCCGGTCACCTTCACTCAAACTTTATTATTCACCTAAAAATAATTTAGATACTGTTAAGGGATTATCTTGTGAGCTCTCTGAAGAGCGCGTGATAATATTTCATCAGTCTTTTAGGTTCACGGCTCTCCGGAATCTCAGCTAAGCAATATCGATTATATCCTGAAGCTTTTAGTAGATTGAATAGTTCACGCCATGGATAAGTCTCATCGTAAAGCTCACGAATATGAACTGAGCGTATCCAATCTTTAACTAGATTGAATGTATCTCTTATTGTGCCATTAATCACATCTGTGGGATTCGAGTTCCAGCAGACACCTACACTTTTATGATCGGCGATCTCCATTATTCTCCTAATGTAGCGAAGGTCGCTCGTTCCTCTACCATGAACCTCTAACCAAACTTCAACCCCAAACTTCTCGGCATACTCTCCGCATTCACGAAGCGACTCTCCAATCTGCCTCAAAGTATACTCTACGGGAATTCCCTTTTCAATTTGAAGCCCGTTAGGCCTGACCTTAACTCCTAAAGCTCCAACATCATATGCAAGCTCGATAAATCTCTTAGTCAACTCTATATTTTGATATACTTCTTCCTTCTCAACTGCATGATACTCGCATGTTGTTCCGAGACTAAGCAGTCTGATGGGGGATTTCTCAAAGGTGTTCCTTACGGCTCTCCTCTGTTCCTTACTTAACGACGGCTCAACACCATGAGCGTGTGTTGTTCTCAATTCAACGGCCTCAAAGCCGGTCTCAGAGCACATCTTAATTATTGTGGGTATATCCCAGCTCCTCGCAAGATTATATGTTACTAAACCCAATTTGAGCATAATTAATCCCTTCATAATAATTCGCTGATCTACCCTTATCTTCATTAGATGGTAGCATGCTTAAAATATTAAGGCTTCCCATCCGAGCCTGAAACGATAACCTTATATTTAACCTATCTCATTCAAGATTGCTAACATCCAAGGGGAAACCGCGGTCGGATCTGCCGGCCAAAACTGGTTTTTCTGAGGATGTTAGTTCCGCGACGTGGGACGAAAGATTAGATGGCTAAGAAATACTTAAACGCTGAAGGTTCAAGTTTAGACTTTCTAATTATTTCTGGAAAGAAACCTTCTACAACCGCTGGATCGAACCAACAGTTTTTTTATAATGTTCAAAATGGTCGCGGATAATGGCTGAAAAGGAGGGGTGAAATTGAGAATTGGAGATTTGAGACAAGGAATGAGAAAAGTGGACGTGCAGGGAAAGGTGTTAGAGGTATCTGAGCCTAGGGAGGTTCGGTCAAGATATACTGGACAGACGTTCAGAGTGGCCGAGGCGACAATAACTGATGGAACTGGAACGATAAAGCTCGTTTTATGGAATGATCAGATCGACAAAGTGAATGTAGATGATACCGTAAAGATCGAAAATGGTTACATCAAGACTTTCCGAGGAGAAATCCAGCTTAACGTTGGCAAATATGGTAGATTAACGGTGCTTTAAGAGCAGGTTTCTTTTCATGTTTAAAATATAAGTGGAGGTGAGTATGCTGGAGCATAGAAAGGAGAACAGAAGAGGGAGACTTGGAAGAGAACGCAACAGGCGGCTTTTACCTAAGCCAGTAGAGGTTGGGGAAGAATACGATGTGGACATCAGGGAACTCAGTAGAAGAGGAGATGGTGTGGCGAGAATTAAGGGCTTAGTAACATTCGTTCCGAATACAAAGCCAGGGGATCATTTGAAAGTAAGGATAACACGGGTAGGCCGAAGATTCGCGGAGGCTAAAGTTGTCGCAGAGACTACTAGTGAATAATACTGGGCCCGGTGTTAACTCTCATGCGATTGTATTAGGACTTTAGCTTTCATACATGTCCTTTTTTCATCCAGGCCTCCAAACCCGGCTGATTCATCAGTCTTTGGGCAGACTTCAACCTCTGAATTGCCCTTTTAACGCGGAGTTTTGAGAATCCCTTTTCATCACATAGGAATTCATAGAGTTCATCCTCCAAGATTGGGCCATATTCTACATGATACTCGTCTGTAACGTTAGGTTCTAAGAAGATCCTTCTGATCTCCTCATACTCCGGAGTTACCCTTTCTCTTAGATCGCAGGGAAGATTCTCAATTCTTCCGTATTTTCTGATTAGTTTTAAGGCAGTCTTCGGCCCAACTCCCTTAACTCCATCATTAAAGTCTGTTCCTACAAGAACTGCTAAATCTACGAGCTGTTCATGCGTTATTTTTATCTTTGATAGAAATTCTCTGAGGATTATCAATTCTGGCTTTAAAGGCCGAGAGATGCCTTTACTTGGGAGAAATTCCCTTCCAGTTACCGTTAAGTATCTTACGAGCCTCGGGGTTCCAAAGAGGAGAGAATCGTAATCTCGACTGCTTGAGGCCCATACAACTCCCTTCTTCGCCATGTACGCTGCTTGAGCCTCAGCCTCAGATGGAGCTTGAACCCACGGTATCCCCAGGAGGCTAAGGAGCCTTTTGGCGTCATCGATCATCTCTGAAGTTAAGATTCCAGTCATTACGGCTTTAGAGAAGGCCTTCGCATAATCGCCTCTCGTCAGGGCTTCACGCCATTCCCTCAGCGCCTTTTCTCTGGCTTTACGTCTCTTCTCGATCTCTTTCATCTTAAGCGCTGGAGGTTTCCCATCAAATATGAAAACCAACGATAAATGATAATTTGAGATTAAATGGATGGTTCTATATAGAAGACCGACAAGATGAGACGTCACTGTTCCGTCTGGGCTCATTAACGGAGAAGTAGTCCTCGTCCGGATGAGGGCTAGAAATTGATATAGGAAGTTATTCGCATCTACAGCGAGGGATTTACCTCTCAAATCGCTTAGCCGAATATCATTCTTCACAACTATCGGTGTTAGGTTGACTCCCAAATTTCCCACACATACCTAGCAGTCTTCGAGATCATTGAGAGAAGCCCTTTTTGCTCCCCCCTTGATCATCTCTTCTATTGCCCTCTCACTATCTCCCGGATTTACATCGACGCCTTTAATTGCATCCATGAGAAGAATTGTTTCAAATCCTAGACGTAAAGCATCTAGCACCGTGCTTTTAACACAGTAGTCTGTCGCCAATCCTCCGACGAAGACCCTTTTAATACCTGCATCCTTCAATTCCCTTTCCAGATTTGTTCCGTCAAATCCGGAATATGCCTCTTTATCGGCTGAAGTAGCCTTTGACACGACCTTAACTTCTCTTGGAAGCCTAAGGTCGGGATGAAATTCAGCTCCTAAGGTTCCTTGAACACAATGTGAAGGCCAAATCCCTCCGTAATCCTTAAATGACATATGATTTGGAGGATGCCAATCTCTAGTTGCAACGATAAGCGCTCCAGCCTTAGAGAACTTCTCTATATACTTATTTAGTGTGGGAATGATCTTTTCGCCATCAGGAACGGGCAGGGCTCCTCCACTGCAAAAATCTCTTTGAACGTCAACTATAATTAATGCGTCTTTATACTTATCAATGCGATACTTCATTAATTCCCCTCTAAGATCTTACTTGAATACGCTTCTTATTCTTTATCATGCAATAATCTTCGAACTTACATTTTCTGTTAAAAATAAGCTACTTAAAAAATTGATTTTTATATTTTTCGGTTTAAGAAATTCATCAATACATATTTTAAGCGCCATAACAAATTTAAGGGGGAATACTAAAAAAATTTATAGTTAGCCTCATAATCAAACATGAGGAGCAAATGGACGAGGTTATGTATCGACCACATATATTCTATCTCTCCGGGTTGTGTCAGAATTGAATGGTCCGAGAAAATGTTCTCCACGTTGTCCAAAATTTAGATGCGCAAGGAACTTCCTTGAGTTTCGAAGCAGAATTGCTTGGTGCCGATGGACAAATGAGCCCTGCAATCCAGGAAATTGTAGTTATGCAATATGCATTAGTAGACGGCTGTTACCTAATGGTATCTGCGGAGAATCGCTGAAGCGAAGAACCTCCGAGAAGAGACCTGAAGATGAACCTCTACAGACAATTAAGGTTCGTGGAAAAGTTTATAGGAAGATCGGCGAGAGAGAGATATTTTAAAGCGGATTTTCAATATTTTTTTATTCGCGCCTTGAAGGAAAACTCTTTTCGATTTTGGGAATTGTTAAATCAGATATATCTACGCTATGATCATAGATATTGCTAATTAATGAGATTATCGAGATCATCCTTTGATATGCTTCAGTGGGTAGCTCTGCACATGCTGATTCTGCAAATTCACATAGCCTCATAACTTCTTCTTTTTTCTCACGGACAGACTCTGCTGTTAAGATGCTATGTGATAGAAACGCGGTAACAGCATCTTGATAGGACTCGTAAACGCGTCCATGAAGAGCCTTTAGAGCCTCAATAGTTTTTCCAGGCATCTCTATCCCCTTCAGTCTGATAGCATGTTCAGCAATCATCGATGCTTGATCCCCTACAGCCTCAACAAGACTAGCAGTTAGGCGATAATCCAAACAGTCTATCGGATAAACTTCGAGTTTCTCACTTAAACGTGGATTCTGAATAACTGTTCTTAAGATTCTGACAAGAAGAAAATATAGTCGATCCACTTCATTATCTCTTGCGATTACGCTTCTTGCAAGTTGAATATCCCTTTGAAGAACGGCCGTTACAGAGTCTCTAAGCATTCCTGCTGAAATTAAATATTCACGTCGAAGTATCTTTTCAGGCGGGAGAGCAGCTGGTTGCAACAGACACTGTATAACTATATTCGCGTGATCCTCCTCTATGATCTCTAGGCCTATAAGCTTATTCACCGTTTCCTTTATTACCTCCCTATCTTCCATCATTATTCTATCCTTAGCGCTTATGTGAATCACATCATAGCCTAGAAGATATTTGCTCACTATTTCTCTTCTCAAATACCGATTCGGCTCTAAGGTCGCTTTCAGAGGATAACGCTCTAATTTATATCGTGGATCAATAATCAGCCTTCCATCAGGCGTCACAAGAGTATAAACAACCGACCCTCTAGTAAGACCATTCTTTAATGCCCAATCTTTAGGGAGAGTTACAAAGAAGGTTCCGCTTCTCGTCATTTGGATCCTACGTAGCTCCATTGTGCCACGCCCAAAATATCTCCGTTACAAAAGAATAAAAGTATATTGGAAAGTTTAAACATGTCCATACCGATTTTTTGATTGATCATACATGTTTCTATGAGCAGATCTTAAAGCTAAAATAATGATAGAGTAAGATAAACGAAGCTGAAGGATGGCCGTTGGAGCAAAATGCTAAGTTAAGACGGGCGATCTCCCTGATAATTGAATCCGGTTATCAAATTGATAGTGATACATTTCAGATCTTAAAGGAAGCATCAGAAAGAGTAGACATAGAACGCCTCGTAAGGAGCATAATCGAAGACGCTAAGAATCTTCGGGAGAAATCTCTTTTTCTAAGCCGAAAACTTATAGAAAAGAAGATCTCGGAGTTGGGGGGACAAGAACAAACTATAGAGGAAACCGTTACAACTGGAAAGGGCAGATATAGGCCTTATGCAAAAGAAGTAGAATCTGAAGTTAAGATCTTAAAAAATCCAGCTGAAAATATCAGCGCAAAAGGATCACTAGAGAACTACATCAAGTATTTTCAGGATCGATTTCGCAGAATTCAAAAGATATTGAGAAGAAGGATGAACTCTGTAAGTTCAGGAAGCATTATACAGGCATTGAAGGCTCCACCAAACTCTAAAGTCGGATTCACTTGTATGTTAATAGAAAAGCGAGAGACGCCCAGCGGCATATTTCTGCATGTTGAAGACCTAGAGACGGATGCAACAGTCTTTGTGCCATCACAAAACCCAGAACTTTATAGGAAGGCTCAGAAGCTAATGCTTGATCAGGTAATCTTTATATCTGCAGTTAAGGGCAGAGGAGATCTATTAATCGCCGATGATATAGTGTATCCAGATTTGCCGTTAAGAAAGCCGAATAGGGCAGAACTACCAGTATATGCTGCGCTTTTATCTGATATGCACGTTGGAAGTAAAATGTTCATGGAGAAAGCATTTAAACGCTTTCTTTCATGGCTGAAAGGAGATGTTGGAAACCGGCGGCTCAGAGAGATCGCTTCTCACATAAAGTATCTGATTATAGCAGGAGACATAGTCGACGGCGTTGGAATCTATCCGAGACAGATTGAGGAATTAGAAATAATAGATATTTATGAGCAGTACAGGTATGCTACTAAGTTATTCGAAAAGATTCCCGAATATATAGATGTTACATTGATACCTGGAAATCATGACGCTTGCAGGAGATCTTTGCCTCAGCCAGCAATATTAAAAGACTATGCCGAGCCGCTCTATGAGGCTGGAAGATTCAGACTTCTGGGAAATCCATGCGTGCTTAGTCTTCACGGAGTTAAAATCCTAGTTATGCATGGACGGAGCTTAGATGATGTTATATCAACTGTTCCGGGAATGAGCTTCGAAAGACCTGATGAAGCTATGAAGTTTCTTCTACAGTGCAGGCACTTAGCACCTACATATGGGTCAAGAACTCTAATAGCCTCAGAGCCAATCGATCATTTAGTTATTGAGGATGAACCTGACATATTTCATGCAGGGCACGTTCACATGATGAGTTACAGCAATTATAGAGGAACTTTAATTGTTAATTCCGGGGCTTGGCAGGAGCAGACAGAGTATCAGAGGGAGATGGGTCATACACCAAATCCTGGCATAATACCCATAGTTAACCTACAGAGCCTCGAAGTCTTCCCTATAAATTTCACTTCGAATGTATAAATGTCAGCGAAGGGTGTTCAAATACTTGGGAATATAACTTATCATGTTTCTGATTCTTTCATCCTCCAAGAATGCCTCTTTTATAACTCTGAATGGAACTCCAAGTGTTGTCTTTTTTGATCTTCCATACCTACCAAGACTTACAACTCTCGAGTTTACTAACCCGATAATATCAAGTTCATTTATTAGTCCGCTTACCCTTCTCTGTGTGAGCGGATTAATGCCCATCTCCTCACATAGCTCGCAATATACATTGTAAATATCTCCGGTCATGAGAGCCTTAGCCTTGGACTTTGAAAGAAGGAACAAACTCAAAAGCACGACTTTTGAGTGCATTGGGAGAGATCTCAAAGTTTCGATTATGTGATCATGCTCGATTCTTTTCTGAGCTTTATACACATATTCCTCTGAGATCTCATTTTTTCCATCTCTCTCAGCAAGTTCAGCGGCTACTCGGAGAAGATCAAGTGCTCTTCTAGCATCACCATGCTCAGCCGCAGCAATAGCCGAACATAATTTTATTGCAGCATCAACCGATACTTCCTCCCTAAAGGCTATCTTTGCACGTTGTCTAAGAATATCTTGAAGCTCTTCAGCATTGTATGGCTTAAATACGATCTCCTCTTCACTTAATGTACTTAAAACTCTTGGATCAAGCATGTCCTTGAAGCGAAGATCATTCGATATTCCAAGAATTGAAACTTTACTTTGACTAAGAGTTTCATTTATTCTGGTTAGCTCATAAAGGAGAGTATCTCCTCTTTCCTTTATGAGGGCATCTATCTCGTCAAGAGCAACTACAAGAACTATCTTTTTGGAGTCTAGAGCCGATTTGAATCTATCAAAGACTTCTCCTAATGCAAGACCAGTAAATGGAACCTTAACATCTATGCTGGAGCATAGTGCCGAAAGAACTCTATACTCAGTTCCTACAAGCCTACAATTTACAAATGACACCTTGAGCGGCGCTTTAATCTCCATAGCTTTCTTGGCTAAATGATTAATAACAAACTTTGTTACAGCCGTTTTTCCTGTTCCTGTTTTTCCATAGATTAAAACATTTGAGCAAAGCATTCCTCTTAGTGAAGGACCCAAAATTTGCCCTAACAATCGTATTTCTTCTTCCCTATGAGGAAGGTAGTTAGGAATGTAATCATGCCTGAGAGCCTCTCGATTCTTAAAGATCCTAGACTCTCCCAGGAAGTTGCTAAAGACATTGTCTAATATCTCGCTCTGTCTCTCCATAGTGATCCTCTAGCCGTAAAGTCGCTTTCTAGGAATAGATGATATTCGCGGTAATGATAGATAAGGTATGCTCTACAAAAAAATTGATAATGTAACAAAACATCTTGACATTCTCCCACACCCCTAAATTTCTACTGGAACCTATCAATCTTACCGTTTCAATTTTTGAAAAATATAAAAAATAGGATAATATTAGATTAGTTCTAAGAAATTGGGAAATAGGAAAAAGAGTTTCCAGTAGAAATAGAAGGGTGCGGCTCTTCTTATCTTTGTGTAAAGAAAAATATGTGATCTGGAAAGTTTCTTCCTTTTCCTCTTTCTTCTCCGTATTTTTTCTTCATTTTTCTGTGAATTGGCACCCCTCCATTTCCACTGGAAATCTGAACAGAATTACTTTTTATTTTCGTTTTCTTTTAGAACATAGCATTATCTTTTCTTCACAGAAATATTTGAATATTTTGTCTCTTTTTGCCTTTTAGGGATATTTTGTATTTATTTTCTTCACTGATTAACCGATGATCTTATTAACTTGCGAAATGTATAAAGAAATATTGTGAAGCGTCACAACGGTGATACGACTATTGCCAGCCAATAAGATTCGCGTTGAGGTATATGACAGGTCGGGCAACCGTTATACAATAACGTTAGAGGGTTCAATCTCTAGAGAAAATGTTATAAAGCTCTTAGATATAGTTGAACTTCTTGGCGGAATGCATGGCTCACCTTCTAATTCAAGTTTCTCAACTAAATTCGAGAAGATTCAATCAATAATCGAGAATTGTTTTTCGTCTTCTTGGTTCTCAGCTAAAGATGTACAAATAGAATATAGAAATATCACAGGCGAGCATATAGGCTTAAGCACAGTTTCCACTTATCTTTCGCGGTTAAGTGAACGCGGACTATTGATTAAGCAGAGAATATCCAATAGGACTCGTTATCGTCTCATTACCGTTAAATGATTCATTAACTCTCTCTGCTCAGTATTCTTCTCATCTCTTCCTTTATCCTATATACATACGGAATTCTATCAGTTCTTCTCTCGACATATCCTTTATCATAAAGATTTTTCATTAAACGTCCCGTATGCTCTCTTGTCAATCCGATCCTACTTCTTATTTCACGAACAGTCTTATCTCCTTCAGTACATAGAATCTCAAGGACCCTAAGTTCTGTTGGTGTAAGTGAAGTTATTGCCCTCTCTTTTTCTAAAGGAAATGCAGGCTCAAGATGCATCGGCTGTCCTCTTTCTCTCTTGAGCCTCTCATCCTGAACCTTCTCTTTCGAAGTTCTATTCATATTTACTTTTATTTCCTCAATTTTATTATTTAGTTCTAAATATGACTCTTGTAACCTACTTACTTTAGAAGAAATGGTCTCCAAATCGATTTTAATTTGCTTCAAATCAGGTAATTCCAAATGAGAAAATCTTCTTTCAAGATCTTTAATTCCCTTTCTTAATTCTTCAATTTCTTTCCTGAAGCTAAAAATTACCTCTTCAATTATACCCTTAGCTTGAGCGTACTCTCTGCTGACGTTCAGTGATTTTATTACATAAATTATAAGGATTATCGACATAATAGAGAGAAGCAATAAATTGGCAATAAAGATCATCGAATCGCCCAATTCGATCTCCTCTCGTGACCTCACACGATATCACATATCACAAATAAATCATATATGATGTCACATTAAATAAAGCTTTTTGAGGCAATTATCCAATTAAAGGAGTGAAATAATCTTCTTTTATTGGCCCAATCTTTTGTGATTTGTGATTTGTAATGCGTGATGTGTGATATCACATTTTCATTGCTCTCGGTTTTGAAAGATTAATTAATTCATTTTTTATTTCATCTTGGAACATTTGTAGAAATCTTAGAGTTTCCTTTGATTTTCTATTTTCTTGCCAAAAATTCCTGTATGCTTCCATATAATCCTTAATTTTGTTTGCAATTTCTATATAAGGCTCAAGATTTGGAGTATCGAGTATGCCTAGATATCCTAAAAGAATTATCGTATAAATTGATCTTATCGCATTAATTCTGGCCTGTGCTAGTGTTCGGTTGAATGATCCTCTACTTACGCCCGATCTTATAAGTCTCATCTTGGCTTTATCTTCATAAACTATCCTCTTTCCTGAAATTTTTTCCGCTAAAATGTCAATTAAAAGAGTTTCTAATTGTGTTTTTGTTAACTGACTGTTTTTTAGAAGTGTTTCAACAATTGGGTCTCGAAAAATTCCTAAAAGCCATCTTCTAACATCATTCCTCAAACTCTCAATTGACACGCTATAATCGCCCCTGTTTTGGATACAATTTAATATACGCCTATATGACTGATTCTTTATAAATCTTGTTTAATAATCAACTAAAATAAAAGTCTATTTCAATATGCTACTTTATCACAGAACTTCTATCACGTATCGTGTGATGTAACATGTGATATCATGATCAGAATTTTAAACGGCAAACCTTAAGAGCAAATTTAGCATTTTATCTTTCGGAGAGAAGGATGGGTAGAAGAAGACGAAAGATTATTAGAATGCCCAAGAAGAAGCTTCCGAGGGTCTTTCTTTGTCCGAAGTGCGGGAAAGAGGCTATAAGGGTTGAGATAAAAGATTCAAAGAGTGCCTTAGTGAAGTGCGGGAGTTGCGGATTATCTGTTGAAATGCCAAAGAAGGAGATTCACAAAGAAATCGATGTATACTGCAATTTTATCGACAATTATTATAGTGTTTAAATCTTTTAAGAGTTAAAAAGCAAGAAAAAGGAAAGGGAGAGGACTGTATGCTAGGTAAGATCGAAAAGTATCTGCTCACGAATATTCAGGAAAAAGGCTCAATATTCATTCCCTTAATCGATCCTGAAGAGGTTACTGCCTCATCGGCTTCGCTCATTGCGGTCGAAGGGGAGGAAGCAGGAGCGTCAGCTATTATGGTAGGAGGTTCCACGCTCGTATCCTCTGAGATCCTCGATGATATTGTTAAGGCCATCAAGGAGAGTGTCAACATTCCCGTAATACTCTTCCCAAATAACATTACTGGCATAAGCAGATATGCAGATGCAATATGGTTTATGTCTCTTCTCAATTCGGCTGATCCATACTTCATTATTGGAGCTCAAGTGCTTGCCGCTCCCTTAATAAGAAAGTTTCGTATAGAACCCATCCCACTTGGTTACTTAATTCTAGGGGAAGGCGGAGCTGCAGGCGTCATCGGGAAGGCATGCCCAATACCATATAATAAGCCTGAATTGGCAGTTGCCCATGCTTTAGCCGCTCAATTCTTAGGTATGAGATTTATATATTTGGAAGGGGGATCTGGAGCCAGCGAGCCTATTCCATCTAAGACTGTCAGGATAGTAAAGAATAGTGTTGATCTGCCCCTTATTGTTGGAGGTGGAATACGAACGGGGACTCAGGTAAAGAGGATCGTGCATGCAGGAGCTGATATCATAGTAACAAGCACGATCCTAGAAAAGAGCGATACTAGATCATTAAGGAATAAGATGAAGGAGATAATGGAAGGCATAAAAGAGGGAGTTACAAATAGAAATATAACAAGTTCAGATGATTAAGGAGGGCTAAAATTTGACATCATTCGAGAATTACTTTGCATCTTTAAAGAAGATCTTGGGAAGGGAAGATTTATACGATATATGGCCTGACTTCGAACCAGAATACGATGAACGGGAATTCGCTTGGACAAATCTCAAAGGATTAGGAGAAACTCTACTTCTCAATTGTGGCCAATGCGACGGTCCGTCAGATATGAGACATAAACGATGTAGAGAATGCGTAAATCGTAGGGCTAAAATTGCAAGAGAAGTCTATCGTCAAGTTGTTGGTCACCCAATAGAGAAATGGCCTACAATAATACTCTGCAGAATCCATACTGAATAGAATTCAAGTGAAGAAGTTGATTCAAAACCTAACTAAAGAATATCAAGAATACTTCTCGAGTCTCAAAGATTCCCTAGATAGGATTCTTGAGATCTCAAGAATCGCTAGAGGATTGATGCTTGACCCAAAACCATATCCTGAGATCAGAATTGCTGAAGATCTCGCTGGGCTAGTTGAGGGCTTCATAGGAATAAGAGGGCTTGCAAAGAGGATCCGTTCTCTCTCAGAGAGTATGTCTCGTGAGAAAGTAGCATTTAAGATCGCGGAGGAAATAGCAAAAGGAAAGTTCGGCCAGCATGATGAGGAAACCTTGGCCACACAGGCTATAAGGGCGGCACTCGCTATCTTAACTGAAGGAGTAACGGCTGCGGTATATTCAGAGGGCATATCTAAAGTATTAATTAAGTCTAATATGGACGGCTCACGCTATCTAGCCATTTACTTTGCTGGTCCAATACGCTCAGCTGGCGGAACAGAGACGGCTCTCACCCCAGTTATAGCAGATTTCGTTCGTCGTATCCTCGGTTTAGATCGGTATAAGCCGACAAAGGATGAAATCAACCGTTTCATTGAGGAGCTTAGGCTCTATGAGAGAGAAGTAGGCCGCTTCCAATATCACGTCTCCGATGAAGAGATCAAGAAGGCGCTTGCAAATATCCCGGTTGAGATAACCGGGATACCATCAGATAACATTGAGGTCTCATCCTACCGTAATCTCCCTCGTATTGAGACTAATTGCTTACGTGGAGGAGCCTTGCGCGTAGTTAATGATGGCATAATTGGACGTGCAGCAAAGGTATTAGCAGTCGTAGAGGATCTCGGAATTGAAGGATGGGAATGGCTCAAAGAGATCAGGGAGATCTCAAAAAAGAAGAAGTCTGGATTTATGGAGGACGTTCCGGCAGGACGGCCAATTTTAAGTTTTCCATCAAGAAAGGGTGGATTTAGACTTCGCTATGGAAGATCTAGAAATACAGGACTTGCAGCCGTCGCTGTTCATCCATTAACGATGAAAATTCTTGAGGGTTTCTTAGCAGGCGGAACGCAACTGAAAATTGAGACTCCAGGGAAATCCGGAATTGTCCTCTCCGTAGATTCGATAGAACCGCCAATAGTCCGATTAAATGACGGCTCTGTAGTTAGAGTATCCAATGAAAATTTTGATGAGATCAAAGATAAAGTGGAAAAGATCCTCTTCATAGGAGACCTGCTCGTAAGCTTCGGAGACTTCTTATACAATAATAAGGATCTGCCACCAGCCGGATATGTTGAGGAGTGGTGGGCTGAGGACCTAAGAGAAGCAATAAATAAAAAGTTTAATGGAGATCTAAGAGAAGCATCTCTAAGAGTCGCGATTTCACAAAATTCTCTAAAAAGATATATTAATCATCCATTTGAAAACAGGCCGAGCATCAAAGAGGCCATTATAATAAGTCAGGTTCTCAAAATTCCACTCCACCCAGCCTATACATATTTTTGGACATGCATCAGCTCAAGCGATATTCGGAGATTGCGTAATTGGCTACTTTCCTCAGAGATAGATAGACTCAACGGCGAAGTCGCAAAGATAATTGGTAGACTAGATCAGAGGATAAAATGGATACTCGAGGAGATCTGCCTGCCCCATAAAGTGCTAGATGATAAGATTCTAATATACGGAGACGATGCATACTCGCTTTCATTCACATTAGGAATTGATTATCCCGAAAAGAGAGTAGAAGAGGAATTATCAACCCTTGAAAATTTAAAGAGGTTATGCGGAGTTGAGATTCGAGATAAAGCTCCCACGTTTATTGGGGCGCGTGTTGGCCGTCCAGAAAAGGCAAGCAGAAGAGAAATGGCTCCACCAGTTCATGTATTATTTCCCGTCGGCCTTAATGGAGGCTCCCAAAGAGACGTAATGAAGGCATCCGAGAAAAAGATCATTAAAGTCGATCTTGTTAAGCGTAGATGCCCGAAATGTAGGACTGTAACTTTCATGTTGAAATGTCCAAGATGCGGCTCAGAAACCGTTTTAGAGTTTGTATGCCCAAGATGTGGTGTTGAACTGAAGAATAGGATATGCCCAATCTGTAAAGTTGAGGCTGTAAATCATGAGGAGCAACTGATACACCTAAAGAGTATGGTTGAGGATGCTTGCAGAAACGTTGGATTCAGACCTAAACAAGTCAAGGGAGTGAAGGGCCTAACGAATAAGACTAGGACTCCTGAGATTTTAGAAAAGGGTATCTTAAGAGCTAAGTATGACTTATCCGTATATAAAGATGGAACGGTTAGATTTGACATGACAAATGCCCCTCTAACACATTTCAAGCCTAGAGAGATCGGGGTTTCAATCGAGAAACTCAGAGAGTTAGGCTATAAGCATGATTACGAAGGCAGAGCCCTTGTAGATCCGGATCAAATTTGTGAGCTAAAGGTTCAAGACATAATAATACCCAAGAAGAGCGTGGATTATCTGATTCGCATAGCCAAATTCGTAGATGAGCTCCTACAGAAAGTCTATCATTTACCTCCATTCTACAAGATTGATCGACCTGAGGATCTCATTGGGAGGATCGTGATTGGACTTGCTCCTCATACATGCGCTGGTGTTCTCGGAAGGATAATAGGCTTTACTGATCTAAATGTATGCTTTGCTCATCCATTCTGGCACTCAGCTAAACGTAGAGATTGTGATGGAGACGAAGACAGCATAATGTTAGCGTTGGATGCGTTTCTCAACTTTTCGAGGGAGTACCTGCCAGATCGTATTGGAGGAATAATGGACTCTCCATTATTTATCATCAGCATTATCAATCCGCAAGAGATCCAGAGGCAAGCCCACGAATTTGACGTAGCCCAAAGATATCCGCTTACGTTCTACAGGGAAACATTAAAAGGCACTAATGCTAGGGCTCTTAGCGGAATGATAGATATCGTCAGGAATAGGTTTGGAAGCGAATGGGAGATTCAAGGATTCAGATTTACGGCTCCAACATCCAATATAAACAAGGCAAATCGCGAAAGCAAATATAAGAAATTGAAGAAGATGAGGGATAAGTTAAGGGCTCAGCTACAGCTCGCCGAGAAGATAAAAGCTGTAGATGTTAAGCGAGTTGCGGAAGTTGTGCTCACGACACATTTTCTAAGAGATATATCCGGAAACCTACGTGCATATACATCTCAGAGCTTTAGATGTAAGAGATGCAATAAACGTTTCCGTAGAATCCCATTAAGGGGTAGATGCACTGAATGTGGAGGCGAGCTTACACTTACGGTCTATCGCGGCGGAATAGAAAAGTATCTTAAGGAGGCCAAGAACCTTATAGAAACGTATGGCATCTCGGACTATTATGCTCAGAGAATAAGCCTCATCGAAGATGAGATAAGATCGATCTTTGAAGGCGGAGAGGAGACAAAACAGACAAGTCTATCCAAGTTTATATAAAGTTGAAAAGAAAAATTTTTGATATATTAGAGCCAAATTTTATATTGAAATGTCCAAGTGGAATTTTCATCCAAAAGCATTTTTGCTACGCATAAAGAATGTGAATGCTGGATTAACGGCTAGAACTAGGATAGCGACGTTACTGGAGAAGGAGGCAATGAATGCTTCCGAGATTAGCGAGAAGTCAGGTCTCAGCTACTCATCTGTTTTACATCATCTGCACCTAATGGAGAAGGAGCATATAGTTGCCAGAAGCGATAAGAGACCATACAAATGGAGATTAACGGGTGCAGGCCAGAAGAGATTAATCGAGGTCTTTAAGGAGTAAGGCATTAAGAAGTAATCTGGCCAGACGCCGATTATTTAGGTCTTAGGACGTCGATTTCAATGCTAATTTAATCTCCCATAATCTTTCAGCAAGCTTTTCTATATATTCCCGTCTTTCGAGATCTCTCTTCCAATCTTCAGGTATGGTCTCAATTCCATGGTATGCCCCGCTGATTGCCCCCGTCATCGCCCCTATAGTATCAGTATCTCCGCCGAGACTAACAGCATATAGAACAGAATTTTTAAAATTATCTGAGTTCTTAAGGAAGGAATAGATCGCCGTTGGAACTGAATTATGCGCCTCAACCCCATTTCCAAGATCTTTAATAATTGTGAGCTTGTCAGCTTTTACGGATAGAAGTTCCCCTATCTTCTTAAGTTTCATTCGGTACGTATCGTTATCCGTGAAGTTCATTAGTTCCTCAAGAAAATCCTGCAGGTTAAGACTTCGAGATGGATCAGATTTTACGGCCAATGCAACTGCATATGCCTGAATCGCGGCTCCCTCCATTCCAAGGGGATGAGCATGAGTTATTCTACTCTGCTCATACGCTACCGATCTAAGGATTTCAGGATTATCATAATAGAGCAGTCCTACTGGAGCAACTCTCATCGCAGCTCCATTACCATAAGAGCCCATTCCACCAAACAGATGCTTTGATGCCTCCCTCCAAGACAAGCCAGATCTTATAAGCCTAAAAACCCTTGGCGGTCCTCTCGCATATCCACGCCAAGGCTCCGCTTCATAATTCCTTATGAAAGTGTATGCCATATGCTCCCCATTAAAGCCCCTATTAATAATCAGAGATTCAGCCACACCTATCATCATATGCGTATCATCTGTCCATCTTTCTAGACGAATCTTCACCTTCGCCTTTTCGGATACAAATTTTCCAGCAGAAACGCCGATGGAATCTCCCACCGCGCTTCCTATCATGCACCCTAAAAACTTTGACCTTAACATATCAGAACCAAAAAATTCAAGATTTCAAAAATATTTCTTTCTGAAGATCTTGTATGCTATGAATGGAATCGTGCCTATTGCAACCCTAACTTTAAATGAGAGGGCTGAAGGTCTTCCTCCAATACTAGTCTTTCCATTCTTTATGGCCCTTAAAATCTCAGGTACGTTTCTACCTTTACAATGAACTATGGTATATGCATCTCCAACAGTCTCCCTAAAGTGCGAGTCGCTTCCGGCCGTGATAGGTAGCCCCAAACTACGGGCTAATCTCAGATTTTTCCTTAAAAAATATCCGGGTAGAGGAGTTATAGCCGAGAAGACTTCTATTCCATCTATAGGCAATCTCTTAATCTCATTCTCATTTAAACCTTTAAAGAAGGGAATTGTCGGATGAGGAAGAACCGCTAATCCTCCCTGAGCGTGAATTTTATTTAAGGCCTCCCTTATTGGTAGATCCTCCTCTACCCTTCTTCTTATGCCTAAGGCTAGAATCTCGCCTCGCCTAGTCTTAACTTCCTGTCCCGGTATTATGATAAGCCTACTTTGCATCTTCATAGCCTCCAATGCTCCTTTGACGGTTTTATGATCCGTTATCGCTAATCCATCGAGGCCCTTGCGTTGAGCCTCCTCTAATACTTCATTAAGAGATGCCCTCGAATCGGAATATCTTGTATGAACATGCAGATCTATCCTTAGCATCAAAGAGTCTTAGCCCTTCCAGTCGGTTTCAAATAAGACTAAAGGACATCTATGATCTCTCTAAAATTAAATCTTCGTCAGCACTAACAGAGACTATCTCCCCAAAGAATAGCGTATGATAGTCTCCGCTTGGATACCATAATGAGATCATCTCGGATGGCAGATTCTCTCCGGAGACACTGACCTTATAAACGACTTTGCACTCGTAGTGAATGATACATTCACTTATTATGGGAGACTTCACTCTCTCACTTGGAAGAAGAGTTAATCCCCTTTCCCTAATCTTATCGTGATATCTTCCAGAAACCGTTCCGCAGTAATTAACGGTATCCTCCATCCCACTCCCCGGAACATTAACTGTGAATTCGCCGGTTTTCTCTATAAATTGATGGGTGTATCTGGACGGTCTAACAGCCACGATGAAGAACGGTCTGCCCCAAAGTATTCCAGGTAGCCCCCATCCAATGGTCATGACGTTAGCCTTCTCTAAGGTTCCGGAAAGTAATAGGAGACCAGTTTGGCTCATTCGTTTAATAGTTTCCTCGAGGAATCTAAATGTTGAAACCTTAACTTTTCCCATGATTACTCCCCAGTCTCCCTCTTTAGTGCCTTCACGATTATTGGTGCAACTGAAACTTTAGCATAATCATTCATGACGCTGTCAGTTCCAACGATCTCCTCGGCGTGTGCCTCATTAAGGATCTTGACGGCATCCCCTAAGAGTAGAGCGTGAGAGGCTCCAACGAACACTCTCCTAGCGCCCTGCTTCTTTAGGATCCTTACGGCATTTGCTGCGGTCTTGCCCGTGCTGATTATATCATCAATTACAATGGCATCTCTGCCTTCAACATTCATCCTCTTCTCATACGTTACAATCTCGCCGGTATGGCGATCTCTCTTCTTTTCTAAGAAGTCATAGTCGGCATTGATCGTCTCCGCAGCGCATTTCGCCCTTTCAATAGCGATCTCCTCATCGTCCGGAGATATAACTATTGGATTTTTTAGACCTTTAGCGGCGAAGTATCTTGCAATTTCTCTCGAAGCCGTCAAATTATATGTTGGTATCCGATATCTCTCGAGGACTTTCCTGTTATGTACATCAACCGTATATAATGCGTTTGCTCCAAGAGTTTCTAAGATCTCGGTGATCATTCCGGAGCTTAAACATTCACCCTCCAGATATCTCCTGTCTTGGCGGCTGTAAGCCAAGTATGGAACGAATACCCTTATGGATTTAGCTCCAAGATCCCTTGCCGTATGCAAGATCAGAAAGAGTTCCATGATGTGCTGATCCTGAGGGGGATATAGGCTCTGAACGACTAGAAGATCCTCCCCAGATATTTCCTCCTCAAATTTAAAGTAGAACTCTCCATCAGGGAATCTTTTTGTTCTCGTCGGTATTAATGGAGCGCCTAGCAACTTGCTGATCTTCTTGGCAAGATCTACAGATCCAGGTCCTCCCACAACCTTCAAGAGATTCTCCTCCAAGCGAATGGAGATTTTAACGGGAGTCAAAAATAAATTTTCGCTTTACATTTAAGCATATCATCTCATCGCGTAGATATGAAATTTCATGCTTGAACAGAGATCTTAAATATTCTTAAAGCATCTTAAAGAACGGTGATTAAAAATGAAACTTGCAATTCAGGATAATCTTCTGCCAGGGAAAGACATTTCAGAGAAAGTATGTAATGCCGAAAAGTTCGGATTTGACGGGCTGGAAGTATGGGGCCGTAGGCTCCCAGAAAGATTCAAAGAGATAAAGCAAGCTCTCGAGTCATCAAAGATAAAATTTTCCACGGTATGTGCAGGATATCCGGGAGATCTCTTAGGAGCAGACAGGCAGACAAGAGAGGCCGCAATTGAAGGAATAAAGAGCCTACTTAAAATCTGCTCTGATCTAGGCGGGGTTGGAGTTATAACTGTTCCAACATTCGGTAAGCCGAAGATCCCAGATCTGTATCCTTGGATCCCAGATGTCTGGGAGGCTGAAAGGAGAATTCTCATCGAGGAATGTAAGATCCTCGGGAGATACGCCGATGATGTAGGTAGCTACGTGATTCTAGAGCCTATAAACAGGTATGAAACGCATTTCATGAACACGCTTAAGCAAGGAGTGGAGATCTGCAAGGAAGTCGGTATAGAGCATGTTAAGATAATGGCTGACTTCTTCCACATGAATATAGAGGAGGCTAGTATTCCATCGAGCCTAGAAGAGGCGGCGGATTACATAGTGCATATTCACCTAGCAGACAGTAATAGGGTTCTTCCGGGATATGGACATACGGACTTTAAAGAACCATTCAGGGTCCTTAAGAGAAAGGGCTACAGAAACTTCATGGCCTTTGAATGCAGGGTTCCGGGAGATCCATTTGAAGTTCTGCCCAAATCAGTTCAGTATCTCAGAGAATTGATGTAATAAACACCTATCGCCACAATTTTTATTGAAACCAAATAAATGAGGAGAAATAAAGGATAAATTCCATTCCATTTCTTTTCCTCATAGTGATACGGCTTGAACGGCTCTACTCAGAGGATCGATCTGATCATCAAGACCCCCATGAGAATGGAGAATATCGTAGCCTCACGAATAGAAGAGTTAGGCTTTAAATGCGTTGTTCATCCGAAGCCCTATGGATACCCGGGGATAGTAACTGTCGAGATGCATGACGAAAATGAAAAGTTCATGATTGCAGAGAGAATAAAGAACGAGATACCTGAGGCCGAGAGGGTTCTAGTTTCAGAGGCATATACAAGGGCTGTAATGGAGGATATTATCAATGCAGCCGTCAACGTAGCATCAAAGCTTTTAGATTCAGGAGTAACATTTGCTGTTAGAACCGTAAGGCGGGGTCGACATCCCTACACTAGTGTTGATGTGAATTATAGGGTTGGCTCAGCTATTCTTGAAAAGGTTGATGCAACAGTCGATCTTGATTGTCCGGAGAAGATCGTGTGGATCGAAATATTGGGCAATGAGGCCGCGATCGGAGTTATTAATGGCGCAAGTGTATGGAAGAAGATGAAGCCTGGAAAGCATGAAGTAAGAACTTTCTTCTCCAAGGCATCGGTTATACAGATGCCTTATCTAGGAGACATGAGATCTGCCAAGAGTATGGGATCAAGGATCGGAAGGGCTGTTCAGATGTTTGAGGTTGGCGAGCTAATCGTAGGCATTATAGGGGCATGCGATGCGAAGCAGCTAAGCTGGTTCATCAGCGGCATCTTTGAAGGGATAGATTCAAGATATCAAATTCAACGCAGAACGTATGCGCATAAGCCTAGACGAGTAAACGTTCTAATAGAGGATCTTTATCAGCTCGTGAGGGATAGGAGGTCCCAGCCGAAGATAGTCTTTGAGCCTGAAGGAGAAGTCTTCTCGAAGGTATCAGAGAAGATAGCTGACTTCTTCCTTAAATGTGATGAGCAAGTGAATCTTCTATTCGGGTCAAGAGAGGGAATTCCGAAGGGGATCTTCAGATTCGCCGATCTCATAGTGGATCTATGTCCTGGAATAACTCTCTCAACGGAATATGCAGCTTCATCCGCCCTGATAGGAATATCCTTTGCACTGCAAAGTCTATTAGAGAAAGAACACTCCTCAGCAACTTAATACTCTTGTTGATGTAATCTTCTGATCGGCAAAAATCCTCGTGAGTAGCGGATACATATAAACTATCGTATAGGCTGTAGAAACCGCTACGGATGTTATCTTCCTGAATAGGAGCGTGTCCCCAACTCCAAATCCGATTATGGTTGTCAATACGACTGAGTAGAGCCTCAAAATTTACTTCATTAGAGCACCTAATAACCCAGCGGTGAGTGATGCTAGAACATTACGATTGATGCTGAGAGGCTTTTAATGGCATTTGTTCTTAGTGGCTCAACTCTTCTAAGGATCTTGGCGGAAAGCGCCGCTGAGCTAGTGTAAGATAGCGCAGTTAATAGCACGAAAGCCTATCCAATTATTCCAACATCAACTGTTACCCTATTACTTATGAATAAAAATGGAACATGATGGAGATATATCCCTCCAATAAATCTTCACATTTCAGTCAGATTGTAATAAAGTAATGTAGAGAGCTGAAAGGTAACTGCCTAAAAAGCGACTAGGATTTGTAAAATTCATTTATGAATTTAGACGCTACTTTATATGTCCTCTTAGCCTTCTCCAAGGCATCTTTGGCCTCATCAAATCCGAATAGATCAGATGCGGTTTTACCTAGTGCTTCCAATCCATACATGCTTGGGGCTCTCTTCTCAGCTAGGTCTCTTGATGCTTCAGCTAGGCTTCCAATCTGATCTTGCATCCATTCGGGAAATTTGTGCGTGTAGAATCTGAGTATCCCTCCTACATCATGGACCTTCGGATATTCTATTCCCACCGTTCTCAAGCATGCCTTAAGTGAGAGCTCAACGCACTCTTGGGAATACCTTACGGTTTCAGGGTAGTCTCCCCTCTTTAGGGCGGCTTCAGCGTCGATGAGCCTTGCTCTTGCCCTTTTAAGAAAGTCTTTTGCCATAGCCTCTGTTCTAAAGGTCTATCACCTCCCCCGGCTTTATTGATGGTTTAAGTTCCCAAAGCCATGTTCCATCGGGAAGCACGATCCTCCTCGCTCCGAGCTGACTGAGTCTTCCTCTGAGATCCTCAAGCTTTTTCCTCATAAACCCATTTCTATCCAGTATGATCACTGATGTTTCTATCATGTCCAAGTAGAATGGTTGCGTCTTCTCAGCCTCCTCTGGAGTTAAAATAACTGGACTTACCAGAGGATATATTCTATATTTTCTCCAGAGATCAAGTGTGATCTTCTCTATGCCCTCTGTTGCCTTCCTAAAAATTTTAAGTCTCTCAGAGTAGTTTTCTGGCAGATCCTCGATAACAATTAAAAGGTCTATGTCACTTTCAGGTCTGGCCTTTCCCGCCGCAACTGAGCCGAACAGAACAATCGACGTCACTCTCGTCCAGAAGTTCTGAATTAAACCAACAACTATATGCTCGAGGATTGGTAGATATAGCTTCTGAACTATCCTTTCACGCCATCTAAATCCAGCCCACTCAAGAGCCAATATTACAGGATGGGTTGCCCTGTAAACGCCTCTTGAGACTCTCGCCAAGTAACCAGTAACACATAGCCTATGCAAGGTCAATGCAACATTATTTATTTTAAGCTTCTCTATCAGGCCTTTCGCGGTGAATTCGTTTAGTCCGAACTCTGATAGAATAAGCCCATAGACTTCTCTAATCTTCATTTCTAATTTCTATATATTTCATTTTTTGATATTTATCGATTATTGATAACTGACCTAACATAATTTTTGGTAAACATCGATTTAAATAGGTTAAATGCTGATCTGAGTGACGTTTATTTCGTCTTGATTGGCAACTAAGCCAAGGAAATCTCCAGAGACACTTTAATGCAAGCGAGGCGTTCAATACTGCGAGAATAAAATATAAAGAAAATGTGACAAGGATGGAATAAAATTCATTATTATATGCATGCAACTGCATAGTAAAGCCGAAGGGGAAGGACTGGTACTTCATATCTCCATTTTTCAAGACTTCTCATGGACCATTCCAGAATTCGATTGATGTTTCAAGGGGATTCAACATTAGAATAAGATGGGTGAACATCAGAGGGGAGATCATTAATATTGGAGGCTTCCCACGCAGATCCGAAAACATAGATGGAGATGGATACTTAACATAATCGAGATATTTCATTATAGCTGACCTAGTTAGGGTCTTAAGGATGGCCTCGGGCTCGAAGAAGCAATCGCCACCGCAGACATGAACGATGACGGAGTAATCGACAATATAGACGTCAGCCTCCTTATCGAGGAGATTATGAAACTGGATCATTGAAGTTCATTCTTTATTCGCTCAATCGGCCAGTCTAAGCCTTTGGAGTCAGCCTTAGGGAGGATGAAAGATCGAGATAAGGGTCTCAGTATGCAGTACGTTTGGGTGCTGTTCAATCATCTCGTAGATTATCTTTCTAAGCTCCTCTAGGCTTTCAGCCTCGATGACGACGACCGCATCGAATCTTCCGAGGACGGAGTTAGCCATCTTCACGCCCTTTATCCTCCTTGACCTCACGATCTCTTCAGATGTCCCCGGCTTCACAGTGACCAAAACGAAGGCTCTAATGGCTTTCCGACGTAAATCCTTTGAAGAGGGCATTTTGATTATTCCACCTTTTAACTCGATAATACGAGGGATGTCTCTGTATGAATTATGTTCGGGTCTTTCTCAATGACCTTATAGAGGATTTTGTTTATGCTGTCCAGGTCGGGAGCTTCGATTATTATGACGGCATCGAATCTCCCGTATATTGCGTCCGCTTGAACGACCTCTTTGACTTTTCTCTTTATTCTATCAACCACCTGAAGGGAAGTCGCTGGCTTTGTCTTCACAAATATGTATGCTCTCATCTACTTCACCTACCATATTATGCTCATTCTCCAATTCTTAATAATCGAGATATTTCATTATTTCCCATGGTGTCACGTAGAGGCAATACTGGTTCCAGTCGCTCATCTTGTACTCGATGAACGCGTCGAAGATGTGGCTTCCAAGAGTCTGATGGATCACCTCATCGCTCTTCATCTCTTCCAAAGCGTCCCTCAGCGTCGTCGGGAGCTCCCCAATCCCCAAAGCCCTCCTCCTCTCCGGAGATAACTTATAGACGTCCTCGTCGACGGGATCTCCGGGATCAATCTTCTTCTTAACTCCATCAAGTCCAGCCATCAAGATGCAGGAGAACGCAAGGTAAGAGTTACAAGACGGATCAGCAGATCTAAATTCGATTCTCTTTTGTGAAGCATATTTCGGACCCTTAAAGTATACTGGAACCCTAACGAGAGCTGATCTGTTACGTCTAGACCACATGATGTATATGGGAGCCTCAAATCCTGGGACAAGCCTCTTATATGAATTCACGGTGGGGCAGCATACAGCCGTGAGCGCCTTTGCATGCTCTAGTAGACCTCCGATGAAGTATCTTCCGGTCTGGCTTAGCTCGGCGTATTCGTCGTTCTCATCATACATTGCGTTTTTTCCATTTCTCCAGAGAGATGTGTGGACATGCATCCCACTGGCATTGTCAAGATAAACGGGCTTAGGCATGAATGTTGCGATCATCCCATACTTTTTAGCCACGTTCTTAGCGACAAACTTATAATAGACTGTCCTATCGGCAGTCTCAACCAAGCCTCCAAAGCGAAAGTCGATCTCGATCTGCCCGGCTGTTGCCACTTCATGATGATGCATCTCAACTCTGAAGCCAAAGTAATCCTCAAGTATCGATGCAACCTCATTGCGGTACTCAACTGTTGTATCCTCAGGCGGAGGCCTAAAATAAGCCTCCTTCGGCCTCAAGGTGAATCTCCCAGCGGAGATCTCAGGCGACTCCGGCACTACCCTTGGGGCTCCCCAAGAGTCTCCCCTCCCTCCATTTGGGCTGACCCACAAGTCCCACACAAGCTTTGTTGGATCAATTGAAGTGAAGATAAAATACTCCAACTCAGGTCCGAAGTAGGCCGTGTAACCCATCTCCGCCGCCTCCTTTACCGCTCTCTTTGCAACGTAACCTCTGGAGCAGACCTCGGAAGGTTCTTCGCCGCCGTAAGCCTCATAAACATCTCCGATGACTATTGCGCTCTTCTGTTTTTCATCGCTTGTCCAAGGTATCACAGCCAGCGTCTCTGGATCGGGCTTCAGGATCATATCTGACTCTTCGATGGGCTTGAAACCCCTTATCGAGGAGCCGTCGAATCCTATGCCGGATAAGAAGGCATCACCCTCTATATATTTCCTGGCCGGTACAACCACGTCCTGCATGAGTCCGCGGAGATCCACGAATGTGGAGTGAACCCATCGGATCTTATTCCTCTTTAGGATCTCAACGGCCGTCTTAACGGCCTCTAATCCATCCATTATTGTGACACCTTTTTATTCAATAATATTGACTATAAATTGAAAGAATTATATATAAAAGTTTCGCTTATTGGAAAAACATTTATGTAGTATCAGAAAAATTGAACAAGCGTATCAGATGCAGGACGATTACTAGGATAACGCTAAGAAGAAATCCTTTAACTAGTCTGGAAGCGACGGCAATAGGAACTTCTATATTATGGACGCTTAAGAATTTTAGATGAATTCAGGAGGGCGTCTCATGAGAATCGCAATGGCCCAGATAAACTCGACAGTCGGCGACTTGAAGGGAAATATCCAAAAGATAAGAAAATATTTGGAAGAGGCTGAGAGGCTCGGAGCCGAACTGGTGGCTTTTCCAGAAATGGCCGTAACCGGCTATCCTCCTCAAGACTTATTATATGAAAAGGCATTTGTGAAGGAGAATAAGAAGGCGCTTGAGGGCCTGATTAGATCTAATGATGCTGAAATTATTGGGATTGTAGGTTTCGTTGACTTTGACTATGCAGGAAACCTTTACGATGCAGCCGCGATCTTCAAGAAAGACGAGATGATCGGGATGGTGTATAAGACTCTTCTGCACACCTGCGATATGTTCGACAAGTACAAATATTTCAAGTCAGCGAAGGAGGAGAGCATCAGACCCGTGAAGGTGGAGATGGGTGGAAAAGAGGTTAATTTAGGCGTCGAGATCTGCGAGGACCTGTGGGACTATGAATATGAGATTAAGGTGACCGATCTTCTAGCTGAGAGGGGAGCCGACCTCATTGTTAATATCTCCGCCTCACCATTCTATGTTGGGAAAAGATTGGAAAGGGAGAGGTTGCTGAAAAAGAAGGCCGCCAAAAATAAGGTTCCGATATTCTATGTGAACTTAGTGGGAGGCCAGGATGAGTTCGTCTTTGACGGGCGGAGCTTAGCCGTAGATGCATCAGGTAATCTCATAGCGTTTGCCAAGCAGTTCGAGGAGGACCTCGTGATCGTCGATATTGACCTAGAAAAGGGAGTAGCCCCAAAGGTTAATCCTCCTCCCTATAATAGGGAGGAGGAGATGTTTAATGCTCTAGTGCTGGGGGTCCGCGATTACTTTAGGAAGACGGGATTCAGGAAGGCTGTTGTCGGAATGAGCGGTGGGATCGACTCCTCGCTTGCGGCATGCATTGCGGTTGAGGCATTGGGCAGAGAAAATGTCATAGGAGTCTTCATGCCCTCCAGATTCACGAGTGAACATAGTAGGGCTGATGCTGAGAGGCTTGCTAAGAACCTTGGGATATGCTTCGTCCAGTTTTCTATAGAGGAGATCATTGAGAGTTACAGAAGAACACTAGAAGAGCCCCTAGAGATGATAAGAAGGTATTTCGGAATAAGCAAGGATAGGGATGATCCAGTTGCTGATGAGAATATTCAGCCCAGAATAAGAGGGAACTGTCTCATGGACATCTCTAATCGACTTAAGGACCTCAAGATACTTGTGCTAAATACGGGAAACAAGACTGAGCTTGCACTCGGCTACTGCACGCTCTACGGAGATATGACTGGAGGGATCGGGGTGCTTGGAGATGTAAGCAAGATTGACGTCTACAGGCTGGCAGAATACGTAAATAGGAAGGCCGGCAGGGAGATAATACCGGAAAACGTATTCAAGAAGAGACCCTCAGCTGAACTTAGAGAGAATCAATATGATCCCTTCGATTATAGCATAGTCAGCCCCCTAGTCGATGAGATCGTTGAGAATCGAAGGAGCAAGGAGGAGCTAATAAGAATGGGATACCCAAGGGAGGTAGTCGAAGATGTCTACAGGAGGATTAGAAGGGCTGAGTATAAGAGGCGGCAGGCCCCTCCATGCATAAAGATCACCAAGAAGGCCTTCGGCATCGAATGGAAGATGCCGATAGTCAATAAGTATGAAGGCTAAAAAAAATTATCCTCACAATACCATAATTATTGGCGTATTATACATTCGGTTATAGTTGATATGTTAGATCATCTGGTTTAAAAGGCATGTTTAAGTTTCTCCAGAAATAATTATCGTTTTCGGAGGCTTCATAAGAGTATGTATAGGTTCATATATGATTTGAAAAGAAAGAGGATTATTCTAGGTAATCTGCCCTTCCTGGGCATTAGCTATCAGGGCCGCGAGAAAGATCTAAGGTATAGGGAGAGGTTCTCCGATAAGTCCGAAATAAAGAGAGTTATGAGGGTAGCCCTAAAATATGATGTAAATTTCTTCGCCGCTTCATCGCGAGAATTCAGTGATCTCTCCGCGCTTCACCTCGAGGCTGTAAAGGAGCTTGAAGAGGAGGAGGAAACAGATATCAGATTGATAGTCTGCATTAGCATACCACTCTGGATCGGAGGTTCAAAAGTTAATGACTATAAAAGATGGAAGACCCATATACTCTATGAGTCTAAAGGGTTCGGAGAATCTGTTCTACAGAAGGCACTGGATGATCCCATACTAAATTTCCGTCCGAGATGGAAGGAACTGATCCTTAGCGTTAAAGCCTACCCATTGAGCCAGCTCAGAAGCAGACTCAAGATCGATTGGAGAAAATGGGAGAGTAGCATTGATTACTTTTCAAACTGGAATGTCGCATGGATAGAACCCGGATCAGAAATCGACTTTATAGCCCTTGCAAGAACCGATCTCATAGGCGACATTATAGATAGCATTCGTGACGCTGGATATAGAAGCCTATTGGGTTCACACCATCTAGGCGTAACGGCTCAGCTCATAAAAGAGAATGAAATAGGAGGGTTTGATGGCTACGTCACGCCGATCAACAGGCTCGGCGTAATGATGTTTCCCTCCAAAAAGGAGGTCGAGAATGCTAGTAAGAGGATTCGAAGCGAAGGAAAGATGCTTATAGCCATTAAGCCTTTTGCCGGAGGCAGAATACCGCCAAGGGAAGCCCTAACCTACGTCTATAGGAATGTTGAAGCCGATGCATGCATGATTGGAGTTGCATCCGTTGAGGAGGCAGAGGAAGACTTTAGAATTGCAAAGCAGATCATATCAGGAGAGTCCGCTAAATCCAGTTATGAATGAGGAAGATACTCGGCAACCCAGCCTATTCCTAGCTCCTCAAGTTTTCCCCTACATGGCACACCGGTCTCTTCATCCCAGCACATCATCCTATAATAGATGCGCCTTGCATTCTTCAGTTCATCTGGGTTCACCGCAACTTCAGAGAGCGGCCCCACAGTCTGCGGATGGAAGAATCTATCGGGAAGCCAATCGTCATCGGATGTTATGCCCTCTCTAATGTTGAAGACCCTCGCCATATTCAATACGCGCTCACCCAGCTTCATCAGCTCCCACATAGTCGAGTTCCAGTCCGTAACTGCTCTGAGTATCTCCAATTTTTGATCGTAACTCCACGGCACAGAACTGCACATTAAAAGGCAATTATCTAGGATCGCTGTGAACGTGCAGTATATGAGGAGGCGAACCTTGTTTGGACCTAGATCTTCAAGGGGCGCCTGATCTAATATTCCAAGCGCCTTAACGTTTTCCCATGCTGACTCTTGGATGAAACCTGTGTCGTGGATGTTATGGACATGATCCGCTCCAGTCGGCGAGACTGCGTATCCTAGACCTAAAGCCCTCTTCAGTCTAGGCTCATGCATCGGAACCTCCTGCCCCTTCACATGCACCGCATATTGCTCAGCTCCCCTACCTATCCTCTCAGCCGCCCTCCTCGTTCCCTCAGCCAATAAGTCCCCAATACCCTCCCTCCTACCTATCATCTCAACAAGCTTAACCATAGCCTCAGCATTCCCAAATCTTAAATCTAAGCCTCCAGTATCCTCCCTAGTTAATATGCCATTCTCATAGCATTCCATGGCGAAGGCTATAGTCGCGCCTGTTCCAATAGTGTCAATCGTATATTTCTGGCATAGCTCATTTGCCTTGCATATAGCCTTTAAATCGTCTATTCCACAATTTGATCCCAAAGCTGCGAGGGTTTCGTATTCTGGCCCTCCATACTCCGGATCAACCTTCCATGGCTCATCAACTTTAACGACTTTCTTACATCTTAATGGGCAGGCATAGCAGCTGTCCATTCTGATGAGTATCGTATCCCTAATTGTTTGGGCTGATATTGCCTCGGGATTCGGGAAGAGTCCATCCCTAAAGTTTCTCGTCGGCAAGTTTCCAGATAGCACATGAGCGGTCATCCATGCTCCCGTCCCTAAGCCCCAATCTACTCCGCCAGCGCCTCTCGGCTTAGCTGATGCCCAATCAACCATCACCTCAGTGAGCTTCCTCACCTTATCTGGATCGGCAACCTTAACTTCTCCATGCCCCCTAACCGCTATTGCTTTAAGCCTCTTAGAGCCCATAACGGCGCCCATTCCCGTCCTACCAGCAGCATGCTTCAAATCGTTTATTACGCATGCATACCGAACGAGATTCTCTCCTCCCGGCCCAATCTGCATAGTCCTTATAAGGTTATTCTTAAGCTCCTCCCTGATGACCCTTTGAGAATCGGCAATATACATCCCCCAGATATGCTTTGCATCTCTGATCTCGGCCTCTCCATCATGAATCCATAGGTAGACGGGCTTTTCAGCTCTGCCTTCTATTATGATACAGTCGAATCCCGCCTTCTTCAGCTCCGCCCCAAAGAATCCCCCTCCCTCAGATGCTCCAAACCCTCCTGTCAGCGGAGATTTTCCTCCAACAGCGTTTCTCCCGCTCCCTGCTATAGGAACACCCGTTATCGGACCGAGGGCAACGATCAGCTTATTCGCAGGCGAGAGAGGCTCAGCTCCACTCTCAAGTTCCCTCAGCAGATAATATGCTATGAATCCCCATCCGCCCATATACCGCCTATAAAAGTTTTCGTCTGGACTTTCAATTCTAATCTTATCGTCTGTCAGATTAACGCGTAGAATTCTTCCAGCATATCCAAACATCAGTCAGTCCTCCTTAAATAGTAGTATTCTATGGGGGTGATCTTTCCCTTCCCATACAGTCTAACTATGGCCTTTCCAGCCGAAATTCTGTCAATATTGTATCTCTGCTTTAGAATCCTGTAGATATCCTCTATTGCTATCTTTCCAGTCTCATCGCTGAACTCATCGATCACTGAAAGAATCACTTCTTCCACGTCCTTATTCACCTGAACAGGCCCTCCAGATATTCCCCTTCATTAATTGGACGAAGAGAGATTTATCATTGTTGCCTTAAAGTGGAGCACCGACCTAACGCTTTTAATCATAAGCGATAAATGTTCCTTGGAGGTCGGCTGATATGCTAGAAGCCGTAATAGAGAGAATGCCATACACTATCGTTGACGTAAGCGGATCCCCCTATGAACGCGGATTTGCCTACGGTTCTCTAATGAAAGATTCGCTGAAGCGTTTTCTACAAAGGGAATTCTATGAGCGCTGGAATGATATGAAGGAGGATATGCGGCTCTTCGGCGGGAAATGCCTAGATGAGATGAGGGACTGCCTACCAAAGGCAACAGAGTTCCTCCGGGGATTATCAGATGGAAGCGAATTGTCAATGGAGGAGACAGTTATGATGCAATGCCACGAAGAGTTCGTTCACGGCATGGAGATGACTGGTCACTGCAGCGCCATCGCCGTAGCCCCCGCGGAGACCGCTGATGGAAGAACGTATGTGGGACAGAACTGGGACTGGATAACCTCGATGAACGAGTATAAGCTGCTTCTACGTCAAAGAACCGATGATGGACTCCGCATCTTAACGTATGCCTTCGGAGGCTTGTGGTGTGGGGCTGGAATGAACTCAGCCGGCATAGCCTTAACGTGGACGAGCGCCTACAAACCCAAGAGACCTGGGGAAAAGAAGGATCCCGGAAAGGCCGAGTTTGGGGTTCCAACATATGCTTTAATCGCCGAGGTCTTAGAGCAGAAGGATCTAAGCTCCGCAGTTGATCTAATCATGAAGGTTAAGAATGCCGGGTGGTTCATATTTGTGCTTGCATCCGCTGATGGAAGAATAGTCGAGATTGAGGCATGCCCAAACTTTAAGGTTAAGGTTCATTCAAGGTCATTTATTGTAGCGGCTCATGGAGTTTATCAGACCGATAAGATGAGGTCGCATTTCGGATTCGACCCAGAAAGGGAGCTTCCGCCATTCGACGCTGGGATCTCCCGTCTCTCCCAGCTCCTAATGATATATTCAGGTCAGATCACGCCTGAGCTCTTAATGCGCTTCCTCGCCTCGCATCTCCCATCGGAGAAGATGCCCAACGTGAATGCTGTGATATGCGAGCATGGAATTGAGCATGCCACGTTAGACTCTATGCTCTTCTGTCCATCGAGCGGCGAATGCTGGTTTACTCCAGGTCCACCATGCCAGCATAAGCCAATAAAACTGAAGGTATGATATGATCATATGTGGTGAAATATCTTGCCGAAGGTGTTTTATCTTATAGTTGATCAACTTGCGGGGCACTGGGTTGATGATGTGAGGATCGAAGGAACGGATCTTCCGCCAGTTAATGTTAAGGGCTATCACGAGAAGGGCCTCATACCGAACATTTCTTATTTGATCAGAAATGGTCTTTGGGTTAAGAGGGCGTGGAATAGGGGGATCTGCGATACTAGGCATGGGATAAGATACTTGGCTACTGGAAGATATGCGCGTCCCCTATATCATAGGGAATATTGGAGCAGAAGGGAAGAGTATGCAGACGAGGATCTTGAGGGCTTCTTTGAATATGCCAAGAATTATTATGGTAATGAGATTAAGAGCGCCGTCTTCTCCGGATGGTATCAGAGAGGATACTTCTATACGCCTGATGTCCTCGTGAATCCAGCGTGGCGGACATCCCACGTTGTGATCAGCGGAGTATTCGAGTGGTCTGACGTGCTGATCTGGAGGAACTTCGTCCAGCCATACTTGAATACAAATCCAGACTTCAATCTTGTCCACGTTTACTTCCCAACCTTCGATCATATAAATCAGTGTCCATCATACGGCGCTGAGAGCCTCTACGCCTCCTCAAAGCATGCCTATATGCTCTTCCTTGACAGCCTTATAGGAGAGATGATCAACCTATTCCATGCAAAGGGAATATGGGATGACTTATACTTCATCATCGCTTCGGATCACGGATATCATCTCGGATGTTCAGTCGCGAGAAGCATGGGCGTAAAGACGAATAACTGGTGCAGCGATCATGGGGAGCCATTCGACTGTGAAGTCTGGGACTTCAAGGAGGATAGGTCCACTGGCATATATTCTGGAGGACCCAGAAGAATAACATTCATAGTTTCAGGAGGGGGATTAGGAGAGGAGTATAGGGGGAAGTGCATCGAAGAAGCCGAGATAATAGATGTCATTCCGACGATTGCTGATATACTCAATGTTCCATACAAGTGTGAAGGAAGGAGCATCCTAAAGATGAAGCCTAAAGATCAGGATGCTTAAGTAATATTCATCCTCTATAGGTTATGTTAACGAATCTTCTCCCTGCCTCTAAGATCTCTTTTATTTCTTTCTCCTTGAATGGCGTTAATTCCTTTCCACCAACATATAATCCTGTTCTCCTAAAGTTCTGCAGATAATACCTCCTGGCTCCTTCTATGCTTCTACAGATCTCCAATATATCTTCTTTCGTGTGGAGCTCCTTAACCAGAGTTGTTCGAAACTCATAATCGATGCTTGATGCAAGCAGCATCTCCATGGATTCCCTGATGTTTTTGAAGGTTTCTTCAGTTAAGACTCCGCCCACAGCCCTATTATACTTATTGAATTTAAGTGGGGCCTTCAAGTCCATCTCGACGTAATCTACAAGTCCATCAGATATGAGCTGGCGGAGCATCTTACTGTTGCTTCCATTAGTCTCGAGGGCCACTAGGTAGCCCATAGATTTTATTTGCTTAAGAAAGTCGGGCAGGTCGGAGTGTATTGTTGCCTCCCCGCCTGAGACGACTACGGCATCAAGAAACCTTCTCCTCTTCTTCAGATACGCAAGAACATACTCTACTGGTATCTCCTTTATTTTCTTCATCATCTCTGGTAGAACGAGATGTGGAACATAGCAGAATGGACATCTGAAGTTGCATCCGAGAGTGAAGATTATCGCTGAGAGCTTACCTGGATAGTCTAGGAGGCTTAATTTTTGGAATCCACCAATCCTCATGATCCCTCAGCACTTAACCTTAATGGAGAGGCATGATCGCCTTGTCGAATTTTAATCTCTGCTTGAACTCCTCCTGTTTTCCCTCATTCCATTGCTCGACTGGTCTAAGGTAGCCTACAGCACGGGAATAGACCTCGCATTGAGTCTTCTTTCCCTCAGCTAGGCATTTCGGACAAAAGTAGTGCTCGCCTGGAATATATCCATGAGTTGGGCATATACTGAATGTTGGGGTCAAAGTGAAGTATGGAAGCCTGAAGTTCTCACATATCCTCCTAACAAGTGCTATTACAGAATCGACTGGAATATTGCTCTCCCCAAGCCATATATGGAAGACGGTTCCCCCAGTATATCTGATCTGAAGGGGATCCTGTAGGGTTAGAGCCTCCCATAAGTCATCGGTATAGTAGACTGGGAGCTGAGTTGAGTTTGTATAGTATGGAGCCGCTCCCTTCTTAACCTCCTCATTATTTGCAACTATTATGTCTGGATACTTCTCCTTGTCTATCTTGGCAAGCCTATATGAGGATCCCTCGGCTGGAGTGGCCTCAAGATTATATATGTTCCCAGTCTCCTCTTGGAAGTCTTGAAGCCTCTCCCTCATAAAGTCCAGAACTCTGATTGCAAAGTCAAGTCCATCCTTATCTCCTATTGTACACCCGAGAAAGTTTAGGCATGCCTCATTCATGCCGACTAGGCCTATCGTGTTGAAGTGGTTCTTCCAGTATTCTCCGAAGCTCTCCTTTATTCTGCGCAGATAAAACCTCGAGTATGGATACAACCCCATCTCAGTATACTTCTCGAGCCATCTCCTCTTTGTCTCTAAGGCTTCCTTAGCGAGCTCCATTAGTCCGCCAAGTCTCTCAAAGAATTCATCATCATCCTTCGATAAGTAGCCTATTCGAGGCATATTTATCGTTACGACGCCTATGCTGCCAGTTAATGGGTTTGCCCCGAATAGTCCGCCGCCTCTCCTCTTGAGCTCCCTCTTGTCGAGGCGGAGATGACAGCACATGCTCCTAACATCTTCAGGTTTCATATCGCTGTTTATGAAGTTCGCGAAGTATGGAACTCCATATTTCGCTGCAGTCGAGAATATCTTCTTGTGAACTGGATTATCCCAGTCAAAGTCCTTAGTTATATTTATGGTTGGTATTGGAAATGTGAAGACTCTGCCCAGGGCGTCTCCTTCAAGCATGACCTCCGCAAGTGCCATATTGAATATATTCATCTCCTCCTGAAAGTCTCCGTATGTCTCATCTAGAACCTTACCGCCCACAATGACGGGCTCATCCTTCATGAAGTTTGGAACCTGAAGGTCAAGCGTGATGTTTGTGAACGGAGTCTGAAATCCAACTCGGGTTGGAACGTTCATGTTGAACATGAATTCCTGCAGTGCCTGCTTAGTGGTTCTATAGTCTAATCTGTCATAACGTATAAATGGCGCTAGGTAAGTGTCAAAGTTCGAGAATGCCTCGGCTCCGGCAGCTTCTCCCTGAAGCGTAAAGAAGAAATTTACCACTTGACCCAGAGCGGTTCTGAAGTGCTTCGCTGGCCTGCTTGTGATCTTGCCTCTAACACCCTTAAACCCCGTTAGGAGTAGATCCTGTAGGTCCCATCCTACGCAGTATGGACCTAAAACCGCAAGGTTATGTATGTGGAAGTCTCCGTTTACGTGGGCCTTCCTAATCTCTGGGGTTCTCTTGAAGATTCTGTGAAGCCAATACTGAGAGATGACCTGTGATGATATGTGAAAATTCAATGCCTGTAGCGAATATGTCATGTTTGAATTTTCCCTTACAAGCCAAGTCTTTCTTTGGAGATACTCATCTACGAGCTCCCTTATTTGCGCATGTAGCGCCCTATAGAGTATGTATGCCTTTGCAGTCTTGTAATGTCCATTCTCAACTAGAACCTTCTCAACTGTATCTTGAACCTGCTCAACCGTTGGGATTTCTCCGGGTTTCAATTGCTTCTCTAATAATTGAACAACTTGATCCGCAAGTTTCTCAGCTCTTTTTCTATCTTTTCCCCCGACCTCTTGAGCAGCCTTCCAGATAGCCTCAGCTATCTTACTCTTATCGAAATCTACTATTCTCCCATCCCGCTTCCTAATCTTCTCTATCATATTAAACCTCTTCTTATCTCCCTCAGATTCTTCTCAAAATATATGAACATAGAATTATGTAAATCTGATCTTTATGGTTGATTTTCGGCTTCTTGCAGAGTTATTAGCCTTTAGCTCGGTGGAAACGTCTTTCATGCATCATTCTTCTGGTGTAACCTTAAATTCGCAGAATTCATCTCCGGTGGCGATACATCTCGTCTCGACAACATTAACGTTTAAGTTAAAAAGTCTCAGGATGATCTCTTCTATGAATCCGGATAGAAAGTAGCAGCAGGGCTTATTCGACTTTATGCCTCTACACTCAGGGCAATTGTAAATTCTGGCTATATATCCGCCATTTATGAGTTCCTGCTCCATCTTAGAGTCTGCGGGAGCCAGAAGCCTATTGGATAAATCAGCCATTATCTTTCTCCAATCTGCGATCTTGGATGATAGTTTTATGATGCTTTCAACTCCGCGGGGAAGCTTCATCTTCCTCGCGGCTATCGTTCCTGCCCTTCGGGAGAATACTACGTGGGCATCTCCAAAGATCTTCATGTTGATTCTTCTAAGCCTCGTCACGTTCTCTAAGGGTATAACTTCATCGGGATCCGGCGGCTCATCCAGCTCTAGTAGATCTAGCATTCCAGCCTCTCTTAACACAACTTTCGTGGCATTCTCGCCGATTATATCGGCCATGGCCCTAACAACAAAGTATAAGATTATCTTGTTCACGAGGGGCTGCGAAGATTTAACGCTCATATTCGCTCACAGAATCCCTTTAACGCTTTAATTAATATAGCTTAGCCCCTAATCCTTAAAATCTTTAATTTCTACCGACTGATGAGATGTTGTAACTTTAATCGGCAAGCCCCCTAAGAAATCTTAGTAACGTTGGAAGATTCATTGACGCTGGAGCTCCAAGCCTGAAGGATTGTATTAGATTATATTTTCTGTTGGCCTTGCATAGTGGAAGACCGCCAATCCTATACGTCGAGACTATATCGGCCATCATATCTCCAATATGGAACAGCGAAGCCGCATTGGTCTTCCTTAGGCATATCTCCAGCTGCCCTCTCCTCGTGATCTCCTCCTCTCTGCTCACCATGAGATCAAATAGATCCTTTAATCTAAGATTCTCCAGCGCCAACTCTGCAGCTCTCCTCGACTGCTTCGTAACTAGGCAGACCTTCATTCCCAACTCCTTAAGCTCACGAATTAAACTCTCAACTTGCACTGTGAGGTCGTTTGGCCTAAGTTTCTCAGCAGCCTCAATCTCAAACTTCTCTATCAGCTTCGACGCTTCCCAATAGCCCTTCTGATCCTCGGATCTAAGCCTGTATAGGCTCATCATGATGCCGCTCCATCCATGCATAAGTCCATGCTGGATGAGTAGACGCTTAACCATTATCCAATCAACCCCGAGATCCACTAATGTTCCATCTAAATCTAGGCTTAGCGTAAGATTTCCCTCTCTGATCCTCTTCCTTGCTTCTCGTAGCCACCAGTAGATTTTGGGCAGATCTTTAGCCCATAATCTCAAGGCTCTAATCCTCTCAACCCTGAGTCTTCCTAGGGCAACGAGTAAATGCACAAGCAGTCTGGATGGATCCGCTAGGTCAACGTCCGTCATGCGCGAGTTTTTAATGGTATACTTGAGCATGAAAAGCCATGTCTGCGGATCCTTAACAAGATATCTCATGGAGTCTAGAAACCATGCGTAGCATCCCTCCCTCCTCGTGTTCAGTGTTCTGGAGAATCTCTCCGCGGCTTCCTCTCCCTCAAGGTAGTATTTGGCTAAGGCTGCTGGAAAATGGTATCCCAATGATATCGGTAGGTCTATGCTTCCCCAAAATTTTGGGTTTATCTCCATCACGTAATAGTTTCCGCTCTCGCTTTCCCTCCTAAACTCAACCATTATAGGACCCGTCCACTTCAAATGCTCTACTACCCTTCTGCCTAACGATGCAAGCTCGGGATCATAGAACTTGCATGCCATCATACTCGGCCCGCCGATTGGATCCAGCTCTACAGCTCTCCTATGCATGAACTCCATGCATGGCCATCCATTTACGGCTACAGCGTAATATCCATGCCCATCGCCTGTAATGAATTCCTGAATTATGCATGGAACTCGCTCTTTAACTATCTGTAGGGCTAGGTCGCGTGATGGAATATACTCCGGCTTAGATGCGTCGCCGATTCCCTTAATCACGAATGGCGTTTCCAGCAGGCTGATCCCGTCTATATCATTCTCATCCTCTATCTTGACGGTTCTCGGGTATGTCAGGCCGAGCTTTGATATGATATTCGCTAACCTCGCTTTATCCGAGACTTCAGCTACGGCCTCATATGGAGGTGAGGCTACCTTCGCGACTCCGTCGAAGAGATCGAGATGCCTCGAGACAGCCACAACATCTAAGAAATCCACCGGAATGAGCAGATCCGCCTTCGCCATCAGAACCGAGCGGAAAATATAATCTGCATACTCCTCGCTTTCTCTATCGACATCTACAAATATCGCTTTGTCGAAGAGCCTCGAATACATGAATGGATGCTTTCGGTGGAAGAACGCTACAACCCTATACCCGGCTGTTCTGAGGGATCTAGCTATCGCCAAAGATTTACGTGAAGCCCCGCTGGCTAAGAGAATTGTATGCATGCCTATTCATAACCTCAAGTGTTCGGCCTCTCGAGATAGGAGATAAAATCTCTGATTAAATATTAATTTCGGCCAGATGAAATTTTGAGAGGGCAACTCTCCAGATTCCCTCATCTCTATCCATCACGGAATAGTAGAGGCATACCTCTCCATCGTCATTCAATATTGGACTTGGAGTATCAAGTGCCAATTGGCTCCTGGCGGATGGCATGATCCGGGCTCTCTCCTTCTCTCCATCTATCAGAATCCTTTTTAGTGCCGTCTTAAAGTATGGCGATTCAGACTTCATAAGTCCGATATACTGTCTATAGGGGAAGCCTATCGAGTAATTTGAGGCCGCTGGAAATAGATAGTAATGCTCCCTGGTCCTTAGGCATCCTGGGCAGAAGAGAGACTCGTTCCATTCTCCTAGGGAGCCATTTAAATGTATGAGGGGATTCCCCTCGTATCTATAGACCTCAATCGACCATTTAGATAATCCTCTAATTCTGATTTTGGCTATCCCTATTCTGCGGCGAACATACCTGTATCGATCCTTCCTTGAGATCGCCCTTATTCCCCTCTTGATCGCTAATTGCATCATATTCAGATATTGTTCCCTTCTGCTGATCGAGTGGTTGCTATAATAGAATAAGAACTCATCCTCGGAGATGTCGAGGACGTTTGGGCCTAAATCTATGCCTCCACCCTCCCATTGGAGCTCGGGCTTTAAGATATCCCCTATAGTCTTGAATGGGCCTTCGGGATCATCAGCCCACGCTATTCCTATTCTGCCTCCGATGCCCCTACGTGGTGATCCAGCGAAGATCATGAAGAATCTATTTTTGAAGCGGAATACCGCTGGCGTCCATGCTCTGAAGGAGCAGAATGATGAATGCTCAAGGATCGGCTCAGAAACCTTATTGAAGGATAATCCATCTTTAGATTTTGCTAGGCCGATCGACCATTCCGTTCCATGCCTTTCCTCTCCAAACCCGCTATAATAGAGGTATAATGTTCCATCGTCGCCTTTATATGCGCAGCACCAGCTCGCACCCCTACAATCCCACGATCCGCTATTGCCCTCGCGGAGAATCACGCCTACATGCTGAAGATTCACTATTAACTCTCACCACACTGATCATCAAAACATCGAGGCACGATCCTAATTCTCCTCTAATGCCTCATATAAGACTGCCCCCTCAGCCTGTCTCGGAGGCGGAATATCCATTGGATAAGCGATCGTTGGCGCTACATCCGCAAGTCACACCGTCCTTTTCAGTTCACAGTTCCTTTTCAATCATGGACCCGCCATTAACTTTATGGAAAATCGGAACTAAAATCCAAAGGCAAACCGAGATAATTATACCGGGGGTCGGCATGGGGAAGCTTAGAGTTGGGCATGTTGGAGGCAGACTGGTCTATGCGCACCTATTTAAGAGCCACCCAAAAACCGAGGTAGTCGCGTTATGTGACATAAATCCTGAGGCCTTAAAGAGGTCTAGGCAGACTATTGGCTTAAGTAGGTCGCAGTGCTTCCGAGACTACGATGAATTCTTGAGAAAGACTGATTTAGACATAGTCTTCATTGGGACTCCGATACCCTTCCATGCTGAGCAGGCGGTTAAGGCGATGGAGCATGGAAGACACGTCCTCTCAGAGGTCACGGCGGCAAATACCGTCGAGGATTGTGAGAGGCTTGTTCGAACGGTGAAGAAGACTGGAATGAAGTATATGCTGGCTGAGAATGTATGCTACTTCCATTATATTCGCGAATGGGCAAAGATCATCCACGAGGGGAGGCTTGGCAGGATCTTCTATGCAGAGGCGGAGTATATCCATCGTCTTTTACGCTTAATAAGGGATCCTGAGACTGGAGAGTTGAAGTGGAGGGCTTATAGGCCTCCGATACAATACATCACTCATAGCCTCGGCCCGCTGCTTATGATGTTCGATGATAGGGTTGTGAAGGCAACTGGTATGGGTAAGGATAGATATACGATGCCGGATCTCCAGGTTGATGGAGTCATAGACATGCAGGTGGCTCTATTCAAGACTTTAAAGGGCATAACGATAAAGATACTGAAGAGTCACATCGCCGCTAGATGGCCTCCATTCCACTTCTATACGATCTATGGAACGAAGGGATGCATAGAGAATACTGGATTCAGGATTGGAGAGCGGTGGGGCGTAATTTACATTGAAGGGGAGGATGAATCCGTAAGGAGAATCGAATGTCCAATAGCTGACCCTAATGTTCCAGAGGAGGAGAGGAAAGGTGGACATGGCACAAGCGAATACTACATAGTTCAGGACTTCGTTGAGGCAATAGAGAAGGATGAAAAGCCTCCAATAGATGTTGTAAAGGGTGTTGACATGACCGTTCCAGGCTTGATCGCGCATGAAGCAGCAATAAAAGGCGAGGTGTGGCTTGACGTTCCACACTTTGAATAGTTAGAGTATTGCTCCCTGCGATCTAAGCGTCTCTCTGAGAAGCGATGGATCAATCTCTCTTGGGGAGGTCTCGTGTCTTATGCATAGGGCTGCGGCTGTCCCAGCCGCTTGCCCAACGCCCATTATTATAGGGATTATCCTTATGGCCGCGTGCGCCTCATGAGTGGCTGAGATGCATCTGCATCCTATCAGGAGATTCTCTACCCTAAGCGGGATCAGGCATCTATACGGTATCTCATAGTAATCTCCTGGAGGCGGAGGTATTATTACGGTTCCCTCACCTGCTGGATTGTGAATATCTATCGGATATGAGCCCCTGCAGATACCGTCTGGAAATTTATGTGCCTGCACTATATCCTCAGCCGTCATTACATACTCGCCAATTATCCTCCTAGTCTCTCTGACGCCTACTTGAACTCCAGACCTAATTATGTAGGCGTCCCTGAATGCTGGAAATGTCTTCTTCAACCAATCTACTATCTCAAACATCTGTCTTCTACCTTCAATCTCAGCCTTCGTTAGATCCTCAGCCTCAGTTCCATCAACCCTTATTATCCTCGTAGTATTGAAGTGTATGATCCCCCTATGGACTGTATGGAACCACAGGACATTCTCACGTGGACAGGCTATCATGCCCTTGTCCTTCGCTTCACGATAGGCCCTATTAATCTCTCCCCTCGGAGGCATCTCATCCTGTCTGACTCCGGCCAAATCAAAGTTTAGGGTCATAGGCTGCATCAATCCATCCTTAGGTCTTCCCTTTTCGTATGGGGCTCCAGCGCTGACCGCTACGTCTCCGTCTCCCGTTCCATCAATTATGATATCGGCTGATACGGAGTGGAATCCCGACTTATTATGTAAGACGATGCCATCCACGCGGCTTCCCTTCCTCGAGACTCCGACGAATACTGTATGTAATAGAAGGTCTACCCCGGCTTCCAAGACGATCCTGTCAAGTATGTACTTCATTATTTCAGGGTCGAATGCTCTGGTTTTAGCGTCGTATCCTCCCATCCCCTCGAGTTTATCGATCACCTCCTGGAATATGCCTCCGATGATCTGCTGTTTTCCAGCGTGGAATGGCATGAATGGATTTACAAGTCCGGCTGTTATAGTCCCGCCTAGAAAGCCATATTTCTCTACGAGTAGAACCTTAACGCCTAGGCGGGCGGCGGATACGGCTGCTGAGAAGCCTCCAGTTCCCCCTCCAACAACTATAACATCATATTTCTTCGATGTATTCAAGTCTATAACCCGATTCCGAAAGTAAGGAGCGACCAGCATATAAAGTATTATCTTGGGGTGGACGCTTCATCTCTGATTATAGCTCGCTCCATCACTTCATGCTGTTCCTGTATGGGCTTAGATCCTCATCTTCTATTAGGTTTCTGGCATCTCCGGGGAACATCTTTATTATCGGCTCTGGAAAGCCTTGATCTAATGGGTATAATCAAAGTTCAGCCTATCCAAAGTAGCATTGATACAGTCATAATTTATGTCGACTCCGATGTCTCTTCTTCCGAGGATCTTACATTCTTTGAGGGCTGTCCCGGATCCACATATCTGATCGAGGATCCGCTCTTCAGGCTTAGAATATCTCAGGATGAGATTTCTTACCATCTGCGAGGCCAGTTTCCCCTGAAGTCGCTTTGGTGATTTCCCGCCTCCCTCAGGGAAGGACCATACATTCGTCCTTTCAAGCTCGAATTTCCTGGGCTGATATTCCCCTATGCTTCCCTTCCGGCCTATTTTCACAGTTGTATCTCCAATACGGATCTCCCTATGCGTCCTTACGAGGTTCTTATAATCCTTAGTGTGATCTTTCTCATTGAGATATATCCCTGCCTCATCTCCCCATCACGATCAGCATCAATCTTAATTTAACTAAGAATTATAATGAATAATCTCTTCAGTTGCGTATTGGCTGCGTGGAAATAAATCTAATCTTTAAATGCGGATCATGATTAAGGGGGGCTAGGGCGCATTGCCGTTATTTATGGGCATAGATATGGGAACGACGAATATAGCGGCTCTCATAGTTGAGATTCCCTCAGGCGATGTCAGGGCCGTCAGCGTTGTGCCGAATGATTCGGAGATAACGGGAGAGGAGGATAGGCTGAGGGGGAGGAGCGAATGGGATGCTGAAAGGGCATCTGAGCTCGCCTTTAAGGCTGCGGCTGAGGCTGTTGCGAGAGTAGATCCGCAGATGATCAGGGGGATCGGCGTAACAGGTCAAATGCATGGGGTAGTCCTCGTCTCCGAGGACGGCCGGCCTCTTACGCCATTTATAGGATGGCAGGATAAGAGATGCGATGAGAAGATGCCTGGAAGCGATAGAACCTACATTGACTACATGATCGAGTTGGCTGGAAGGGATGGATTCAGGCGTGAGGGGTGCCGTCCCGCTACTGGCTATATGGGATCAACGCTCTTCTGGCTGAAGGAGAATGATGCATTGCCGGATGAGCCTGCCACGCCATGCTTTCTACCCGACTACATAGTGATGAGGATGACGGGTCATAAGCCCATAACTGACCCGACGAACGCTGGTAGCTCCGGAATCTTTGATGTTGTCTCAAGGAGATGGGATTCCAGCCTTATTGGGAGGCTTGGCCTTCAGAGAGTGCATCTGCCGGAGGTGAGGAGGTCAGGGGAGGTCATCGGCGGGCTTACCGCTGAAGCCTCAAAGAAGATGGGGCTGCCCTGTGGAGTTCCAGTCTCGGTTGCATGTGGAGATAATCAGGCGAGCTTCCTTGGAAGCGTATCGGATAGGCGTGGTTCCCTCCTAGTTAATATCGGAACTGGCGGGCAGGTCTCCCTTTGGGTTCCCGAGTACATTGAGATCAGAGATGTCGAGACGAGATGCTATCTGGATGAGAGCTACTTGCTTGTTGGAGCTGATACGTGCGGAGGCGGCTCCTACGCTCTGTTGCATAGATTCTTCCTAAATGTCGGGCGGGTATTCTTTGGGGCTAAAGGAGACGAGATACTATACGAGAGGATGATGTCATGCGCATCCAAAGTTCCGCCTGGAGCGGATGGGCTTCGATGCGAACCCTTCTTTTCCGGCTCAAGACTTGATCCCCACCGTCGAGCCGCGTGGTTTGGGATGAGCGAATCAAACTTTACAGCGGCTCACATGATACGTGCATTACTCGAAGGCATAGCCGATCACTTTAGGTCTTTATATGAGGTTATGATTAAGAGCGGCGTTTCACCTCGAAGATGCCTTGTCGGTTCAGGTAATGGAATTCGTAGAAATGCTTTGTTGGCTGAGATATTATCCGCTGTCTTCAACATGCCTATTAAGATTCCGCTGAATCGGGAGGAGGCTGCTTTAGGCGCGGCTCTACTGGCCGCGGTTGGATGCGGGGAGCTAAGCCTCGAAGAAGCATCAAAACTAATCAAGTATGAATAAGCCATCTGCATCTCGGCTCACTATAGGATCACGTTATGTGCTCGTCTCTACAAAGTCTTATAAATGGAATCTTTTGATTAGATTGGAGGAAAGATTGGAGTTTCCGGAGAAACTGATTTTTATAGGAGTTGACGGCGCAATACCGGATTTCAAGATGGTGGAAGGAGGCGGGGCGACTACTCTTTCCCGGCTCTTTTGAGTAGGGGTTTAACGTATTCCGGTGGGTATCTGGTTGCCCTATAGATCCCATAGGTTCCCTTTTTCTTGTAGGGGCTTCTATACTCCCATACTATCTCTTTGTCTCGGGTTACCTCGAAGATGCGACATGGCCCACCTTCGCAGATGAGTATGTTCCCGTTTGGCAGAGGCTGAGCGCCTGAGATGAATGCGCTGAAGAAGCTCTCCTTTGGCGTTCCAGTATACTCCCATACTATCTCCTCTTCGATCGGGTTTAATTCTATGACGCGGGAGTATCTTCTGCGGGTTCCATTATCGAATATGAGTATGTTCCCATTCGGTAGCATGGTTGGCTGATGCTGGCCGTCGAGCTCTCCTGGACCCCAAGCCCAAACTATCTCGCCCGTCTCTCTATCTATCACTCCGATGACGTCTAGGCTTCTATAGCTGAAAAGTATGTTTCCAGCCTTGAATCTTGAGTCTTTCCTCCCCGATTGGTTGTCCGGCAGAACCTCGCATGTATTATTGTGAGCCCAGTCGAAGAGTAGATGCGGGATCATGTATTCTGGGTATCCTCTGAATTGGGAGGCTTTAAGGGGGAATCTTATTCCACAGAGATCCTCAAGCTCTCTTATATGTTTCTCTCCGAACCATTCCCAGATTAGCTCCTTATCGCGTGTAACCTCTATTATGTATGGGCAGCGTTTAAGTTCAGGTCCAATATCAGGAGCCATCTTATCCATTATGCAATGTATCATTATGTGATCGTTCTCCATTATGTGGAAGTCGTGGTCGATCCTGCAGTGGAATGACCAGACTATATTGCCTTCCGGATCTATCTCCCTTAAACCAGCTTGATTAATATCGGATCTATCTCTTGTCGTGTAGTATAGGTTGCCGTTTGGTAGGAGCTCGGTGAGCTGAAGCGCCGTCTTGACATTCCATTCGTGAACCACGTTTCCCTCCATGTCGATCAGGTAGATGCTTGCTGATTCTCCGGCGGCGATGTTCGGCGGGTCATAGCTGTGACAGAATAATGTATAGCCCTCATAGTATTCGTCTGGAACTGATATTGTAACTCCCTTCCCCCTCCAATCTCCCCCCATATAATCACCAACTACTAGTAGTCCCATCAAGCATATCTGTTTTTGCCAGTCTCCAAATTGAGCAAATGCGATATATCCCGCTTAAGCGTAAAGGGGGATTATGCGTGGTGATGTAGGTGTCGGCTAAGAGGGTCTTTGTGCTCGGCTTGGATGCCTTATCTCCGAGGCTCCTGAAGAGATTCGTTGAGGAAGGCTTCCTGCCGAACTTTAAGAGGCTCATGGAGATTGGAGGCTTCTCTAAGGCTCTTCCGATCCTCCCGGCTCAGACACCTGAGAATTGAACGTCGATCGCGACCGGCTCCTATCCCGGGGCTCATGGGATAGCCGTTTGGGGAAGGCATGATGAGGGTCAGCCTGTGACTCAGCATTTCCCGGATGAGGCTATACTACAGGCAGCCCATAACGATCAAGGGAGACGTAACAGAACAGATCCTAAAATGCTAAGAGAGACCACATACTCAAATAAGCCGCTATATAAACTTATAAAGAAAATTTGTGTGCACTAGAGCCCAAAAATAAAATGGGATCGCTTATTGATCGTGCAGGCTCTTTCCCTCTGCTCTTCAGCGGCTCCTAGCGTTACTTAGCGTTCCCCCACTTTGGCATAGAGTAGCCTTTGATGTGTCTGGAAAGGGATAAATCGGCACTGGGAGAATGTAGATCTAAGACGAACGGGTGTGTCCGGCTTGGATGTTAAGAAGTTGATCGTCAATAATGATGGGCATGGAGGCTTCTTCGATGGAAGATACACATCAAGGGAGGCTATTGAGAGGGAACTTGAGATCTACGTGGGCACATACGTTAGTATCTTCGAGTGGTGCGTTACAATTGGAGGTAAGGCCAATTACCCATCTAAGGTCACCGAGGTTATAGGCGAGGACGTTAGGGTCTTCCCGAGGAGGGGAGATAGAAGGGTCGCCGAGCTCTTGGAAGGTCTGATCTCAAGCGGCATAGACCCGCTGAGGCTGGTTATAGATAAGTGCCATGAGATCAAATTGGATGTTTATCCCTCAATCAGGATGAATCCAGATTACGATCCGAAGTGGATGGGCGAGGCATTCGCGAGGATGTATAACTCGAGGTTCTGGTGGGAGAATCCTCATTTAAGAGTAAGGGATAGAAGGGGAAGATTGCAGATAAAGCTGAGCTACGCATTCCCAGAGGTCAGAAGGTTCAAGCTCAACATAATAGGGGAACTGCTCAAATACGACGTAGACGGCATAAACTTAGACTTCCTCAGGCATCCACCATTCCTCGGATACGAGGATCCACTCATAGAAGACTTCAAAAGGGAATATGGAGTCTCACCCCTAAAACTGCCAGAAGATGATATGCGCTGGCTCAAATTCAGAGCCAGAGTTATGACTTGTTTCATGAGGGATGTAAGAGCCATGCTGGACAGGGCAGGAGAGGATAGGGGAAGGAAACTGAGGATCTCGGTTCGGGTCGATCACAGAGACTACCTGCGGCAGGGCCTCGACATACAAGAATGGGTAAGGAAAGGCCTAATCGACCATCTGATAGTCTCGGAGCATGGTCTCGGGGGGTTCACATTCCCATTAAAGCCATTCAGGAGGATAACGGAAAGTAGCGGATGCGAACTCTACTTCGGGGAGGAAGCGATCTGCTCAGGCCACGACCTAACACCAGAGGAGGACAGGCTCTTAGCGGAAGGAAAGATATCCGAGAAAGACCTGCACCGAAGAAGACTAAGCCTCAAAGAATACTGCCAAAGAGCCCTAAAATGGTATAGTGAAGGAGCAGACGGAATCCACATATTCAACGACCCAAACAACAGAGACGCATTCCTCATCCTAGGAGACATAGATAAGATCAAGGCATACCTAAAGAATGAGCAGAAATGCGCATCCACATCGACGAGCAGAAATTGACATCCCTTCATATACAAATCTTTTCGGTAGCACAGAAAAATTGATGGAAGATCCTTTTCAGCATAAACTCCTCCTCAAAACATATGCGATATAGGCCATAATGGAGAAGAAGATCGGCATAATAAGCGTATAGGGCAGAGATCCAAGACGTGCATACACAGCATATAATGGCGCGGGAGTAGAGATTAAGGCTAAGATCGTAGATGCAAACTGTACTCTTAGGGCTAATTTAATAAATCCGAGTATCGCCTGAAGCGTGGATCTCCAGATTAATATGCCATAGCGGACGTTAGCCTCATGCACCCTGATCAGCCACTTTTCATCAATAGTGAGCCTTGAAGTGACATCCCCATCCAACTCTATAATCGTCAGGGCCAAAGCTCTATTCCCAGCCTCGGTAGATATGACGAGCCTAAAACCCTCATCTAAGAGTGTCCTAAGCCGGTAGGCCTCCTTTCTCCTAAATATGAGGGCTAAAGCCTCAAAAAGCCTCTTAAACCAGAATGCAACAATCCCCCTCCGACACAAATCCTCCATAACGGCGCTTAAGCCCCTAACATAAGCCCCAACATCACGGATGTCAAATCGATCAGATGGAAGCCTAAAGATAATGTGGCCTAAACCACAAAATATGATATGGGCTGATCTACCATCACCCAAGTGAATGGGAATCGCAGATGAGAATAGCCCGGACATCTTCAAATAATCAAAGAGCAGAAAGGGCTGATGTTAGAGACCTAACATCGTGAAGAGCTTGTTGGCGATCTCGATGAGAGTCGTCATGAAGATCCTCCAATTCTCCAATGCCAACTCAACATTAGCCTTATGAAGCTCCAAAAGCTTCTCGTCCAAGGCTGAATCTTCGCCTGCAGTGGACTCCACTGGAACCTGAAATATTATATCCCCATCCAACTCAATAATAGTCTTAGCAACCACACCAGTCTCCTTAATAACACATATTGTCTCGCCTGTTGATTTCTTCTTCACCTCCTCATTCACGCCCTTCACGGTGACGACAGTCAATGTGGTGACGTCCTTCGCGACCTTAGCGATCTCATCTGCAAGAGACTTAGCAAAATTCCTTAAGCTGTCCTTCTCACTCATATAAACCAGCCTCATCGACCATAAATCCATAATAAACCCTATAAAACTTCTGGGGCTGCCTGCGGAACAAACCAAAAAGGCTTAAATTATCTTCTCAATTCTCTATGAGCCGAATGAGGAGAAGGAATCCCATCCAGCTCGGAGGAATAGGCCAAAGACAAGCGCTTCAGAACCTAAAAGGCAGAAGGCATAAGCACAGAAGATATAAAGACCGAGAATAACGGATGCAAGCCAGGCTCTATCATCCAAAAAAATTGAGTGGCTTAGGCTGAGATGATGAGATACGTGAATGACGCCGAATTTGAGATTATAAAGCAGAGTTCGATGAAGATCCGAAAGGGAGGCGAGGGGCGTCTTAAAAATAGCCGGGTGCCACGGAAAATTTAGAGCGAGAAGGTCAAAGAGCTAATCTCCCGCCATCCAAGGCTGAAGAAGCTCCTCTCCAGCTCCCAAGGATCTCAAGAGATCGATCATTCTCGAGCGGAGATCATCAGCGACATCAGCCTCCTCATCGATTAGATTCTCAGTCTCCCTCGGATCTCTCGTCAGATCATAAAGCTCAGACTTTAATCCGGAATCTCTCCTGGCGGCGAGGAGAGCCCACTTCTCAGAGGTAACAGTAATCCATTCCGGCGGCTTATGCCCGACGAGGCTGGCTGAGCTCACAGCGACGTCCCTGCCCTCATCCGATTCGCCATATACCATGGGAAGAAGCGATCTTCCCTGAACAGTCGGAGGAATCTTAACCCCGGCAAGCTCAAGAATAGTTGGCATGATATCCGGTGATTGAACAATCCCTCTGCGTCTCCCACGCGGCGAGCCGGCAGAATCCGGAAGCCGAATTATAAGCGGGATATGCGCTACTTCCTCATAGAGCTTAGGTCTCTTCCCGACAAAATTGTGCTCGCCAATGTATGTTCCATGATCGCTCGTGAAGATTATCGCGGTGTTCTCGAGGAGCCCGAGATCATCAACCTTCTGGAGAAGCATTCCAACCCACCTATCCACCATCGTAACCTCCCCAGCATACAAAGCCCTCAAATGGTTTATCTGTTCCTCGGTTAAGTCGGATGCAAGAGGCCTCTCAACGCCCGGTATATACGCCCCGCCGGGGACCTCGCCACCCTTCCATCCAGGATTATACATTTCAGCATACCAGCTAGGAGGATCCCAAGGCTCATGCGGATCAAAAGTATCAATGTGCAAGAAGAACCTCTCATGCTGATCATAATTCAGCTCAAGCCACTTAATGGCGGACCTCATAGTCTGAGCGACGAAGTAGTCCTCCTCAAATCTGCGGAGGGAGACATTCTGCAGGTATTGTCGGCCTAGAGCCCTCTGCCTCTCCTCTGGGTCCTTAGGCGGGTTAGTCATGTATCTGTCATGCTCCTGACCCCTAATCCACCACCAACCATCAAATCCCCTATCGAAGTAATGCGCATCCCTAATCATGTGTGGAGTATCAACGATAAGCATGGTCACGTATCCGGCCTGACGGAGAACTTGTGAGATCACAATCTCATTCTTCGGCAAGGGAGCCCAAGTTGAATATATGAATGTGTATCTGCCAGTGAAGAGGTCGTGGCGATGAGGGATGGTCGGATAGGACGCAATGTAAGCATTATCGAAGATGACAGAATCCTCCGCGAATCTATCTAGGTTCTCTGTGTGAATCCAATTGTTGCCGTAGCATCCAAGGTAATCCCACCTAAAAGTATCAGAAACTATCTCGATAACATTCATGCAGATATCCCTCTAAGCAATACTATTGTAATTGTGTATAGAATCATTTAACTTTAGTCTTTCCATCATAATTCCCTCTAGGAAAATTTAGACTAAATTATCTGCAGAGCATTATGAAGGAATTTTTTATCAAATGAGGCGAGATTGATCTATGAGTTGAACATGCATAGCGGAGAAAAGGATCTGGCATCATTTTGGCTTTTATTATCTTAATATCCAGTCTGTCACAAGCGACGAGTTACAATCCCGACATAAATGTCAGTTCTCCGCCCATAACAGGATTAGAGAGAATATCGAGTAATTTATGATCTATCCACTCCCCCAGCGATATTTCCAATCGAGAGATGGGGAAATACAAGATCAGCATAGTTAATCGCGGCTCTAAACCGGCCCCACTACGCTAAGACATTTCGATACATGATGGGAATGATATTGGAATAAGCTCGTTCCCCCAACCAAATAGAATCCTATGTTTTGATAGCTGAGGACATTAAAACTATTTTTAAGTTTGGAGATACTCGTCTCATTCTTAAAAAAACATAATGTCTCTCGCTGATCATCATAGACTGCAATAAGAGAGGAGGAAGTGCCTTCACTTTTCAATGTCTTCTTCTACATCTTCAAATCCGATCAGAGTAGCTAAATCCTTAAATTTTTCTCTGAAGTCACCGTAGAATACCACCCTGTGAACCCCAAACGTTTTAGAATCTAGGTTTTTAATTAGCGCTTTAGTATTAGTTTTGATAGCTATTTTTGTCCGGCATGCTAGATTATCCCACTCGTCGAAAAATTCTTTACCTGGAACTGTTTCCCCTGTGAAAATGGATATCTTCTTATCATGCACACTCATCTTGACCACTGTGACGGTTTCGCCTACTGGTAGATCTACTTGTACGCAAGCGCCGCCTTCATTCTTCTTCCAACGTGGAAGGTTTCTGATGATATAGGGGCATCTTCTTTCATCTCCGTAAGGATTAAATGGACATTCGCAGTGTCCGATTATGGCTATATTGTTATGTGGGTCTATAATATAATCTCCGTTGAAGCCTGGTCTGCCGGTTACGTAGAGCCCTAATTGCTGAATAATTAAAGAATCTATTAGAGTCTCGGAAGTGGCTACTATGCCATCTGTACAGAACTGCGAGGAGGGTAAGCCTTGAGATGGAATTGGACCCTTATGATAATCTGCAAATACGCCGTATCCTTCAGTTGTTATTGCATCGCATCCATATTTTTTCATTAGCCTTTTCATAGCCAAATATAGCTTTGCTGATTTTAACACTTCAACTTCATTAGTATCCTTCATCCCTTCTGCTTCATCAATCCACTTTTCCGCAACTTTCTTAGCTTCTCTTTCTTCAGTTTTATTCGTTTCCTCAAACAACTCTTCCTGCGGAATAGGCACAAGCTTTACTCCAAACACTTCTTCTAAGTTATTAAGATATACTTTCTCATATCCTTCCCTATCTGATCCGGTTTGGCGCGGTGTAGGTTCATACTCGCCGAGAACAGGCCTATCTGTGACAACCAACACTCTCAATCCTTTCATTTTTGAAACGGCTTGAATTAATCTAATTTTTCCCGCTATATCCTCCAGCCTAGACGAAAAGATGCGTCTATCTTTGTCGCGCACCACAGGCAAGCATGACGTTAAGATTTTCCCCTTATTACTTAACTCGAATATGTCCCCCATCCAGCTCCCCCACAGGGGAAACACAGCTATTATAGGCAAGCCTATTGATATCAACTCCTCTAAGGGACGGCCGAAGATAAGTATTCCATCTAAATCTTCCCTTAAACTTCTTACATTCTTAATGGCAGATTCATATCTTCTTCTCGATTCTTCATAGATTTCAGAAATACGCTTCCTCTCTTCCTCAGTCATTCCGTAATGAGATCTACTTACTAGTTCTTTTTCTTCCTCCTTAATGATGTTAACTTTCCCGACAAATTCTACCCCTTCACACCTCTTCTCCAACTCGCTGAGTATCTCTTCATTTTTCATAACTTTCCGTTCAATATCAGAAGCATCCCAAGAACCTCTATGGTCAAGCCCGGTTGAAGTGAATATTACATATATCTTAGTCTTTCTCCTTTGATGCAATTTTAAATTCCCTTTTTATTGATTTTCTTTGTTGCATATATAAGTTAATACTGATGTTCTGGGTATTTTTTGGGATTGTGAATCTGACTGTTTAGGAGGTCTTCTAGCGGGAATTAGCCCTTTTTATTCTTTTAGTTTTGCTCCGCACTTTTTGCAGTATCTTGCTTCCGGAGGATCTATTTTAGTTCCACAGAAAGGACAGTATCTTATTGTAATTTCTGGCTTATGCATTGTTGTGTGTTGTCTAGGAGCGTATCGTGGATAATCTCTTTGCGGAGACCTCCAAGTTAAGCCTAAGAGACCACCCATCACGCCGAGAATAAGCCCGATATAGAGGCCTGCTCCCGCTCCGAAGAGACTGAGCACTGAAAAGATGATGATGAGTATGCTCCACGTCTGGTTCTCAGGCTCGTTATGCATTTTTACGGCGGATATGATTATGACGGCTCCGTAGAATATGCCGAGAAAGCCGAGAAGGCAACCATACCCCACGAGTATGGGCATGCTTGGAGGATGAAAGGCTCCCAGTATACCCATGAATATGGCTCCGAGAAGAGAGAGGATTAGACCGACGAATAGAATAAAGAGTCCGCCAAATAGGCTGAGGATAAACGCTGCAGTAGGCTTCTCACCAGCCAAGAACATTACCTCTTTTAATATGAGTTCTAACTTTCCAAGCTCTTTTAGGTTGACTTAATGAGAGCTCCACAGGAATCTTATTATCTTCAACTCTAACGATCATAAAGGGCACTGAAAAATAATTTTAGATGGGCCCTAATAAACCTTATACATCAAGTAGAAATTCAATAATGGAAATATATGTTCTGGAATGCTTTTATCTTCTCTATTAACCTTCGCATACAAGTCTTCAAAAAGAAAAGAACTCTAATGGCTACTGTTTTCCAGCAAATTCATTTAAAATAGACAGTATAACAATATCCTAAATAAGCAATTTGCGAGAACACAATTCTCCTAGGATCTTTTCTATTTCGGCCAAATGCAAAGTAAACCTCCAGCTCTTATCAGTCAGAGAGAATAGTGGGTTATATGGGAAAGTGGAGCTCCGAGACCTCTTAATTAAATCGCACTTTCATGAGAAATTCGATGGCGAAATATACGGTCTTCTCACCGCCCTTGTCTCTCTAATCACATTTGTTATGCTAGAATCGAGATTTTTATAAAGAAATAGAAGGAATCCTCATAGTTGCCATTTCTGTCAGGATTTAGATGGTGTGACTTCAGCCGTGGCCTAGTTTCTCAGAAGGAACACATAACTGTGCTTGAGAGCTTCGTCATGCTTATGCTGGATGAGCTCAGGGAGATCCAGAATCCAGAGAGTCATAAAGACATTCATGGAGGCATGAGCTCTCGTGGAGGCCGGATTCGAATATGTCTGCGGCTTCAACGGAGCGAAGATATTCTGGAAATAAAAGTCAGGAGTTGCATTAGTGGTGCAAGGGGATTTCATCACGAATTTATTAGGTAAATTAATTCTTTCTTAGGCTATTATGCTGAGATGTCAAGCTTTATCTACGTATTTAAGAATCCGAAAAAATTAATTGATGTTTTCGCATAAATCATCTGGTATATGGGGAAGCGTATGAATAGAGGAGTAACAAATACCGTTGCAGTTGCTATTATAATCGCGATTATACTCGTCTCAGTACTTGGCTTTTATATATTTATTCAGATTCAGGAAAAGCCTCCACGTGAAGAGCGTCCTGAGTTTCCCCCACCATCTAAGAAGAATGAGACTAAGCCGCCTCCATCATCTGAACGGGTTAAGGCTCCTTCCCCGCCATCTAAAGAGGGTGAAGCTAAGATAACTAAGCCTCATGGCCCGCCAAAATTAGAAATAACGGTTAGATTCGTCGAATCAAGCTATAGGGTTGCATCAGGTAACACCTCTGGATGGTTCTGCACGGGTCAAGACGCGGATATTATGCTTTCAGGAATAGATTTCAACAAGACAGGAGGGCCCTTACTTTTCAATCATCCGATGGATATAGCGTCTGATGGAAAACACTTACTTCTAGCCGATACATGGAACAATCGCATCCTGATCTGGAACTCTCTTCCGACAAATAATACTCCACCCGACATCGTCCTAGGCCAGCTTAACTTTGACACTAATAACCCGGGTAGAGGCCGCGGCCAGCTAAACTGGCCTGTAAGCGTCGCCACAGACG
>CAZDRE010000005.1:0-129871 GCA_964508155.1 uncultured Candidatus Bathyarchaeia archaeon
ATCGACGTGCTAACGGTTGATCCGGATCACTTGGACAAGTATATTGATGATGCTGAGGTTTTAGGAATCCACGTTATGGATCCATTTGGGTTAGGTCCTGCCTCAAGCACCTTTGCTGCCGTACTTAAGAAGGAACCTTTCCTCGCTAAGCATTTCCGATTGTTACTGGAAAATCCGATAGTTAGGAGGGCTAAAAGGCGGGGGCTTAAAATTATTGTTGGTGGGCCGGGTGTTTGGCAGTTCAAGTATAAACCGGAATTTGTTAAAGAGCATGGAATCGACTGCATAATTGAGGGGGAAGCCGAGAAAGTTGTTGGAAAGATTTTCAGAGCTGCACTTAATGGTGAGGAGCTTCCCCAATATTATGAGGTAAGCCTGAAGGAGACTCCGGGTCTAGATGAGATACCGGACATTGTTGCTCCATCTATAAATGGCCTGATCGAGATTGGGCGTGGATGCCCGAGGGGATGCAAATTTTGCAGTGTGACCTTGAGGCCTTTGCGTTGGTATCCCTACGAGAAGATAATGCGGGAGATAAGCATAAACTTGGATAGTGGCTATACTGCTGGCGTATGCCTCCACGCCGAGGATGTCATGCTTTATGGCTCATCAAACACAATACCGAATGATGAGAAGCTGATTAAGCTGCATGAATTGGTCGTTAAAGAATGTGAAGGGATTGGATGGAGCCACTGTTCACTCGCCGCCGTAGCCGCAAAGCCAAAGCTCTTCGCAACCATAGCGGAGATAATTAAGCAGAAGCAATCGTGGTGGGGTGCAGAAATAGGCATAGAGACTGGCTCGCCGGAGCTGGCCAAAAAGATTATGCCGGCAAAGGCGCATCCATTCAAGCCGGAACAGTGGCCGGAAGTCGTGCGTACCGGGATGGGTTTAATGCATGATCACGGCTTGGTTCCGGCCTGCACATTAATTGTAGGCTGCCCAGAAGAGACAGAGGATGATCTAATCAAAACGATAGAACTGATGGATGATCTTAAGGACATAAAAAGTCTCATAGTTCCACTATACTTCGTGCCCATGGGAAGACTTAAAGATGAAGACTGGTTTAAATGCGAGGAGATAACTGGGCTTTACCGAGAATTGCTGGTTAAATGTCTAAAGCATGATGTACGATGGGTATATTCTCTTATAGACGATTCCTTTGCGGGCAGATGGTACAAGCCCTTTATGACTTTACTCTACAAACTATTCGTCAGAATAATCGAATATAAATGTGGAAAGGCAGGTGTTCCCACGAGGTGAGCGCATATGCAGATTGATGAGATCGAAAATGCCCTTTTCTCAGCATTTGTAAATCCAGTCTTAAGGAGAGTTGTGGGATTTCTAGATTATGACTGCCCTAAAGATGGAAATATGCTTATAAAGTCTCTCAGGGTCTTCTTGGGGCAGGATGTTACGCTCTGCGATAGATGTAAAGCCGTTTACGAGAATTTTGTTAAGCCACTATATGAGATAGGCAGCAGGCTTTTACGAGCCGATAAAGGCTTTATGAAGCATCAGTTTCTTGAAGATCAGTATGGCGAGGCTTGGCTTCGCGGATTCGCGCTCATGATGAGGGGAGTCAAAAAGTATGGCATTAGAATTCCATTTGTGCCCGCAGCTCCATTCCTAATAGTCTGGAACTACACTTACAAGTGCAATCTTAAATGTAAACACTGCTATGAGAATGCTGGAAGAAGCAGAAAATATGAGCTCTCAACGGATGAAGCAAAACAAGCGATAGATATTCTCTCGAAGCTTGCGGGAGTCGGGCTTCCCGCCTTATCCTTCAGCGGAGGAGAACCCCTTGCAAGAGAGGACTTCTTTGATATTGTATCATACGCCAAGAGGAGAATTCCCTACCTTAGCTTAGCAAGCAATGGGACGTTAATAACGAAGGATAATGCAAAAAGGCTCAGAGATGCTGGGATTGATTATGTTGAGATAAGTCTTGACGGCGCTTCAGCCGCAACGCATGACTGGTTCCGTGGGATTCCAGGAGCATTTAACAGGACAATGGAGGGGATAAAAAACTGCATTGAAGAGGGAATTGACACATGCATAGCAACAGTTGTTCATAGGCAGAACATTGCTGAAATTGAAAAGATTTTGAATTTGGCTGATGAGCTCGGCGTTAGGTTCATGCACTTCAATTATATTCCAACTGGAAGGGCGAAGGCCCATCTGGAATTGGATTTAACGCCGAAAGAGAGACTTCACGTCCTAAACTTGATAGGAAATAAGATAATCGATTTATATTTGCGATCCAAAGAGGAAGAATTGAGGTTTGGCAAGTCAAACGTGAAGGTTGACCGCTTCTTCAGCACCTGTCCCCAGTACGCCAGCATAACTAAGGAGCTCTCACGCGAGAAGGGTGAAGCCTTCATGGTTGAAGCGCACTACGCCGCAAAGAAGGGCGTGGAAAACGTAGCGAACTTCCTCGGCGGATGCGGTGCTGGAAGGCTCTACTGCGCAATAGAGCCGAATGGAGATATAAAACCATGCGTATTCTTCCCAACAAACGAGGAGACAATTCTTGGAAATATCCTAAAGGATGATTTTGAAGAGATATGGGATAACCATCCGCTACTATGGAAGCTTCGAATAAGAGAAAAACTGAAGACATACGAGGTGAATGGCAAGATTGTCGGCTGCGGCGCATGCCCAGACAAGTACATATGCGGAGGCTGCCGTGCAAGAGCCTACAGCTACTTCAACGGAGACGTAACAGCCCCAGACATAGGATGCATAAGAAACGAGGAACTATGGAACTTAATAACCAACGCCAAAGCTAACGAGTAGCCCCTTACAAAGAGACCATGAATTACGCAAAATTTTCTCAGTAACTGAGAAAAAATTATTTAATTTTTTCTTCATAGGTGCCCTATTCAGCAGGTTACTTGAAGATGTGTTATAAAATCTCGGTTTGAATATACCTCTTATCCAAGATAAATATCTGTGAGGCTAGCTGATTTCTTAGCGTAATTCATTTCTCCTGATAGCCTCTTATTGATGAATAATAAGTGGATTACTTGATTTGAATAGAAATGGCTGGTTTAGATGCGATGGAGCAAACGGCATTTCCCCGGATTTTAGTATATCTTTTACAGAAAAGAAGGACGAACCGATCTCACAAATGATATTGATGCAAGTCAGCAAGCAATCTAAATTCCTTTTTATCCTCAAGAAATGCGGATACTAAATGAAGTATCTGAAGAGGTATTCTCTAGAAGAAAACTTATTACTCTAACAGAGAAAGGCAGGAGGGTCGCTAAGCACCTCGCCGAAATTGAGAAGATCCTGGGCGATTAATGCGACTCGGGTTTAAGATCTCTTTATCTTATTATCTTACCCATGTGCTATAGCTTCAACTATGTAATCTCCAAGGTTAGATATACTCAAATATCGCTTACCATCATTCCACAATTGGGTTACATCGCCGTCGGAAGCTCTAAACTATACAACGCTGCTAACGATCTCAGCACTTTTAAGAGATTGCTGAAGAAAGTGGTTCTTCCCGTTCGTCCCTTTCTTCTATTCGTATGTAACCCCCATTTCCCTTTACTGTATAAGTAGGGAGAGGGAAGTTTAGAGTGTGTGATATGTGAACTGACCCTGCGCAGCGATCCGTACAATATCAGCGTGCTTCAAGTTAATTCCTTGAGTTCTCTTTATGATGAAACATTCGAAAGAATGAACGGAAAGGGTTATCAGATATCCGTTTTTGAACCAATATCATAATGGAGAGATTTTCTCTACTGATGTGACGCTGACTTTTTTGCTTCCTCAATAGATCTCCCTGAAAAGATTGATTCCATAAACATACGGAATTCGGGGATCAGAGATCGTGCTACTCCACTAAATCCTTTCCGGTAATTTTTGAGTCGGAATAGGCAATCGTTTTTCCATTCTTGTCTTCTATAATCCATCCATATCTCATAGATATCCTCATCAATGAGCCCTCTTTTCCAGAGGATAAATTGTTCTTGTTGAAGATACCAGAACCGTAACCAGAAATAGTTAATATCAACCTTTCCTTCGAGAACCTGTGTCAGCTCTTCCATAAGCTCTCCCCACCTGCTCATGTAGCTGCTCGTAGTATCAATACGTTTTGTCCACCTTGTCATTTCTTGAGTTTTTCGAAGCGATATAAAAGCAATAACTACCGCTATTGCGGTCAATATCTGACCCACAAGCATTAAAGCAAATTCCTGCATTTTCTCACCTGAAAAAGATAATTAATGCACCTGCCTAAGTAATTTTCTTCAACAAGTTCTCTATACTTGCTAAGATATAACATATTCTTTCGGTTCCTTCTCGCTACTCTCTCGCGTGCCTGCATTTATTGTTACGCATATTACTGCGACTACAATCAAAATTAAAATAGCAACTATATGGAGGCTAGCTTCTTATCGGGATATAAGTTAAGTTGCATATAAAAATTCTCATTTAGGTTCGCTTCTCCGTAAGAAATGCTTGCTTAAACCTTTTGAACTCGTCGTTCAGCCGGGAGATCCGATCCTCGATCTTCCCCAGCCTGTTTAGAGCCTCGTCTAGGCGCTTTTCTAGGGTCTCAGATTTCGAAGAATTATAGAAGTCACTGACTGAAATCAACCAGCACCCCCTCTTTTTTATGACGTAAAGGCTAAAAAGACTAAAAAGGAGTAATTATTTTGACGGTTTTTGGAGGAATAAATTTATATGCCTACAAAGAAGGCCAAACTAGATCCCAAAAATTTGAAGATAGTGGAAACCAAATTAAGTCGCCATTTTTCTACGGTAGTGACTTCTATTTTTGTGTTGCTTATAATATCGATCGCACTTATCCAAATCTCTTTCGTAGCTTTTGTACGACTTGCGTTGGAGAGCCCTTTGCTTTTCATTATCTTATTTGTTTTTTGTGGCCTCTTCGCATTGTTAATGCTGAGAGAAACTCTTGGTGGCTTCAGAAAAGCAGTAAAAACAGTTTGCAAAACCTATCTGGCTTTTGCACTTAATTCTTTTGTTATTATCATTTGGTTACTCGTGATGAACATATTTGCACATAGCCGGGGATACGGAATTGTCTTCAAGTTCGGATTTATCGATGTCTCTACAGAACCATTCGTTATTTTTACTTTTATGATGGCTATTTTTTCCCATGTTTATTTTACAATAATTTTCCTATTCACAATATTGCTTGGTGACCAAGGGGATCTTATTAAAAAGATCATAGCAATTATGATATGGGTGCATAATCAAATTCATCGTGAATTAGGTGACGAAAGCCTCTCTTCGGGAAAAAGGCCCTGTGGTCATTCTGAATGGTATTATTTCTTATCATCCATGGGAGCTGTGATTTTTATGCTTCCTGTTGTAATTTTTTCGGCCAGCCAAATAGTTTGGATTGAAAATTGCGATGTTGAGGTAATGTCTCCCTATGCATTTATATTCAGTCCTGCCTTAGGACTCGTAACAATCTTTTTGATGGCCTCGCTCGTGGCAGATAGGTTAGGAATTTTTAAGTGTATGTCATGGTCACTCATGATTAAGCCTATAACTTTACCATTCATGCTTAGCTTATTCCAGCTTATGACGATTCGTCTTTCACCATTTGCTCAAGGAGTGATTATAAGCACGTTTTTATCCATATTCACTATCTTTGGTTTTATGGTGGAAATGAGTCGTCTCATTACTACAGGTCGAGAAACACAACTTGTAGATGACATTGAGAGCCTCCTATCAGCTTGAAAGAACGCAAATACTGAACTGGATGACTCCTTAGAGCTTATGTAATGCGCCTATAATTAGATTTTGGCGGTAACCTCACTCATCTTAATAAACTCACTCATCTTAATAAATATAGACTGTAACAGCTTTCATTGGAATTTTGCTATATTCTAACTCGTTATCTAAGTATTCTTTTAACCTGTATTCGCTTATGAGGGTTTTAGACGGCTTACGGACTATTTCAACTTCTCCATAATCAGGTTCACAGTTAAAGGGGCAAATAGTAACTAAGCCACTACACTTTATCTTTAAACCATCTGCAAGTTCTTCTACTTCAGCCACAGCACCCCCTCCCACGTAAAAACGCTATAAAAGATCAGAAATGGCACATTTAAGATTTTAATGGCATACAAACAAAACCATTTTATAATTTTTTGCATGCCAAATAACGGTAAGCTGGGAAAAAGGAGTAAGCGAGCAGATCTCCCAGGAAGGCTAAAATCATCTATATATGCATGGCAGACCGTTTTAATTTGAATAAAGTAGTGAAGAGATAGAAAGTCTACTCGAAAAGAACATTGTAATATACAAAAGATACTAAATTAGAGAGTAACCTGAACTTCAAATCTCTTTGTGCTCTTGAAGATTTATAACGCTTATTGGCTGTTATGATTGGAAAGTCGTTCTTTGATCTCCTCCAACCTTTTTAGAACCTTGTCTAGGCGCTTTTCCAAGGTTTTAGATTTTCTCTCTACGAACTGAGAGGAAATCAGTCTTATGGAAAGGATCACGAAAAATTTATTTTATATCCTAAATTGTTATTAGTTTTATTTGTTATCTAATCTTAATTTTGATTGAACTATTGATGCAATTTCATCCATCAAATCCATGTAAGTGTCGGGGGTTAATGGAACCAGATAAATTTCCGTTTCTTTCACATTTATTGGCTCTATCTTAGTTGTTTCTGCCGGTATATAAAATATAAAGCCCGTAATTTTTTGACTATGTGGGTATATATAATCGAATAGATATGAAAGAAATCGTTGAGCATCATCCTTTTTTATTTCTTTTTTGCATTTAGCATCCATAATACATACTATCTTACCCTTATTTTCTATGGCGAAGTCAGGTCTACCTGGAGATGCTCCCGGTATTTTTTTCATTATTCCACTAAATTTCTCTAACTTTTTATTGTAGTGTAAAATAATATTTTCTCCTAAATATCGCGAATGTATCGAACATGGGAACTTTGTTATTTCTCTGCGATCAATTTTAAATGTGTCACATAATTTTTTAAAACACCACAGTTCATAGATTTTACTCAATGGTTTAAGTGCAATATCAAATCTTTCTTTTAGATCGAAAAAGAAGGTTTTTTGAGATTGGTAGGCTTCCCATAAATCAATTATTTCCTGCCATGGATTTTTTGCCGAACGCCTAATTTTTTCTAAGACTTCCAATGAATTAAAATTTATTTCTAGGCTATCTTCTAGTAATTCATTCCACAAGCGACTATTAATAAATTCTTCATGATACTTCATGTAAGCCTTCCAACTCTGTAAAAAGACGGGAATACCACCTTCAGCTAGACTCGTTATCTTATCCAAAAGAGATTTTGTATCTCTTAACAGATCCGAATGGAATCTGACTAACAGAAGATTAAGGAGAGATTTAAAACTAAACTTGACTCTACTGCTTACTAAAAGATTTGCTTCTCTAGCCTTTATAAAAAACATTTTGGACCATAAGGGCTTCCCTCTTAACTCCGGGCCTACATACTCACTAAAAGTGATGCTCCTTGGAATAAAATGGGAGAGAATTAACTCTGTGTATTCTGTTAGACGTCTACTGTAGGGTATACATAGTAGAAGCTTAAAAATAGGTTCGAAGGGACATACCATATTCATGAAGCTTTCAAAGAATGATCCTATCGACTCTAGCCATCCTACAAGTTCCTCCGTAATCTGTCTAAATTGTTCTTTTGAAAGTAAATCGGGTTCGGGTATGACTTGCAGTCTGCAATCTTCTATGGGATATGTACCCACCCATCCTCTTGGCTCAAAGGTATCCTTGATTATAGTTGGCGCTTGCTCTTCGATTATTTCATTATAGTCAGGGATTAATTTTTGAAAATTCTGAATTATTTCTACTAATTGTGTTAACTTTTTCCAATTTATGTTTTTAAGTTTTTCACAATCTTTATGATATCTCTTCCAAGCATATATTTCCTTATAATAGACCATTTAGCACTATATCACCTTAAACTCTTTTTTAGCATTTTCCATTAATTCCAAAGTTGATAAAAGATTAAGTTCTTCGAATACGCGAATTATATTATTCCAACGTTTTTCATATTCTTTCTCTCCGAAAATAATCCCTTTTCTCAGTTTTGGCATAAAATATTCAAGTTGTGGTAATAGATATGCTGAGACAGCTTCATCAAGTAAGGCTCTGACATCAACCTCTTCCTGGGATATTAGATAATAAGCAACAATGAACTTTGCAGCATCAAAAACCATAGCATGACCGATCTCAACGAGTCCCTCATTAGTTATCTTGTAAGACATGTAATTCAACAGATCTATAATATCTATGTCGTTTATTTTGAGTTTATTTAATGTTTCCTTTACCTGATTTTCAGATAATTCGAAATCTTCAAAAATATATGCTCTGTCTTGCTCATTTCTATTGGAAAAATGTTTAAGAATAGATGAGAATGCTATATCCTTAACTTTTTTAATCTTGCTGTTATTTAAAACACTCTTTATATCATCAGGTACTTTTAGTTCTTCACTTACCTCTTCTTCTTTAGAATGCTTAAACAGAGATTCAACTTGTATAAAGGCAAATCTTCGCATGAATGCATATCCCAGTGAAAAAAGCATAGATCTATCGTATGTATTCATAGTTGCTAGGATTCGGAAAGAAAGAGGTATTCTTTCCTTTCCTTGACCGGTTTCAATCGGTTTATCTCTATGGTCAATATCAAGTTGCGTGAATATTTCACCAAAAGCTAAATCTAAATTTGCCCTGTTCAACTCATCTATTATTAGCCAATAAGGTCTACCGTTATTGATAATTGATTGTCTACATTTTACTATTGCTTTAAGAATTATTCCTTCTCTGAATCCATTCGTTGTGAATCCTCCAATGATATCAAAATGACTCCATTCAGCATTAGCTGTTTCGATCGAGAAATTATCTTTTCCACAGATAAGTTCGCAAATCGTCTTAACAAGATAAGTTTTACTTGTTGCTGGTGGACCGTAAAATACAACATTTTTCCCTGCAATCAAATGAGCAAAAGTAGTTTTTATTATCTTGGAAAATTCTGGCTCTTGGTTACAAAGCTGATTTAAGATATCTCTTCCATTCATCGGGCTTATTACAGAACGTAATCCTATAGCTACTTCAAATGAACCATACTTAGATATTACATTCTGGAGTCTTTTCTTCTGAATAGTAAAGAACGCCACATTACGAGAAGGGAAGAAATCTCTTTTGTAACCAAATAACTTATTTATTCTCGAAATAGGTATATCTATTTGTTGTACATTTTTAAGGTATATTATTCTATCATAATAAAGTCCAGTTCGATCATCTGGTTCCCACAGCTTTTTAGCAAGATCAGGGTTTATCTCCTTATCTAGAACCTTAGAATATACTGCGTATTTTTTGCCTACATTAAACAGGATGATATCATTTTCAACTAATTTATTCCAATATAAATCATTATTTTTTCCCTTAACCAATCCCCAAACTCTAATTTTTTTGTCGCTCTTAAGTAACTTGTCTAATAAATCACTTTTTATTAGATTCTTTATATCTTTAATCTCGACTCCTTCAATAACAGTTTTTCGTAAGTGCTCTCTAGATGTAGGAGCCGATGCTGCAGCTAAAACAACATTCATTTATTTGTCATCTCCATTTTCATTATATTTTTCAGCTGGATATTTCTCTTCATTTTTCTTCATTTTATTAAATATAGCTTCAGCAATATCTATTTTCATATTGTTAGCCATGCTTATACAGTAAATAAGAACGTCTGCAAGTTCCTCTTTTATTCTATTAAGTTTTATTGAATCATTTATCATTTCTGCCTTATCTCCGAGATCCCATTGAAATATCTCAAGTAATTCAGCGGCTTCTATACAAATAGATTCAGCAAGATTTCTTGGAGTATGTAACTTTTCCCATCCTCTGTCTCTTATAAATCTCTCAACCAACTCTTTTAAATCGTTAACAGTAGTAATAACGTCACTACTATACATTTCCACCTTCCCGCCGAAATAACCCTATGAATCTTTCGGTATAAAAATATATTTAGGTATGGGAGTGCCTAAAGAAACGCTTAGACCTATACTTGTTAAGATAATGAATCTTCTTGATACACTATCAGCCTTAATCTTTGGATGTTGCAACAAAACCCACTTCCGCCACCCATAAAATTCAGAGTTTCTGAACGCTTCTTCGAGAAACCCGATTACTTCTTAAGGAGTTTTGAGCAACTGTGCTCACCGCCGAGCTGGAAACGCCGATTTAGAACACTTGAAAGATTCAACGCAACTTAGAAGCACAACGTTTATAATATCGCCATATTAATATGGTTATATGAGGGCGACTGGGAGGCCCGCTCTGTTTGGGTGACCCGTACCAGTCGCTCGTATGGGCGACTGGCCCAGCCACTCTCCATTTCTAATATCATGGAATAACCTTCAATCCATAATTTTCTATGGAGCCGCTTGGGCTTTTGTCAAAGAGGGACTGAAGCTGGTTGAACCGTTCGCAATACTTTTTCTCGTAACATACGAAGATTGCAAATGCTACAAAGTCGGCTAGCTGCAATCCGATGCTCGTTTCTGATTCTGTAAAGAAAATAGTTTCCGCTATTCTTTTATACTTCCAGTGAGCAAGAAGCCTAAAATCATAGCTGCCGATAAGCCGCGCTTCTTCAAGCATCTCCCTGATGTACTTATTCCTTTTTCCCTCATAATCATAGACTAGAATGCCATAGGAGTCTCCGCGTGAAAGAAATCTTTCATATCTATCCATGAGATATTGAATGGATGTATGCTTTCACTGGTTCAGGTTGAGAGTACTTTGCAAAGTATTTCTCTTTATCAACAACGATTGAAATTATAGTCGGCTGAATCTTCACAATTAAATTGTAGACTGCATCCGCCATTAGCTTCCTTGAATCTCGTGTTTTCACCCATAAATGGGCCTGGATCGCCAGAAGCATCAACAAACATAAAATATACATCTGCCACATCTCTCATCTCCATACATTTCTAAGTGATACTTCAGATTAACCTAAGTAATATAAAAGGGGGATTAATATAGCAAAGATATAACTTTTAGCGAAGCGTAACATACGAACAAAAGACTGCTCTCTCAAAAAGAAGCATATAAAAGACTTTATATGTTGAGCATAAGGGATTTTATCTTTCTATCTGCCATAGCATCCGTTTGATGCGCTCGATCTTGTCTTTCTTTATCAGGCTCCAGATCTCCTCTATGCGTTTCCTCGCTTCCTCTAGGCTTTTGGCCGTGCTGACCTCGAACAGGCAGAGCTCGACCGAGTCCTCGAAGCCCCGCTTGTAATCCTGAGAGTCCGCTGTTGCCCCCTCAACTGTTCTCCTTCATCTCTCGCTTTAACTCTTCATGCTTTTTGTATGCAAGTAGGGCTAGGGCTAATTCTCAGATCACATCTGCGGTTACAAGTTGAGCATCTATGGGATTTTCCTGCATGGTGTATGCACGAGAAAAATTTCTTTATAAAGTTTATATAGTGTCTTGTTTGGGCCTACTTATTCTATTATGTGATCTTTCGTTTTGTTATGAGGAATATTATTGTGGCTGAGGCTAATCCTATGATTGTTATGGTTGCTGCCTTTGGGATGGAGTTGATCAGTCTTGAGGTTATCGTTTCGGCTCTCCTACCTGCGGAGATCTCTGATTCGCTCTTCAATTCTTGTTTGGGCATGCTCTTCTTCTCCTGTAAACTCTTCACTGGCTCGCTGAATTTTCGCATCTCTCCTGTGGGCTTGACCGGATGATGATCCTGCATTATCAGCATTGGGAGAACCATCATTCCAATCCCGAGCATTACGGCAAGCGCGACATATACTATATGCTTGATCATCAATTCTCCTTCCCTTAGATCCGCATTATATATTTGGAGGAAACGGTTAATATGTCTACGTTTTAGAACACTGCCTAGCAGAATTATTTAGTGGGGTATCTTTTATCTTTAGAATGCCAAAGATATTTCTGTTGATGGGGAATGGAGAGGTTAGCCGTAGGAGTCGATGTTGGAGGAACGAATATACGCGTTGCTCTGGGGGATGAGAGGGGAAGGATCATAGCGAGGATCTCTGAGAGGACGGAGAAGCATAGGGGGCCTGAGGGCATTAGCAGGCAGATTGCACGGAATATCCGCCGCTTAATAGAGAGAATTGGGGATGGGAGGATTGAGGGGATAGGCATAGGCTCCGCTGGTCCCCTAGACCTTAAGAGGGGCGGATTAATGAAGCCAACGAACATCCCATACGACTTCGTTCCACTCGTAGAGCCGTTGAGGGAGGAGTTTGATCTCCCAGTATACCTCCTAAATGACTGTTCAGCGGCGGTTGTCGGCGAGAGGTTCTTCGGAGCTGGAAAGGAGCATGAGAATCTGGCCTACATCACATTGAGCACTGGAATAGGCGGAGGCATCTACGTGGATGGGCATCTCCTCATCGGTAAGGATGGAAATGCAACTGAGATCGGTCACTTCACAATAGATTATGAGGGGAGACTCTTATGTGGCTGTGGGAAGAGGGGGCATTGGGAGGCATACTGCTCCGGAAATGGAATACCAAACTACGTTAGATTGCTCCTCTCAGAGGAAGATCCAGATGAGGTCAAAGATTCCCTCCTAATGCGTAAAATTAATGGTAATCTAAATTTGCTGACCGCCAAGATATTATATGACTGCGCAAAGGCAGGAGATCCCCTATCACTAAAGCTCACAGATAGAATCGGCGTTCTAAACGCTATAGGCTTCGCATGTGTAATCGACGCCTACGATCCCTCGTTAATAACCGTCGGAGGCTCAATAGCCCTAAGAAATGAAAGTCTGGTTCTATCGCCGATAAGGAAATACGTTGGGGAGCATGCTCGAAACCGAGTTCCAGAGATAAGGATCACGCCGCTCAGGGATGATGTTGTGCTCTACGGAGCCATAGCCATGGTCTTCCACCCGATAGAGTAGGGGAGGGGATCATAAGGGCCTAAAGGGTCAATGCGGAGATAGATGAGCTTGGAGGACACGTCGAGGATTAAGGCTGAGACCTCAGATTTGAAGATGCGATTTATGGATCTGTTTCCATACAAGCCATACCCCGAACAGTTAGAGTTCATGAAGGATATTGAATCCACAATGCTAAAGGGAGGGGTCTTAGTAGCCGAGGCATGTAATGGATTTGGAAAGACTGCATGCGCCTTAGCCTCAACCCTCCCATTCGGAAGGAGAATAATATACGCAACCAGAACGCATGAGCAGGTGCGCCAGGTATTACATGAGATCCAGCAGATAAATGAGAAGTCTGAGATGGAGTTCTCCGCTGTAGCATTGGCCAGCCGACAGAACCTATGCCTAAATGAGATCTGCAGGAGACTCCCAGTCTTCGAGGCCATAGAGACATGCAAGGTCCTACGCAAGGCGCATAGATGCCCATACAGAGCTAAATTCACATATTCAGACTTGGATCTCCCGCCTGTCCTCTCAATGGAGAAGCTAATCCAGTATGGCAGGAGGAGGGGTCTCTGCCCATACTTTCTCTCAAGAGAGGCAGCTAAGGATAGAATGGTCATCGTTGCGCCCTACCAGTACATCTTCAATGAGAACATCAGACTTAAGGTTGGACTTGAGATAAGCGATAGCATACTAATCTTCGATGAGGCGCACAATGCAGATAAGATAGGACAGGAGGCCCTAAGCGACACTCTCTCGGAGCGTGGATTAAAGAGTGCCAAAAGAGAACTTGAGATGCTTGATCATCCATCCGAATTCATAGATGGACTGCTCGATCTACTTGAGAGGAAAGTATCAGATGAGCCCTCAATAACTTCCGGAGCCGAATTCTACGAGGAACTTGAAGAGTCTCTGCTTGATGATATTTCTCTCATAATCGATTATTACATGCCATTCGTCGACGACATCAGGAGACTTAAGATCCTCAAAGGTCGGGTTCCAATATGCCACCTTAACGGCCTCCTAAACTTCCTGTCCCTCATAGAATCAAGCGATAGGGAGAGCTACATAGCCATATACAAAAGGTCAAAGTCTGGTTTGAGGATGGTCGAGTATAGATGCTTAGATCCAAGCTTAGCGATAAAGCCGGTAATCGAAGAGGCATACGCTGCCCTAATAATGTCCGGAACGATCTCCCCCATGAGTTACTTCACTGAGATCCTCGGCCTCTCAGAGGCTGACTGTAAAACCTATTCTGCAATAGCCCGACCGGAGAATGTGCGCACATACGTGGATACTTCACTATCGACGAGGTTTAAGGAGAGGAATGAGGAGACGCTGAGGATATACGGTGAGAGAATATCCAAGCTCATAAGGAACGTGCCTAACGGAGCCCTAATATTCTTTCCGCAGAGGGACTTCATGGAGCAGGCCTTAAAGGTTTGGATTCAGAATGGCTACGTAGAGAAGAGAGGCGGGGATCTCTTCATCTCTGGAAAGAGGATCTTCATTGAGGGGAAAACCGCGAGGGATAATGCTCAGATAGTAAGCGAGTATAAGAGAGCGGCTAAGACATCTGAGGGAGCGGTCTTATTCGCAGTCTTCCGTGGAAGGAACTCTGAGGGATCAAACTTCCCCTATGAGGAGGCCAGGGGGATCTTCAATATCGGCCTACCATACGCAGACTATAATGATCCATACGTGAAGGCTCAGATTGAGTATTTGAATAGGAGGAGGCCTAAACTGGGGAATCTCTGGTATGTTATGGATGCCTTCAGAGCGGCAAATCAGGCTCTTGGAAGAGGCATAAGGCATAGGGATGACTGGTGTCACTTCTACCTTATGGATCGTAGATACGCGACTTACTGGAGGTTCATCTCGAAGTGGGCATTGGTGAATGGCATGGAGAGGATCGCGTATTAGTCAGCTTTTCCTGATTATGAAGAATATCATTCCGAGGATTGAGATCGATGCTAATGTCATGCTGTATAGGGCTGCGGCTGATGGACTGTAGAACTGCCATAAACCTCCAAAAACGGTATTGGCGATTAAGAAGCACATGCCGACGATGAGGTAGTATAGGCCGTAAGCCGTGCCCCTCCACTCGCCGCTTACGTATCTGGGAATTAAAGCTCTCCCAACGGTATTTACGATTCCATCGTAGGCTCCGAACAGAATAGCCAATAAAAGAGTAGCAAAATAGTTTCTGGGAGAGAGGAAAAGTATGATTGTGACTGCCAAGAAGGCTCCATAGCCCATGACGAGAACCTTTTCACGTCCAATCCTATCAGATAGGATACCGGATGGTATTGCAATTAAGGTATGGGCCAGATTGATTAGGGCATACAAGATTGGAATCATGTAATAGCCAAATCCAGCCTCCTTTGCATTAAGAAGCACGAATGAGTAGTTGAATGCTCCAAGGGAGAAGATGCCCATGATCAAGAGTAGAAGCAGAAGATCCCCCTTCAAGATTTTTCTGATCCCATATAGCAGTTTGGTCTTACGTCTAGTTGTAGCGGCTGTTCTTTCCTGAACGAATAGGATGAGGATTAATAGCGCTATTGACCCGGGTATTAGGGAGAGCCAAAAAACGCTCCTGACGGTTAAGCCCATAACGTATATTAGCAGCGATGCTGTGAGCGGGCCGAGGATCGCTCCCATCTGATCGAGGGTTCTATGAAGCCCAAACGCCATCCCCCTTCTCTTCTCATCTATCGATTCGCTGAGGAGGGCGTCTCTGGGAGAGGTTCTAATTCCCTTTCCAACCCTATCGGTCACGCGGATGGCGAGAGCCTCAAAGACGTTTGTTGTAACTGCAAAGAAGGGCTTTGCAATATTCGATATTGCATAGCCCAAAAAGATCAATATCTTCCTCCTCCTCAATTTGTCAGAGAACACTCCGGAGATTACCCTCATGCAGTGGCTGATGGACTCGGCTATCCCCTCAATAACCCCTAATGCCGCACTTCCAGATCCTGGAAGATTAACTATGAATACTGGAAGCAAGCTGAGAACCATCTCCGTTGAGACATCCGTAAAGAAGCTTACAAAGCCTAATGCGAAAATGTTTCTAAGCGAGGAACAGGGAGTTTCTTTCTCTTTCACATCATCCGACATAACAAGTTCCTCTAAGGCTTTAACGCTCAAACTAAAAAGGTTTTCTTTCTGAAAACCTAATGAGAAAGAAACGGAATATATTTGACTCGCACCAATGGGAGTGGTGGCATGCATTGAATCGTAGAGACGTGATCATAACTCTCATCGGGAAGGGACAGGCTAGAGTTGGAGAGACATTCATCCACAGAGGGCCGGGATCAAAATGTGAGGGATGCGAATACTCAAAGGTATGCGTAGATAATGTAAAGCCCGGAAGGATCTATGAGATCGTAGGAGTCAGGGATAGAACGATCTTCTGCAGAAGATATGAGATCGAGATGCAAGTCGTCGAGGTGGTAAATGCTAAGATCAAAGCGGCAATTCCATCGAGGCAAGCCGTTCAGGGGGCAATAATAACCTTCAAAACCTCAACGTGCGATAGGGAGAGCTGCGAGTATCGCAGCCTCTGCTTTCCCGTAGGCCTGTTCCCCAATGATCGCTGCGAGGTCTTAGAGGTCACTCGGACTCTTCCTTGCTCTCTCGGCTCTCCTCTGAAGGAGGTGCTTCTTCGGCCGGTTTAGGCTTCTCAAATGTCTCAGTGAAAGTAACTGTCGTTTTCTCTGGGAAGAACTTCGTTATATCCATGAATATGCCCCTCTTTGCGATTTGGATTCCCTCAATGTAGAATGCATCTTCTGGAACTGCTATAGTCACGCTCTCCTTCCCGATCCTTATCTTGAACTTTTCTATGTCAACCTGTGGGATTCTACGATGGATCAGAGCGGAGATCTTCTCCCTGACCGTCTGGAGCTTTTTCTTGACTGTTACCTCGTATATCAGCGTCTTCCCTGCAAGGGGAGGATTAAAATCTAAGAGGACCCTTCCAGAACCTACAGTTCTAACAGTCGCTAATTGACCATCAACTCGAATCTGCATGCCAACCTGAGGAGTTATCCCCTGAGCCCGAAGCTTCCTTAGAGGATACAGCTTGATCTTGCTGGGATCCCTCTTCCCAAAGCCCTTCTCAGGAGGAATCTCAATCCTTTCTTTCTTCCCCAATTCCAGATTGAGTAGGCTCTCATCTAATGCCTTTAAGACCCATCCTTCTCCTACGACGACCAGCATAGGCTCGTAGAGCATTCCCTCTTTGTATATGCCCTCCTTCCTCGCGACGTCCTCTATCGTCGTATCGAAGATCTCTCCCGTCTCAGAAACTCTTGCGACGTAATCTATCAGTAGGAAGTCTCCCTTCTTAAACGGCATCGGCGAAACCTCACGAATATTCAAAACCTAACCGTTACTGAACCATTTAAACATTACTTTTCATCAAGGATTCCAAATTTAACGTTAATGCTATTTGCCTCTAACTGTGCTGAGACGTAATAGCCATGCCTTACAGGTCCAGGATTGACTAGAACCGTATCTCCGATCCTATCCTCGCCTCTAGCCTCATGGATGTGCCCGCAGAACACGGCGAATGGTTTCCTCTCCTCTATGAACCTCCTCACGCTCTTGCTTCCGGCATGAAGATGTAAACGGGTCTTATCAAGCCTAGTATTGTATGGTGGCGAATGAGAAACGAGTATCAGTCTTCCCTGAACGTCCACATCCCGGAGAGCCCTGTCCAATTCAGCCATTATCTGCTCCTCATCGATCTCAAAGAAGGTATGGAATGGTGTTGGAGGGCTTCCGCCAACGCCCAAGAAAATATAATCTCCATATTGGTATGCTCTGCCATGAATCTGTATTGCCCCCTCCAACTCTAAATCTAGGAGTGATCGTGGATCACAGTTTCCCGGGACGAAGAGCACCGGAACTTTCGTCTCTGTAACTATGGAGAGAAGCTTTTCAGCATCCTTTACCGTGCCGAAGTTAGTTATATCCCCGCAGACAAGCACTATTTCAGCCTTCTCCTCCCTAGCCCTATCTGAAAATCTCCTCACCATCTCTTCATCTCCATGAAAGTCTGATCCAACGATGATCCTCAAGCCTACTCACCCTCCCTTCATGCGGGATGAGATGGGCATCTTAAAGATTAAGGGTTAAACAGAAACATGCGGCTCTTAATTTGCCATCTCACATTTTAAGTATGATGTCTAATGCCGCCTTGCTGTCCAGCGCCGCCTTTAACGGATGCCCCGGATATGGAGAGACCTCGACATTTAAGTATCCATCATAGCCTATATCCCTAAGGGCCTTCATCACCTCAGACCAGGGAATATCACCCTCAAGCAGCTGCCTAAACTGCATCTTGCTCCGCAAGAAATCCTTGATGTGAACGCAGACGATGAGATCCGAGAGGTGACGGATCCAATGTTGAGGATACCCCATGAAGAAGACGTTTCCAACGTCAAAGTATACCTTAACGTTTGGATGATCGATCTCCTCCACGAACCTTCTAAACTCGAGTGGACTGTATAGGAATCTATTCCAGACATTCTCTATTCCGAGGATAACCCCATAATCCTCGGCGGTTGAGGCTGCCTCTAATATGCTGCTCTTAGAGAGGCTCCACATCTCCTCATAGGAGACTTCTGGAGTGGCAACTGCCGGAACTACTAGGAGAACATTTGATTCGATGTCTGAGGCGAATTCGCATCCTTTCTTTATAATCTCGATTCCTCTCTCCCTAATCTTCTCGTCTGGGCTGGCAAGATTATACTTCCATAAGAGGCCTGTGCATAGGCTTGGAAGCTCCAGCCCTAAAGATTCAGCCTTCTCCCTTATTGTTCGCCTCTTACTCCTTGGAAATTCCAAGATTTCCTCATTTAAGTTCAATTCAACACCGTCAAATCCTATTTCTGCTGATGCCTCAAGGATCCTGTCTATGCTGAATCCGGACGGGTATATCCATGCATTAACTCCCTTCTTCATGTTTAAGCCTCCCCTTCGGATAGTGGCAGCCTAACAGGCTTTCCCGTCTCCATTGATCTCCTCGCCGCCAATGTTAGTTCTAAGGTCTTGGCACCCTCCCTAATAGGTGTTCTCGTCTCCTCATCGTTAATGATTGCCCGAATTAGATCCTTGGATTCAAGTAGGTAAACGTCCCTCTTATCCCATTCTTTAACAACCCTTCTTCTCTCAGTCGAATAGATGTTTAATGTATTTGCATCTTCTGCATACAGCGTATACTTCTTGGTTGCCATAAGCCATCTAAGCCACCATTGAGAGGCAGCTCCCCAAGTAGTCGCTGAGATTGATCCTATAGCGCCAGACTTGAAGCGGAAGATCGTGCAATTAACATCCTCAATTGTCATGTCCGGAATGTCAGTCCAGAAGATCCTATTCATATGCCCATATATCTCTTCAACATCGCCGCAGAGATATCGGAAGACATCGTATAGGTGCGTGGACTGCTCAACTATCTGCCCGCCGCTCTTGCTCTTATCTTTCCACCAATCGCTGCCGAGGAAGTGACACCAATACCATCCAACGGCCAATCCGACCTCTCCAGCCTCACCGGCATCTATCAGATCTTTTATTCGCTCAACGGCGTATCCAAACCTAACGCAGTATCCAACTTGGCTCTTAACGTCATTTTTTTCTACGGCTCGAACCATATTCCATGCTAACTTCATGTTTAGGGCTATGGGCTTCTCGATGAATATGTGTATTCCCTTCTCGGCGGCCACTTCAACCTCATCTGAATGTGCGAAGGGCGGCAGACAGACGTAGAGGATATCTAGATTCTCCTTCTCAAGCATCTGACGCCAGTCAGTATAGGCTCTTCCGCCATAGTTTCTCGAGAAGACCTCAGCCTTCTCCTTAACTACATCGGCGAACGCAGCTATCTCAACATCTTTTATGGATTTTAATCTCTCAGCGTGGATACGCGCTATTCCTCCGCATCCTATCATGCCTACCCTAAACTTCATCCCAAACACCAGAGTAGTGCTGAATTGAAAAATAGCGATCAGAACCTTTAAGGATTTCCCAGAGATGCCGCCCCCTCATATAGTTGAAAACGCTTTTATTAATAGCCAAATTTATCTAATTCAAGGTGGAATGGATGCCTGGAATAGTTATCGTCGGCACTCAATGGGGAGACGAGGCGAAGGGTAAAATTACGGATTTTCTTGCAGGAGACGCGGACTGTGTTGTCAGATATAATGGAGGTGCAAATGCCGGACACACAGTCGTCGTCGATGGAAAGACCTACAAGTTCCGCCTTATACCATCCGGCGTCCTTCAGGGGAAAAAAGTCTACATTGGTAATGGGGTAGTCGTAGATCCAGAAGTTCTCCTCGAGGAATTGGAGGATCTAAGGCGTGAAGGCTTCAATCCAGATCTGCATGTAAGCGACAGAGCGCATGTAGTCTTCGATTTCCATAAGCTCGAGGATGGCCTTCAAGAGAAGTTGAAAGGTAATCTACGTGCTGGAACAACCCGCAGGGGTATAGGCCCAACATACTCGGACAAGACCGCGAGATTCGGAATAAGGATCTCGGATCTTCTAGATGAGGAGGTTCTGAAGTCAAAGCTGAAAGTACTCGTTGATCTCAAGCAGAGGATGGTCAGCCATGTCTATAATAAGGATATTAGGCTTAATGAGGAGGAGATATTCAGGAAGGCCTTGAATTTCGGACGGTCGATCTCAAGTTACGTATGTGATGTCTCAGCCGAGATAAATGAGGCGCTGGATAGAGGAGAGACGGTAATATTTGAGGGGGCTCAGGGAACACTACTCGATATCGACCATGGCATATACCCCTATGGCACATCATCAAATACGATTGCCGGCGGAGCGTGCACAGGAGTCGGCGTCAGCCCAAAGAAGATCGATAAGATCATAGGCGTAATGAAGGCGTATATCTCAAGGGTTGGAACGGGACCTGTGCCGACGGAGCTGAAGGATGAGATCGGCGATAGGATCAGGGAGGCAGGCGGGGAGTATGGAACTGTCACTGGAAGGCCTAGAAGGGTTGGATGGCTAGATCTGGTCCCAGTAAAGTATTCTATCCGCATAAATGGCATAGATGAACTTGTAGTTACGAAGCTTGATGTTTTAAGCGGCGTCAGTCCGCTCAAGATCTGCATCGGATACGAGTATGAGGGGAGAAGATTAGATACTATACCAGCGAATATAAGAACATTCGAGAGATGTAAGCCCATATACGAGGAGCTCGAGGGATGGGATGCGAATATCAACTGGAAAAGAGTAGCCGAGAAGGGTTACGACGCTCTTCCAAGGCAGGCGAAGGAATACCTCGAAAGAATAGAGGAACACGTTAAAGTCCCGATAAGGATAGTCTCAGTTGGGCCTGAAAGGCGGGAAACGATCGTTCTAAGCGGATAAGACCTAAACGTATCCGTCAATCTCAAGCCTAGACTTCTGCCTCAAATATATAGTTGTTAATCCAGCCTTTCTCAGTCTTTTCCTCAGTTCAGAGTCGTTTGTTGCGACGGGCATTCCCGTACCCTTAGCCACTCTGAGGATGACATCGTCGTAGCTCTCTCCTTTTCTCCTCTTTACCTTTATAACCTCGCATTTCTCAGCCAATCTTAGGGCTGTGGAGAACTGCAAATATCTCCCACCTGAACTCCTCTTCAGTATCTTCCTAATCTCCTCTATGGTTGTCGATAGTATCACTGGTTCAGCCTTACCTAGTAGGTTGTTAAGCTCTTCAAATATGTCTATCCTAAATTGTAGGGGGATCAGCAGAAAGTTTAGGTCTAAAATAACCTTTACCATTCTTACTCTCTCGCAGGCTCGTAACGGTATATCTTGGATAGGTGAGCCGCCAGCTTGATCGCCTCCTCCAGACTCTTAGAGTTCGCTATGCCTTTCCCAGCAATATCGTATGCTGTTCCATGATCAACGGATGTCCTTATGAATGGCAACCCTAAGGTTACACTGACGGTTCCATAGAAATCCGCGGTCTTAGCGGCTATATGCCCCTGATCATGGTATAGGCTGAGAACGGCGTCGTATCCGCCCTCAAAAGCCTTATGAAAGACGGAATCTGCAGGTATGGGTCCAACGGCGTTGACTCCCATTCTCTGAAGCTCCTTAACCGCCGGGATTATCTCCCTTTCTTCCTCATCCCCTATTAACCCCCCATCCCCAGCATGGGGATTCAACGCTGCAATAGCTATCAACGGCCTATCAATGCCTAAACGTTGCAGTTCAGAAGATATTCTGGTCACTGCCTTTACGATGCGTTCCTTCTTAACAGCCCTTACAGCCTCAGCTAATGGAACATGCCTCGTTAAAAAGAAGATCTTAACTCCCTTAACCCAAAACATCATTAATGGATCCTTAACTCCGCACAGTGCTCCCAACATCTCAGTATGCCCAATAAATGGGATTCCAGCCAATCTTATTGCCTGCTTATTTATTGGGCACGTCGCTATGGCATCTATTTTTCCCTGCAATGCTAGATCAACGGCCTTTCTTATATACTCAGCTGATGCTCTTCCGCCCTCAGCAGAGGCCACGCCAAGCCTAAATGTGGATCGATCAATATTATCCAGATCAATAAGATCGATGGTTCCGGATTTTCCCGATGCCTCTTCGGGCGAACTTATCCTCCTCAATGAAGCCTTAAACTTAAACTTCGCCCGGAGATCCTCTAGGAGTCTATAGTCGCCGATAATTATTGGCCTACATAACTCGTAAATTCCGGGTTTCATGAGTGCCTTAAGAGATATCTCGGGGCCTATCCCGGCCGGGTCACCCATAGTCACGCCTATAATCGGCCTTTCTTCCCGTCTCATCTAATCCACCGCATTCTCGATCTTATCTAGTCTTTCAGTTCCCTTAAATGAGGGTTTTGAGCGGCAAACCTCACATTCAACGCCTTCATCTCGGAATGCCTCTCCCATCGCCTCGGCAACATCTAATGCTGAAGCCTCAGTCGAGTCTATTATGGCTATGACTGCAGGTCCAGCTCCGCTAATAGCCGCTCCAGCCGCCCCAGCCTTCAAGGCAGCTCTCTTAACATTTTCATATCCGGGAATCAGCCGTTTCCTGTACGGCTCAACCAGGAGATCCATCATTCCACGTCCGATCATATCTACGTCGCCCTTATGAAAGCCAGCGACAAGATAGGCTGCATTCTGAGTATTCAAAACAGCGTCTCTGAATGACACTCTTTTAGGCAGTATTGCCCTTGCAGTTGCAGTCTTATCCTCAGCCGTCTCTACGCGAGGCAGGGCTAAGGCGACCTCAAGGTTCGGAGGGGGATCAAGTCGAACGGCGCTTATAGAGTCTCCGATGGTCCGAACTATTGTGAAGCCGCCGAGGATAGATGCGGCTACATTATCCGCGTGGCTCTCTCCAGCCGCCGCTTTCTCTCCAAACGCAGCCCACTTGACTATCTCATCTTTGGTTAATCCGAGATTCAGTATCTCATTTAGTCCGTAGGCGCAGGCAGCCGCTGATGCCCCGCTGCTTCCAAGCCCCATCCTCAATGGTATTCCTTTATGCAGTTGGATCCTAACGCCTACATCCCTATTCTCTAGGAGACTCTTAGCTACGAGACCAGCCGTGTTCCTCTCCGGATCATTAGGTATCTTTTCAGCCCCTAATCCGGTAACCTCAACCTCTATTCCCTCGCCTGTGAGTTCTATTGTAAGCGTGTCATGAAAGGCTTCTAGGGCTAAGCCGAAGGAGTCGAATCCCGAGCCAAGATTCGCCGAGCTACATGGAGATCTAACGCTTATCCTCTTCATAATCCCTCACTTACAAAGTCAAAAGGGGCTTCCACAAATATACTTAAGCGTTCATAAAGTTTATCTGAGCTTCTCATTTATGGGTGGAAGCTCAGCGTCTTCACGACCGATCCACTTACGTTTCTTCCTTAAATATTCTCTGTATGTTTCATATGAGACTTCTGGCGGACATCTATGATCGATCATCGGTATGTATCCTCCCTCCTCGAGTAGCGGCGTAAGTCTCTCCAGCTCCTTATCAATTGATCTCCCCCCGGGGATTATTGCCATCTTATTAACATATCCCATCAGCAGAACTTTACGTCCAAACTCCTCTCGTATCTTATATGCATCCGTAAATCTCGCCTCCAGCGGGAACATGCAGTTTATCCCTCCCTTAAGCCATCCGGGGACGAGCTTGCTTATATCACCATCGGAGTCTAGGACGTTTATCGTAACGCCATACTCCTTAAGAACCTCAGTGACCTTTCTGTATCTTGGAACCATAAACTCCTCGAATAGGCGGACTGAGATAAGCGGTCCCCTGCTGTAGCACATATCCTCCCACCAGCTCGCAAAGTCCACCTTAACGTCTCTGAGAGCTCTCCTAATTATGGTGATCCATAATTCTACTAGTGTATCCATCATCTCCGCCACCCAATCTGGATCTTTATAGAAGGCTATGGAGATGCCCTCGACGCCCATCCAGTTTCTAAGCCATCCATATAGGCTTCCAACACTTATTCCCAACGGATAATCTCTTTCTTTATAGCTCTTAGCTATCTCCTCCCAATTCAATGGGAAGCGGCCGGGCGTATCCGGATTGAGGAACTCCCTGAAGCGCTCCCAATCATCGCGGTTCTTGAGTGGATATCTGATGTAATGTGGAACTGAAGATGAGCCTACTGTGCGGATGTATATGCCGCCCATTCCATCATCAACAATCTGCCTGTCGCCCTCATCCTTGATTATTCTCTCCGGAAGAGGCGGCCAAAATCCAGTTCTAATAGGTAACCATTCGAGGCAATCCCATCCCTCAAGCCCCAAATACAACTCGACATCTCTATTAGTTCGTTTCTCAAGCGGCAAGCCTTCCCTATGCCATCTTGTGATGGTTTCATTCCAAAATCCAAACTCGTAATCAGGGACTCTATCAACATCCTTGAACTGTAGTGTGCGTAAGAATCGTTCCCTATGATTCATCATAAGGCCTCCTATTAATCGAGATCAAAACTACCCCTAAAAAGATTTATTTTTCTGATGAATTTCCAGAAATTTATCTTGCAATTAAAGGCTTATAGTTCCAAAAAGGAGAGTCAGGTTCATCATAAGTTCTGATTCGCTAAGCGATCTTGGAGATGTAAACTTTCATGTCTCCGTCTTCCTTGATGAGCTTTAGTTTACACTCATTTGTTAGAACCTTTATTGTGTCACCCTCACGTTTAATTTGAACGTCCTCATCGATCACGGGCTCTGTGTTGATGCTGAGCGTCGTGACGTTCGGGCTTCTCCATATAATCTCATATCCGGATTCTTTCTTTTCTATCACGAATCCACCATAAATTTCATAGGTGATCTCCTGAATTTCAGGTTCCTTCTTTCTTCTCCCGAAAAGTCTCATCTTAGTATCCTCCGGCTTCATCCAAAATCATCCGTACAGACTTAAAAATTTTGTTATTCCTTGATGAGCCGGCAAATTTGAATCTCGCTCCTTCTACTCTTCCCCGAATTTTTCTGGTGAAATGTAATCGCCGAACTTCTTACTCGCCTCAATCAGCCTTTCGCGTTGCTGATTAAGTATCTGGAAGAATTCATCCGGCGTGTCAGATACCTTCTCCCTATAGAAGTTCTCAGCCCGCTTAATCTTAGCCAGGTTTTCCGGAACCCTAATCGTAAACTGCTTGATGTAATCTTCCCTTCTATACTCCTTATCTAGAACATCTTTGAAGAGCACTTTCAGATCCTCATACTTTGGGATTAGCCCGGTTGGAGCCCTCAACGCTCCGACATCTCCATGCACACGCAGCTCCATCCATTTAACCCATACGTGCTTATCCTCTGGGGCATTTAGGTACTCGCCTGTTTTCAGGTCTCGTAGGAAGTAATTGACGCCGAAGATTATCGGCTGCCTCTTTAGTTTCCTTCCAAATTCAAGGTAGTTCCTTAAGTTCTGTCCGAGAGGAATGGAGATGAAGTCCTGAGCGCTCATCATATTTATTTCCGGAACGCCTTCCTTGTCGAGAGTCGCGAATGTCGTTTCCGTCTCTAATGCCGCTCCATAGCAGATGATGCCGTGCTCCCAGCTGAAGCTCTGCTGGACTGGCACGTAGGCCTTACTGTCCCTGCCTCCATACATTATTCCACGTATCTCCACGCCCATGGGATTCTCTAATTCCGGATCGCAATTCTCCAGTCTCTTCAATGATATTGTGTATCGTGCATTCTTATGGGCTGGCGGAATGGGATTTCCATGCTCGTCCGTCTTGCCTTCCCACCAACACCCAGTATAGTTTATTCCATCCTTGGGAAGTTCACATCCCATTTCAAGCCAGTAGGGCTTTCCATCCTTAACAAGAACATTTGAGAATATAACTTCGCCTGGAGTTGTTAGCGCCTTATATATGACCGGATCATCCCTTGGATTTATTCCCTTAAGGATCCCGAATATGCCGCATTCAACGTTCACGGCGCGGGCAACGGAGTTCACATTACGAATATAGGCAATATCATCTCCAAGTATGGTCTCCCCCGGAAGCATGGCAGTTGATGTTTTCCCGCACGCGCTTGGAAATGCCCCGGCGAAGTATGTTTTACGGCCGCCCGGCCCATGAACACCCATGATCATCATGTGCTCAGCTAACCATCCCTCTTGATTCGCCTTGCGAATGGCGAGGCGAAAGGCTAGCTTCTTAAATCCTACTGAGTTCCCTGCATATTGGGTGTTAACGCTGTAGATCGTATCCTCGCTATAGTCTATGTATACCCGCTTCTTATCAGGCTCGGCGCTGACCATGTTCTCATCGAGCTTCCCGGCTGAATGCAAAACCTTAAGGAATGGCCTGTCGGGCTCTGAGTTGCAGAACTCCTCATATCCAGACCTGAATAGGATCGATTCAGAATGGGCTACATACCATGAGTCCGTGCACTGTAGTCCAAGTATCGTAAATACTGATCTTGGAGGGCCTAGAGAGACGAAGCGAACGATCATAGTCCGCCCATTCATGGAGTTTTTAAGCAGACTCTTAACCTCTGCCAGTCCCTCATCCCTATCTATCTGATTTAAAGCCTTGCTTAGATTATCACCCTTCGGAACCAGATATTTTGTTACCCTACGATCCCTACCTTGATCGTAGGGTCCATCAAAATGAACCGTGTGTCCCGGAATTGCAAGTGGCTTCTCCTCTCCAGTCTCGATGGCCATTCGCCGAATGTACTCCAACTCATCAGACGTATCACTGCATATGAAGATGTCCCTTGGATTGCAGAGCTCGGCGCACTCAGCTATGAATTGATGAACCTTAGGATTCTTTATCCTAGAGAGCTTCAAGTAGTCATCTCGGCTCATCTTCGAACGGATCTTACTGATATACTCATTTACCATCTTGTTTTTCACCCTCGATTGGGCACTGCTCATCATCGGCATCGTTTCATCTCTAAGGCTCGAGTATCTGCCTCATAATTCATATATACCCCTTATAACCGGTTGTGTTCATCTTTTAAATTTTTCGGTTAGGATGGATAATCCATAAAGGCAGTTCCGCATTACCGTTAAGCGGAGGCAGACCATGTGAAGGTCGGTTATATCCAATTTAAACCAATATTCGGAGAGAAGAGAAGGAATGTCAAGCGTGCATTGAGGTTCCTTGAGAGAAGCGTAAAGGAAGATGCAGACCTAATGGTTCTCCCGGAGCTCTTCAATACGGGATATGTTTTCAAGTCAAAAGATGAAGTTGAGCGGCTCTCCGAGGAGATCCCAAACGGCGAGACCACGAGAGCGCTCGCCAGATTTGCAGAGGAGAATTCCCTCTGTATTGTGGCTGGAATCTGCGAGAGAAATGGAGATAAATTCTATAATTCAGCCGCGCTTATCCGCAGGGATGGAAAAATAAGCATTTACAGGAAGGCACACCTATTCTATAAGGAGAAGATCTGGTTCTCTCCAGGCGATACTCAATTCTCCGTATATGATATTGGATGTGCAAGGATCGGCATTATGATATGCTACGACTGGTTCTTCCCAGAGGTTATCCGCGTGCTATCCCTGAAAGGAGCCGAGATCATATGTCATCCATCTAATCTCATATTGCCTTACTGTCAAACGGCGATGCTGGGAGCAGCGATTCAGAATAGAGTCTTTGTTATAACGGCTAATCGCGTAGGCTCTGAGCGTGGAGTAAATTTCACTGGCAGAAGTCAAATAGTCGCCCCCGACATGAGCATACTTGCACAGAGCGGAGAGAAAGACGAGGACGTCAAGATCGTCGAGATAAATCCAAGGGATGCAGATTCAAAGAGGATCACAGAACTAAATGACTTATGGTCTGATCGCAGAATCGATCTCTATAAGCCCCTACTCGATTAGTTTATGCTCTCTCATTCAGCCATTAAAAGAGGTTATCCTTGAAGGGGTTAGAGGATTGGATAATCGCCTAAACGAAGAGGATCTGCCTCTCTAGGCATTAAGTTCAATTTTATAGAGTTCATTTTGAAATTGGTGTTGATGAGAAGGTGGATATCAGCGCCATTTCAATTACAGCTCCCAACAGGAGTAGAATTGAGCATACGGCTATGTATTTCGTTACATTCATGGCTTCAGCCCTTACGCCTCTAAATCTGTGCTTCACTATGTATATGGAGAGGAGTATGCTCTCCGTGATCGCTAGGCTATAGGAGATGTATTCCAACCATGCATGTGGAAAGATCATTATGCTCATGAGTAGGATTAATGGATTGGCGCCTACCGTTCGGCTTATGGCCGCCAAGACCTTTCCGGTAGAATAGAGCACATAGAATCCGCTTATTGGCCCAATGAATGGGATGAACATGACTAGGCAGTACATTAGGTTGTTTCCAAAGATCAATCTGATTCCAACCTTCTTGATTATTTCCTCCATCTCATTGAAGCCTTTAATTATCGTCTCAGCCTCTGTGACGTTTACGTTTGATAATGCGCCGGCTGAGGTTACGATTAGGCAGAGAAGTAGAATTGCGGAGAACAATAATAATCGTTTCAATCCTGATATTGGACGGATCTCTTCAGCCTCAGCTCTCCTATAAGCCTCTCTTATCGGCGCTCCACAGTTAGGGCAGAACCTCGCTTCTTCGTCTTCGGGAAGCTTCATTCCGCACTTGATACAGTAGGGCATTTAAATCATCGCTTAAAGATCCTAAGAAGATTCTGAAAAGTTTTTCTAATCTCCGCTCTGGAATTTTTCTAGGGCTATCCACAAGTGATCGGATATTGGCCGAATGAGATTCTCGACTCTCCCGTTAGCCTTCACCAAGATACGTTGCTTAGGATCATTTAGAAATTCACCTATGATCTCAGCATTAATTCCTTCATCCCTAAGATTCCTCAATATTCTATCGGCTGATCTTGGATCTGCAGATATGAGCAGCGCTCCGGATCCGATCAGCTGAAGCGGATCAATATCGAAGAATCTGCAGATCTCCCATGTCTCCTCGAAGATGGGTATTTTGTTCTCAAAGACCTTTACGCCAAGATTTGCCGCGTCAGCCATCTCGTGTATTCCACCTAGAACTCCTCCCTCCGTTGGGTCATGCATGGCAGTGACTCCGCCAGTATTAAATGCTAAAATCGCATCCTTCACAACGCTTATTTTATCATAGAACTTCATGGCTGAATCTAGGAGGTCGCTTGCAATCTCATCTTTAACTATGTGATAGGCCTCGGATGCCAGAATCGCAGTTCCCTCTATCCCGGCACCCTTCGTCAGAATCAGCTTATCTCCAGGCCTTGATCCCCCGGAAGTCACATATTTCCCATCTTTGGCAAATCCCATTGCGCATCCAACTATTATTGGCCTATCAAGGTCAGGAGTGGCCTCTGTATGTCCACCTATCACCGCTATACCCAGAGACTTCGCAGCCTCATCTATCTGTTTAGATATCTCATATACTATCTTATCGGTTGAGTCTTCTGGGAGGAGAATGCATGACGTGAAGAATGCTGGTGGAACTCCGAAGACGGCGACGTCATTCGCGTTTATGTGAACTGCCAGCCACCCAATTCTTTCGGATGAGCCAGTTATGGGATCCATCGCTGATATTAGAATTTCATCTCCAATCCTCACTACCGAGCCGTCCTCTCCCAGTGCTGGTCCGAGCAGAACCTCCCCTCTCTCAGCGCCGAGATGCCTAAAGACGGAGGCTCTCAGTATTTCCGGCGGAACCTTGCCCTTTGGTAGCCTCAAGTCTCAATCCTCGCAATCCGAAGTATCGATAGGACCGAGAATAAATTAAATTTATCCATAAACTTCAGTTTCGGCTTGACTTAACGGCGATGCCAACGTACTGAAAGGAGCTTCGTCTCTCTTCACAACCCAGAATTAAGAGTTTCCTTGGATATTTTAAAGGATTTGAGGAGTTTAGGAGCGTAGGTTGACAAAGTTTGAACACATTTTATATATCCAAAAATGCGAATTTTGAAGTTCTTTGAGCAAAATAAACTCGAATAAAACAGATTTAAGGCATGGCGCTGTTCGATGAGCATGAAAAATAAAATAGAAAAATGCCTTTATGCAACCAGATTTACGAATATATCGATGAACGGAAATCCTACAAGTAAGAGTGTTATGAAATACTAGGGAATGAGGCGGGAAATCGCTTGCGAAAGAGGCATGCCCATCCAAGAACTCCTAAGAGCTGTAATTATCCCCGAATGGCTATAACAAAAAGAACTATAACAGGCAATAATTATGTTTCTCTTTAGATCGGCATTTTATTTAAAAAGATAATCGGAGTGTTGCGGGTAAGGTGAGAAATGTATCGTTGAAAGACATATATGAAATGATGAGGCTGAAAAAGAGAGGATATTCATATAAAAAAATAAGTGAAGTAACAGGTTGGAGTACAAGCACAATAGTCAAATATACCTTGCAACATTTAGGGATCCCATTTAGCTTATGTCTAGCCTCTGCTTTTCATGATTGTTCGTTGATGATTAATCCTAAAAAAGTACTCAAAAAAATGAAAGAGTTGCTTCAGCTAGAAAAAGATAGAAGAGGGCTAAGTAAAGATAAATTAGTCTTCATAGGAATGGCGGATGTTGCAAATTATTACTGGTGTGCGATGAAATCTCTTCTCAAGAACAAGAAGATGGAACTAGAATTTTTCGGAGCTTATCTAAAGGATAGAATTAATTACTCATTCCGTCTTAAAGGTTCAGGATTGATGCCGGATATGGATGAGTTGCCAAGGAGTCCAGATGAACTTCTTGACATTGGAAACGAGATAACCTTCAGAGATATAGAAAAACTCCTTAAAGAAAGGGCAAAGATGTTAGAACTGATGAAGACAAATATGGTAGGCACCTTATTTGTAAATCTGCATGCGAGAAAGAAAATTCCATTTGAGAGTCTTTCTTCTAAGCAACGAGGCGAGATTTTGGAGATCATAAAGGCTGAGCGGTATCCGACGATTAGATGGAACTTTAACTGGGAAAACTATGTAGTAGTAGGCGAGCCAGATGGCATTACTGATAATTTCGTTTACGAGTTCAAGTCAACTAAAAATAGATTCCTCATGAATTTCATTAAGCCTGTGGCTCTTACACAAGCAGATCTCTACGGTTATTTCTTTAAGAGAAATCAGAAAAGAGTACAAATTCACATCGTGGAGAATGATATGACTGAAACTTTTGAGGAAAAAGTTGATAAATTCAATGCAATTGAGACCCTTTGTCGCTTTAAAAGTATCGATGAAGGAGAAAAGCCTTTGCCACCTAAAGAATGGAAGTGTAGAGTTTGCGAATTTAAAGGGATATGTAAAGCCCGAAGTTTTTGCCATTAATGTTCCAAGGACGCATTAGCTAAAACTTTCAACATAATCTGCGAAACCTTAAATTATCAAATTTTAACCCATGATATAGTATAGAAACCTTTGCATACAAAGGTAAACAAAGGGAAACGAAAAGAAAGAAGAATGTGATCATCACGCTTGACCCTGAACTTATAAAAAAGACGCGTAAACTCGGCTTAAACATCTCAAAGGTTTGTGAGAATGTCTTGAATCAAGCAATAAATGCATTAGAACGGATTTTCATGAAAACAAGTTGAGCGATCTAAAAACTGCGGATTCTTGGTGGTGGATGGGGTATTTGAACCTCGAGCTCGGTGATACGCAGTGTCTTGGGTTTCGGGATAAAAGATTTAAGGGCTGATTAAGCTCTATCTATTTTAGTGGGTGATGACAGATCTGACCCTTCTGATCAGAACCCGATGATGTAGATCTTGAGTGTGGAACCCACTCATCTATTCTCTTTAAGGATCTCATCCAAGAGAGAATGAACATCCATCATGTCGACTCTTCCATTTCCATCCATATCAGCGCTTATAACAGACCTTTCAACGCCCTCAGCGATCCTTAAAACTCTGACTAGATCGGCTACTGTTAATAGGCCGTCCCTATCTATGTCCCCTGCTCTGCATGCAGAGGCTCCGAATTTAATTACTCCTCTCTGGATTATCCACCACCTCTTAATGCCGGAAACGTCTACTTTATAGAACTTTAATTTGCCAGTTGGAGATGCTTTAACTCCCTCTCCCATCCTCAGATCGAGTTTGGCCCCATCAGTTTGGACAGTAACGTTCCCCTCGATTGTTACCAGATTTGAGAGTTTTCCATCTGTGACGTTTAGGAGGAATTGGCTGTGCGGAACCACCAATACATTGCCGGCCATTATCGTGTATCCGCCGCCGACTCCTGGTATACAGTTGACGTATACCTCTCCATTCAGAACTCTGACCCATCTACGCTCAAATCTTACTCTCCCAAGAGATCCCCTCAGAGTCATAGAGGCGCTTACACCGCCATCATGCGAGTATATGACGATCTTAACCGGGAAGCCTAAAGAGGTAATTCCGCTACCATCAACGGCCGTCAAGAAGATCAGATCGCCAGCGGTCAAGTAGTATGATGCATAGCCATCATAGACTCTTGCGGTTGGAGATATGATCTCCGGCGCAAGATTATAAATTAGGATAGGCTTTCCTATTACTGTAGATCCACCCATCTTAAATGGCCGTATCCTTAGGCTGTTGGGCATATTATACTTGGCAGACCTCATGTAGTAAACCGCTAATTCCCACATGTCAGGCTTCTCGTGTAGGTATCTTGCCAATGCGACGTAGATGACCTCATCGACTACCAATGGGTATCTGCCCATAACCATCCTGGCTGAGTGCACGGAACCCCAAAATATCTTGTATGCTCTAACAGCCCTCTCTGCGTCTGGATGGTATCTTGGGTCCTCATCGTTCCAGTAGAGCACGGCGAGTAGGAGACCTGCAACCCTGCCCTCAACGGTATTGCCGGTGAATCCTGAGGGCAGATTATGGAATCCATAAAAGTTGGAGCTCGTATAAAATTCGGGCTTCTCTGGAAGAGGCGTTGTGATGTTTATGTATGGCTGGCATTTCAGATAATCTGTGAGTAGGGTTCTTAGGAATTCCGTGTGTCCCTCGTCGAAGGCTCCAAAGGCGCTCCAACTCCATATCGGTATCGCCTTATTCAATATCGGAATGAATAATGCTGGGAATGGCTTATCTATCGCGTGAGGTTTCCCATATAGAAACGAATTTATCAGCCACTGTTTAGGATTGAATAGTCCGCCAGTATCCGTGAAGCATTGGAATCTTATGTAATGCCCAGTCTCCTCGAAGAAGTCTCCAAAAGTATCGCTTGTGCTGAATCCCGTTCTCGCATATTCAAGACTGAACATGTTGGATGGGTATGGTAGATGAATAAGGTCTCCTTGGGTTGTGATGAATTGAGGCTGTGAATGGCCATATTCTATCTTGAGGTCGTGTATTAGCTTCTCGGCTTCTCCGACCCCGGCTTCACTCAAGAATTTTATTAGGGTCTTTCTTATGAGTTCCTCCCAGACGGCGTAAGGTCGAAGTCTTATTTTAAAGCCGGAGGAGACGTCGACCGGAGAGTTCTTGAGGTATGGTGATATTAAACTCCAATCGTTCCCTTCTGTTTTGATTATACAGTTTGCCGTGTATATTACATAGATTTTTATTCCTTCCTTTGAGTCTTTGACCTCATATTTTATTCTCGCGTCCTTAAATGCCTCCTTCGCCTTAAAGTAGGACTGGAGACTTGAGGGATAATTTCCAGTTATGATGAGGAAGTATGTTCCAGCGATGACTTTGCCATTCTTATCCCGAAAGATCAGATGTTCCATTTCCAACGGGTTATTCCTAAGTCTCCTTTGCAAGTTTCCATGCCTGACTATGATCTCAAATGATGATATGCTGGCTGTTCCAGTTGAGAGCGGAGCGGCCTCCACGCTTAAATCGTCATTTATCTTTGTCTCAACCTCTATTATCACTCGTCCACTAACAGTTACATACGGGACTATAGTTACGCGATCTACGCTCTTCGCTCCCGCATCATCCACGACTGTAAGCTCCACAGTATAAGTCTTGCCTACCTCAACCTCAAAGCTCACCGCCGTAACGTTTTCTTCCTCTTTGATCTCCTCTCCATCCTCATAGATTATCCACTTATACTTGACTATTCTTCCATCCGGATCCTTCGAGGCGCTGGTTACAGTTACGATCTCGCCTGGCCTCGGCTTCTCAGGTGAGACCTTTATCTTAGCCTCCGGGGGGACATTTCCCATCTGAGAGAGTATTCGCTTGATCTCCCTGCTCACATCTACCGTTATAACCTTCTTGCAGACGACCTTCTTGAAGAATGCATCCCAAATGTAGAATGTGAAGTTGAGAGTGCTCAGTCTTCTCAGTTCCTCCTTGCTCCTGAAACGTAGAATGCACCATTGGTCTCTAAACATGAATCTGCCGCTTGTCTCATTCACTTGCCTCTTCGCTGGAATGAATCTTCCATTCTTTATCTCTCCGGAGAACATGATCTCATCTACGGTCTCTTCAGTTGCATTCTCGTCTAGTATCTCCTTCACTCCGAAACCTATGAAGTCCTCGTCTCCTCCTCCGGAAACATCGATTTTGAAGAATGCGGGATCACGAAAGTCCCACTCTTTCTCTTTAAGAAGCGCCCTCCTTACAGTTATGTTTCCATCAGCCGATACGAAAATAAACAGCCAGTACGGCTTCTCATTTTCCTCTCTAAACTCAAAATGCAACCGGTAGGCGAAGTTGTTAATTTTAAAGTTGCCTCCCCGGACGAGTATGAAGGGCGGCTCATATCGAAATGGAACTTCAAACTCTCCGCTCCTCGCAATCGTGGATATTGCCCGCTTCGGCAGAGTCTCCCTAGGCCCAATCGGGTATGGAACGATCCATCTTGGCCGCCGCAGTCCCAACCACGTGTAAAATCTCAGTTTTCTCACCCGGTTTAGCCAAGCGATCTCCTCGAGAACCAATCCTGTCCTCGCTGATTTTTCAGCTCGAATCAACCCTCGTATAACCCTAAAGTGAAGTTTTGGAAACTCATCGCGGATGATCTCCTTCCTCTCAACGCCTTTCCACTCGTCCTCTGGAATAATCAGAGACGGAATAAAAGCATACCACGTTCTGCCTCGAGACCAGTAAGGATTGCTCTCAGCCTCTTCGCAGAAGCCTCCTGGACAGAAGCCAGGGGAGAGAGGATCTACTCCAATACCGATCTCGCTTATGATCTTATCGATGCATGCTCTTCTCCAGCCTCTTCCAACGCAGGGGAAATATAGCCTGTAATCTTCCCCCAACTCGTGGAGTATCATCTCGCGTAGTTCAACCTCGGCGGTTACGCTCCACTTATAATCGAAGTATACATTATCTTTGGATGTAACGGAGAGTCTTGCATCCCTAATTGAGATCTTCCCGCTGACGGGGTTGATCTTCCCCTTAAACTCATCAGTGACATTAACGAATGTAACTGGGATGATGAGAGAATCCAGAAGAACCCTCCTATATGACTTTGAGATGTAAGCTCCCCTCTCCTCATCATAACTGAAGAGATAAACGTATTTGATGAGGCTCACGTTGATCTTATACTCGCCGGGCTTCTTCTTCGCACAGACGTACCCGTATGTTTCCCATTTATCTTCTTCGCACCAATATGAAAAAAGCGTCTTATTCTCATCCACAAACTTAACCGTTAATAGAGAGTTTCGGGCAGCCGGGTTCAACTCTCCTCTAACATTCAATCTTTTTCTCTCTACGAGTATGACTGGCTGAAGCTCGTCGAGGGATGTAAGGCTCCCATAGAATAGGGTCATCTCCCTAAGGCGCAGAGACTTTGGATCGCAGGATATTCGGCCTAAAGGCTCCCCGCCATCCGTCGTAATTGGAACTTCCCTTCTGAGCACAACTCTTCCGGATGAATCCTTAACCCTCAAGATCACGTTAAACGTCCCGGAGATTCCATCGGGGACATCAAAGCGGATACGTCTCGGCTTACTGCTCTCCCCCCTAATCGTGAATCTCGTAGTATCCGCCTTAAATTCATCAATGGGAGACCGCACATCCGCCTCGATGATCAATTTCGGAAGAACGACTTCAACAGTGTATGTCTCGCCTTCCGGACATTTCCAAGCGACTGATATAAATGTGGTTTCCGGTGAGTGCGGAGATGCTGATGGTATGCTCTTCGGGCTGATAGAGATTACAGGGGCTTTCGAGGATTCTACTTTTAAAGGCGAAATGGAGAATTGAGGGTTGACGAGGCAGATGAGAAGTAGAAATGTAAGGGCTCTTCCAAGAATCCTCTTGATCATTGCTGTTTCAGTAATCTTTTTTCTCGGCATCTCTTTCACGTAGAGTTAATTGCAACATTTTAAAATTTGACCCTCGGCATTTTATATCTTTCCAAGAGCAATAGAAAACTTCATTTCCTGCAGATTAATATTTAAGGTGATGGGCTGAGCTAATAATGCATAGTAAATATTCGCATTTACTATTACTGCTTATACCATTAGTTTTAATTGTACCTATGAATTCTTGCATGTCTATTGCATCCCCAGCTCATAAGATTTATATCGGCTCTAAAACTCTGAAGGTCGGCTCTGAGGCTACCATGGAAATAAGGGTTTTGGGAGCTGAGGATGTCGCTGGAGCACTCATAGAAGTCACCTATAATAGTTCAATATTGAGGATCGTGAATGTTGAGAGAGGCGACTTTCAAATATTCGGTTCAAATCATAGCAGGCCGGGATCACTTAGAATCGTAGGCGCAAGCGCAGAGGCCCTAGGCAAGTCAGAGGCGTTAATGGCGAAAGTTACGTTCAGAGGCATCTCCAGCGGGGCTTCAGCATTAAAGATCGTGAGGGCTGAGCTATGCTATGAGAATGGAACTTTCATCCGTGACATTGAATTTAAAGACGGGACAGTTAAGGTTTTAGATTACATTCGGATCGTAGATATCGAGCCTAAGAGTGGGACTGAGCTGATAACAGAGAAAACATATACGTTTAAGCTCACATTGAATTATTCCTTTACAGCTGGTGATCGCGGATACATAGGCCTAGTCGCTAAGGTTAATGATCCAGAAAATCCCAGCATAGCCAGTAGGAAGATCCCAATTTTCGGTCGTAAAATTGCAGATGTAAAGAGGGATGTTACATTAAGCGTTGATATTCCAGGCGACGCGGAGAAATTGTTTATTGTGGCTCTGCTTCTAAGGGGCAATGAGACGTCCACGGAGATATACGATGTAGTCGAGTATCCAGTTAAGAAGGGAGGGTGCCTAATAGCAACGGCCACCTTCGGCTCCGAGCTCTCCCCAGAAGTCAACTTCCTAAGGTCCTTCAGGGATCAGGAGGTCCTCTCAACATTCGCTGGCAGATGCTTCATGGAAGTATTCAACCAATTCTACTACTCTTGGAGCCCCTATGTTGCTGATTTCATAAGGAAGAACGCGATCGTCAAGGCAGCCTTCAAGCTTCTCTTATATCCGTTGATAATGATCCTCCACTTATCATCATTCACATACCTTTGCCTCAGCCAATTTCCAGAAGTCGCTATACTCACAGCCGGCTACGTAGCGAGCTCCCTAATAGGATCAGTGTATCTCGGATTGCCCCTGTCCCAGATTAAACTTTTCATTAGGATGAGGCGTCATATACTAAAGGCTTGGATCAGCTCATTGCTTCTAATCATAATTCCAATAATCCATGCCGAGGCTGTGCATTCAACTCAGCTGATGATGGCGACAACGGCGGTATTCGTCCTGCTAAACATAGGCTTCTCCTCAATTTTGACCGGAGCATCCATTGCTAAGGGAGCATCCATCCTCTCTCAAATAATCAAAAATAGAAGGATGCGGAGATACCTCTGAGATGAAAGTCAATTTTTGGATGTGGGAGACTGAAGGCTGGTAGGCGCTCAGCTACTGCATCGATTAGCCTTCAGTCTCCCACATTCTCCTCACCCATCCGGGTGAACGCTTAGGTCTCTTTTGGCTTTATGATTTATGCGGTCTCAGCTGTTTCTACGTTGCACTCAACGTAATACTGTGCATTCTTGGTGAAGACCGTTATGCCTATCGTTACTCCTATATCGCTGATTGATATGCCATCTGGATTCTTTATGTAGATTATCATTGTATCTCCGGATGCTAAGGGCTTATCATTCGTGTCGTTTGAGAATGAGGCGCTCCGTCCTGAGGTATACTCGAAGTCGCTCCATGTTGGATTTGCACTTGGACAGTTAAGCGATGTTGAGATTGAACTGTTAAGCCTTGTATAGTAGACTTTAGACCATGAAACCTCAACTCCCCTCACTTGAATCTTATCTATTACCACATCTCTTCCGCCAACATTATCGATCGCCAATGCGACGTATGCTGTTCCATTATTATAGACCCAAACGGCCTGCTTTCCGATCTTTAAGGCTTCCTGCTGGGTTCTCGTAGACGATATGTTCGTGGCATACATCGTGACGACTCCGGCTAATAGCACTGAGACGACTAGTATGATCAGCGTTGAGACCACATTGCTTAGCGCTGTCTTATTTCTTCTCAATCTTCTCATTCAGCACCCTCCATGCTCGAACTAATGAGGCTCCTTTAAGCGATATTAGAATTTGTGTGTCTTGAATGGAAACAGACAATTCAGACCTAAGGTTCAGACGACATCTTTGGGCGGTCGATTCATACATCAGAAGCGGTCTAACACTACGGTCTCTTGTCCTCTTCAGAGGATCTGGCATGTCCATCCAATCCGAATCGATAATAGTCCTTAACGTTCATAAATTGAATATTTCCGTTCCCCGATTTGAATAATTGAAACATTTAACGGTGGAGTATATGTGCCATCTCGAGCTCATACGGATATTGCTGAGTCTCCTTTTTCTTTCAGTCTCATCATGGTATGACTATAAGTTCAGGGAGGTTTCGGATAGGATTTGGCTGTTATTCGCTCCTATAAGCCTCGTCTTAACATTCACGCAGTATTACCTTGAGTTCACGGTCAGGGCTAACTATTCAATCTTCCTCTTTTGGCTCCTCTCCCTTGGAGTCACAATTCCTCTTTCACTACTACTTTTTTACTTGGGCTTCTTCGGAGGGGCAGATGCAAAGGCCCTGATATGCCTATCATTCGCGATGCCCGCATATCCCAGTATATCCATTGCACAATTCAATTCTATGCTTCCAATATTCCCATTGGCCGTTCTAGTTAATGCGGTATTTGTAGCCTCTATGCTCACTCTAGTAGTGATATGCCATAACATAATTGAATATCTGCATGTCAGGGGAGAAATGTTCAGGGGATTTGAGCATGAACCAGGCTGGAAGAAGATGCTGGTCTTCATTAGTGGGGTTAGAATTAACCCGAAGAGGCTGAAAGATTCCCATTACATACCATTGGAATATGCTGTTAAAGGAAAAAGCGGCGAAGTCACTAGGTATCTAAGGGTTTCTCCTCATATCGAAGAGGAATGCCCATTATGCACTGAGGTTCTTAATGGGCAGATATGGGCCACGCCAGGACTGCCATTTCTCATATTCATGACCGTCGGCTTTGTAATTGCGCTTCTCCTCGGAGACTTCGTAGACTGGATGCTTATCCTATTGTTTCCTCAGCCTCGATGATCTATCTGTGCGGATGGGTAGGTTAAATATGCGTAATCACTTGCCTCTTATCGTTTGAGTTAGTAAGTATCATTAAAAGAGCATGTGCGGCCTCAAAGTTTTTCAAGGCGATCCTGCCTTTCTCAGTAAGATGATAAGTTTTCCTCTTCCCTTTCTGGCATATCTCCAAAAGGTCATTTTCGACGAGAGAATTCATGATCTGCTTGAATGGTCTCCAAGCCAAATTGCATCTATACATTATGTTCGTTGGTTTGCATGTCCCCGCCTTAACCGTTCTTAAAATGTCAAGATAAATCTCTATAATGGATCTCTTTCTCGTCATACTGATCTATATTTTTGATCAGATATGCTCCGCTTTTATTTTTTGTGTATCCAAATTCTTTGAGATCTCGGTGACTGACTAGAAAGATTAAGTCCATTTGTCATTTCCGTTAATTTCCTACTTTATCTCTTGAAATTCCACTCTTTCCTTGAGTATATCTCATCTTTCAATCTTTGAGCTAATTCTTCCTCGAACTCTGTTATGTTTCCGCGTATAAGCTTAATCTTGAAAGATTCTTCAAATCCCTTTATAATGGCCTCCTTCAACTCCTTGAAGCTAACGTCTCTTCCCAGCGCGTCTCTGATCGACGTTACTCTCTCCTTAACCGTCCTTATCATCTTATCTCTTATCTTCTCACTTGGTACCTTCAAGACCCTAAACATTAATTCCGGATCGACTCTTCTAAGGATAGTTCCATGCTGAAGAATGACGTGCATCCTGCGTGTCTGAGCGTTACCCGATATCTTTTTTCCATGGACAACTATGTCATTTATGGGCTTGAATTCTGCTGGAATTCCAAGCATACGTAACCCTAAAACTAAGCCCGAACATAGTTTCCTATATGTTTCCAGAAAGTCTTCTGAAACAAGCCTATGATCTTCATCGACGACTATACTATATGTTAGCTCTCCATTTGTATCATGATAGACTGCTCCTCCGCCCGTTTTCCTTCTCACGTAGTCTATGCCCATCTTATCACATGCCTTAATATCGACTTCCTCCTCCATGCTCTGGAAGTATCCAATCGAGACCGCCGAGGGCATCCATCTGTAGAGTCTTATGGTGTTCGGAACGAGTCTCCTTGATCTTGCCGCGGCTATTGCCTCATCTAAGGCCATATTGTAAAATGCATCATTTAAGCCAGTATCTAATAGTCTCCATTCCTCAGCCATCCTTCTCACCAGCCATCACTATGCACCTTGCGAAATCCTCTGGTGTTGCTCCTAGAAGAACAGCTCCCTTACGTGATAGAGCATCTCGTATGAGATTGCCTATTCTCTCTTCGTTTAATATGCATCCCCTCAATGTTCGCTCTATATCCTCGATCGTCTCCTCCGGATGAAGGAAGAAATCCCCCATGATCTTAATCTCTTCGATTCTTCCCTCATTTAATGTCAAATTAACCTTAATCATCTTTCCCCCCTTAACCTTGTACGTAGCCTTTCCCATAGGTCATCACCAATAGATCTGAGAATCTCATTCTCTAATTAGGCAGTTTGATCATCCATAAAAGTTATGGCTTAAGCATCAATGCGAGGTTATCTACGCCGATTATCTCTTCTTTTTAGGACTAGATGGTCTACGGCTAGGCGTAGAGCCTCGAAGACCTCATCCTTACGGAGGAAATTCACATCTAATATCATGTGGAACGGCGTGAAGTCCTCCCCAAGCGTAAATCCATAAAGCCTCTTATAGATCATTTTTGTTCTAGCCTCTTTCTCCCTAAGAAATCTTAGGGCATCCTCAAATGATAGGTTATCTCTTTCAGCTATCCGCCTTGCCCTCACATCCTCGGAGGCTTCAAGCCACACTTTAAATCCGCCCTCAAGGAGCCATGGCATGGCCCAACTGTCAAATATGACTCCGCCCATCCTGGCCCATTCAAGCTGTTTCTGATCAACTCTCCTGTCTATCTCCAGATTCTTCTCTCTCTCTTTTAGGAATCTCATGCCCTCCTCAGTCTCCCACCATCCCTCCCCGCTTACCTTATAGCCCATCTCAGCCGCGACGGCTTTTAAGGCATCTCCGCCTGAAAAATACTTTAATCCGTAATGCTGAGCGAGTCTTTTAGCCGCTGTGCTCTTCCCAGACCCCGCCATTCCACAAATGCAGATCACAAGCTTCCTTCCATTATCAACTTTAAGATTCATGCATCATCCCTTATTATTTCGTTCGTGATTGAACGCCATATCCCATCGGAACGCCTAAAATCCGTGATACAATAGTTGTTGAGGCCATGGAGCATATTATATACCAGAAGAATAAGTTTAGGGGATATGGAGGCGATCCGGTAATGAATGGTATCGAGAATGGGAGATAAGCCACCGTCTTATTGCCGAGATAGAAGATTAAGACCTGCCATACCCCTATGAATATAGTTAGGTTGAGGAGGAAAATGGTCATCTGCTTCTTGAACATCTTCGATTGTATCTGTAAGATCCTCTTTTCTTTGCGTTTCAGCTTTGCTAGGAGCTTCTTATCGCCGAGCTTCATCGCTATCTTCTTCTCCTCATTCCATGCATTAATCTCTCTTTGCCACTCAATTATCTGCTCCCGACTTATTATCCTCTGCTGAATCCCTATTGAAACGAAGGAGATCGCAAGGGACGTCAAGAACACGGCCATCGCATATATGAATACATTATCGACCATGCTCTCATCCTCCTAGGAACCTTCTAAGTCCAGGATACAACTCCTCTAGCCGCTCCCTCATTATCTGCTGATAGTATTGATAGACTATGCCAACTGAGAGTAGGATGCCTGTTCCAGTTCCGTAGGCGCCGAAGAAATCAGCGACTACGGCCAGTAATCCAACTATTAATCCGCCGAGAATCGTAACCGCTGGGATATAACGCTTCAGAATAACCTCTATTGGCCTCTCAGATCTTCTAAATCCGGGGATCTGCATTCCAGAATCGACAAGCTGCTTAGCGATCGTTCTCGGATCTAAACCTCCAACCTCCAGCCATATAGCCGAGAAGATCACGCAGAACACTACGAAGATGACCGCATAGATCAAGTATCGCACCGGATTATCAATTACGTCTATGAAGCCGCGTGTGGGCGAAATGACGTAATATGCTAATCCGCCTACCGGGATCAATCTTCCATTCTCGTAAGTGAAGTTTCCTAAGAAGCTTATGTATGAAGCCCATGAGCTCTCTCCATATCTGCTCCATAAGAACTGTGACCACATGTATATGTTGCCGAATAGGGCTGAGGCAAATATGACTGGCAGGTTTGAAACGTAGAGTAGGCTTATTGGATATCTGCCTCTAAAGCCCCGGAAGCGCGCATGAGCTATTGGAAGTTCAACTCTAACTCCCTGAGCATACAGGACGAATAGGAAGACTCCTATAGTCGTGATTAATCCTATAATGCTTGGATATCCAACCTTACTTAGGATGAGATGACTAAAGTCTCCGCCCGAAATTGCGGTCTGTATAAGTGCCGGTATGATCCCGTATGCCCTCACTGGTTCGGTTCCTCCTCCAACCGGCATGACTGAGAAGCAGTTTATCATTATCCTTTGTGCAACGCCGCCTAGGATGAAGAGGCTTATTCCGCTCCCTATTCCCCAGCCCTTCTGTATCATCTCATCCAAAAGGATGATGATTAATCCGGCTATGAGCAGCTGAGTAAAGATTATGATTGATTGTGTAAAGCCTAATCTGCCAAATATGCCGCTTATTATATAAGCTGACGCCTCAAAGGCGGTCATGATCACTGAGAGCACCTTACTCGCACCTGTGAATAGAGCTCGGTCATCGGGGTTTGTGAAGTCGACTTCGATCAGCTTTGAGCCGGCGAGCATCTGTAATATCAGTCCAGCGGTTACTATCGGGCCTATTCCGAGCTCCATCAAGGTTCCCCGTCTAGACGCGAAGATCACCCTATAGTATACTAGGCTGTCCCCTCCGATGCCTCCTACTCCATAAAGTGGAACTTCACTCATGACGAAGTATATTATTAGGCCAAGAGCGGTCCAGAAGACTCTCTCATTAAAATTAACCTTCCTCCTGGGGCTTCTAACCTCAGGCATGATCTTTATGAGCGGCTCGAATGCCCTTAGGAATCTCCCAGCCAAGAGCCTCCCTCAACATGTAATCATTACTTCAAATGTCACATCTATTCTTTTAGATTTTCACTTAAAATCTCTCCGCCTGCAGCCTCTATCTTCTTTTGAGCAGCCTCTGACCAAGCAGATACCTTAACTAAGACTGGCACCGTTATCCTCCCGGATCCTAAGAGCTTATCAATGCCCATACTATTCAAGTCTAATACGATCTTCTCCTTACCGCCTCGAGCCATCTGAAATGCTAGCTCCTCAAGATCATCTAAATTGATCGTCTTAATCTCCGACTTATCCCTCAGAGGCTTCAATTTCTTCTTCTTAAAGTAATCCGGCTCATATCTTAGCACATAGCTCCATCCATGCTTATGTCTGCCAGCCTTCCTTCTGCCCTTACTTCCACTCCCTCTATGCTGGCCGACCCTACCATATCCGCATGTCCTTGATCCACGTAACTTCCTGATCTTCCTGAGCTTATGCGGCACTCTATTCCCTCCCGGCAAATCTTATCTCAAGCCATTCTTCGAATAAGATCATTTATGGCTTCTCCGCGATAGCCCGTCTCCCCTCCAACATTATAGCTCTTCTTTATTGATCCCCTAAATCCCTTTCTGGGCGGGTGTAGACGAAATACAGGTTTGACGCCGGGAAGATCCTTCAGTTCAACCTTCAAATTGAATAGTGCATCTGCAATTTCATCGATTGATTCATACCCGATCTTCTTTGCATATTCATCAGTGATCCTTTTATTTCCTATAGTTCTGCCTCTCTTCCTTAAGAGGAGACTTATAGTCTCCTTTGAGGCTTCGCCCCAAGTTACATAATTCTGGACTTTCCTTAACATTCCAAGATATGAAGGTCTGTCATCTATGAGTGTCGCGTGACAGTTACGTTGGAGATTGAGCATCCTTAATGTATCCTCCACCTCCTTTCTTACATTAACGATTCCTCGAATCCTAACGACAGCCAAGCATTTCTTGCCTTTCTCCATTTTAACCCTCACACCCAATCCATGGGAGTCACAATCTCATAGGTTCTCTTAAGCGCATTATATAGGGCATAAGCGAAGGATGGAACGGTTCTAGTCTGACCATAACTTCTCGTCCAGCAGTCCTTTATCCCAGCAAGTCTTAATATGACCTTCGCAACCTCACTTGCAACTAAACCTAAGCCTCTAGGTCCAGGAATGATCTTAATCACGACGGATCCAGATTTACCAGAAGTCTCAAACGGCAGAGAATGCGGCTGTCCGCATCCACACTCCCAGCTTCCGCATCCCCTCCTAACCAATGTTATATTTAGCCTTGCATCCTTTGCGGCCTTCTCTATGGCTGTGCGGACTTGATTAGCCTTACCAGAGCCTAAGCCCACATATCCATTACCATTGCCAATTGCTACTATCGCTTTAAATCTAGTCTTCTCACCCGCATCAGTCTGCTTCTGAACAATGCCTATATGAATGACCTCCTCTTGAATATCCGGAAGGAGCATATCGACTATTTCAGGCTCTCTTATCTTAAATCCTTCAGCGAAGATCTCCTCTATCGATGAGATCTTCCCCTGCTGAACGAGGCGTCCTAGCCTCGTGCGTGGAGTCCACTCCTCAAGCCTTTCTAAGCGTTCCTCTCCACTCAAGTTCTTCACCTAATCGCATATTCCATTAGCGGCCTATTGATTTTAAGTGTAAGCGTGACGCTATGAGTTGCTGGAAAAATATCCAGACGCTCCTAAATATAGGTTTTTCTTTTCAGTCGCTTCCTATCAAGATAATATCTGTCTATTGCAAGTTGAGTTTCCAGGGCGTTGGATGCAGAATCTCCCTCGTTGCCAAGGGTCTCCACCAAGACTCATTCCTCAAATACCATTCGACGGTCTCTTTTAATGCAGAGGAAAATTCATGCAGGGGTCTCCAGCCGAGCTCAGACCGTATCTTGGATGAGTCTAGGCTATACCTTAAGTCATGCCCAGGCCTATCCTCTACGAAGAATATTAGGTCTTCGTCTTTACCAAGATGCCTCAGGATCATCCTGACAATCTCTATATTCTCCAGTTCATTCCCGGATGAAATATTGTAGATTTCTCCGGATCTTCCATTCTCAAGAACTAAACGTATCGCCTCGCAGTGATCAAGCACGTAAATCCAATCTCTAACGTTCCTTCCAGTTCCGTAAATTGGGACCTTAAGGTTTCTAATAGCCCTAATTATGGTCTTTGGTATAAGCTTCTCGGGGAATTGGTATGGTCCAAAATTGTTTGTGCATCTGGTTATCTTCACATTCAAATGGTATGTCCTATGGTATGCCAGACAAAGCATATCCGCCGATGCCTTCGAAGCCGAGTATGGATTAGATGGGTTCAGTCTATCTGACTCCTTGAATGAGCCTTTCCGAATCTCGCCGTAAACCTCGTCTGTTGATACATGCACTAGGCAAGCATCACGATTATATTTACGCATAGCCTCGAGAATCGTGAATACGCCTAAAACATTGCTTTGAATGAATGGTCTCGGTTCCCTTATGCTCCTGTCGACATGAGTCTCAGCCGCAAAGTTAACTATGGCATCTACGTCCCTAATGGCCTCAGCCATGAGCTTCAAATCGGAAATGTCTCCTCTAATGAATCTGTAGTTAGCTTGACCATTAAGGTCTTCGAGGTTTTCGAGGTTCGACCCGACTCCAACCTTATCGATATTTGTTATCTCAACTTCTCGGTCTCTGGAGAGCATATACCTTACGAAATTCGTGCCTATGAATCCTAATCCTCCAGTAACTAGTATCCGCATAATTCTCCTCCATCAAGGGTTTTTACGGAGGAACTCCTCTATAACGTCGAGCATATAACTTATCTTCTCATCTGTGAGTCCAGGATAAACGCCGAGGAAGAATGAGTTCCACATGATGTAGTCGCTATTCTTCAAGTCTCCGGCTATTCGGCAACGAATATCCCTGTAGGCGGGATGCCTAAGAATATTTCCCGCAAATATCATCTTTGCCTCAACTCTATGCTTCGTAAGCCATTCAATAAGGTTTTTCCGGGTGAAAGGTGCGTCTTCCCTGATCGTTAATGGAAATGCAAACCAGCACGGCTCGCTCTTAGGTAGCCATCTTGGAAGAATAAACAATTCCTCATAATCCAAAAATCTATCATAGAGAATCTTAAAGTTCCTTCTTCTAGCCTCAATGAATCTCGGTAGCTTCTCAAGCTGAGCGAGGCCCATCGCCGCTTGTATCTCAGTAGGCTTGAAGTTATAGCCTATATCTACATATGTGTATCGCTTATCATAGTCGTCCGGAAGCCCGTACGGATTTCTCTTTTTCTCAGCATATGCGGCCTTTGGACATTCCCTATCTGGGCATCTTGTAGGGTTGCATATTGGCATTACGCATGCTCTCCCCCAATCCCTAAGAGATAACGCTATCTCCGCTAGTCTCTCATCGTTAGTCACGAGAGCCCCTCCCTCCCCCATCGTTATTTGATGAGCCGGATAGAAACTGAAGGTTCCGAACTCCCCAAATGAGCCTACATATCTGCCGTCATACCTTGATCCCAAAGCATCACACGCATCCTCTATCAGAAAGAGGCCGTGATCCTCCGAAAGGTCACAAAGGACATCCATCTCATTTGGATTTCCAAGCGTATGCGGTATCATTATTGCCCTTGTTTTATCGGAAAGTGCATCCTCGATTTCCTCAGCCCTAACATTATAGGTTTCCGGGTCGACATCTAAGAAGACTGGAATTAGGCCATTCTGTATTATCGGGTTGAGGGTTGTCGGAAATGTCAATGCGGGAGTTATAACTTCATCTCCGGGCTTAAGTCTGCTATCGCCAAGCCGCTTGGATGATAGTGCCGATATAGCCAGGAGGTTCGCCGATGAGCCAGAATTAGTTATTATGGTATTCTTCACTCCAAGGAACCTTGAGAATTCAATCTGGAATCTCCTTGCATACTTTGAGATTCCGAACCAGCCGTCAAGAATTGCATTCATCATATTCCTTACTTCACTATCATCTATAACCGCGCCTGCATATCGAACCAAATCGACTCCAGGAGTAAACCTCTCCTCCTTTGAGCGGAGATCAAATATCTTCCTTATCGCCTCAAATATCTCGCCTCGCAATTCCTTCTCATCCAATTTCATCCATTCTCCCGGCTTATCTCAGTAAGCCACTTTAAGGTCTTCTTTAAGCCCTCCTCTAGGCTTATCTTCGGTCTCCATCCGATCAGCCTCTCCGCCTTCTCATATGAGCCTATCTGATGCCTTATTCCCCCAAACGCCCTTGGATAATCAACGAATATTATCTTTGACTTGCTGTTTGTTAGACTCTTTATCATCTTTGCGACCTCAAGATTTGTCGTCGCCCTTCCAGTTGCCAGATTAACGGCCTCCCCTGCTGGAAGGTCTCTGGCTAACCATAAGCCCCATACTATATCGCTGATATACACGTAATCTCTGGTGTCTGTTCCGTCTCCATAGACTGTTATCGGCTTATTTTTTATAGCCTCAAAATAGAATGTTGGTATTATCTTGTTGAGTTGTTGATGTGGGCCATAAGGGTTAAAGAGCCGCACGATCTTAACGTCCAGCCCATAACACTTGTAGTATGTGTAGCACAGCCTATCTATCGCGGCTTTTGAGGCGGCATATGGATTTGGCGGATTCAACGGAAAGTTCTCTCTTATAGGAACTTTCGAGTCTCCATATATCTCGCAGCTACTCGGATATATCAGAGGAACATTGAATTCTCTGCATGCCTCAAGAACATTGAGAGAGCCTCTAATGTTAACTTCAACTGTATGTTTCGGATTTAGAACGCTCTCTCCGGGCTTAGCCTCAGCGGCGAAGTGATAGACTATATCGCTCTGTTTCACGGCTCTTCTTAGGTCAGATACGTCGAATATGTCATGTCCATTCCTCCTCGAAAATCCTATGACATCAACGTTCCTTCTTATCAGAAATTCCTTCATGTTGCTTCCTATGAATCCAGTATCGCCCGTCACGAGGGCTATCATCTCAATCACAACATAGCCTATAAGATTATTCGGGAGGACTCTCCTATTATGAATCTTCTTCCAGTAGGCTTTGATTCCCCGCCGAGCATGATCTTGGCGTTCGGCCCGATCAGACTGTCTATTATCCTATCATTAATGTTTATTATACATCCATCCATGACTATGCTATTCTCTATCTCGCCGCTCTTCACCACGACATTATCTCCTATGCTCGTGAAAGGTCCAATATACACATCACTCTCGATTCTAGAATTCTTCCCAATTATTACGGGACCCCTTATCAGCGCCCCACTCCTAATTATCGTTCCAGAGCCTATGGAGACCCTGCCCTGTATTGAGGATGAATCTTCAATTATGCCGTTTATATGTGGTTTCATTTCATCTAGGATCAGCCTATTCGCCTCGAGAATATCTTCGGGCGTTCCAGTATCCTTCCACCATCCACTCACCATTCTATGCTCCACTTTATAGCCTTCAACGAGCAGATTGTGAATTGCCTCTGTAATCTCAAGTTCTCCCCTCCATGAAGGCTTCAAATTTCTAATCACATCGAATATCGCTGACCTAAAGAAGTATATGCCAGTTAAAGCGTAGGGGCTAGGCGGCTTCTTAGGCTTTTCAATAAGCCCCACAAGCCTGCCCTTCTCATCGAATTTCGCAACTCCAAATAGTTCCGGTTTAGGAACTTTACATAGTAGGATCATAGCATCTAGATCTGACTTAGAGAATTCCTTCACATACCTGGATATTCCGCCCTTAAGGATGTTATCTCCAAGATAGACGACAAATTCCTCATCTACGAAGCTTTCACATAAGCCTACGGCATGAGCTATCCCCTTAGGCTCACCCTGATAAATATAAGTGATATTCACTCCGAATTTAGATCCATCCCCATAATACTCCTTCACCTTCTCGGGATATATATCCCCAAGAATTATCGCGATATCTCTAATTCCGGAATCTCTTAGATCCTCCAATACATACTGCGAGATAGGCTTATTCGCTACGGGGATCAGCTGCTTTGGACCAGTATGAGTTAATGGACGAAGCCTCGTTCCATGGCCACCATGGAGAATCACGCCCTTCACGCGAAAATCCCCCTTTAATATATCCTTGAAGCCCAAAGCAATTAAGATTATCCATAAAATGGGAATCATGAGAAACGTAGCAGAGATCCCATACTATAATTTTTCAATCATCACGTGAGGATCATTCGACAAGAAGGAGGATTATGGCTTCAGAATATGCGCATGGGAGGATACAAAAGTTAAGATGTGGGATCTCGCATATAAAAGGCTGATAAAGGAGGTCAGTGTAAGGCCGGTTAAGCCGTCAATGTAATGCCGGAAGCCGCTGAACCTGACTATGAAATGGCGTTGAAAGCGACAAGCCGATATCATTCATGTTTGTTCACAGCAGAAACATAAAAAGATCGTATGACTGGGCATATGGAAGGGGAGTGAATGCCTTCTTGTCAGACCGGATGAGGAAGTCACATTTTTCCTAGCAGCAAACTCGACATTGAAGGCATACGTTTTCGCCTATGAAATACGCAAGTAATGATAGATGATGTGCTAATGATGATCAAAAAAGATTCATTCTTCGTCATAACCTCACCCGGTCTCCATCGCATAAGATCGAATAAGGGAGTTACAATTCAATTGAACAGAGGCCTCTTACCCCGCAGAATCCTCCTCAGCGAGTAGATGGCTTTGGAATCGTGGTTCTGTCACCGCAGCTTGCAGGGATAACTCCTTCGAAGGTTAAGTTATCGCCGATAGCCAGTGGAGGTGGAATACTAATGAACCTAGTAATGGCGGAGTAGACGTTGCCCCTAGGCTTCATGATGCGTAAGCAAAAAGCCTTGTATCCCCATTCTCTACAATAATATGTTTTCTTCTCTCCGCATTGCTAAATGATAATAGGCAAACTTATTCCTCAGTTCTTCCGCCGCCAAAATCTAAATTGATGGTGGGAGTTGATGTTTCCTCCTCATGCCTATAAGGCCAGATGATCGTGTAGCCTCCTAAGTACACGCCGATAAAGCTTCCCGCGAGAGCCGGGATAATAACATCGATGTATGTGCTAGGTAAGGTTAGACGCCCCAAAAAATATGATAATATAATAAAGGATGTGAATCCGATGGAGGCCGTGATGAAAAGGAAGAGGTTTAATCTTGCCTCAATTCTATAGCCAGTGTAGAGTCCCCCTAAAAAGCCACATATCAGATATGCAGTTCCAAAGATTATCATTGCATGTGCGATCTTAAATGAGTCAAAGACCATAACACCTATAATACCCAAAAAGATCAGCAAATGCCTGAAAAGCATATCCACTATGCCGGGAAGTACCATCATCATAAAGAAGCATATGATCCCTCCGAGCAGACTGTTTAGAATGTCGCCCTTTGATACTTTCCGCTCCTCACTTCCTGCCATAATCCTTCACCATCAAATCGCTTAATATTCTCTGAAAGACTTCAGATGTTTCCTCATAATCTTCCTGCTTTCCCCAAAACGCTATGCGAACAAGATTATCCTCATTCATAAAGGAGAGCACCATACAACTTATGTTGTAATATTTTCCATCTGAAGACTTAAATCCATTCCTTATGAGTATCTTCGAGTATCTCGCTATATTCCCTGATGCCCCCGCATATGCAGTGCCATTAACGATCGAGATTATAGATGCATTCTCATTCTTTTTGAGGATCCAATCGAAGAATCGTTGGATGTCCCGATAGGCTATGGCCGCGGGATCGCTGAGTTTTCCCTCGATAAAGAGTCTTTCAGTAGCCACTTTATCATATACTTGAATGGAAATAGCTGAGAATTTATCGGGAGGCAAGATTATTAGGCTGAATACTTTCCCGCCTAAAGATCTATTTGAGGACTCCCAAGTTAACGCGAACCAGTTGATTGGAAAGTTCACTGATAAAACGTCATTATTTAAGCTGAGATAGTCTCCCCTTCTATTTGTTGCAACGGTAAAGTGGATTATGCTGAAACCTAAAATTAGAGAGATGCAGACCATCAGCAGGAATATCAGAAGTGGAAGTCTCGGCAATCTAAGCTTCAAAGGTCGGTCACACGATTCATGATGAAACATTGGCGGATATAAATCTGACGCATAATACTAACTCTTTGCCTTGTGGGGTAGTCAAGTGAGTGGCTTATCATGCGAGTGAACTTTTCCTCAGCCTCAATTTTCTTGAGAGATATGAATGTCTAGGCTCATGGGCTACTAGGAAAGATGGATTGTTGAGATAGCATACATGACATTCAAGAGAAGATTCGGAGAGTCTTGCATAGCGAAGACTGAAGAACATTGCAAGAGAACTCATGATGAAGACGCCCATCTAAAATATACTCATAAATCTGTAAGCAACAGAGCGAAAGATACTAACCAGAAAAAAGAAGTGGCGGACAAAAACTAAACATTCCACAAAGCGAATTTCAAATTGAAGATGGTTCGAGGCGGTTGAGGATAAAGACGTTAGTTCATGTAATGCGGCATTTATGCTAAGCAGTCTTAAATAATGATTTCAAGTTTATTCTGTAAGGTTAGAACTTACAAAAATGAGGTAGGAAAGAGTTGGGAAAGAGGGTTAGAGCAAGAGATATGGGTATAAAGATAGGCGTGATGAAACCAGGAAGATATAATGCCATAACAGATGTCGAAGGAGTGGGAGTTGGTCATTCAACAATCATTGAAGGTGAGGGGCCTCTTGTAGTAGGAAAAGGGCCTGTAAGAGCTGGAGTTACCGCTATTGTCCCTCACCAGGGCAATGTTTACGAAAACAAGGTTAGAGCAGCAGTCTACGCATATAACGCTTATGGAAAAGCAGTGGGACTGCTTCAGGTAAGTCACATGGGAGTTATCGAGACGCCCATTCTACTTACGGATACTTTAAACACGTGGATAGTCGCCGACGCCTTAATTGATTATATGTATGAGGTTATGAATGTGGAAGCCATGTCTATAAATCCAGTTGTAGGCGAAACTAATGGATCCTACTTGAACGATTCAATAGGCCGTCATGTAAGGAGAAAACATGTCTTTGAGGCTCTAAGAAAGGCTTACAGTCGAGATGGAATGGGACCCGTCAAAGAAGGAAATGTAGGCGGTGGAACGCCCATGTCAGGTTTTGAATTTAAAGGAGGCATAGGAACGTCATCAAGAGTTACGAACGAGTTTAGTCTAGGAGTTTTGGTTCAACTAAATTTTGGGAGACGTGAAGATTTGAAAATTGACGGTGTCCCAGTTGGCATGAAGCTTTCGCATGTTAAACCTCGAGGAAAACAGCAGTCAAACTCCATAATAATCGTTGTCGCTACCGATTTAAAGCTAACTTCACGGCAACTTTGGAAGATTGCAAAGAGAGCCATGTTAGGAGTAGCTAGAACGGGTTCTTATGGATCCTCCGGTAGCGGAGACTTTGTTATAGCATTCTCAACATCAAAGAGAGAACTTAACCCGCTTATAGAGAGCATTCAAAAGGACACGGGACAAAGAAGAGAGGCGATCGAAACGAATGAGACTTTTCTGAATCCAATCTTTAGGGCGACGGTAGAGGCAACCGAAGAAGCTATTGTGAACGCTCTGTTTAAAGCAGAAACTATGATCGGAAGAGACTACCATATTAGAAGGGCTATTCCACTAGACCAAGTGAAAGAAATAATGACAAAATATGGAAGAATATAAATAATTAGCAATGTCAACATAATCGAAAGCATAATGCTTTTAAAGCGGCTAAGTCGTTTTTTATCCCTTCCCCCACCTTCAACCACTTGGTGACATAAATTATCGATGTTTTGTTCTATCTTCAAATTGTAAGGCAATAATCTAAGAAGTTATAAGTACCTGAACTTGCTAGTTATATGTGAGATTGTATGAGCACTTAATAACTCCTTCTTCATCATTCAATGTAAGGAGCACATTACTACCTATATAAGCGTCGTTCCTTAGAGGATCTTGAGACTGAAACTCTTAAGCTCTTAGAATAGAAAAACGTTGCTCCCTTTAGGCTATATGCAGAAAACTTAACTGTCACGTATGGGAAGTTTCAGTTGCTCTTAGACGTCTAGAAAAGAAAGGACCTGACGAGGAGTCTGATGCAACACTAGATGATTAAAAAAAAGGAGCATCTTAAAGAATTATGAGAGTTTTCTCATCGCAACTTTAGCCGCTAGGACCATCGGCTCCCACGTCTCATTCACTGGCGGAGCGTAGCACGTATCAGCCTCAGCCAGTTCCTTCACCGTCATCTCTTTCTGTATAGCAAAGGAGAGAGCATTAACTTATTGAGTTACTTCTTCTCCCCGATTATCTATCAGTCTCTCTGTCAGCTATTACTTTCACTCTTATCTGTTTACCTTCGGGATAATATCAATTATAATTCTGGAAGTTATTATTGCAAATGCTGTCTCAATTCCGACGCGCTTGGTCATAGCCTCGGACGAAGATCGTCGACTGCACATTAACTTCGTTCATGGCCGGACTCCTCGACCGTTCCTAGGAATGATAAAGTTCTTCATGCCGGCATAAACCTTAAAATCTCCACTTTTATCCATTTCCGTGAAAAATATAATATAATGCCTCTTCAATTCACAGATTTGATGATCAAAATTGAGGAAGCGTGATCTGCTCACATTACAGGATTACACGCCGGACGAGATAAAGGGCTTCCTCATGACCGCTGATAGATTCAAGAGGGGAAATGCTGATCCAGATGAGGTGAATATACTATCCGGCAAGTCTATTGTCCTGCTATTCCAGAAGCCATCGACGAGGACGAGGGTATCCTTTGAGGTCGCCATAGATCAGCTCGGAGGCCACCCGATCATTCTCGGATGGAGGGAGTCACAGCTTGGCAGGGGAGAGACCATCGCTGATACTGCGAGGGTGCTTAGCAGATACGTGGACGCTATAGTCGCGAGGGTATATAGGCAAAGCGATCTGGTTGAGATGGCCAGATACGCCGACGTTCCAGTCATAAATGCCCTCTCAGACATGTATCATCCATGCCAGATAGTGGCTGACCTCTATACCATGCTGGAGAAGTTCGGCTATCTGAGGGGATTGAAGGTTGCATATGTTGGGGATGGAAATAACGTCTGCAACTCGCTGCTGATAGGATGTAGCAAGATGGGATTAGATCTGTCAATTGCATGTCCGGAGGGGTATGAGCCCTCATCTGAGGCCCTCAGATTCGCAGAGAAGAACTCTAAGCATTCCGGATCGAAGATAGAGATACTGCGGGATCCATTTAGGGCAGTGAAGGATGCAAATGTGATTTACACGGATACATTCGTCTCGATGGGTGATGAGGCTGAACGCGAGGAGAGGCTGAGAGTCTTCCTGCCGAAGTATCAGGTGAACAGTAGGCTCCTAGATGCTGCTCCAAGCGACGCCCTATTTATGCATTGTTTACCGGCGCATAGAGGAGAGGAGGTCACAGATAACGTCATAGATGGACCCAGATCGATAGTGTGGGATGAAGCGGAGAATAGGTTACACACAGAGAAGGCTATACTCGCAGAGATAATGAAGAATCAAACGGCTTCCTCATAATCCTTAAATAACTCTGATAAATCTTTATGTTTGCGAGGCTGAATCAAGTGAGCAAAGAGCCGGAATTCAAGCTCTTCGGAAAATGGAGCTTAGACGTTGAAGTGAGAGATCCGGGCCTTAAAGACTATATTTCATTAAGGCCCATTCATGTTCCGCATACCATGGGTAGACATGAGCATCATAGATTCCACAAGTCAAGGCTCAACATAGTTGAGAGGTTAGCGAACAACCTTATGAGGCCTGGAAAGAATGCTGGAAAGAAGGCTAGGGCGCTGAAGTTCATAAGAAATGCATTTGAGATAATCCATTTGAGGACTGGGGAGAACCCGCTTCAGGTCCTCATAAGAGCGATAGAGAATGCCGCTCCATGCGAGGATACAACTAGGATCAGTTATGGAGGAATAGTCTATCATCAGGCCGTAGACATCTCCCCGCAGAGAAGAGTTGATCTCGCATTGAGGTTCATCAGCGAGGGAGCTAGAATAGCCGCCTTCAGCAATCCAAAGCCCTTTGAGGAATGCTTGGCCGAGGAGATAATAGCCGCCGCGAATAGGTCCCCGCAGAGCTACGCAGTTCAGAGACGCAACGAGATGGAGAGGATAGCCTTACATGCGAGGTAGGCGGGCCTAGGGATCGGGCGAAGCCTAACATACAACTAAAAAGTGTTATATGCTGAGTATTGAATTATTTTATAAAATCATTGATTCCGCCCATAAGCGGATGGAGCTAAATGCCGCTTCTAATAAGGAATGGATGCGTATATGACCCATTAAATGGGATTGACGGAGAAGTAATGGATATAATAGTTGACGGCGGAAAGATAGTTGAGGAGGCACACGGTGGAGAGACCAAAGTTATAGATGCATCTGGAATGCTTGTTATGCCGGGCGGAATAGATATACACGCGCACATAGCAGGCTCAGAGGTCAACGCTGGCAGACTATTAAGGCCTGAAGACCACGCGGTTGACTTTGAGGCTAAGACTGAAGTTACCCGCTCGGGGGTAGGCCGCTCAATACCATCGACCTTCACGACTGGATATAGATATGCCAGAATGGGATATACGATGCTATGTAATCCATCAATGCCTCCGCTCGAAGCGAGACATACACATGAAGAATTGGATGACACTCCAATCGTTGATAAGGCGACTTATCCGCTGCTCGGAGACTGGTGGTTCACACTCGAATATTTGAGCAGAGATGAGATAGAGGAGTGCGCGGCTCACGTAGCATGGATGATCTCGGCCACTAAGGGATACGCTATAAAGATAGTTAATCCGGGAGGAGTTGAAGCATGGGGATATGGAAGAAACGTGAAGGATCTAGATGATCCAGTTCCAAACTTCGATGTGACGCCCCGAGAGATAATACGTGGACTATGCAGAATAAACATTCTCTTGGGTCTCCCACATACAATCCATGTCCACACAAACCGTCTAGGCCAGCCTGGAAACTACGCTACGACGATCGAGACTATGGACTGCGTCAGTGACCTAGCCGAGAATGATGAACCAGTAATACACATTACGCACTGTCAATTCAGCGCATTTAAGGGGGAAGATTGGAGGACATTAAGGTCTGGGGCCGAGGAGATATCAAAATACGTGAATCGAAGCCGCCACGTCACATTGGATATGGGGCAGGTAGTATTCACCGACACCACGACCATGACGGCTGACGGGCCGTGGCAATACACGCTTTATGAGCTGAGCGGAAACAAGTGGATAAACCATGACGTTGAAACAGAGACTGGAAGCGGAATAGTTCCATTCAGATATAGACGTAAAAGCTACGTTCACGCTGTTATGTGGTCGATTGGGCTTGAAATAGCCCTTCTAATCGATGATCCATGGAGGATATACTTGACGACTGACCATCCGAATGGAGCTCCATTCACGACATACCCGAGGATAATCTCGTGGCTCATGAGCGTAGAGGCTAGGGAGAAGACACTAAATAGGATAAATAGCAAGGCGGCTGGGAGATCGCTCCTGCCGAGCATAGACAGAGAATATACCTTCAGGGAGATAGCCATAATAACGAGAGCCGGGCAGGCTAAGGCCCTAGGCCTAAAATGGAAGGGCCATCTCGGAGTTGGAGCAGACGCTGACATAGCAATATACGACATAGATCCAAAAAGGATCGATCCATCAAGGGATTACAGGGAGGTTAGAAGGGCATTCATGAATGCGGCGTACACGATTAAGGGCGGAGAAGTAGTCGCGGTGAATGGGAGAATAGTAAAGTCGAGCATGGGACGGACAATATGGGTTGATGCGGAGAAGTCCCCGGGGATAGACGCTGAACTACACTGGCGGGCGCTTGAGGATTTAAAGAGGAAATTCAGGGAATACTGGACGGTAGAGTTTGAGAACTACATTATCCAAGAGGATTACCTGCACTCCACGATGCGAATAACACCTGCTGGAGGAGATAGAAGATAAAATATACAATAAAGCCCAAAAGGAGATTTAGAGTTCCAGTATACGCGAGTTCACTATGCCCGGATAGATTCTCGGGGAAGCCGCTAGAGGAGATAATGAACCTGAAGGTCTGGGAGGGAAACAAACGTAAAAACTTAGGGGACTTATTCGACGTTAAAGTTGAATCTGAAGGCGTAAAAGATGAGATAGAATTGCACATAATCGGAGACCTAAGGAAGGTTAGGATGATAGGGGCTGAGATGTCTGGCGGAGCGATAATCATACATGGAGATGTGGGAATGCATCTAGGCGAGGGAATGATTGGCGGATCCATAATAGTCCACGGAGACGCCGACTCATGGGCTGGATGCATGATGAAGGGCGGAAAGATAGAGATACACGGGTCAGCAGGCGACTACCTGGCAGCCCCATACAGGGGAAGCAGAAGAGGAATGATTGGCGGATCCATAATAGTCCACGGAGACGTCGGAAATGAGGCTGGATGCTACATGAGGGGAGGAACAATAAAGATTCACGGGGACGCTGGGGAATTCGCGGGGATCCACATGCAGGGAGGAGAGATCCTCGTAATGGGAAACTCCCGTGGAAGGCCGGGAGCCTCGATGATAAAGGGCAAAATAGCGATATGCGGGCATGTATCATCCGTGCTTCCAACATTCACGATTGAAGATTTAAGGGGGAAAGTGAAGATATGCGGGGAGAGAATTGAGGGGCAATTCTACCTTTTTGAGGGAGACCACGCTGAGGGAGGAAGCGGAAGACTGTACATCTCAAGAGACAGGAATCCGCATCTCAGATCATACGAGAGATACCTTTAGGGTGAGGCTATGATAAGCGTCAATCGTGAAGCCATGAGGCTAGTAAGGCTCATGCTAGAGGAGCATACGAGATTCCGGGTGAAGGCTGAGAGGACGCAGCTTGGGGCGACGCTTATAGATGCCAGCGGAGGATACGCTGCCGGCCTGATAATAACGGAGATATGCATGGGAGGGCTTGGAAGGGCCGAATTGACATCCATGACCATAGGAGACAAGATCCTACCTGCAATCTCAGTATATACTGATCAACCTGCAATCTCAACCTTAGCTTCGCAGCTCGCAGGATGGAAGATAAGAAGGGATGGTTATGAAGCAATAGCCTCAGGACCAGCGAGGGCACTGGCTTTAAAGCCCAAATCGATATATAAAAGCCTAAATTACCGTGACGAATCGGAGGAGGCCGTTATAATCCTCGAGGCCTCGAATCCTCCTCCAGAGACGGTGATAGAATACATGGCGGATAAATGCGGAGTCCACCCCGAAAACCTATACGTCATAATCGTTCCGACGGCTACTATCCCGGGATACGTGCAGGTCTCCGGTAGAACAGCCGAGACTGGAATCCACAAACTCATGACTCTAGGGTTAGATCCGAAACTCATAGTCAGCGCTTGGAGCATAGCCCCTATACTTCCAGTTCACCCGGACCCGGCGGAGTCGATAGGCAGGACGAACGATGCAATACTATACGGCGGAGCGGCCTACTACAACGTCACATGCGGAGACGAGTCCCTCCTAGAGGAGATAACCCCAAGGGCGGTCTCATCATCATCAAGAGTTTACGGCAGGCGGTTCTCCGATATATACAGAGAGGCCAAAATGGACTTTTATAGGATCGACCCTGAAATCTTCGCTCCAGCTCAGGTCACAATAAACGATCTGAAGACCGGAAGGACATTCACGGCTGGAAAGATAAACTACGAGATACTCGTGGATGCTTTAGATTCATGAATGCCTAAGCCTCCGCAGATTCGATATTCCAATCCTACGTTTCCTCCTCGACGCCCTAACTAGAAGGCGTATGGTCTCCTCATCTGCATCTCTAACTTCAAGAAGCCCCCTTGAAGCGGCATCATCAAATATCCTCTCGCCGACGCTGCTTCTAAGAACGGTTATCGTCCAGCCTTCCAAGCCTATCCCGCCCACAGATATATCTGCAAGCTCAGCTGAGAAGTCAATGCATGTTAAATTGCATCTCCTAAAGTATCTCTTGGCGTCTCTGAGGGAGACGCGTCTCTCATCGCCTTGAACCGTGAAAACCGCGATTTCACCCTTAATCTTCACCCTCAAAGCATCGTTCGGATCCAGCCTCAGCAATTCCCTAAGCATCTCGGCTAGGCCACTATATGAGAAGCATCCGCTACAGAACAATCCTATGGCAAAACCTAATCTCTCGGCGTACCTCTTAACTGGGAGGATCTGAATTCGCCTTAAAGCCTCGATCTGACATGGAACCCCGACAAACGCGATTCTCCTACAATCATGGGAGACTGCATCCCTAAGTGCTAGAAGATTAGGAGAGTATGCATATCTAGTCCCAGCTGAGGATAAGATCTCACCCTTGGATTTTGCGAGCATAGGAACCGCCCTTAAAGGCTCATCCTCATCGAAGCCTGAGACTACAGCTCCATCTATAAGTCCATCCTTCATGGCGTATATGAGAAGCGTAGTGACGACCCCTCCATCCTGACATCTCATCCTCACCTCTCTAAGCCTCGTCCGCGCAATACAGACTCTCCTATAAACCCCAAACTCCTCACTACTCATCCTCTCCCTGCCAAAGATTAACCTCTCAACCTCCCCAACTGATCTTTCATATATTGGGCATACCCTAGAGCATATGCCGCATGAACTACAATCTCCAATTAATACTGGCTTCCCATCGGAGTATTCCAGGCATCCGAGAGGGCAGGATGCCACGCATGAGCCGCATCCAACGCAGAGTCCCTCACGCAATATTCTACCCAGCGAATCCTCAAAACCCATCCTAAATCTCGACAAACCCATCACCGCCAAATGAGGTCTTAAATTCCATTCTGTCCAGCATAGATTTATATATGCTTCAGCTCATCATGGAGCGATGGCGGATGATGAGAGCGTATGATCTCATCGAGAGGGCGAGGAACATATCCGCGGATGATCTTCTGGGGGTTATAGATGAGGTCGAGAGGTTAATATCGGATGAGATGAGCGGGTCTGGAAGATTAAGATTGAGGGGCAGGCTGATATATATACCGCCCGCCGGAGAGGCCGCGATAATAGGAGATCTACATGGAGACATTGAGAGCCTAAAACACATTCTGATAGACTCCGAATTCGTCGAGAAGGCCTCTAGGGGAGAAGATATGCGCATGATATTCCTCGGGGACTATGGGGATAGAGGTTTACACTCGCCTGAAGTCTACTTTGTAGTGCTAAGCCTGAAGGCCATGTTTCCAGATAGGGTTGTATTGCTCCAGGGAAATCATGAAGGCCCACCTGACCTGCTCGCGTATCCCCATGACCTCCCATATCATCTACAATTAAAGTTTGGAGGCGAATGGAGCCGAGTATACGATGCACTCAGCAACCTATTCAGAAGGTTCTATACTGCAGCGTTAGTTCCGGGCAGGTTCCTCATGGTTCATGGCGGAGTCCCGGCGGGAATAACTGGAATAGACGATTTGGCATACGCATATCAGAGGCATCCATCCGAGAGTCTACTCGAGGAGATATTATGGAGCGATCCGAGAGATGGGATATCCGGTGTTCTCCCATCGCCTAGGGGCGCTGGAAGGCTCTTCGGGGAGGATGTGACATCAGCCGCATTGAAGGCTTTAAACGTGAAGTTCATAGTTAGGGGGCATGAGCCTGCGGCTGAAGGATACAAGTTCAACCATGACGGGAAGGTATTAACGTTATTCTCTAGGAGAGGTCCGCCATACTATAATATTCAAGGAGCATACCTCATGCTTGATCTGAATGAGAAGTTCAAGTCGGCATGGCATCTTGAGGGCTACATAAGAAAGTTTTAGGCTTGAGACTAATGGGAGATCAGAATATCCTCTTAGGATTTATCCTGTCAGTAATCATTCTGCTCCTAGTCTCGCAGAGAAGCCTAACGCTCGCAATGTTCCTTGCGGCCTTCACACTTGGAATGATCGCCATTCCAAATTCCCTGTCGCCTCTGCTGTTAGGGCTTCTGTTTGACCCCTCAGCCATCGCATTAGCCCTAGCGGTCGGATTGATCCCATTAATAGGCGAGGTTATGAGCGAGACCGGGCAGATGGATAGGCTGATCGGGAATATGCGCATCGGAAGAAGGGCATTCCTAATGCTCTCGCCGGCTCTCATAGGAATGCTAACTATGCCCGGGGGAGCTCTGCTCTCAGCCCCAATAGTCGATAGGGCTGGAGGCGACCTTCCACGTGGAGAGAAGGCTGGAATAAACGTCTGGTTTAGGCATATACTATACCTTGTCTATCCGATCTCAGCGAACTTCATAGTTGCAACTGAAGCTGCAAACCTAGAATTGTATAGGCCCATTCCATACTTGGCTGTTCTATTGCTGTTTTCCCTGCTCTTGGGATACATATTCCTGCTCAGAAGATGCCATGGAAGAATAGAGTATGAACGGAGATTCTCACTTAAGGATCTTATTCAGCCACTAATCATCCTGCTCTTAGCTCCCATAATGGATGCTTCGATCAGAGCATTCCTGAATCCGCAGGTTAAGGAGGCTGGAACATTGATTGCGGTGTCCTCAAGCCTCGCATTGGCAATTATCATTGGAGGGGTTAAACCGTCTGATCTCCGCAGGATGGCTGTGAAGGCGAAGCCTTGGAGCTTCGCGGCGATGATGATCGGCATAATATTCTTCCTTGATGTCTTCAGGTCCTCCGGCATCCCAGAATTGCTGAGGGATCTCCCCCTATCCCCAGTGATCATCTACTGCATAGCATTTGCGTTGGGATTCTCAACTGGAAGGATAATAACGCCGGCTGGAATAATCTTTCCGATATACATCTCAAGGTTCGGATCTATCTCGCCATCAAGGTTCGCGCTGATATACTATGGGATATTCTTGGGTTACGTGTTAACTCCCGTTCATCCATGCGTCTCATTGACAATAAAGATGCTGAAGACAGAAATAAAAGATTACATGAAGGTTATGATTCCGCCTGTTACAGCCGCGGCTCTAATAAGCCTCGCAGCACTACATTTTCTATCGTGAATTCCAGTTTCACTCGTAGATGACTGCGAGTTTTATGGCCTCCTCAGGCTTCTCATCTATCATCCTATACGCCTCAACTGCCTCATCGAACTTCACTATTGGATGTAGCAGGCCCCTGCTCGTTATGGCTCCCCTACGGAACAGCTCGATCACGGTATCATATACGCGCTTCCTACTCCATCTCGGATAATCCCTGTAGGGCTCGCTTTCAACCCTAGCCCCGGAGACCATTATCTGCCTGTTAAAGTGCCATTCCTCGCCGAGATTTAATCCGCGGGCTTCACCATGATACCATGATACTGGAACAATAGTTCCCCCATAATCCGTGGCCCTAATCGCCTGATGTAAAGCCCTGTATGAGCCGCTAGTATCGATCGCCACGTCAACCCCTCCGAATCTCCTCTTAATCTCCAATCCGGCATCGCACTCGTATGGATTGAGGGTTAGATCAGCCCCATACTCCTCCGCGAGTCTCCTCCGCTTATCGATCGGCTCAACCGCGACTATGCATGTTGCACCTGAGATTCTCGCCATCTGAACGGTCATTAAGCCTATCGCTCCAAGCCCGAAGATCGCGACTTTATCCCCAACCCTAACATGGCCCTCCCTAACGGCCATCAATGAAACAACGGCTGGATCAATGCATACGAGATCCTCATCGCTGAGATCTGGAGGGGCAAGGCTTACCCTGTCCTCATCAACCACATGGGTCTCACGGATTGGGAGATACCCGTAAACTCTATCTCCAACCTTTAAGCCTTCAACCTCATCTCCAACCTCCGTGACCACACCGACCGTCATGTTTCCAAGCCTCAATGGGAACCCTCCGAATCCTCCCTTTCCAGTAGGCTTATCAACGAATACCCCTAACTTCTCATCCAATGTCTTCGTTGAGAATGGAGATAAACCCCGATACAGGGTAAGCGATGTCCCATGCTTCTCGGCTGAGAGGCGGCTCTTAATCCGAACCTGCTTAGGCTTGAGAGGCGGCTCCTCATACTCCCTGATAACTGCTTTTCTGGGAGCTATGGCGATCAGCTCTCTTGGCATCCCATAAACCCCAGAGGTAATAGGCCCCGTTAAGCCTTAAAAGCTTTTTCGGCTAGACGGGCTCTACTGGATTATTATCCTCTTAACGCAGTATCTCTTTAGGGCGTCCTCATCTAAGGTTACTCCAAGCCCTGGCTTCTCAGGAACCCTAACCGTTCCATCCTTAACCTCAAGCGGATCCTCAACCAGCGGATGCTCCCTAAGCCTATGTATAAAGAATGGGCTTGGAAGCTTAGCCACCTCTATAACTGATGCCAAGTGGATCTGAAAGGCCTCGGCTATTGCAGTTCTGCCGAACCCTTCAAGCCACACTGGCATACCTCCAACCCTAAAGCCCCTACCATAATCTCCACTTGAGGACTCGTATGGAGAGGCATGCTCGGCTATCGCTGCATACTGCAGTGTCCTCTTAACTCCGGGCTCCTCAATAACGAAGTAATCGCACATGCCAGTGGATATTGCCGTTATCGGGTCAGGATTTCCCATGTGAATCGCAACTGGAATATCCGTCTTCTCCCTGAGCCTAAGGTATCCCCTAACATCAGCCTGCGGAATCGGACTTTCAACACAGAATATCTCATACTTCTCGATGCTCTTAATTATCTTTATAGCCCTTGATGGAAGCCACCATGAGCCATTAGCATCAGGAATTATGCTGAGCTCAGGAGCGGCATCTGAGATCGCCCTAACCTGCTCAACAACGTCATAGTATGGCCTAGACTTGAACTTTATAACCTTGAATCCCGAGTCCGCAGCCAATCCGGCCTCCTCGGCCAATATCTCAGGCGGGAAGTGGTGAACCCAATAGCATACTGGAACTCTATCCCTACATTTCTTTCCCAGAATCTTATATACTGGGATATTGAGCTTCTGGGCGATAATATCATATATTGCCTCCTGAAGGGGCCATACACTATCATCCAAGATGAAGTCGAATGGATCTCTACCTATCATCCTCCTCGCCAATCCCCTAACATCCATTGGATTATCGCATAATCCAACTATCCCCTCATCCGTGTAGACCTTATGTATCCTGCCCCTCCTGCCCTGCTCTCCACACCACTTCATAGGCTCCTCAAGAGGTTTCCTCCATGGAATCTCAAACTCAACGGATTCAACCATCGTGATCTTCAAATGAGACACCTCCAAACAAGATTACATGAAACACTTATAAAAGTAGGCGTCAACGCTAATCGGCAGTGAAAAACCCGAATCTCTACTTCATCTTCAGGTAGTTGCGTAGGAACGACCTATATTTGTTCTCATCGAATAGAATGGGTCTCTCCTCATTTCTCGGGGCATCATACTTAGGAGGCGAAGCCTCACGGTCCTCTCGGACCTGTCAATGCATAGATATAGCTCAAATAGATCTGGCGGGTCAGAGTCGTTAAGGTATGCCCAGAGCATCCGGAATGTAGGGTCAATCCAGATCCATCGGTTCAATCTTTCAGAAGATTTCTGTCCCCGTGATGCTATGCATGAGAATGTCTAAATTCACCCTTAGATCATATTTATTTTATATTGAATTCGGTCTGGGGTCGTATTCAATGCCTGTCTCTAATCCAAGCGTAGAGCGTATAGACCGAGATTGCCATGTAAATGATTATGCCTACTATGCCGGTGAAGATGCAGAAGCTATTGATGAGGAGGCTGATTGATGGGTTATATAATGGATTTGTTGTGATGGGATAGAATGGGCGGATATCGCTGTATAGTGGGGCGTCGAGGAGGACGTGGAGCATCGTCCCGGAGACTCCGGCAGCCATGAAGGATCTCAGCCCCAGCCTCCTATCCCCCTCGAGCAACAGCGCCTTATAGTGTGAATGTAGTGGAGCTTCAAGCATGAACATTAGGTATCCGAGGCCTATACCTAGAAGGGAGGCAGAGAGAAAAGTGTGCAGGTATCCATGCAGGGGATAAGGTAATGAAAGTAGGAGCACTAGGAATGGCTCGATATCCACAATTACATTTGCGACGATGAAGGTTGGGGCGTGCAGGTATTTTCTGAGTGGAAGTCCGAATAGTAGGGCTGGACCTAAATGGAGCGGAGTGAATGGAATAGCGACCACCCTATCCAGGCTGGACGAAAATATGTAGATGCCATACGCTTTTTTAGCATTTCCATCCTAATAAGGGCTCTTATAATGGAATGATCCATCCTAAAGAACCAAAAAGTATAATTGCAATTATCTTTTTGGTGATTTAAAGGGCTGAGTGAACTGGTATGGCCGATGAGAGGATAGTTGAGGTTGAAGGCCTAGTTAAGCAATTTGGGGGATTAACTGCCCTAAATGGAGTATCCTTCAGAGTCGATGAAGGCGAGATATTTGGTTTGATAGGGCCTAACGGCGCTGGAAAAACGACTACGCTTAGGATTCTGGCGACTCTCCTCCTTCCAACAAGCGGCTATGTTAGGATCCTCGGATACGACGTTGTAAAGGAAGCCTCGAAGATCAGGGAGTTAATCTCCTACTTAGCCGAGGACGCTGGAACATACAGGAATCTGACGGGATACGAGTATCTATCGATCGTTGCTAGAATATACTTCAAGTCTAAAAGGGATGTTGAGGAGGCCGTTGAGGAGGCCGTGAGGATCTCTGGGCTTGGCGATAGAATAATGGATAAGATGAAGACATACAGTAGGGGGATGAAGAGGAGGATTCAAGTTGCTAGGGCATTGATGACTAGACCTAAACTTGCGATCCTAGATGAGCCTACGGCTGGATTGGATGTATTTCACGCTCAGCACGTTAGGGATGTAATTAAGAGGCATGTCTCAGACGGCGGATCAGTAATATTATCGAGCCACAACATGCTTGAAGTTGAGCATTTATGCACTAGGCTTGCATTCATTCATAGGGGAAGGATAATCATGGAGGGCGAGCCTCAGGAGATAAAGCGCATATATGGAGCCTCGAACCTCGAAGAGGCATTCTTGGAGGTGCTTAAGAGATGGGAGGGCTTAGGCCTCTAGTTGAGAAGGAAGTTAAGGATCTACTTAGGGATCCAAGGATATATATTGGCCTGATAGTCCCGGTCATAATGTTTCCGATAATAGGCTTCGCCATCTCTATGGCTGCAAGTCAAGCCGCTGAGGCGGCGATGGGTGAGTTAACGGTCATGGTTATCGATGAGGATGGAACAGAGGCTAGTGGAAGATTCATCTCGCTGCTGAGCAATGTGGGCTTGAAGGTTATAGATGTGGGCTCCAAGAGCCTGGATGAGGCCGTTAAGTCGGCTGAGAAGTCGGGTTCTAAGGCCCTGCTTGTGATCCGTAGGGGATTCGAGAAGAGCCTGAAGCGATTTGGAAGGGTGAACATTGAGGTCTACTCGATCATGAGGAGTATGGGCTTCGAGTCGATGGGGGCTCAGGCCGCCGTTAGCAACGTATTGGGCAGGGCATCCGATGTTCTTAGTTCAACGTTAATATCTAAGATAGCCCCGAATGTCGATCCTGAAGTCTTGAGGAACCCCCTTAACGTCACCGAGTATACCGTGGTTAAGGGCAGGATCATACATGCTCCTCCAGGATCGATCCTTGGGCAGATGGTGATGGGCTATGGAGTTATGGTTCCAGTCTTCCTCTTCGTTTTGGCAATGAGCGTTGCTCAGATAGCTGCTACGGCCACGGCTGTTGAGAATGAGGAGAAGACGCTTGAGACATTACTGACCTTCCCTGTGAGCCGATACGATATATTATTGGCGAAGCTCTTAGGCTCCTCTGTTGTTGCCGTTCTCGGCGGCATAATATTCGCGGCCGGCTTCCTGCTATACTTCCAAATCTCCCTTGGCGGTTTGGGCTTAAATTTAGAGATGGAAGGCCCGCTGGGGGAGTTGCCTTCTCCACCCCCACAATCATACGTGCTCCTCGTTGCAAGCTTGATATTAGCGATTCTATTCATGACATCGCTCGGCGTTGTCCTAGGCGCATTAAGCAGCGACGTTAGGATCGCGGGTTCACTTCTAGGCGTGATAGTCATACCGATAATGCTTCCATCGCTGCTCATAATCTACGGAAACGTTAACTCCCTTCCGCTGCCACTTCAAATAGTAGTATACGCCATGCCCACATCATACCCGATGATAATGGCCAGGGAGATGATATTCACGCCCATTCCGATGCAGGTCCTGTATGGAATACTATACTCGGCCGCCCTGACGCTCATGGTATTATACGCCACGAGCAAGATATTAACGCCTGAGAAGCTCCTAACGCTTCAGCACAAGATTAAGCTGAGGAGGATGAAGGGAAGGGAGCTCGAATAGAACAGGAATGTCAGAATCTCCAGACTCGTATACGAGGCCATATCTGCAGCGTGCTCCTCAGCCATCAAATACTCATCCCTTCCCTACAAGTATGATCATGCCTACGAGCGGATCGGCGAAGATCGATCTTCGCCAGCGGAGGCGCACCCATTTATAAGCATAGTGCACCATCATCCCGTCAGCGCTGAAAAATTTTGTATATATACTTGCGTGATTATGGCTGAATGCTCCTTGATTCAGCCGTTTATTTTTCTGAATGAATTTTGAGACTGAATTATGAGCCGATGAACCATCTCCTGAGTGAAGGTGATTTCAAAGCGGCGGATCGAGAGATCGATCTACAATCCATGATTCGCCTCTGAACTTTCAGATATAGAGCTGTAGGCGCTGCGCCTACTTCAACTCAGTGAATGAAGATGCCAAAGCCGGGATACACTCCACAGGCAAAAACGGAGAGATCAGACGCCAAGAAACTGGACCAAATTTAAGCCCAATCCAAAAAAGAGTCGATTTTTGGTGGGCCGGGCCGGATTTGAACCGGCGACCTTCGCCGCGTGAGGGCGACGTCCTAGCCGACTAGACTACCGGCCCAATAGCCTATTTTCTCGAATTCCCCCTTTATACTTTTCGCGGAGAATTGCGAGGCTGTTTTTCTGCAGAAAATTATTATAAGGCTAATTTATTTCTGATCATTTTAGTGCTGGGCCCGTCGCCTAGTCAGGATAGGGCGTCGGCCTCCTAAGCCGATGGTCGAGGGTTCAAATCCCCCCGGGCCCGCCAAAAACTTATAATGTCTTGATAATTTTGGTTTTAATAAAGTGTAAAAGACAGGGCATAATTATGTAAAAGGAGAATTGAAATTCTACATCCGCGGACAAATCCATAGATATCGATGAAGTTGAGATTATCTATAAGACGAGTGTTGGTGTCAATGAGAGCATTTTAGGGACTGTATAAGTAGAAAGTCTCGACGAAAGATGCTTTCACGTTTTTAATTTTAAATAACCAAATAAGTTTACTAAAAGTGTAGGCTGTGTGGAATTTCTTCAGCTGGAGAGATCGGAAGTGGAGAAAAAATACTGGATTTGGTCTACTTCGAATGAAAATTGGCGAATTTTAAGAGAAAAAAATGTATGGGCATCCAGATCCCGTAGATGGACTTATAAAGTTCAGAAAGGAGACGAAATTATTTTTTACGTACGGGGAACAAATTGTTTTATGGGTATATTCGAAGTAGTTAGCGATTGGTATGAAAATCAAGAGCTAATATGGACTGATGAAGAAACGGAGAGAAAAAAGAGATATCCATTTGAAGTTAAGATTAAACCTGTAGCTATAGGTAAAGTCAACTTTTGGGAACTTGTACCAAAATTTAATTTTATTCCTAAAGAAAAAAAGAATGATCGAAGAGCAATAGCTTTCTATCTTCAGGGACCGGGCCCAGGAAATTATGGAAAACCCATTAGTCAAGAGGATTATCTTCTGATAAGAAGGTTAATGCGAGAACATGTGAAAAAACAAGTTTTCATAGCTCCATCGTCCAGCGAGCATGTTAACCGTAATGTTATCAGAGACGACATTGTTCGTCAATCCAAGGAGCTATTAAGCATAGAGGGGCTCATACCTATCAGTCTTGTTTCGAATGCGCTGAGCAGTAAAGAGAAAAGACAACTCCAAGAGCTATTTTCTGACGGAAAGATAAGGATCTGGGGCACAGCAGAGTCAAACAAGTCGACATGGGATTCGATTAATCCTGGAGACTACGTTTTATTCTACAAACGGGGGCGCTATGTATACTGTGCGGAGATCGTTCTGAAGATGGATAACGAGAAACTAGCGAAAACAATTTGGGGAGAGTATGAAAACGGAGAAACATGGAGCCTAGTTTTCTTCGTCAAAAACATTAGACCAATACAGATTTCAAGAGAGAAATTTAACATGATTGCAGGTTACGATGCAGACTTTATACCACAAGCATTTATGCGTGTAAATGATGATGCGGCAAAAAAGATTATTGCTGAAATAATCAAGAAAAAGTATAAACCGCTGAAACTAGATATAGGGGGAATTCTAAATAGTCTAATTCAACAAGAACCAGAATTTCAAAAAGTAATAAAGTCCACATTTGCTCATCTGATTGCAGGCAAAAACGTGATTTTTTATGGTCCGCCAGCCACAAGTAAAACATATTTGGCCAAGAAAATTTGTGAGTATGTCTGCGGAAAAGACAATTTTATGATTGACACAGCCAATGCGGAGTGGAGTTATTTTGATGTTGTAGGTGGACGAGTTCCCAAAGAGGGAGGAGGAACAGAATTTGAAGAGGGGATCATCCTTAAGGCAACCGAGAAATGTAAGCAGATGCTCAAAGAAAAAGGCAAACCATGCTGGCTCATAATAGACGAGTTAAACCGAGCGAACCTTGATCTGGCGTTTGGCAGGATATTTACCCAAATGGACATAGAATATAGAGAAGAACCGCTCTATTTAGTCCGAAGAAATGGAGCAAAGTATCATTACTTCATGCCTTTATCTTTCAGAATATTAGCAACCATGAACACATACGACCGATCTCTATTGTTCTCTCTTGGATATGCCTTTATGAGAAGGTTTGCTTTCATACCTGTAGAATCTCTGCTGAAAGAACCCAAAGAAGGCGAAGAACCAAAAGAATTAATAGTTAATGAAGAAATGAAAGAGCTATGCAATAAGCAAAGAATGAAAAAACTCAAAGAAAAAGCGTTATCTGCCGTTTTAAATCACTTTACTATGAAAAACGGTGAAGACAGAGCTTTTATATTCGAAGAATTTGAACTTCAAAGCATAAATAATGTAATTGAAATCTTTAGAAATCTGCAAGTAGACGGTCTAGACGTTTTAGATCTCTTTCTATATATTTCAAGCAAAATAACTAATGAGGGGCTCGTAGAAATAGGTCACGCCATAATTTTTGACGCTGCCAAATTTATTGTGGCTTTCTATTTATTGTCACCAAAAGATGCGGATGTCAAGACGCTCCTCACGGAAGCTACCCTAGCATATCTCTTTCCTCAACTTGAATATTTCATGCCAAAACTTAGAAAGGGAAAAATCTTCTTGGAAAAGGAATATCAGGATACGTGGAAGAAAGTTACAAGAGTCTTTGAAGAACTTAATCTCACGCTAATATTGGAAAAGCTGAAAGAAGTGGAGAAAGAGTATAGGGTGATAGGCTAGGTGATAGAATTATACACTTGGAGCGAATATAATAGAAACGATAAAAGACTTGCTGGGATCGATTGGGAAGAATTGAAAAGGCTGGTTAAGGTAATAAATAAACTTCAGGCAATAATCCCGGCTGAGTACAGAAAAACGATAGAAGAAAAGTTGCCAACAATAAGCGAAGATTATTTTAATCCCCAAGGATGGATCGGCACTTATCCTGTGGGAAAAAACTTATTGAGAGTTTTACCCAATCCGGAGCTTATACCAAAAGATCAGTTTGAAGAGATGATGCACGAGCTCGCTGGCTGGTTGGAATACTTAGGACCATTTCTCGAAGATTTTTTAAGATTTTGTTCTTTAGAGCCTATATTTAAACTTCTACTATGCGAATCATACAGTAGGCGCTTAACAGAATACACGGAAATAATTCTTTCACATTTCATTCCACGTGATGTCTTGATCAAGGAGCATATTAGTCCTGAACTCAGAGGCCCGCTTTTATGGGAGAAGACCCTTTTCCTTAAGGTGAAAGCTTCGCACTTGTTGGCTTATAGCAAAGTTGAGTTTAGCTTCAGAACTCTCCAGAACCTTATGCTAGTCCGTTTTCATGCAGAATTGCTTAAAGAAATGAAGGAGCTAATGAGCCGCCTATCATCTGAGATCGGACTACCTGAAATACTGAAAAATTGGAGGGTTTACACCCAATATCACGAGGTATTTTTAAACAGTCCATTGTGGAGAGAATTGCTCGAAGAAAGTATAGAAACAGTTTTTGAGTCAACCGAGATTCTCGAAAAAATTAGGCGTGCGGCTAAAGGAGTATGGAGCGAAATAATAGATCTTTGGGAGGCATATAATTCTCACAGAGCCTTTCTATCCGGTTACAAAGATAGGTTCGATAATGCGCCTAAACCGCTGAGTAAAGTATATGAGCTTTGGTGCTTAAAGAAGCTCTGTGATATCTTCGGAATTGATAGAAAAGAAATCACTAGCTTCCCGTGCAAAGTCAAGTTTGAGTATGCGAATAAAACACTGAAACTTTACTATACCACGGAGAAAGGATTAAAAAAATACAGCGGAATAATGCATGAAATACCTGGCGTCTCCTTAGGTATCCCCGATTTTGTAATTGAAAATGAACAAGAAGAAAAGATAGTGTGCATACTAGATGCTAAATGCAAGAGTAAATTATCCACTGAAGACGCTCAACGTTTCCTCTCATACATATTTGACTATATGTATCCTCATAATGAACGGTTGACAGGTGTAATATTTTACATACCAAAAAATTATGAAAAAATAAAAACTATAGAAGTAAGAAAAACGGAAATTAACCTTGTTCCTATGACTCCCTCCACCTATATGCACGTCAAAGATGAAATAAAATCGATAATTAAATCGAACTTAGTTTAATGAGACATTTTCCAAGAAGTTACCGAAAATCTTCAAGCATCGTGTATTGTTTAACCATAATATTCATAAATGCGAATAAATTTGCAGACGTGCTAGAAATATCACCCTATAGTTAAAATTGAAAGAGCCTTTTTTAGGCTTTAAGCCTCAGATTTTGTGGTGATCTCGGTTGGGAAGCGGGGATGAAGAGGAAAGATGGGAACTGAGAGCATGGGCGCACTTGACTATATTCCCAGACCTGTCAGTCCTGTCCTTCCAAGAAACGGGATTCTCCTTCTTCTAAGGGTCTTAATCATCTTCTTCAGCCTATTATACTGCTGAAGAAGAAGCTTCACATCCCTCTCTGAAGTTCCGGATCCCCTAGCGATCCTCCTAATCCTAGAGGACTTTATGATTTTAGGATTCTCCCTCTCCTCCGGAGTCATCGACTGAATTATAGCCCTCCACTTCTTAATCTGCTCCCCAGCGACCTCCATCATCTCATCTGGAATCTCATATCCAAATCCCGGAATCATCCTCAGGATCTTGCTGATCGGCCCCATCTTCTGCATAGCCTCAAACTGCTCATACATGTCTGTCAACGTGAATCTTCCGCTGAGAAAAGCCTTTGCTCTTCTCTTCGGAACCTTAACCTCCGCCTCACGAACCCTCTCCAATAATCCCTGAAGATCACCCATCCCCAATAGTCTACCGACGAATCTTGGGGGATCAAAGGGCTCAAGATCGTCGATCTTCTCTCCAGTTCCGATGAATTTTATCGGCGCCCCGGTGGCTGCAACGGCTGATAATGCCCCTCCGCCCCTAGCTGAGCCGTCAAGCTTAGCAACGATTATCGAGCCTATTGGGGTGGCCTTATGGAATGCCTCAGCCTGAACAGCAGCCTGCTGGCCTATAGTTCCATCAATAACCAGTATAGTCTCGTCTGGGTGGATCTCAGACTCAAGTCTTCTCATCTCATCTATGAGGCTAGCCTCATCCTTATGTCTGCCAGCAGTATCTATCAATATGACATCATAATTCTCGAATCTCCTAAGCCCATCCAACGCTATCTTCACGGGGTCACTTTCATTCTCATCGCCATACACTGGAACATTTATTTGATTGGCTAGCTGCCTAAGCTGAGCGTAGGCTCCGGGACGATAGGTATCAGCGCATATAAGAGCCGTCCTATAACCCCTCTTCTGAAGATACCTCGCCAGCTTAGCGGCCGTCGTGGTCTTCCCGGAGCCCTGAATCCCAACGAGCATGAATACATTTCTCCTTTTAGGATCGATCCTTAATGGAACCTGCCTCTCACCAAGAAACCGTGTGAGTTCCTCATAAACAACCTTTATCACATGCTCTCTCCTCGAGATCCCAGGCGGGATCTCTTCCTTAAGAGCCCTCTCCTCAACCCTCCTAGAGAGATCCAAAACCAGCCTAACATTAACATCGGCCGTAAGGAGGGCTCTTTGAAGGTCGCGGATGAGCTCTCTCACAGCATCCTCATCGACGGCTGATGCCCTCAGAAGCTTCTTGAGGGAATTGTAGAGGGAAGATCCGAGCTTTTCAAGAGCCAAATCCAGCATCTCCAAACCAAGACGATCAAAGAATATTTCCGGATTGAAATCCATAAATCTATCCCTTCAGGCGACAACTAAGATTTATCAGCGGTGGAATCGCATTAATTGATGAGCCGAATGCTTCGCGGCGGGATATGATATGAGACGCATAGACCTGAGAAGCGATACCGTAACGCTTCCAACAGAAGAGATGCTTGAGGCCATAAGAAATGCCAAGCTCGGAGATGACGTTTACGGCGAAGATCCAACAGTGAATCAACTTGAGGAATTAGCGGCTGAGAAGATGGGGAAGGAGGCGGCGATGCTGGTTCCAAGCGGAACAATGGCGAATCTCATATCGCTAATGGCGAATACCAGACGTGGAGAGAGCGTGATACTTGGAGTGGACTCACACATATACAGCCGCGAAGTCGGAGGAGTCTCGGTAATAGCGGATCTACTGCCCATACCAGTAAAGGAGAAGATGGGATTCATGGATCCAGCCGAGATAGAAGCGGCGATTCAACCCGTCGAACTCCAGGGGGCTCCGACAACGCTTATATGCATAGAGAACACGCATAACAGGGCTGGAGGAGTAGTAATAACTCCGCAGCAAATAGGGCAGATAAGAAGAGTCGCTGATGAGCATAATTTAAGGCTCTACATGGATGGAGCAAGAATATTTAATGCGGCCGTAGCCTTAAAGGTGGACGTGAAGGAATTCACGAGGCACGTTGACAACTTAATGTTCTGCCTCTCAAAGGGGCTGAGCTGCCCAATCGGATCAGTAATTGTCGGAGCTAGCGAATTTATCGAGAAGGCGAGGAAGATCAGAAAGATGCTCGGTGGAGGAATGAGGCAGGCGGGAATAATAGCGGCTCCCGGAATAATAGCGCTAGAAAAGATGATCGATAGGTTAGAGGAGGATCATAGAAACGCCCGGCTTCTAGCCGATGGACTTGCAAAGATAGATGGGCTGAAGGTGGATCTGAGGACGGTTCAGACGAACATAGTGATGTGCGACGTTGATGGGCTTGGAGTCTCAGCTGAGGCATTCGTTGAGAGACTGAAGGCTAGGGGAGTCCTCATAAACAGCATAAGTAGCGGCAGAGTTAGATTCGTAACTCATCGGGGAATAGAACCGGGAGACATAATGGAGGCACTGGCAATAATTGAGGATGAGGCAAGAAAGATCAGAAATGAAAGTTCATGAAGTCAAGCGTCTCCAAGGTTGCTACTTGGTCCTCATGATCTTCGTTCGCCCCATGATCCGCCAATACTCAACTTCAACTCCCTCGCTGAGCCTAGACCTCAAATCCTCGTCGTCTGGAGGCGGAGTCTCAAAGACCTCGTATGTCTCTAGATCCATTATTTGAACGGCATTGGGCATAACGGAGATGACCTGTCCGCTCTTCTTCTCGATTATTGGAACCTCAACCTTAGCGTCAACTGGCTTAACGAAGCTCCTCTTAACGCCATCAAAGACGCCTATGGTGACGACCCTAGCCTTCGCAGCTCCATGCTTTCCAGGCTTCGATTTCGTCAGATCAACGATGCGGCACGGCTCATTATCGACTATCACGTAGCTCCCAACCTTTAAGCTCCCAACATCAACAGGCTTACTCATAGATCATCCATCCGTGAAACCTAAGGCTCCCACTAATATTTATAGAATCAATTATTTCATTATTTCGGTCAAAAAATGTAAAAGATAAAAGGCAACATATCTATATGTCAAGCATCCCCGTAAATCATCTCGGCGCGTGAGAATTTGTCTGGAAAGGCAGGCATAGTCGCCCGCACGGATCGCGAAGAAGCGATCTCACTTGCAGATAAGATAGTAGAGATCCTCTTAGAGGAGGGCTATGATGTCCTATTAGAGCCAGCACTAGCCGAGATCATGCATAAACCCGAACTTTCAGCCCGACTCGACAGGATGAGGGTGGATGTGATAGTAACGATCGGAGGAGACGGTACAATATTAAGGACCTGCCTTCAGATCCCAAAGCCTGAACCTCCAATCTTAGCGGTTGACATGGGAGTAAGAGGATTCCTAACTGAAGTCCCGCCTGAAAGGGCAACAGAGGCCGTAGAGAAGTATCTGAGGGGAGAATACACTATAGAGCAGTGTAGCAAGATAGCCTCATACATTGGAGATGAGAGGCTTCCAGACGCGCTGAACGAGGTATTCGTGACATCCCGACACTTAGCGAAGATCCTACACGTAAAGATAAGCAAGAACAACGAATCAGTAATGTCATGCAGAGCTGACGGAGTGATAATAGCATCACAGGTAGGCTCAACAGGGTATGCACTATCAGCGGGAGGCCCAATAATAGATCCAAGCTTAGAAGCCTTCGTCTTAACCCCCGTCTGCCCCATAACTTCGATCCGCCCAATAGTCTTCCCATCGTCATCGACGATCAAGATAGAGATGATCAGGCCGAAGACTGCCATGATAGTCATCGACGGGCAATATCAGAAGATGATAGATGAGGATGAACCCTCACTGACGATCAGAAAGTCGGAGCATAAATCATCATTCATAAGATTCGATGGGAGCTTCTATCAGCGCCTAAAGGCCAGACTCCTATTCCCAAGAGAGGAAAGCTAACATGAGCGATAAGCGGAGAGCAGTGATAGTTGACACCACGGCCTTCATAGCTGGCTTCGACGCATACAACACATACGACGAGGTTTACTCGATACCCGAGATAGAAAAGGAGCTCATGAGAGGCTCAATGGCAAAGACGAGATTGAAGATGGCGATAAAGTCTGGGAGGCTGAAGATACGAGAACCAACCTCAAAGGCGATTAGGGAGGCTGAGAGGGCATCAAAGGAGATGGGCGACTTTCAATCGCTATCGGAGGCAGACATGAAGATAATAGCGTTAGCCATACAATTGAGAGATGAGGGATATGAGCCTAGAATAATAACCGATGACTTCTCAATACAGAACGTTGCAAAGAAACTCTCAATAGAATATGCGTCCATAACCACCCGCGGAATAAAATATCACCTAAAATGGATACTCTACTGTCCGGCATGTAGAAAAACATACCCGCCGGACTACAAATTTGAAAACTGCGAAAACTGCGGAACAAAACTCAAACGTAAACCATTAAGCAAGGCTCTCATACGAGGCTTAAAGGGACAAAATATAAAGGAGTTGGGGAAGCTCAAGCTGTCTGGGGGAGATGAGAGGGGTCCATGACAGGTTGAGCTTCCCAGAGAAATACTTTAGAGATTAATTGAACGCTATAAATCTTTCGATACGTTTAACATTCCCCTTGGCAATTAGAGGCTGAAGATCCGGGAATGATCCGTGATGAAGATCATACGTATGGATATTAAGCACGGCTCAGTTACCCTCATCCCAGAGACGCTGGATGACTTCTGGGTGTTATATAACGTGATCGAGAGGGGAGACACGGTCTATGCGAGGACGAGACGGGAGATCAGGCGGAACGAGAGATACAGTCGACCTGAAAAGGGAAGGAGGATCTCAGCATATCTCGGCCTGAAAGTTGAGGATGTAAAATGGGATAGGAGCATGAATCGCCTAAGGATCCACGGGATAATCTGTGAGGCCCCGGAGGAGATCGGAGAGGGCTCACATCACACATTCAATATTACGCTGAATAAGTCATTGAAGATCATGAAGGAAAATTGGATGAAGCATCAGCTAGATCAGATAAGAAGAGCCGCTGAAAAGAAGATCAAGCCTACACTCATAATCTCAATCGATGATGAGGGATACTGCATAGGCATACTCAGAGGATTCGGAGTTGAGATAAGAGCAGAGGAGCACATAACGATGCCGGGAAAGACGAGATCGGAAGAGCGGAGAAGAGATCTCAGAGAACTGTTCAAGTCGGCCGTTAAGGCGATAGATGAGATCCGCGGCGGAGGGGAAATGCCAATCGTAATACTCGGACTCGGATACGTAAAGAATGAATTCGTAAAGTATCTTGAGGGAAGACCTGAAATTAAAAGGAGCATAATAGACGTGAAGAGCGTAAACAGCACAGGAAAGGCTGGAATATACGAGGCTCTACGCTCAGGGATCCTAAGTAAGGCTATAAAATATATGCGGATACTGAAGGAGGCCGAATCCATAGAGGAGTTGCTTAAACGCCTAGGCAAGGGAAGAGGAGACGTAACATACGGGATAACGGAGGTTCAAAGGGCGAATTCTCTGGGCTCCATAGAAAAACTGCTGCTGACAGACTCCTACCTGCGTGAAGCATCAGATGATGAGAGGAGAATGCTTGAGGATCTGATGCGTGAAGTTGAGGAGAAGGGAGGCGAGGTCATAATAGTCAGCACGGAGCATGAGGCTGGAGCTAAGCTCAGCTCGCTCGGCGGAGTAGCAGCTCTACTACGCTTCCCAATAGAGTAGCCTTTAACTCATTTCCCTAATCTTCTCGCGGATCCTACCCTCAGCATAGGATGCCAAGCGCCTCAATGATTCCTCATCCTTGGCTTCAACAGTTAATCTTATGAGGGGCTGAGTATTCGATGCCCTAATTAGGAACCAACCATCATCCTCAATAACCTTAACCCCATCAATAGTTAATATCTCGTATCCCATGCTCTTAAACTCCCTTGAGAGCTCATCCACAACCCTAAACTTAACATTGTCCGGACACTCAAACTTCACCCCCGGTATCCTGGGGTATCTGGGCATCGAATCGACGATATCCGATAGCCTCTCATCTCTCTTGGATAGTATCTCGGCGACCTTAAGGCACGCGTATAGGGCGTCATCGAAGCAGTAGAGCTCCCTAAAGTAGAAGTGTCCACTCGTCTCCCCTCCTAGGACAGCTCCCTCCTCAATCATCTTATCGACTATATACGTATGTCCAACCCTGCTCAGCACGGGTTTCCCTCCGAGCCTCCTAATAGTCTCCTCAACTATCATTGAGCAGCTAACCTCGAAGACCACGGCGGCCCCCCTATTCTCGCGCAGATACTCCTCAATGAGCAATAGAAGAATAGATGTTCCGGATACGACCCTACCCCTATCATCAACGAATACAACCCTATCTCCATCCCCATCGAATCCAGCTCCGAAATCAGCCTCCTCATCGAGCACAAGCCTCTTCACATCCGTCAATGTCTCCTCAGACGGTTCAGGTGGATGAGCGGGGAATGAGCCGTCAGGCTCAGAGTTGATCGCCGTAACATCCATCCCAGCCTCCTCGAATATTCTTGGAGTCAGGATCGAGCATGAGCCATTCCCGGGATCAACAATTATCTTAAGGTCATCAGCAAGCTCTATCCTCTCAGCGACGTATCTGATGTAATCTTGGATCGCATTCTCATTCCTTACAAGTCTGCCCCTGGATTTAGCCTCGAATTCCCCGTGGATCGCTAGGTCCCTAAGCCTCTCCATCCCCATGCCCATACTTATGAATCCCGTCTTAAGCCATATCTTAAATCCATTCCACTCTGGAGGATTATGGGATGCGGTCACCATAACCCCGCCTGTCCTGCCGTAGTGGGCCGAGGCGAAATTAAGTATCGGAGTCGTGACGACGCCTATATCCTCAACGTTGATTCCCCCAGAGAGCATCCCATCGATCAGCGATCTCGCGAGAGGCCCGCTGCTTTGGCGTATATCCCTGCCAACGAGCATGTCCCCCTCGCCATTCAGATATGCCGCTAAAGCCCTACCTATTCTCTCAGCCACCCTCTCCGTGAGGTCCCTACCATAAATTCCCCGGATATCGTAGGCCCGAAATATCTCCTCTGAGATCATGACGCGTCCCTCAAAGGGTATACTATCCGAATCTACTGAAAAGCTTTAGGAATTAAAGACTCATTCCTCCTCGATTCCACGCCACATCCTCCAGTATAGGCTGAGCATATTCTCCCTAGTCAACTCGATCGGGCTGTTCCTTCTGAGCTGAGACTTAACAGTGTATTCTGCGAGCTTCTCAAGTTCATCTGAACCGACTCCAATCTCCTCAAGCGTAAGAGGCACGTTAAGTTCACGATAGAAGTTCATGAGCCGCATAATCATCCTCCGCGAGTTCTCCAAGTCGGTCATCTCCTCATCGTAGATCCCAGCTGCCTCGCTGATCATCGCTATCTTATCAGCAGAGGAGGACAAATAGAAATCTAGAATGTATGGTAGGGCTAGGGCGACTGAGAGTCCGTGGGGCAAATTATATATTGGCCCGATCGTCTGCCCTACGAGATGCCCGAGCAGAACACATGGGTAATTAAAGGATAATCCAGCCAGGGTTGCGGCCATAGACATATTATACCGAGCCTCCAAGTCTCTGCCATCATCATAAGCCCTCTTAAGATACTTGAATATCGCCCTTATAGCCCCAAGCGCCAGGGCATCAGTGAATGGAGTTGCCCAAGTGGAGATCATAGCCTCAACTGCATGGGACAGGGCATCCAGACCCGTATAGGCAGTAATCCTAGGAGGCAGAGAAACGGTTAATAATGGATCGACGATCGCAATATCCGGAATTATAAGCTCACTTGAGATTGACCTCTTAGTCCACTCGAACCTTATAACGGCGAATCTCGTAACTTCACTTCCAGTTCCACTTGTAGTTGGAATGCATATTAGAGGCAGGCCCTTCCTACGAACTTTATCCGCTCCAATGTAACTCTCGATAGACCCCTCATTCCGGGCTGACATGGCCGCTATCTTAGCGGAGTCCAGAACACTTCCTCCGCCCAAACCGACGATCAAATCGAAACTTTCAGTTCTAACCCTCTCAACCAGTGGTTCAAGATCGGCTAGGGAAGGCTCGCCCCTAACATCATCATAAACATCAACGTTCAAGTAATCGAGTTCATCCAGAACCCTATCGAGGTAACCGAGCCTCTTAACGTTAGGATCAGTGATCACAAGGGCTCTTTTAGGGTCGAATCTTCTGGCCTCGCTGCCTAAAGTCTCGAGGGAGCCTAGGCCCAAGCGGATTCTCCTAGGCCCCGTGAAGAGCATGATCCTTCTAAGAGCGGAGTCCTCAATCATCACTAAACCCTCTTGATGCATATTAACAGTTTTAGGCTACATAAGACTTTACGGTTCCAGCCCTTAAGCCTCGGATGGAAGCAAAAAATAAAGAGTTAATCTGGCATTCATCATTTGAGATTGAGAAGCGCTATTTGGAAGTGAAGCCTAATCTTGAATTGCGCTGAGGAAGTTGAGGTTATAACGGCGTATGGGCATGAACTGATACGTGCAACCCATAAGACCACATTTGAGATCACAAAAGATGAGGATTTAACTCTCAGGGGAGACTGCATAATCGCCGTTAAGGCTGATAAATCAGTTATGGACTTAAATCGAAGATTCAGGGAACTCGCAAGGAGGCCGAAAGCAGAGATAACGATAATAATCGAGTGTGAAGGGGAGAAGGAGATAGTTAAGGCCTCTGGAGATCCAAGGCTGACATACACTCACATGAGAGACTTAGTCGTCAGAAAGAGCACATACATCTGTGATAGAACCCTAGCGATAAAGGCGGATAAGGCGGCCTGCGACCTCTCAAGAAGCCTAATAAGGAGATTAAAGAATCCAGAAAACAAAGTGAAGATCACGCTGAAGGTGAACGTTAACGCCTACCGATCAATGCATCGATGACTACCTGCCATCTTCCAGGAGCAACCTCGCGAACCCTCCTTGCCGAGATCACACGATCAAATCTTCGACCGGCCTCCGCGACTGCCATCCTAAGTTTATCCTCAGCCTCACCTATCGGATCAGCACCTCCTGAAAAGCAATAGAAATGTATGACTCCCCCCTCGGGCTTGACGGCCTCACAGGCCGAATCAACATACTCCAATGCCCTCTCAGGCAGATTCATTATCACGCGATCAGCAACTCCCCTAAGCCTCTCGCCTATTACTGTCCTCGCATCCCCCAGGATCGGAATAACCCTGCCTAAAACCCCATTGGCGGCAACATTCCTTTCAAGATACCCTATTGCGTTCGGGTTGATATCTATCGCGTAGACCCTAACATTCCCATGCATCTTCGCGATTAATATGGAGAATGGGCCTACCCCAGCGAACATATCAATGACAGTCTCATCTGATCTAACTTGCCTAGCGACTCTCATGTGCTCGTAGGATAGTCTGGGCGAAAAATATACTTTCTTAACATCAAGGTAATATGTGCATCCGTTCTCGCGGTGAACAGTCTCAGTCCTGCCTAAACCGGCAATAACCTCGTATTTCCTTAACCTCTCAACTCCATCTACTGCGCTTGCCTTAGCAAGGACCGTTCTAACGTTGCTGTGTGTCTGAAGTATGGCCTCCCCAACAACACTCTTGTACGCTTCGAGTTCAGGTGGGATCTCAACGATGGCGATCTCCCCGATTATATCTATCGATCTGGGGAAGCTCGCTAGTAGATGCGGGGGAAGCCTATCGGCAGCGGCCTCAAATGCCTTTCTCGGCCTTCTCCTCCGCCTCTGAAATCTCCTCCTCAATACTTCATACTGGCCTAGGCTCTCATCAAACTCCTTAATCTCAAGGTTGGGCTTCCGAATTAAAGGAATAAACAAATACTCCCCATCAGACTCTATCCTCAATTCCCTATTGAGCAGATTGAGTTTTGAGGCTAATCTAATGGCTTTCTCCCCTTCTCTCTTCGGAACCCTCAGCGAATATGTCTCCTCCGGATTTCCCATCTATTTCGCCTCCGGTCTTACCGCTCATAATGGCTTAACCCTCACTTTAGCCCTTAAATCATCGCCCTGCTCCCTCAGGATTCTGGCCACATTCTCACATGTAACGGCCGTTGTAGTTCCAACCATCGTTACACATGAAGCCCCTGCAGCCTCGCCTTCCAAGAGGACATCGATGACATCGTCTCGAGGAAGATCCAAAATTGAAGGCTCATGATCTACAAGCCTAAGCAATCCGTGAATTATTCCAGCGCATAATGCATCTCCGGCACCCGTCGGATCTATAACTGGAACCTCAAAGGCCGGGATCTCAAAGATAGAATTCCCGACTGCCGCGACCAAACCCTTCTCTCCAAGGCTTACAATCGCCATATCCGCCCCCATAATCCTCAATGAAGATGCAGCATCCGCCGGATCATCTGAGCCAGTTATCTCTCTGGCCTCATTCATGTTGCAGTGAAATATGCTTGTATACTTCAGTGAGGAGGTTATGAATTCCCATCCGCGCATGTAAGGCCTTACTGGATCAACGAATGTTATGGATCCGATCTCTCTGGCTCTTTTGAGGACATCAGCCAGATGCTCATCCAGCCTCCCAGTTAATCCAACCCCTCCAACATAGAAGATTCTGGGCTTCTCCTCCTCTAAAACTCTGAGGACGTATTCTGGGCTTAGATGCCAATTTGCTCCTATATCCGCGTGGAATCTCCTATCCTCGCCCTTAACTACGAGTATTAAATCCTTAGATGTGCCCCTCTCCGATATCCTCTGGAGATGAGTTACTACACCATTATTCCTCAGCAGGTCAAGTATGAAGTCTCCGAAGATATCTTCGCCTACAGCTCCAGTGGCGCTGACCATCCCCTCCCGAACTCCAAGCCCTCTCAGATCGACCGATACGTTTCCGCAGTGCCCGCCTATATGCATCTCTATCCCCCTAGGCGTATAGGTGATCTCTCCGGGAGATGAGATCCTCGGCAGATCAGCCGCTATCAAATCGACAACTAAAATTCCAGCGCAAGTAACGAGCATATGCATCACCGGTAGCAAAATGGATGGCCGCGTAGTCCAAGTAAGAATTTAATTGAATACTCTTAAATGCTTAGTTGATCACAAGCGGGGCGGAAAACTCCTTCGATCCGCATTCACTTGAATATTTTTTAACTAAAGGTATAAATATCCCTTTATTTTTTAAACAGAGGGAAATGTGGAGGCTCAAACTTGCAACATAAAACAGGCGAAGAAAGATGGAGGGAGCAGCTCAAAAGGGTTCAGGAGAGAATGAGCAAGGTCAAGCATAAGATCGCCGTGATAAGCGGTAAGGGAGGGGTTGGAAAGAGCGTTGTAACGGCGAACCTCGCAGTTGCCTTCGCCCTAAACGGCAGGGAGGGAAGGGTAGGCATACTAGACGCTGATATTCATGGACCATGCATACCCAAAATAATCGGATTGAAGGGAACTAGACTTCAAGCGGGGCCTCCTGGAATATTCCCCGCATCCGGACCGTTGGGCATAAAGGTCGTCTCGATGGATTTCCTATTACCCGAGCAGGAGACCCCAGTTATATGGAGGGGCCCGCTGAAGTATCAGGCTATAAGGCAGTTTCTCTCTGATATTGTGTGGGGGGAACTCGATTACCTCTTCATTGATCTTCCCCCTGGAACTGGAGATGAGCCTCTAAGCGTGATGCAGCTACTTCCAGACATGGACGGCGTTGTTATAGTAACGATCCCATCTGAGGTATCTCAGGGCGTCGTTAAGAAGGCCGTTAGCTTCGCGAGGCAGTTGAAGACTCGAATATTAGGCGTCATAGAGAATATGAGCGGCTTCATCTGCCCAAATTGCGGGGCTGAAATAAACATATTCAAGGTTGGAGGCGGAGAGAAGATAGCAAATGAGATGGGAATCCCATTTCTCGGCAGAATCCCAATAGACCCTAAGATATGCGAGGATTCAGATGAGGGAACGCCATTCATACTAAAGCATAGGAACTCAGCGGCGGCAAAAGCCTTCATCGAGATAGTCAAGAAGATAGAGGGGATGGTTGAAGGGGGAAGAGGCAGCTCATGACCCATGTGGTAGCGTCAACTGGAGGCAAAGGCGGAACTGGAAAATCCACATTCGCCGTTCTCCTCGCACTTAAGCTCTCAAGTCAGGGAAGAAGAGTTCTCCTATGCGACTGCGACGTTGAATGCCCAAATGACCATCTTCTCCTAGGAAAGGAGCTCGGAGAGTATGAGCCCATATATAGGGACTTTCCAAAATTAAACCCCCAAAAATGCATAAGCTGCGGTTCATGCTCAAAGGTTTGCAGGGAGAATGCGATCTTCTGGGTAAAGGGGAAACCCCCAATCATATTTGAGGATCTATGTAGCGGATGCGGGGCATGCTGGATCATCTGCCCAGAGAAGGCAATAGAGACGAAAAAGAAGCTGATCGGAAGGATCTTCGAGACGAGGGTGAACGAGAACCTCTGGCTTCTAACGGGACTCTCCGAGCCGGGAATCACGGAGACGGGGCCAGTCGTGAAGGAGGTGAAAAAAAGAGCCCTAGAGACCGCCGAGAAGATAAATGCTGAATTCCTAATCGTAGATACCGCTCCGGGAACTCACTGCAACGTAATACAAGCTCTACTCGATTGTGAGAGGGCATACATAGTCACCGAGCCTACACCTCTCGGCGCACACGACGCCGCATTAATCCTCGAACTCCTAAGGCTAATGAAGGTTCCATCCGAGATAGTCCTGAATAGATCAGATGTGGGAGACCCAACCGTCATAGAGAAGATGGCAGACAAGTATGATGTAAAGATAACGATTAGGATTCCATACTCTGAAAGGCTGCTCAGGGCATACTCAGAGGGAAGACTTGAGAGGGTGGTTGATCTAATATGAATATTGTCGTAGCCTCAGGTAAGGGTGGAACTGGAAAGAGCATGCTCGCAAGCTCCCTAAGCCTGCTCTTCTCTCAGCACTGGAGGATCGTCGCATGCGACTGCGACGTGGACGCTCCAAATCTAGGATTGTGGCTCGGAGTGACAACATACGATTCCGTCGAGCAGATATCAACATCGGAGAAGGCGAGGATAGACCCTGAAAAGTGCATTGGATGCGGAAAATGCTACGAAAACTGCTTCTTCGGAGCAATAGAAAAGACGGGTTCAAAATTCAAAGTTAACCCCCTCCTCTGTGAGGGGTGCGGAGTATGCAAGCTCCTATGCCCAGCTGAGGCAATAGAGCTCACACCCGTAATGAATGGGGAGATAAGGGTGAAGGAAACGAAGTGGGGTTTCCCGCTTGTCTCAGGCAGACTTAAACCCGGAGAGACGGGATCCGGAAAGATAGTTCAGGAGTTGAGGAGGAGAGCCGAAAAGATAAACCATGAGATCATGATCCTCGACGCTGCCGCCGGGATAGGCTGCCCAGTCATAGCATCAGTGATGGGATGCGACTATGCCGTCCTCGTAACGGAGCCCACCCCAAGCGCCCTCTCAGACCTACAAAGAATACTCGAGATAGTGAATCACTTCAATATTCCATACGGGATAATCCTGAATAAGTGGGATATAAATCCGAAGGCTTCAGAGGAGATAGTGAGGTGGAGCGGGGAGAGATTCCTCGGAAGAATCTCATATGACAGGGAAGTAGTAAACTCGATAGTAAACCTAACGCCTGTAATACTCTCAGAGAGCAAGGTTAAAAACGAGATCAAGGAGATCTTCAATAGGATATGCGAGTCCGCGTCGCTGTAACACGTAAATAGAGCGCCAAGCAAAAGTTTCTTTTTTAATCATAAAATCGGAATATCTCAATGATTTATCAATTATTTTTGGGCAAAAGGTTTAAATATGCTCCTACATTTTTGCTCTAGAAGATGGCAGCAGCCTCAAATTTTAAGCCCCTAATCCTCAGCGTAGTGACAATATTCTTCGTCACATCTCTGATAGGAGCATTCTTCCCTCAGCAACTAAAAGGCGGAAATGCCCAGATAAAAGCAGTCGTTACTATACTCCCACAGGCCGAATTCGTCGAGAAGATTGGAGGCGAAAGAGTAGAAGTGATAGTTATGGTTCCTCCGGGGGCAAGCCCGCATACATATGAGCCTTCTCCAAGGCAGCTGGTAGAGATAAGCGATGCCGACGTATACTTCCAGATGGGCTCAGGAATAGACTTCGAATTATCCTTCATGGATAAGATAAGGGAGATCAATCGCAGAATGCTCATAGTTAACTGCTCAAAGGGAATAAGGATCATAGATAGGGACCCGCATGTATGGCTCTCGCCTAGAAACGCAAAGGTGATCATCCAAAACATCTACGAGGCATTAGCCCAGATAGACCCGGAAGGCAAGGAGTATTACCGGATGAATATGGAGTCCTACATTAGGGAGCTTGAGGCTCTAGATCGCGAGGTAAGAGAGATCCTGAGGGATCTGAATGGCAGACGATTTATGGTTTACCATCCGGCATGGAGATACTTCGCCATGGAATATAATCTGACTCAGATACCCGTTGAGAGGGAGGGGAAAGAGCCGACTGCACGCGGAATGATGGCTCTAATAGATCAGGCTAGAAGCCTACGCATGAAAGTCATATTCGTCTCGCCTCAATTCGACTGGAAGAAGGCTGAGACCATAGCGGAGAGCATACATGGAAGAATAGTTTTTCTCGATCCTCTAGCTAAAGATTACATTGATAATTTGAGGCGTGTCGCCATCGAGATCTCCCGGAGCATGAGACAGAATGGCTGAGGAAGTAATAAGATTAGAGAATGTCTGGGTTAAATTTGGCGATCACATAGTCCTGGAAGATATCAACCTAAGCGTGCAGAACCGCGATTTCCTAGGCATAATAGGACCTAACGGCGGAGGAAAAACAACGCTTCTAAAGGTCATTTTGGGATTGATAAAGCCGACTGAAGGAAAAGTTACCGTTCTGGGAAATCCGCCTGAGAAGAGCAGACGATTCCTAGGTTACGTCCCCCAAATCTCACAGTTCGATAGAGAATTCCCCGCCACCGTGCTCGATGTCGTCCTAATGGGGAGGCTTGGAGCGAAGGGCCTCCTAAGAAAATACAGTAGCGAAGATATTAGGGTGGCCGAGGAGGCATTAGAGTCCGTAAATATGCTTGAGTTTAAGGATGAGCATGTGGGAAGGCTATCTGGAGGGCAGATCCAAAGGGTATTACTGGCAAGGGCATTAGTGGCTGATCCCAGAATCCTCCTACTCGACGAGCCGACTGCCAGCATAGACGAGCCGACGAAGATCGACATATACGAGTTACTGAAGGAGCTGAACCGGAAAGTCACGATAGTGCTCGTCTCTCATGACATTGGGGTAATATCATCCTACGTCGAGAAGATCGCTTGCCTAAATAGAAGACTATACTATCACGGCTCAAAGGAAGTTGAGGGGGAAGTGATAGAGGAGACCTATCAATGCCCAATCTACCTGATAGCCCATGGATTCCCACATAGAGTCCTCAGAAGACACGACAAAAAGGACAGTAAGGAGAAGTGAATGGGATTGTGGGAGATCCTACAATATGAGTTCATGAGAAACGCCTTGGCCGCTGGGATCATGGCGAGCGTGGCATGCGGGGTGGTAGGAGCGCTCGTCGTAACGAGGAGGATCTCAATGATCAGCGGGGGAATATCGCATGCAGCCTTCGGGGGAATAGGACTTGGATTCTACCTAAAATTCAATCCGATCCTCGGAGCCCTAGTATTCACTATGATCTCGGCTTTAAGCTTGGGGATCATCAAAGAAAAGACCGGGATAAGCGAGGATTCCGCCATTGGGATCCTCTGGGTAACTGGTATGTCATTGGGAATAGTATTAATCAGCCTAACCCCCGGATACACGCCGAATCTCTTCAGCTACCTATTCGGTAGCATCCTAACAGTTCCGCAATCCGACCTAATAGCAATGCTCATCCTAGACATAGCGATCCTTCTGGTAACATACATGTTCTATGAGAGGTTCTTGGCCGTCTCATTCGATGAGGACTACGCTGAAGCATCCGGAATCCCAGTTCAATACACCTATCTGACGCTTCTATTGCTTGTTGCATTGACAGTTGTGACTCTCATAAGGATCGTGGGTGTAATCCTGATAATAGCGATGCTGACGATACCAGCGACGATCGCGTGGCAATTCAGCTATAAACTCAAGCAGATAATGGTAATATCATTCATTCTAAGCGTAATATTCACGGTTGAGGGCTTATGGCTCTCCTACATGCTTAATTTCCCATCCGGGGCAACGATAGTTCTGGTCTCAGTCGCAACCCTAATCCTATCATCCGCCCTAAAGAGGGCGCTGAGAAAATAGTCTACTTTATCTCGATTAGATCCATAGCCTCCTTAAAGTAGTTCAGGACGTTCTTGCCCTTCTCTGTGATCCAGTATGTTGTCCTATTCCCATTCTCCTCAACCCTCACAAGCCCCTGCTCAACCATAGACTCCAATATCCTCATGAGAGGCTTCCAGCTTAGATTCGTTCGATACATTATGCGAGTTGGCTTATGAGTCCCCCGCTTAATCGCATTAAGAACATCAAGGTAAATCTCAATTCGAGATCTCTTAGAGCTCATGGCGGCATCAACCATAAGTTCAATGGAGAAAGATAAAAAGAAATGTGCGTAGCTCAAACCGACACAAAACAAGCCCAACAGTCAATCAAAAAATTTTTTACGGAGATGCCACTAAGGATTGAAGGTGGCAACTATGGACTTTTATGAAGTTATAAGGACGAGGAGAAGCGTAAGATCATACAAGCCCGACCCGATCCCGGATGATGTTCTTAGGAGAGTCCTCGACGCGGCGAGGATCGCCCCGTCAGGATCTAATAGGCAACCATGGAAATTCATAATCGTCAAGAATGAGGAGACAAAGAAGAAGCTCATACCAGCCTGTCACAATCAATCATGGATCGCCGAGGCTCCAGTCATCGTGGTTGCATGCGCCCAGGAGCTAGCCTATAATAGGGGAGGATACATGGGGAAGCTAAGCGGAGTCATGGATGCGACTATAGCATTCACACACTTGATCTTAGCGGCTAGGGCTGAGGGGCTTGGAACATGCTGGATAGGAGCATTTGACAATGACAAGGTCAAGGAGATCCTCGGGGTTCCGGAAGGATGGAACGTCGCTGCATTAACCCCGCTTGGATACCCATCTGAAGGCGAAGATGCATTCAGAGAGACCACGAACAGGAAGCCACTCGAAGAGATAGTCTCAACCGATAAATTCTAAACTTAACCATGCATTTTTTTTACAATAGGACACTCTAATAGAAGCCTAGATGAGATGGTGGGTCTCCTCAAAAAATTCGGTATAGAAGCGCTCGTTGACGTTAGGAGATGGCCGAGCTCGAGGAAGTATCCGCACTTCAATAGGGAGATCCTTGAGGAGAGGCTTAGGGCAGAGGGGATAATATACATTTGGCTTGGTAGGGAGCTAGGCGGATATAGAAGCAGGGGCCTCGGTGAGAAGTCGCCGAACAAGGCATGGAAGACTTTGGGCTTCAGAAACTACGCTGATTATACGCTCAGCGAAGAGTTTAAGGCGGGGATAAATAGGCTTCTTGAATGCGGAGAAAAATGGAAGACGGCCTACATGTGCTCAGAGAAGTATTACTGGAGATGCCACAGAAGAATAATCTCGGATTATCTTGTTGCTAAAGGACATGAGGTAACCCATATAATCGAGGACGGAAAGACCAGGAGACATAGGCTGACAAGATTCGCGAAGATAATTGATGGCATACTGATATATCCCGAACGTAACTGCGGCTAATGGAAGCTCGGAAAAACCTCGCTTGCAAATCCCTCAAGGAAGCCTTTAGCCTTATTGATCGGAACATGACTGAAACAAAAATCTAACATGATATTGTTGAATCCCAACTTTAGATGAGACTCCACACTCTCAATCCACTCCGACGCTTCCTTTCCTATGCCATTCGGATAGGAGAGCGAAGGCGCAACTCTTGGAATATCTGCCCTCCCAACTCTCCTAGCCTCCTCTCTAAGGCTCCTCTGGATCTTCAGAAGATCACTTATTTGAGTATCAGTTATCGGAAAGACTCCGTCCCCATACTTTACAGTGGCCCTTATGATAGCCTTCGATGATCCCCCGAACCATATTGGCGGATGAGGCTTCTGCAGAGGCTTAGGCCAGCATGGAGCATCAAGCACCCTATAATATTTACCCTCATATGTAGTTCTCTCCTTAGACCATAAATCCAATATTATCTCTAGTCCCTCAAGCATCCTCTCTATCCGTTCCCTATGGCTTCCCCATCCAACACCATAAGCGATTGCCTCCTCCCCATACCATCCGGCTCCAACACCAAATATCACCCTTCCATTCGAGATGATATCCGCCGTAGCCACGATCTTAGCGAGCCGTGATGGAATATAGAATGGTATCGGCGAAACCCTGGTTCCAAGCCTGACATTCTCGGTCTTCGCCGCCGCAGCCGCCAGCACAGTCCAAGCATCCAACTTATTCGGCTTAGATGGATCGCCGCCTATCTTAACGTATAGATCCGAGGGAAGGAAGAAGTGATCGCCAACTGTGAAGTAATCGAATCCCAATCTGTCAATGAACATAACCATATCCAAAAATGCTCTGTAATCGTATGGTCCATGAATCGGAAGGTGAACTCCAAATTGAACCTTCACTTACGGATCCTCCGATCTCAGATCTCTAAAGGAGCAGGGAAATATTTAGCATTAATCATGCAAGGGATCAGCCCAAACAGGGAAGCCCCCAGACAAATTCAGAAATTCTTAATTTACTCGTTTTCCTCTAGATCATTTAATAATTTGGATGGTTCAGGTGATGGTTAATGGCTGAGATCAGAGAGGTTCCAACCCGAGTATCAAGGTTCGAGAGGATAGGAGCTCACACTCACATAAAGGGATTAGGCCTTGATGAAAACCTAAGAGCAGTGAAGGTTAAGGATGGGATGGTCGGTCAGGAGAAGGCACGTGAAGCAGCTGGGCTAGTAGTCCAGATGATAAAGGAGGGTAAGATGAGCGGGAGAACCGTGATCTTGGCCGGTCCACCAGGAACAGGCAAGACCGCGATCGCAGTTGCGATCTCACGTGAGCTGGGACCGAACGTTCCATTCCTCCAGATCAGTGGAAGCGAGATATACAGCAGCGAAAAGAAGAAGACTGAGATACTGATTGAGGCTATAAGGAAGTGTATCGGCGTTGAGATACATGAGATGCGGAAGGTCTATGAAGGCGAAGTAACGGCAATAGATATTCGCACGGCCCCCCATCCATACAATCCATACCAGAAGGTCCCTGAAAGCGTTCGATTGACACTAAAGACTACGAAGCAGGAGAAGACTATAGAGGCGGGAGCCTCAATCGCGCAGCAGATAATACAGCAGGGGATAACGGAGGGAAGCGTGATCCAAATAGACGCTGAGACTGGTAGGGTTGCAAATCTTGGATTAAGCCTAGAGAGCGCTAAGGGCAAGACGTATGACGTTGACACCAGACAGAAGGTTCCGAGGCCCGACGGGGATGTATTGAAGGAGAAGGAGTTCGTATATACGCTGACACTGCATGACTTGGATGAGATAAACGCTCAGCGTCGAATGGGAGGGCTCTTCTCGCTGCTATTCAGCGGGGCTGAGACGAAGGAGATAGACCCGGAGGTAAGGGCTGCAGTTGACGAATCAGTTAAGAAGCTCGTAGATGAGGGGAAGGCATTCATCCATCCAGGAGTATTATTCATAGATGACAGTCACCTCCTCGACTTGGAGGCCTTCAGCTTCCTTGGAAGGGCATTGGAGAGCGAGCTTGTGCCGATAATAATCCTCGCGACTAATAGGGGGATAACGACGATCAGGGGAACGGACGTTAAGAGCCCGCTTGGATTCCCGCTGGATCTAATAGACAGATCGGTTATAATAGCAACGCATGAATATGACGCCGACAGCATAAGGGAGATCCTCCGTATAAGAGCGAGAGAAGAGAAGGTGACGATAGAGAATGATGCATTGGAGAGGCTGACTGAGATAGGCTCCAAGTCATCTCTGAGATATGCAGTTCAGCTCCTAAGCCTTGCAGCTCAGAACGCGAAGGTTCAGAAGCACGAATCTGTAACCCTAGATGATGTAGAGAGGGTTGACTCCCTCTTCATGGACGTTCAAGAGGCAACTGAGCACCTGAGAAAATACGAGGATAAACTTCTATACCACTAAGTTCACATCTCAGCCAAAAGCCGATCATCTCTTCTTTCTTCCAAGGATCAATCCTATCGCAAGTGCAGAAGCTATTATTCCAATTATATTATCGTATGGAGTCTGATAGTTTAGGCCTAGGGAAAGAGCGATTATCGCTATTATAAGTATCAGAATAACCACATCATCCGCCTTGATCGTCATCTCCACCCTTCTATTTTTAAGGAAATAAACATAAAAAATTAGCCCTCTAATCTACGCTACGACAGAAAATGTTACATTCCACATTGAGATAACACATATGTTATGCCAACATGCGGAGAATGCATCTACGCTGAGGATCCATCGCCTACACTCATAAGATGCAGATTGAAGGGGATCTTCCGTTACCTAGATGATCCAGCATGCGAGGAATTTAAGCCAGCCGAAAAACTCAGGGAATAATTTAATATTATTATTTCGAGCCAAGATATCAATGCTGGATCGTTTAAGGAGAGGAAGGGCAATATCGGCTAGATCGGATGATCTTCTGATTCGTAAGGCTAAACCTGAAGATGTAGAGGCGATCCTTCAGATAACGGCTGAGGCATTTAAGGATTATACCATTCACCATCTGCTCGAAAAGAGACATGGAGTAAAATTCGGAGGTAGACCCTGGAGTGAATGGAAAAAGAGGGAGCTAAAGAACTTCTGTGAATCCCACCTTGACCGCGTATATGTGGCAGAGCTAAACGGCAGGGTCGTCGGATACATGACCTACACTCTCGATCGAGAAAGAAGGATCGGGGAGGTCTGCAATAACGCTGTCTCTCCAAGATATCAACGGAGAGGAATAGCCACAAGCCTATTGAGGAGGGTTCTCGAGACCTTCAGGCGGGAGGGCATGAAATACGCTTACGTCAAGACCCTTGAGCATGACATGCCGGCAAGGAGACTTTATGAGAAGGTCGGATTTAAGGAGCTCTGCAGGTCCATACATTACTCGATGAGGCTCTAAACTTAAGATGTAAAACGAAGAAGATCATTTGGCGGTCCGTCAAACTGCAGAGGGAAACGTCGAGTCAGCCATTAAATCCGGAATCTCTATTATCTATTAGTCCGGGATAGAACATGCACTTCTCCCTGTGACATCTCTCATTTAAGTCCGCAATTCTACATCTTCCCACCATCTCTTTTGGTTTTGGATGGGGGATCGAATATCCAAACTTATCCAAGACATTTACCGCGTAAATTATGGATAGGAGTGCGCTCTTATTGCAGCAGTGACCCAGAGGCCCGGATCCCATTCTGCCAATCCTCTTAATGGCCTCGCCCGCGTGGATTAGGGAGTCCGCCCTCTCCCTATCATGAAGCGGAGTTGAGCCCCTAATCATGCTGACCATTATTCCGACTCCAACCGCGCATCCACATACGCCTAAGAAGCCGCATGAGGCCGCTGGAATGAGATGCCCCCTAAACATGGCCTCCATAACATCCTCATCCGTGAATGAGTAGCCATTATTCCTCAATGATGCGATTAAGACTCCGGGTAGAATTGCATGATGCCAAGGTCCATGCAGTGGCATGCCCTCCCATCTTCTCCTCAGATCCTCCATTACCCTCTCGAACATGACGACTGGATCCCTTTCAGTTCGCCTAAGAACAGCCTTGAAGATCATGGGCATACGCTTCTCGTATGGCCCTGGTATTGGAGGCCTGTATGGCCACTCCTTGCTCATATACTTCCAATCTAAGCGTCTCCCCTTCATCCTTGCGGATTCCTCTCTGAACACGCTGTATCTCGTGCATTTCCTCAGCTTCTCAATGTCTCCCCAGAAGTCGCTCATCCCTCAGCCTCCTCCCCAAATTTTCGGATCACCCTGCTTGCATGTATAGCCTCCACTGGAAGGCAGATTCGTATATACCCGCCTCCGGTGGGATTCTTCACTAAGAGAATCCTGATGTCCACATCGTATGCTCTCCTCAGGAAATCCTCGGTCATAACCTCCTCAGCCGTTCCAACGGCGATGAATCTCCCATCCGCCATGAGTCCTATTCGACTTGAGTGGAGAAGCGCATGCATTGGAAAGTGGGTAGTCATTATTATGATGAGTCCCTCCTCCGCAAGTCTACTCAAAATTCTAAGAACCATTATCTGATTCTTAAGATCAAGATGGGATGTAGGCTCGTCTAAAAGTAAAACTTTAGGTTGCTGAGCTAATGCCTTAGCGATCGATACGAGCTGCTTCTCCCCTCCACTCAGCTCCATATATGATCGATCCTTAAGATGATAGGCATTCACTTCCTTCAAGGCTTCCTCAGCGATCTCATAATCCCTCTCAGAGGGGGTTGAGAAGATGCTTAGGTATGGAGCCCTGCCCATAGTGACGAAGTCCAATACCCTATATGGAAAGACAAGTCCATACTGTTCTTGGGGGACGTAACCTACGATCCTGGCGCGTTCAATCATAGAGATGGAATTCGCCTCCAAGCCGTCAAAGAATATTGATCCCCTCTGCGGCCTCAGGATGCCGCAGATGTTCTTAAGAAGAGTAGTCTTTCCACATCCGTTAGGTCCAAGAATACAGAAGATCTCTCCGCTCCTAACCTCAAGCGAGACTCCCCTAAGAACCTCCCTTCCGGGAGTGAAGGAGAAATGTAAATCTGAGATCTTCACCTCCAACCTGAAACTCTCCCCCTAAGCAGATAAAAGAAGAATGGAGCTCCGATCACTGATGTCAACACGCCGAGAGGCATCTCAAATGGGGCGGCTATCCTAGCTATGCAGTCGACGATTAAGAGATAAGCCGCGCCTATAGATATCGATGCTGGAATCAATATTCTATGATCCGGGCCTACAAGCATCCTACCTATATGCGGTATTACAAGTCCAACCCACCCGACGACTCCCGCCATTGAGACTGCGGCGCTGGTCATCAAGGTGCAGCATCCAATTATGAGCATCCGCATCCTCTCCACGTTGATCCCTAACGCCTTAGCCTCCTCCTCGCCGAGCGATAGTACATTCAATCTCCACCTAGCCGCAACGAGGATCGCGCATGGAACGATTATCGGAATGAAGCCTAAAGATATCTCCTTAAATGAGACTGATGATAGGCTTCCCATAAGCCAGAATACTATTGAGGGAAGCCTCTCGTATGGATCAGCCACATACTTCAGAAGCGAAGTTAAGGCTGAAAAGAAGGCTCCAACGGCTATTCCCGCAAGGACAAGCGTAAGCATCGAAGCCTCCCTGTGAGTTCTGCTCATCCCATAAGCCATCACGACGGCGGCAACACCAAAGACGAAGGATAAGCCCTGAACGAAAATCGGCTCTCCAGATATAAGCAGACCCAACGCGGCTCCAAATCCCGCGCCGGATGCAACTCCAAGTATCTGAGCCGAGACAAGCGGATTCCTGAATAGGCCCTGAAATGTCGTTCCAGAGAGGGCTAACGCCGAGCCCACGAGTACGGCGGCTAACGCCCTAGGCAGCCTAACATGGATCATTATTATCTCGATCTCCCTTGGAACGCCTGATGGCATCGACAGGATCTTTGAGACCAGAATGCGAAGAGCCAAGTATGATGGAATATGATATCTGCCAATGAGTAGCGATGCGAGGAATGCCATGAGGGGAATAAATATGAGGAGCGAAGCCTCTAGAATCCCTTTACCCCTAAACTCCAGGTATCTTCGTGACATATTTTCCACTTAGTATCCTATCTATTTGCTCATCAGAAGGCTCATAGTCTAAAAACTTTACATAAAATTCCTTAATATCGCTTTTGCTGAAGGAGAATCTGTCTGGATATAGCTTCGCCGCGAGCCACTTTGCACCTAAAAATGCCTCGGCCTCCGGTATTATCCACTCCCTAACCCCCCGGGGCAATACGTAAACCCTCCCATCTTTAACAGCCCTAACAGCCTTCCATCTCGGATCAGATAGAATAATACTCTTAACTTTCGGGCTCCAAGCTATTATAACGTCTGGATTCCACTTAAGAACGGACTCCATAGAGACTGCGGCTATTGGAGGTCCACCTGAGGGGCGGCTGATATTCTCAGCTGCATCTAATCCCCCAGCCAACCAAATGGCATCCTTAGATAGGGTGGAGACATGAGTCTTCAATCCATCCCCCATCGCAATATAGACTTTAGGCCTCTCATTCCTTGAGAGACCAGAAGTAGCATTCAATAGTTCCTCCATTATTCCCTTGCAGTAGGATATTAGCTCCTCAGCCTCTTCTTCCCTCCCAATAACCTCACCTATCAGCCTAATAGCCTCCAAGATCTGAGAGTATCTCAGATCTCCCGTTGGAATTACGACTACTGGAATTCCAAGATCCCCAAATCTCTCAGCAACTATGATGTGGCCGGCTAATATGACATCAGGCCTTAAACCAACAATAGTCTCCTCGTCGAACTCCGATAATAACCCGACGACTGGAATCTTTTTGATCTTGGGATAGATGATTCTTAGGAACTCGGATGTAGGAGTTATTCTATCAATGCCTACGAGTAGATCTGCGCTTTTCATCTCAATGATCGAGATCGTAATAACCGGAACGAGACTTACAATCCTAGAGACTTTCTCGGGAATGAAAACTGTCCTATTAAACCAGTCAACTATCACCTTGAACTTCGCTAGATGATGCTTCAGCTCCGCTGGGGTTTTCCAGAATCCCTCGGCTGGAATTATGGGTGTGAGATTTAAGCCTCTCCATACATCCGGGTTTTCCAAGATGAACCTGATGAAGCTTAAAGATTGCTGAGGATGAACGGAACTTTCAACTACAGAAGCATAATAGTATGTTATGCTTCGATTTGCGAACTTTACAGCCCAGCTTATGCGTCCACCCTCATGTAGACCCCTCATCACCTCAAATTTATCCGCAATTATAATATCTGCTCCTCCCGCCAGAAGAGTCTCCAGAGACTTAACGTCACCGTAAGGCTTCAATTCTACGCTGACAAGCCAGTTTCCACCCTCAAATTCAGCCTTTATCTTCTCAAAAGCATCGGATAGATCGCGTGGATATAACACGGTGATCCTCGCAGCCCACGGCCTAGAATAGGCGAGTAAACCAGCGGTGATAAGCAGGGCTATCAGCGTGATCGCTAATGTCCTTCCCTTCATAACTGCATCGATCCACACAGCCACCAAAAAATGATATTAATATTTTCCCAAATCTCTTCCAAATTTCACCAGAACACAAAATGTCATTTTACGATTCACGGAGGATTCAAGTCTTACAGAATCCACAGGCTTATCAGCACATCATACATATTAATGAAGGGGCCACTTCAAGATGGGAATGAAACGTAAAGTCCTGATAGCCTATCACGAGAAGTTCAAGCAGTACGACCTAGGAGTTAACCATCCATTCCGCGGGGATAGATTCATCAGGGCAAAGGAATTCTTTGATGAGAAGGGCCTATTCGATCTTCCGGGAGTCTCCCTCATAAAACCGAAAGCCGCCGCTAGGGAGGATCTACTGAAGGCTCACACGGAGAGATACGTCGATTACATCTTTAAGCTTGCAGATGAGAATAGACAATATGACATTGACACTCCAGTATCTAAGCGCATACTTGAAGGCGCACTATACATAATTGGAGGGGTTCTTGAGGTTGGGAGGAGAGTGGCGTCTGGAGAGGCCGATAGGGGAGCAGTGCTTGGCGGCGGATTCCATCATGCAGGAATAGATTACGGCGGGGGCTTCTGTCTCTTCAATGACATCGCAATACTAATCAACGATCTACGCAGAAGATTCCGCATTAAAAGATTCCTAATATTAGATTATGATGTTCACTTTGGGAATGGAACCAGCGACATATACTACTCAGATAAGGAAGTGTTATTCATATCGATCCATCAGGATCCAAGAACCATCTATCCCGGAATAGGATTCATGCATGAGATAGGATCAGGGGATGGGACAGGACTGAACGTGAACCTTCCGCTTCCGATGAGGACAGGCGAAAAATCCTATTTATACGCTCTAAATGAGATATTCCCGCCATTAGCGAGGGAATTCAAGCCGGAACTTATCATAGCGAATGGAGGTAGCGACGCTCACTTCGCCGATCACCTCGGAAGCCTGAGCCTAACCGCCCGCGGATTCTTCGAGATCTCCAGAACGATAAGTTCCGTCTCCGAGGAAGTCTGCGATGGAAGGGCGATCCTACTCATTGGAAGCGGATATAACATCGATGTTCTGCCCTACTGCTGGTACGCCCTGCTCTTAGGCCTGATAAGACCCGACTTTCCAGTCGAGGAGATAGAGGACTTTTATCCTCCACCCCAAGATCCATGGAGGAGGATAGATGAAGTTAAGAGGATAGTCAATGAACTAAAGGGTATCCTAAGCGGTTACTGGAGATGCTTTAGTCCTCCCTCACGAGCTTGAGGATCTCCTTAAACTCCGGAGTTCCAGCCCTACGCAGAACCTCATACATTAACATCTCGCTTGTAACCATGTAAACTCCGTGTTGCTTCATCCTCTCAATGGCAATAGCTTTATCCTCTCTATGACGGGAGGATATAGCATCATACACCACATAGACCTTATATCCGCTTGTAATGGCCTCAATCGCCGTCTGAGCAACGCAGATATGAGCCTCAATTCCCGTTAACACCAAATTCTTCACTTTAATCTCAGAGATCCTCCTCCTAAATTCCTCGGATGCCATACAACTAAACTCGATCTTCTCAATGGGCTTAACATTCGGAATCAGCTCCCTAATCCTATGTATGGTCGGCCCTAATCCTTTCGGATACTGCTCAGTTAAGATTATTGGAATCCCAAGGATGTTTGCGAACCGTATCAATCTGCAGATGTTATCTGCTATCTTCTCTCTATCCTCAACCTTCTCAAAGAGCTTCTCTTGGACATCGATTATTATAAGGGCTGTCTCATCCCTAGAAAGAAGAGCCTCCTCAGCTGTCCATCTGCCAGCCCTGTAAGTCAATTATAACCCCTCACAGAACCCTCTAAAATTGGAAACTTAAGAATTTAATCATCTAAATGAATCCCTATCAAGGCTTAATTTTAAAAACCCGAAGAAGCCGGATCCTCAGGCTTCATAAATTCTCTTAGGAGGACAGTCGCGTAGGATCCTCTATACAAAGTAAATTTGAAGTTGGCTACAGTCCCATCATCAGCATCTTCAACCATAAACTTCAGGTCTATTACGGGTACGAGCATTCTCCTCAATCCCCCATGCATACTAAGCCTAGGTAAACCTTCAAACTTGAAGTCTTGAGGCTTAACTCCCTCCTGCTCTAAGATCTCCCTTTCAATCTCCCCCTGCACTCCTCCGGAGAGCTCCTGATCAAAACCTATGACTGGCAGGGCTAAGGCCATACTTCCCTCTCTAATCTTGGATGCTACTGTATCCATATTCTCCAACTCGACCTTCATGAACCTTCCTATCGGCAGCCCCTTCGATCCGATTTCAACAGCGTAATCTCCAACCTCCGGCCTGTCAAGGGGGATCCCCCTCTTCATCCTTTCACTTAGAAATCTATTGAAGAGGTATGATTGATAGGCCTGAATGAAGAGTTTCTTAAGCTTTACAGGAAGAGTGGAGAGGGCGCCCAAAAAATCTCTCGGATACTTCGATAGATACCTCAACATAAGCCTCTCGTAGAATAGTCCCCTCGGAAAGATCTTCAATGCAGACTTGAAGTCACGGGTCTCTCTGAGCATTTCACGTGCCTCCCTGGCCCGCGGAGACTCATGCATGCTCGTCTCTGAAAGAAAGAGCATAACAGCATCCTCAAATCTCCCCTTTAGCATGAATTTCCCGACGAGATGAGTTATCGGCCTTATCGTGCCAAATCTTTGATGGCCAAAGAAGTTTGGAATTCCTCCGAGCTCAGAGATCTCGCTTAAAATCTCAGAGATCATCTGCCGAGTCTCCGCGGGGGTATAACGTATCTCCCTAACCGTTATGTCGAATTGGTTTCCATAGAGTATGTGCGGCGAGATCTTCTCATCTGCATATCGGATAGGGATTAGATGGGCATCTCTGATCTCCACTTTAACCCTCTCCTGGGAGACTGCCCCTATGCTTATATGCTGAGCCGTTAAAGCCCGAGAATCCTTTATTCCAGCTATACTGATCATCTCTGGACTAACATCGATGCGCCTCGCTATCTCCTCAACAGCCTTAAGCGTATCCCATCCCCTCTTGATCAGAATGCAGATGAGATACCGTCCCCTACCGGAAACCTTACATTCATACTCACGAAGCCTAACTGAGGCTCTTGACCCATCGAGCAGGATCTCCTCAACGATGAAGTCTTCGGGTTTAGAGCGTAATCTACCTCCAATACCTCTGCCCTTCGAGGCGTAAACCTCCATGCCGAGCTTGACATCAAGGGAAGAAGCAGTAAGCATCAAAGCTCATCCTCCGCAATTAATAGAGTGGGAGATCACCAGTGATCTTATCTATCAGGCTCTCCGGGGCTGGACCTATGCCGAGCGCGGTTATCGTTCCGGGAGGAAGCTCCGTTAAGCCCATATCTGTGATCAATGCTGATGGTATGCCAGCATCCCTCGCTTCCCTCTCCCTCCTTAAAAGTTCCCCCTCAGAATCGACTTTGAGGATGATCTTCCGCTGCCCCTCCCTCATCCACTCCCTCCACCACAATGGATGATCTTTCCTCGTCTCCTCTGAAGCTGTGACTGAGGCATGGCATGCCTGAGCGGCTGCCTTACCGCAGCTCATGTTGAGGTCAGCCCTTAAGATTATCACTTGCTTATAGCGAAACGTCACCTTAGACCCCTCTTTGCTGGTCGTCTTCATAGTCATCACTACCTATCTGGGCATCTATACGAACTATTAAAGGGATCGGCGCTGGGTGAAGCGTGCTCATTAACATTAGCCATATATATACTGGCATATTAGAAACAGATATTTGTTTGAGTTTGAAAGATGATTCCATCTTGAAGGTATTGGGAGATGTTCGACTCTAAAGTCATATACAGAAGGCCGAATTTCCCTCTAATTTCGGATCCGCCTAAATTTTGGAGATATCTCCGGATATAAATAGATCTGAGGATGTGCATGGAATTGAACTATTATGCATTATGGAGGCTGATGGCCGATCTAATAAGAGACCTTAAGAGAAAGGGAGCACCCATCACTCCCGATATGATGAGTGATCTACGCCTGATAAAATCGATGATTGAGATACTCAAGATTGATAGGTCAAACACGGATGTTATCAGGAGAATAGAGGAATGCATGAGCAACCTCGAATCCCGATTGATTCCCATGGCTGATGAATATTTTGGGCGGGAATACGCCGAGGCATTAATGGATAAGATCGCTGAGGCAAGGAGATCTAGGGTTTCTGAGCCTGAGCTTGAGATGAGGCTTCGAATAGGGGCTCCTAGGGATAAGGACTGGATTAGAATCAAGCCAACGGATATGGCCCCGCCCGATATGATTAGGGAATTATGCGAGAGATTTGGGCTTAAACATGAGATTCAAAGTGACGGTTATATGCTCATATATGGCGATAAAGAATCGATAAAGCGGTTTATAAAGGAAACCGCGAGGAGAATTGCAAAATGACTCCATGAATGAGATGAGCCATAATCGATCGGGATGGATGATGATATGCCATTCATAAAGAAGATCGAGGTTAACGGCTTCAAGACGTTTGGGAGGAAAACTACGCTTCTATTCGATAGGGGATTCACGGCTATAACCGGGCCTAATGGAAGCGGAAAGACGAACATAATAGATGCCGTTCTGTTCGCCCTTGGAGAGATGAGCGCGAGGAGGCTTAGGGCGACAAACTTCTCAAATCTCATCTTTCATGGAGGCCTAAACTCCAATAGAAAGAAGAAAGCGAAGGTCGTAATACAATTTGATAACTCTGACGGCCGGCTTCCATTAGATACTGCAACGGTCACCTTATCAAGGGAGATCGATCAGGAAGGACGTAGCGTATATAGGGTTAATGGCAGAAAGGTCTCAAGGCTATACGTGCTTGAGATGCTATCCATGGCTGGAATAGCGCCGAATGGACATAATATAATCCTGCAGGGAACGCTTACGAGGCTTGCGGAGATATCCCCGCAGGAGAGGCGTAAGATAATCGAGGATGCGATAGGAATAGCCCAATACGACCAAGAGAAGGCTGAGGCTCAGAAGAAGCTTGAGGCTGCAAACATATCGATTAAGACGGTAATGGGACAGGTGGGTGAGGTCCAAAAGAGGATAGAGGCGCTGGAAAGAGAGAGAAACGATCTCCTACGCTACAATTTCATCATGGAAGAGATCAAGCGTCTAGAGGCGATTAGGCTTTCCAAGAAGATAATCGAGAGCCGCGGCGAAATAGATAAGGTCTCTCAGAGAATTTCAGATTTAAAGAGGAGACTTGAAGATTTAAGGAAGAAAAGAGAAGAGTTAAGAACGAAGCGTTACAAGATAGAATCCGACCTTAGGAGATACGGCTTTGAGCAATCCGAGGAGAAGAGAAACGAGATTCTCAATATAGAAGCGAGGATAGGCGAGCTCCGTTCGAAACTCGGAGAATTAAACAGTAAGATAGAAAATGGAAGGCTGATTTTGGAGGATCTAAGGAAGGCTAGGATGGACTTTGAGGTTAAAATCAGGAATGTAAAGAGCGAGATTGAGGACTGCGAGGCGAGAATTAGGCAGTTAACAGCCGAACTGGCTCCAATCGACAAGGAGATCTCCGAGAAGCAATCCGTCTATGACGCCTTAAGCAGAGAGGTTAACAGTTTAAGGTCTGGACTTGAAGAGAGAAATAAAGCGATAAGAGAGGCTGAAGGCTCATTAGAGCAAATACGTGCGGAAGCATTGAAGATCCAGGCGGCTAAGACTGAAAGCAGATCGAGGATTAAGGTATATTCTGAGAGGCTTAAGAGCTTAAGGCAGAAGAGGAAGGATCTAACGGCATCCCTGAAGAGACTTGAAGATGCATTTAGGGATCTGAAGAGCATCCGGAAGGAACAGGAAACCCAGCTTGAAACCCTCAAAAAATCTCTGGATAGAAAGGAGAAGAGAAAGAGATATCTTGAGACGCAGATCAAAGAGGCTGGTAAAGTCGCGGAAATGGCCAGAGAAGCGATCGTAGAGTTCGAGGCGAGGAGGGAACTCGTTGAGAAATTCAATACTGAAGAGAGATCCCTAAGATACATCGAGCAGATCAGCAGTGAAGGAATGATCAGCGGAGTCCACGGCAGACTCAAAGACTTTATAAAGTTTCCGAGGAGATATAAGCGGGCAGTCGAAGCCGCAGCATCCGGATGGCTGAATTCGCTTGTAGTTGAGGATTTAGAGACCGCAGTTATATGCACTGAAGCTCTGAGAAGAGCTAAGCTTGGAAGGATAAAAATAATCCCATTAAGTGCTCTCTCCAGAAATAAGCGGATAACTCCGCCCAGAGATGCGGGAGTTCTAGCCGTAATCTCAGACTTAATAAAGTGCGAGGAGAGATACTCGCCAGCTGTATCCTTCGTCTTTGGAGATACTCTTCTCGTCTCGGATGAAGATTCCGCCCTAAGGCTCTCTCATAATGGATTTAGATCAGTAACCTTGAATGGAGACCTATTTGAGGCAGGAGGGGGAGTTGAAGGCGGCTATTATAGATCCCCATTTGACTTCTCTTCTTTTGTCCCTAGCGAATCCACGTTGAGAGCCCTAAATAAAGCTGTTTCGGCATTAAAAAGGCTGCTTGAGGCTAGGGAAGATCACATTCAAGAGTTGGAGGATGAGATAGCTGAGGCTCAAAGGGAAATAGCGAGGCTCTCTCATTCGCTTGGTAGACTTGGAAGCGAGGTTAAACGGGTTGAAAGGAACATTCAGAATGCAAGATTAAACCTGAAGAATGCCGAATCCGACTTGGAGAATATCCATGGGCTTCTAGTGAAGGAGAGATCGCTACTTAAGCAGTATGAGAAGAGATGGAATGAACTCTTGAGGAGAGAGAACGAGATACAGAGTAGACTCTCAGAGATGAAGAGGAAGATCAACATATCAAATCTGCGGGAGATAAGTAGCAAACGTGACGAGATCAGCGGGGAAATAGCGAAGCTAAAACAGAAGAGAAGCATGATCACGGCTGAAGTCTCATCGCTAAGGTCAAAGATCGAAGTCCTCAAGAGAGATCTTAAGGATTTGATTCGTCAAAGAAATGCCGCCGATAACCGTGTAGTCACGCTTGAAAGAGAGATCGAGAATGCATCCGAGCAAAGGGAGAGGATAATAGCTGAAATTGAAGCCCTAAAAGAGAAGAGGGATGCATTATCAAGATTCCTATCAAGCGCCAAAGAGGACATTGAGAAATTAACCTCCCAAATCGATAGGATAGACGGTGATCTTCGGAGAGTTGAAGATGAATATGAAAGAATAGATGCTCTCCTAGATGAGGCCCAGCTAAACCTCCAAAACCTCAACATGCAGATGGGAAGATACGTCGATCGGCTTAAGGATCTAGGATATGAAGAGCCGATACTTGACGAGTCTATTAGATTTGATGAGATAGATGGGCTTCTAAAAGTGATGAGATCAGAACTCAATAGTATAGGAGCAGTTAATCAACTCGCCTCTAGACAGTATAAGGAGCAGGTCTCGAGATACAAGGAGCTCTCCATACGCCTAAATGAGATGGAAAGGGAGAGGATGGCAATAGAGAGATTCATTGAGGAGATCGAAAGGAAGAAATACAAGGCATTCATGGAAGCATTCAATAGAATTAATGATAAGCTCGACAAATACTTCTTCAAGCTAACTGGCGGGGGAAAGGCTGCATTAAAACTTGAGAATCCAACCGATCCATTCTCAGGAGGAGTCGACATGGTCGTTCAATTCGTAGGTAAACCTCCAATCCTCGTAAGTGGAGCTAGTAGCGGAGAGAGATCCGTCGCCGCAGTATCCTTCCTCTTCGCCCTAAGAGAGTTCACGCCAGCATCATTCTATCTATTCGATGAGATAGATGCCCACTTAGATGCATTTCACGTTGAGAGGCTGGGAGAACTGCTATCTGAAGAATCTGAAAGATCCCAATTCATAGTTGTGACGTTAAAACCTGAGATGATCAGCAAGGCAGATAAGGTATATGGAGTCTACGGCAGAGACGGAGTCTCCTATGTCGTATCAACAACATTTAAAGAGGCAATTCAGAGATGAGCGGGGAAGATTCGGAGAGGCCATTCTATCTCCATCCGCCATGGAATATACTTTTTGATCCGCAGATGCTTGAGAGGATTAATCCCTGGAAGATTAACATAGCCTTCATACTTCTATCCTTTCTAGAAGAGATGGAGAGGCGTGCAATAGTTGATTTCAGAGCGTCCGGAATCGCCCTAGACTCATCAGCGACAGTATACCTCTTAAAGTCTAAGCTTCTGCTCAAACTTGAAGAGCCTCCCTCCCCTCCGCCGCGTGAACCGAAGCCAGATTATATTCCGCCGCCTCTGATCCTCCCGCTGAGATACGAATTGACCACAACGACAATTCAGAATCTCCTCCAAGCCTTAGAGGATGCCCTTAAAACCGAAAATCTATTCAAGGTTAAGGCGACGCCTCAAAACGATATTCTCTTAGCCCCGCAGGAAGTTGTTCCTCAAGTCAGCATCTACATGATCGAAATGGAGGAGCTCATGGAGAATCTTCTGAGGAGGATCCAGGCGCTTGTGGAGAGAGGCGAGATAATAACATTCTCAAAACTCACTAGGGGACTTAAAAGGCTTGAGCGAATAAGAGACTTCATAATTCTGCTTTTCCTTGCACATAGAAAAAAGATCTCGTTATGGCAAAGGGAAGGCTCAGATGAGATCTACATAACCTTGGGCGAGGACGCTCTAAATGGAGGATTCGAATAGAAAGAAGAGGAAGAGCACTAAGGAGGATGTGAAGGAGAAGATAGCCCTAATAGAGGCAGCCTTATATGTTGCAGGTCGCCCCCTCGACCTAAAAACTTTAGGCAGAATAATAGGCTCAAGGTCGAAAAGGAAGACGTTAGAGCTGGCTAGAATGCTCATGGAAGAATATAAAAGACGAGACTCATCACTTGAGATTCTCGAATTAGAAGATCAAAGGTTCGTTCTTCAACTGAAGAGCGATTATGCCTCGAGAGTTAGAAGACTCGCTGTTAGACCTCTCTTGACGGATGGCCCCCTCAGGACATTAGCCTACATAGCGTATAGGCAGCCTGTCTCGCAGAAGCAAGTTATTGTAGCACGTGGAACCCACGCATACAAGCATGTAAAGCAGCTCATAGAGATGGATCTGGTTGAGGTTGAAAAGAGGGGAAGAAATAAAATCTTAAGGACCACTGAGTATTTCGCTGATTACTTCGGTCTAAGCCATAACCCAGCAGTGATGAAGAGGCAGATAATCAGAATACTCAATAAGATAGCTGAGGCTAAAAAGTCTGGAAAGTAAGGGGAATACATAATATTTGCGCTAAATTTATATTAATCAAAGACTTTCCAAGTTGAGGAGAAATGATGAGAGATGTCGCCTTGGCATAGCGACTTGCATAAGAGAAAGCCTACCGGAGGAAAGAGACATCCATACAGAAAGAGAAGAAGATATGAGAGGGGCTCGTTCCCAACGGAGACCGCGCTGGGCGAGCATAGAACTAAACTCGACAGGAGAAGGGGAGGAAACATTAAAGTTCGATTGGTAAGCACGAAGTGGGTGAACGTCTCGGATCCGCAGACGGGAGAGACGAAAAAAGCTGAGATTCTAAGGGTAATCAAGAACCCCGCGAATGTCGATTATGACAGAAGAGGGGTCATAACGAAGGGCGCAATACTAGAGACTTCCCTCGGAATGGTTCGTGTAACATCTAGACCTGGACAGGAAGGAGTTCTAAACGGAATATTAATCTCAAAGGCTGAGTAACAGAAAAACTTTATTCCCCTCCGGAAAGAGGAGTCTTCTTTATGCGGAGAAGAGATGAAATAGTTCTGTGGCCAGCATACTTTGACTTAGCAAAGACGCGCTCTCAGGGTAGGAGGGTTCCGAGAAAACTCGCTAAGGCAAATCCAAGCGTTGATGATATAGCCAAAGCGCTTGAGAGCCTAAGTGTGCCTTTTAGAATAGTTCGGGATGCCGCCTATCCGAGGGTTCCCTATGAGCGGAAGGGCATGATACTAGTCAAGAAGGTAATGCCTAAAAATAAGATCATAAAGGAAGTAGCAGCTAAGATTGAGAGCTCAAGGTCCATATCTGAAGCAAGAAAAACTTAAATATAATGCTTATTTCTTTTTCTTGTTTAAGTTTCTGGAGGGCAACCCGACATTTTGAAAAAGATAGGGCGCGTTCTCCATATAAGCCCCGGCGAGAAAGCCGTCATAAAAACCTTGAAGCCCCTCAGGATCGGCGAGAAAATTTTCGATGAGAACAGAAGGCTTGTTGGAAGGGTCTCAGATGTTTTCGGGCCGATAAAGTCGCCATATATAGAGGTTGACATTACTAGTGGAGAGGCCTCAAAGCTCGTCGGTAAAATGCTGTATCAATCACTTCCAGATAAAAGGAAGAGGAGAAGAAGATGAGTAGGAGAAATGAGAAGTCGGCGTCAAGCATCTTTGACGTCAGACAGTGTCCAGAGTGTGGGAGCACAAGGCTGATAAGAGACTACGACTCCGCAGAGATCGTGTGCATGAACTGCGGCTATGTAATCGAGAGGGACATAACGGATCGCGGACCGGAATGGAGAGCATTTGATAATGAGCAGAAGGAGAAGAGAGCTCGGACGGGAGCGCCAGTGACATATACTATCCACGATAAAGGATTATCAACAATGATAGACTGGCATGACCAGGACGTTTATGGAAAGAAGTTCTCGAGCGGAAAGAAGTCTCAGATCTATCGCCTAAGAAAATGGCAGAGACGGATAAGGGTCTCAGATGCAATGGAGAGAAACTTGGCCTTCGCCCTTTCAGAGATAACCAAGATAGCCAATAACCTCTCTCTTCCACGAAATATCCTTGAGACGGCATCAGTAATCTATAGAAAGGCAGTTAAGGAGCATCTGATTAGGGGAAGATCGATTCAAAGCATAAGCGCAGCGTCAGTTTATATTGCCTGTAGACAATGCGGCCTTGCCAGAACCCTAGATGAGATCGCAAAGGCATCAAATGTAAGCAAAAGGGAGGTCGGCCGCAGCTATAGATTCCTAGTGAGGGAACTAGGATATTTCATTCCGCCAGTCGAGGCGAACCAGTACGTCTCGAAATTCTCAAATCAACTTACAATGCAGGGTAAAGTCGAAGAGATCGCAAATAATATTCTCTCAACTGCTCGAAAGCTTAAACTTACGTCTGGAAGGGGGCCGACGGGCATCGCCGCCGCGGCAAGCTATATAGCCTCAGTTCTCGTTGGGGAGAGGAGGACGCAGAGGGAGATCGCTGAGATCGCAAAGGTCACCGAAGTAACGATAAGGAATAGATACAAAGAGCTAGTTGAATGTCTGCTGTTCATAATGAGCCTCTAATCTCCCGTATTTTTTAGCTCCCCAAACCAGATTTCAAAGCGACATCTATGGGTTGACTTTAATTTTGTTCCATGGAAGGGGCCCGTCCCTTCTTCCTCCAATATACTCCTCTAGGTCGATTCTGCATTCCTTTATGGCTCTACGCCAGGCTCCAAGTCCCCCACCGTATTTCGCTACAAGCTCAATTGCCGATCCGACTCTTCGATCTCCAAGACTGAGCAACGCTTGGATCTGAGCGTGACGTGGATCAAGCATATTTATAATGAATCTTCCGTCGCCTCTAAGTTCTCGCTTAATAGTCCTCAAGCATTCCCTAAGATGCGATATTGGTGATATTCCAAGCCTCTCGAATGGAGTATGAGGCTTTGGAATCAGAGGATTTATGCTGAGATGTACTGATCTTAATCCATACCCTAAATCCGCTATTCTCCTCGATAATCTAGCTATGGAGATGACGTCTCCCATAGTCTCCCCGGGCAAGCCTACCAGAAAATACATCTTCAACTGTTTTATTCCATGATCCAGAAGGGTCTCCGCCGCATGCAATATGGATTCTTCACTCATCCCCTTCCCTATGACCCTCCACATCTCGGCATTAGCCGCGTCTGGAGCTATCGAGACTGTTCTCTGACCGCCAAGCCTTAAGAGCTCAGCCAATCTATCCGTGATGCACTCCGGGCTGAGAGATGAGACTGAAAGCTCCAATCCGCGTGACACTATATACTCGCAGAGATCCTCTAGCTGCTTATAGGCGAATAGGCTTGCACCTATAAGCGTAACCTTATTTACGGGCGTATACTCTAAGCCCTCATCGATTATCGACTTGAGCTTTTCGAGGCTCCTATCGCGTTTAGGACGGTATGTATGGCCAATCAGACAGAAACGGCAGCCTCGATCGCAGCCTCTAACGACCTCAAGGGTGAAGGTCTTCCCGAATATTGGCATGTACGGGCTGTCATCATCAACGAGCGGTATTTGCTGAGCCAATGGATGTAATGCATCATCAAGATTTCTAATCCAAACTCTCTCGGCACGATCAGTCACGTCTGGCAGGTAAATCCCCTTAATATCAGCGAGCTCCTCGATTCGACTCCTGGAGCATCGAAATGATTTAATCTCGTCAAGGATCCTATAGATGACCGGTTCGGCCTCGCCTATAACGAAGAGGTCAACATAGTCGGCCAGTGGCTCCGGGTTCCCAGTTACGCATGGCCCTCCGGCAATTATTAATGGGTCATCTTTACGACGGTCATTCCTACGAGGTGGAATCCCAGATTCAAGAAGCATTCTAATGACGTTTGGGTAGTCACCCTCATACTGAAGGGTAAATGCGACTACATCAAATTTCCTTAAAGGCTGATTTGACTCTAAACTTCTCAGGCTCTCCCTGCCTGTAGGAATGAAGAATCTCTCGCATGCAATATCTTCACGTGCATTTATGAGAGCGTATAGCAGCTTAACCGTTAACCCTGACATTCCAGCCCTATAAACATTCGGGTAGCATAATGCAACTTTAAGATCAACCTTTCTCCAATCCTTCTTTATGACGTTTATTTCAGGAACTACACTCATTTCCACTTCACTAATAATATGCGAATATCACCTAAAATGTTAAGGCCTACTTCGGAACGAATCTTCTATATGGGTCGTTCTCAAGAATCTTCTTAAGCTCATTTAGGCTTAAACCTCTAATCACATCGCCATATATCTCGCATATCTCATCTCTCATCCTATCCCTCGGGTCTCTCACAACAATCTCAGCCTCATCACCAGACGGAAGAATGATGTGAATGTGAAACGTATGTCTCTTATCCTCCCCCTCAGCGATGACATCCTCTTCAACTTTAATTATCTTAAAGTTTCTCCTGGCGATTCTCCTTAGGACATCCTTTGGATCATGCGAAAAAACGGTTATGTCGATGTCACTGTTTTTATGGGCTGTCCCCCTCCAGACGCTTCCTATAAGCCTTGGACTACAATCCTCTAGGCACCGCATGATCTCAAGAGCCTCCCTACGCATTCTAAGTAGGCGTTTAAGTCTCGCTTTCCCCTCGATTTCATCCGCGATCGCATCTAGCTCATCAGCTACTTCCCTGTTCGAAGGCAGAATTCGAGCGCCTAGGATCTCAGCGGCTTTCCTCTTCGCCTGCTTATACTCCTTCTCCTGAGATGTATATATTAAGAAAGCAGCCTCACGCGCGACTCTCTTCCTCAAAGATCGAATATCATTAAAGTTTTCCGGAATCACCATCTCTAACTCATTTTTCAGCCTTAACCTGCTCTTCTTCCCCCGCGGCCTCCTCCTGCTTCTCTTCAGCCTCAACCTGAGGTCTCGATATAACCTTAGACTTTCTAACACCCACGTGACGTAAGGGCACGATCTTCTTAGCCTCATTGTAAATGTCAGATGCTATCTTTCCCAGCACTGCCTCCTGAACGAACTCCTTAAAGGATAGCATTGAAGCCTTCTCCTCAAGTATCTTCTTCATAACAGCGCGCACTCCTCTCTCCTGTGAGGTCTTAACTCTAACGAGCGTAAATGCAACTGCTGAGACCCGAAGAGTATATCCATCCTTCGTCGTAACGTTCGTTATACAATCTATCCTAGTAGTTCTCCTCCTCACAAGACTTCTCAAGTAATCCCTTGCATACTCGTGGCCCTTAAATGTAGTAAAGGCCCTCTTACCCTCTACGCGATTAATCTGAAAATACATCTTCAAGTATTGATGGGCAAAGTCCTCAGTTATATCATACAATGTAGATTCCACCGTTCGACCGATTAGCTTCTCCGGATCGTCGGTGACAACGGATCCAATCTCGGATCCGCCGAAGTATTCAGGTGCAATGACGGTGAACCACTTTTTATTTCTCCACTTGTCTCTGACTCTTCCTCTCCTTGACACAGCACTTACCCCGCTGTAACTCAAATAATTGACAGAGCACTAATATTAAAAGGTTTAGTGGCGGGTTCGAAGAATTAAACTATTTATTTGAATCTGTGAATTATTTTTAGAATTCGGGAGCATCAAGGATGATCGATGTAAACTTGATCAGGAAGAATCCGGAGCTCGTCAGGGAGAACCTAAAGAGGAGAAATAAACCGGAGTATCTAGAGTTACTAGATAAATTCATAGAGTTAGATAGGACTTGGAGATCTCTGCAGACAAAGGCAAACGAGTATAGGAGGAGGCGAAACGAGCTCACCGTTAAAATAGCCATAAGGAAGAAGCAGGGATTAGATGTTACGGATCTACTCCGGGAGGCCGCTGAGATTCAAAAGAAGGTTCACCAGTTAAGCAGTAGGGCTGAAGAGTATAAGCGGCGTTCAAGGGAGGTTCTCATGAGGATTCCAAATCTGCTCCACGATTCTGTCCCATATGGAGTTGATGAGAACGATAATGTCGAGATCAGGAGGTGGGGGTCCCCTCCGAAATTCGATTTTAAACCTAAAAATCACCTTGAGATAGCCTTGGATTTGGGGTTAGTCGATGAGGAGAGAGCAAATAAGGTATCGGGAACGGGCTTCTACTACATAAAGGATGAGCTTGTACTGCTTGATCTTGCAATTCAGAGGTTTGCGATTGATCATCTAATGAAGAAGGGATATACGCTCATCGAGCCGCCTTACATGATGCGGAGGAAGCCCTATGAGGGAGTAACAGACCTCTCAGACTTCGAGGATGTAATGTATAAGATCGAGGGCGAAGATCACTACTTGATCGCTACGAGCGAGCATCCAATAGCGGCGATGTTCATGAATGAAACTCTATTAAAGGATGATCTTCCATTAAAGTTCGTTGGGATAAGCACGAACTTCAGAAAGGAGATCGGAACTCACGGAAAATACACGAAGGGCTTCTTTAGAATGCATCAGTTCAACAAGATTGAACAGTTCGTATTCTGCCTTCCAGAGCAGTCATGGGAGATACATGAAGAGCTCCAGCGGAATTGTGAAGAGCTCTATCAAAAACTCGGCTTACACTACAGGGTCGTGAATGTATGTACTGGAGATATAGGCACAGTCGCAGCTAAGAAATACGATACTGAGGTTTGGATGGCCGATGGCAAATTCAGAGAGGCCGGATCAAACTCGAACTGCACGGATTATCAAGCTCGTAGATTGGGCATAAAGTATCGCGAGGCCATTGGGAAGCCCCCGAAGGGCTATGTGCATACATTGAACAGCACTGCCCTCGCTACGAGTAGAACTATGATCGCCATACTTGAGCAGTATCAGCAGAAGGATGGATCAGTAATCATTCCAGAAGTTTTAAGGCCCTACATGAATGGTATTAGTAGATTGCGTAAGAAGGAGGATTGAGGAGGACAGTTCAGGATGGCCCTCGACGTCATCGGGGTAGGAGAGGTTCTAATAGATTTCGTTGGGACGGAGCCTGGATCATACATTGAGGTTCCGGCATTCCAGAAGTGTTTTGGAGGAGCCCCCATGAATACGATTGTTGGAGTGTCAAGGCTTGGATGCAGGTCAGGGGCGATAACGGCTGTAGGTGAGGATCCATTTGGGGAGTTTCTGATACGGGAATTCGAGAGGAACGGCGTTGATACATCACATGTGAAGATTAAGAGGGGCATGAGGACGACTATAACCTTCGTTGCGAATGAGCCTAAAACTGGAGAGAGGACATTCATTTTCTATCGGAAACCCTGGGTTGCAGGGACAGCCGATAGCTCATTAACGATTGAGGACATAGACCCCGATTATATCTCAGATGCGAAGATAGTGCATGTTTCGGGGTTCTCGTTATCTCAGAATCCGTCGAGGAAGGCGGTCTTTACGGCGATCGATTACGCAAGATCATCGGATGTAATGGTATCTTTCGATCCAACCTTAAGGCTGGATGTTTGGAGTTCGCCTAGAATGATCAAGAGGATCTACGGGAGGGCTCTTAGAATGGCCGACATAGCCACCTTCTCCCGTGAAGAGGCTGAATTCATATTTGGAACCTCCGATCCAGAGAGGGCTGCCGAAAAAGCCTTTAAGTATGGAATTGAGATTGTTGGGATAAAGATGGGAACTGAGGGGGCATTACTACAGAAAAGAACAGGAGAGAAGGAGAGGCTCCCTGCCTTTAAGGTTCAGGCAATCGATACAACCGGGGCTGGAGATGGCTGGAATGCGGGTCTTCTAGTCGGACTGGTGAAAGGCTGGGATTTGCATACATGCCTTTTAGTAGCTAATGCGGTGGGAGCCTTGGTTGTAACTAAGCGTGGGGCAATAGCAGCCCTTCCATATAAGGATGAATTAGAGAAGTTTCTAAGATCGCAAAATATAAGTGTCAGTGTGTAGGGTTAGTCAAAGAAGACCTTGGCTTCCTCGTAGAGTTCCTTATCTACCATTTTTGTCTTTCCAACGACCTCGGATAGGGGAACTGGAACTATCTTCCCAGCCCTCAAGGCAACCATATATCCAAACTTGCCCTCCCTGATTAGATCTACCGCCGCTAAGCCCAGCCTAGTTGATATGACACGATCCAGAACTGTTGGGGGTCCGCCTCTAATCGTATGCGCAGGAGCGCATGATCGGGTCTCCACTTTTAAGGCCTTATTTATCTCCTTAGCCAAGAACTCTCCTATTCCTCCAAGGCGAACATGCCCGAACTCATCGACGCTCGTATCCTTCGTTATTGGCCCCTCATAGTCCTTTATAAGGGCTCCCTCAGCCACAACTATGACTATGGATTTCTGTCCCCTATCGATCTTTCTCTTCACGAAGTCCACGACATCCTTTATGCTGAAGGGCTCCTCTGGTATCAATATAAGATCTGCCCCCGCCGCTAATCCTGAGTATAATGCGATCCACCCTGAATGTCTACCCATGATCTCGACTATGAACACTCGCTCATGAGACTCGGCCGTATCTTGTAGGTTCTCGATTAATCGCATAGCCATGTTCACCGCCGTGTCAAATCCTATTGTAAACTCGGTCTCCGGCACGTCATGATCGATTGTCTTCGGAATTCCCACGACGTTCAGTCCAGCCTCGCTTAGGGCCGCGGCGACGCTTAAAGTATCATCTCCGCCTATTGCTATTAGGGCGTCTAAGCCTAGCTTCTTAAAGTTCTGGCAGGCCCTCTCTATGCCGTTCGGAGCCTTCTTAGGATTAGTTCTTGAGGTCTTAATTATGGTTCCACCGCGGTGAATGATGTCCTTTATATTCTCATACTCGAGTTTTACTGTGTCCATCTCTAGGAGTCCAGCCCATCCCCTTCTGATGCCGATGATCTCATAGCCATATTTCTCAGCTTTTCTCACCACTGCTCTTATCGCCGAGTTGAGTCCGGGAGCATCACCGCCTCCAGTAAGGACTCCAATCCTCAAGTTTACCATCCCTCTTAAGGCTAAACTCCAATAGTTTAACGGGTTTTTCTTAGAAAAAAGTTTCGCTTATGTTAAGGATGCTGATTCCCTTTCAGCCCGTCTCCTTATACTAGCCTTTATGAATCCATTGAAAAGCGGATTGGGCTTAAGAACTCTTGATGTAAACTCGGGATGAAACTGGCTTCCAATAAAGAATGGATGTTTCGGGATCTCGCCTATCTGCATTATCCTATTATCTGGAGTCATTCCGGAGAACACGAATCCCTTAGACTCTAAAATCTCAACATACCTCGGGTTTATTTCATATCTGTGCCTAAATCTCTCGAGGACTTCTGTTCGTCCATAAAGTCTGTAGGCGAGAGTTCCAGGCTTGATCTTGACGGTTTGTCCTCCGAGTCTCATAGTCGCCCCATACCTTGATCTCTTAAGTATCTCCTTCTGTTCGGGTAGAAGATCGATAACGGGATGCGGAGTATTCGGATCGAACTCTGTAGAGTGTGCATTCTTCAAGCCGCAGACATTCCTTGCAAATTCGACCACGGCCAACTGTAGGCCGAGACATAACCCCAAGAATGGGATGCCCCTTTCCCTTGCATACTGTATCGCCATGATCTTGCCCTCGATCCCCGTCTTTCCAAATCCCCCTGGAACTATTATTCCGTCGATCTCGTCCAGCATAGAGAGCCTTTTCTTATCTTTCTCGAATATCTTCGAGTCAATCCATTTAATGACGGGTTTTCTATTGTTGTGCCATGATGCATGCTTCACTGCTTCAATAACAGAGATGTAAGCATCGGGAAGCTTAAACGTTCCTATATCAAAGTATTTTCCGACTATTCCTATCTTAATAGTCTCACTTAGATTTTCAACCCTCTCAATGAATCTCTTCCATTCCTCATTTCTAGGCTTTATAGACTTCAATCCGAATTTTGAGAGGATCTTATCGCCGAATCTCTCCTCCTCAAAGATTAAGGGGAGCTTATAGATGTTGTCTACTTCTGGATCAGATATGACATCCTCCTCATCCACGTTGCAGAAAAGCGCGATCTTCTTCTTTCTAACATCGTCAAGCGGCTTCTCGGCTCTTCCAACGATGAAGTCGGGCTGAATACCGAATCGTCCCAGCTCGCGAACCGAGTGTTGAACAGCCTTAGTCTTCATTTCTCCCAGACTTTTTGGGATCGGCAGGTAGGCTACATGAACATAGAGCACATCCTCATTCTCGAGCTTCATCTGTCTCGCAGCCTCTAAGAATAGGACGTTCTCGTAGTCTCCAACGGTTCCGCCGATCTCTATTAGAACAAAGTCTGCTTTGGACTCTTCAGCGATCTTTCTGATTCTTCTCTTAATCTCATCGGTTACATGTGGTATTGGCTGAACGGTCTGACCTAAATATTTTCCTTCCCTCTCCCTCTTAATAACCTCATAGAATACCTGCCCGGTCGTAATGTTATGGCTCTTCGGTATGTTTATATCGAGGAAACGTTCATAATGTCCCAAGTCCTGATCTATCTCGCCTCCATCCTCTGTCACCCAAACCTCTCCATGCTCCGTAGGCCTTAGGGTTCCAGCATCATAATTTATGTATGGATCAATCTTACATGCCGTAACCTTAAATCCCCGAAATTGAAGCATCTTACCGATTGATGAGGTTACAATACCCTTACCTAATCCAGAAATGACTCCGCCAGTTATGAAGATATATCTAACATGCTTCTTCTCGTGCATAATTATTATTCTTTCAGGAGATTAATAAAAAGACTCCTATCATGCGTCACATTTAATAATCACCGGAAAATATCGTTCATAATGGTTGATGATAAATGAGCAGTAGGAGACGGAAGAAGAGAGAGCGTAGAGCTCCAATGCCAGCCGCCGGGGCTGGATTGCTGAGATTCTTTGAGGAAGACACTCCGGGAATTCGGGTTCCACCTCAAATCGTAGCGATCATAGCAATAGCCTTCATAATTATATGCATAATCATCCAGATGGCGGCGTAAGATTCACGAGGATTCTGCCTCCTTGATGAGGGATCGTATTCCCTCCTCAAGGGAGATCCTAGCCTTAAATCCAAGGAGCTTCTCAGCCTTTGTGGTGTCAGCCAGCGTATGATAAACATAATTCTTTATTGGATTCGGCTTGTATATCGGCCGTATATTCTTCCCTAAAATTCTGTTGAGGATCTTAACGATCTCATTAAAGCTATGAGCCACGCCTGTGCCGACATTGAAGATCTCACATTCAAAATCCTTCTTCCATGCCAGTAATAGGGCATCGACTACATCATAGACATGCGTGAAATCTCTTGTCTGAGTTCCATCGCCGAAGATTACTGGAGACTCATCTTTAAGCATAGCCCAGAGAAATTGCGAGATTATATTTGCATATTTACCCTTAAACCTCTCTTTTGGGCCGTATATGCTGAAGAACCTCAATCCGACACTCTTAACGCCGTGGAGAATATTATATAGCTTGGCGAGCCTCTCAATAGCGTATCTGCACTCCGTGTAATAATCGGTTACGTGGATTGGCATATCCTCCCTAAATGGAACTTTGTTCCCATTATAGACGCTGCTGCTACTTGCATAGACAACCTTACAGCCATATTTCTTTGCAGACTCAAATATCCCTATGGCATCGTTAATAGCATCCCCAACCAATCTGGGATTCTCCTTATACATTGGACTTGAGGACGGAATCCCCAAATGGAAGATCACCTCGGCCTCTCGAACGATCTCCATCATCTTACTATACGGCTCATTGTAGAATTCAACATCTAAGCCCTCAATGTTTTTCAGGCTTCCAGTATGCAGATTATCAAAGACGACAACCGAATATCCGTCCTTAACGAGTCTCTCAACTAGATTACTCCCAATGAAGCCGCATCCGCCAGTCACGATAACCTTCAAAATCGCGCACCTCGATAAATCCACATATCGCCAGATAAAAAAGGCTTACGGAATAAATCTTTAATATAGTTGATTGTGGCGGGCCCGGAGGGAATTGAACCCTCGACCCTCCCGAGATCATGCGTAAATCATGACCTTTACGGGTTTCTCTCATGTCGGATGCTAAGAGCCTCAGCCTCGTCCTTCAGACGAGTCCGCCGCTCTACCTTGCTAAGCTACGGGCCCGCTTCCGCTGAAATAGGTTACCTACAATTTATCTAATAACTTTTTCTTTTTTAGGCTGTATTTGATATCATGCAGGTATGCATTGTTGGAGGCATGAAGGCTTGGGTGAGCTAATCTTTGTCGGATTGGGATTGTTCGATGAGAGTGATATCTCCCTCCGCGGTGTTGAGGAGGCTAAGAATGCGGATATTATCTTCGCGGAGTTCTACACGAGCCTCTTGGCGGGCCTCTCACTTAATAGGTTGGAAGAGATTGTTGGGAAGAGAATTATAATATTGCGGAGGCGCGATCTGGAGGATGAGTGCGGCGAGTCTATTTTGAGGGCAGCTGAGAATGGAAGAACTGTTCTTTTAGTTCCAGGCGACCCATTAATCGCCACTACGCATATAGACTTGAGGATTAGAGCTGAAAAGCGCGGTATAAAGACCAGGATTGTTCATTCCGCTTCAATAGTCTCGGCTGCAATGGGGCTCTCCGGGCTGCAAAATTACAGGTTTGGAAAGAGCGTGACGATACCTTTCCCAGTGAATGGTAAGATCTCAAGAACCCCCTATGATGTCATAGCCGAAAATAAAAGCAGAAATCTCCATACTTTATGCTTCTTAGATTTAGATGTTGAGGGTGGAAGATACATGAGGATCAGGGAGGCATTGGAGATACTCCTGTCGCTTGAGGATGATATTGGAGGGGGAATTCTCGGTTTAAAGAGTCTTGCAGTCGGCATATCTAGGGCTGGAGCTAAAGATGGAATTGTTAAAGCCGGGAGCATAAGGGAATTATTAGACTTCAATTTTGGAGATCCACCTCATACGCTTATAATTCCATCTGACAATCTCCACTTCATGGAGGCTGAAGCTCTAAGAGTTCTTGCCGATGCGCCTAAATGGATTAAGGAGATGATCAAATGACAGTAAAGGAGATGGCTGAGAGATACATAAAAAAGATGAGTAGGGCTCTCGAAGACATAGAGATCACGGGATGTGCATCTCCGGATCCAAGAAGGGTAGATGAGGTTATAGATGAGGCTAAGAGATATTTTGAGGATGCAAAGTATTACTTGGGTATGGGGCATTTCGAGACGAGCCTAGCCTCAATTGCATACTCCGAGGGGCTGCTGGATGCCCTTAGAATACTCGGGCTTGTAAAGTTTGAGTGGGGATGATCGCGTGGGTAAAGAAGAGAAGAGACGTGTAGTCTTGGCGTCCGGAGCATTTGATCTACTCCATTACGGCCACGTCCATTACTTAACTAATGCCAAAAAGGCTGGAGGTGAGAATGCAAAGCTTGTGGTAGTGATCGCTAGAGATAAGACGATAGAGAAGTTTAAGGGTCACAAGCCAGTGATACCTGAGGATCAGCGTAGGGCGCTTGTAGAGTCCTTGAAGGTCGTTGATGAGGCTATTCTGGGCTATGAGGATATGGATATGCTAAGGATTATAGAGGAAGTTAAGCCAGACGTGATCGCTCTCGGCTACGATGAGGATAGGATCGAGAGGGAATTAAGGAGGCTCATAGCAGAAAAGAACCTGAATATCAAAGTTGTTAGGATAAGTAAATTTGAGGGTAAGGGAATAATTAGCTCCTCGAAGATAAAGGAGAAGATAATAGAGGATTACCACCGAAGCAAGGCTACGTGAAATTTGGGATAATCTTTTCAGCGAATAATCTCGCCCCCTCAGTCCGCGGAAAGTCTAAGAATCTAAGTATGAAGTGCTCAATGCCTAAATCCACATATCTCGAGATTCTATCCGTAACGGCATCTACATCTCCGACGATGAAATTTTCTGGGTTTCCGATCCTGCTAAACGGGCTTGTAGACAGAATCCTCTTAGCCTCTCCCATGGACTTGGATATCGCAACGATATTCGCTAGGGTCTTCTTTATCTCCTCTGGTCTTCTATCTACTCTTTCACAGTGCTTCTCTAGAATCTCAATTTTGCGTCTAAAAGTCTCTACGGAGGCGTTCGGCAGATTCCACCAATCAGCGTATTTGGCGACGATCCTTAACATTAGTTTTTCTCCTCCTCCGCCGATCATTATCGGCGGAACTGGCTCCGGTTTAGGAAAGCATATTGCATCCTCAACCCTGTAGTATCTGCCCTTAAATGTCGCTTTACCCTCAGTCCACATCTTTCTAATTATCTGAATTGCCTCCTCCAACTGTTGAATTCTAATCTTCGCAGATGGAAACTCATATCCATACGATATGTATTCATCTCTTTTCCATCCGGCGCCTATTCCCAGAATGAATCTGCCCCTGCTGAGTAGCTGAAGAGTTGCACCCATCTTTGCTAGTAGAGCCGGGTTCCTATATGAATTGCAGAGAACTATATTCCCAAACTTTAATCTCCTGAAGATCGCCGAGAGATAGCTGATCGCCGTGAATCCCTCAATTGTCGGCGTAGTCTTCTCAACGAAGTCAGCCCATGGATAAAAGTGATCACAAACCCACGCTGAGCTAAAGTTCTCCTCTAGGTCGCTGACAAACCTGACTATCTGCTTTATGAACTCTCCTCCTTCACTTCCATCAACTGGGAAGCTCGGAATTCTTAAGCCAAACTCTACATTGCCCAATCGGATCATCCCTCGGAAAGGCTAAATAATAATTTATGGCGCTTCACTATTAAGTCTCTTGGAGAATAATGCTTAAGGATGAGGGGGCATAATCTCCTTTTATGCCCGAGTTAAAGATAGGATTCCACGTTTCCATTATCGGAAGGATAGATGAGGCCGTGGATAGGGCAGTTGAGATCGGATGTAACACTTTTCAGCTCTTCACTAGAAATCCGAGATCCTGGAAGGCTGAGGAATTAAAGCCTGATGAGATAAGGGATTTCATAGAGAAGGTTGAAAAATATGATATGCAGCCGATCTTTGCACACATGCCTTATCTCGCTAATCTTGCATCTCCAAGGCCGAAGATATACATGCTCTCGAAAAAGACATTAAAGACTGAACTGGAGAGATGCAGGATCCTGAAGATCCCATATTTGGTCACGCATCTCGGAAGTCACTTGGGAGCTGGCAGTGAGAAAGGCCTAAAAAGAGTTATTCAAGCGATAAATGAGGCGTATGATTCAACAAACTCTGAAGTTATTCTCCTCCTAGAAAACACTGCTGGGATGAGAAATAGTATTGGAAGCACATTTGAGGAGATCAAACATATAATTGACAACTTAAAATCTCCGGACCTCGTTGGAGTATGCTTCGATACAGCCCATGCATACGCAGCTGGGTATGACTTAAGAACTAGAAGGGCCGTTGAAGATACTATCCATAGACTTGATAGGATCATAGGATTTGAGAGGCTTAAACTCGTTCATTTAAATGATTCACGCGGAGGCTTGGGCTCCCATATAGATCGACATGAGCACATAGGTCTTGGAAAAATAGGCGAGGATGGATTCAGGGCTATTTTAAAGAGCAGACTCAGCCGCCTACCATTAATATTGGAGACTCCGATAGATGAGAGGAGAAGCGACCTAGAGAATCTACTTAAGGTTCTTGAGCTCGCAGAGGCTGAAGATTAACAGATAAGAGGTTCATTTATCAACTTATCTCTCTTCTCTGTCCATACTGCCTCGGCCGACTCATATTCCTCCTCCACTTCTCAAGAAATAAACGATCAACATCGATCTTTACTCCCTGAGTCTTCTCAACAAGCCCTATAAAGTCGAGTATATAGAAGATAACGTCTATCAGTTCCTCACTTATTGTATCCCAATCCTTCCCCTTCTTGTAAGCGTCAGCGGCCTCACCCAACTCGACAAACGCCCACAAAAGTTTCTGGCCTAATGCTGACTCATCATCTGGAAATCCCTTCTCAGCCACTAACTGTCTGACAAGCCTCTTCGCCTCATTAAATGTGCATGTCTCCATATCATTCGATCCCCGCATGGAAAATAACCAAAATATGATCACAGTGTTACCTTTAAATTATCTATTGCATATTTGGGTTTAGGTGTAAAGGTTGGTTCTTCCAGCTAAGATCTTCGAGATAAAAGAGAAGGCTGACATGGCCTTTATAATACAGAAACTTAAGGATTTCCATGAGGAAGAACCCTATGAGACAGAATCTGGAGAGACAATAAATCTAGTCACGGAGATCCTAGACTTAAAACTTGAAGACGAGACTCTATATGGGGTCTTCAGTAGAGACTTTGTCAGATCAAGATTCTATAGGCGGAAACTTGTTGAGGCTCTAGTAACTGAGGAAGCGCCCTTCTGGATCAGGCCGTACGGAGAAAGAATATTTCTGATAGTTCTTGCACCTTCCGTTGCGCGTGGAGTTAAAAAGCTGCTGACGGGAACCGTGGCAAATACGCTGAGTAGAGTCCTCTTTATAAGGAGAGGAGCAATAGTTGAAACGAGAATTCCGCATGAGACTCTGAGGGAACTTCATGAGTCTAACCCTCAAGCAACAAAGCTCATCTGGTTTGATCAGGTTGATATACCGGGAGTTGAGAAGCTCTGTCTGGCAGGTCCGGATATCACGGATACTCAGCTCTATCAGGAGTATTTAAGGCATGGAAAGATATGGTATGTTGTATTCGAGGTTCAAAGACGTGGACTTGTCGTGGGAATCACTAGAAATAGCGTGGTCACATTATTCAGTAAGAGCACGATATCAGATTTTATAAGATATGTGCAGGAAGACATATTGAAACTCATAGAATAGAGCGGGCAACTGGCCGCCGAAAAATAGATGGTGAAACTCGAGAGGAATGCCCCTTTGTGAATTTACAGAAACTTGTTTAGATGCGAAGTTATAGTGGAACTTGAGAAGTCATCCTGTCTGAAATGCATCCAAAATTTTGATGGAAAACCCCATATTCAGCCTTTTTCGTTTCTTTCTCGAACCGCAATTATCTAAAAAATTAGATGGATACTCTTAAATTTCTGTATATCATTAATTATTGATTGCCTAATTATCTTGAGCTCTTATTCACGCTCAAAGATGATCACCGGCGAGGAATGATAAGCCATGAAATACGTTAGGAAGAGAGATGGAAGGCTTGAGGAGTTCGATCAAGAGAGAATAACGAATGCCATATGGAAGGCTGCGAGGGCTGTTGGAGGTAAGGATAGAGAATTGGCGAAGCGCCTCAGCGATCAAGTGGTTAAGATGCTTGAGCAGAGATTCGGCGAGGACGGCGTTCCAACGGTTGAGGAGATACAGGATACGGTCGAGAAGGTTCTAATAGAGAATGGGCATGCGAGGACGGCTAAGGCATACATTCTATATCGGAAGCAGCATCAGGATCTAAGGGAGCTAGCGGCTCTATTAAGCTCCTCTGATCTGGTTGAGCAGTATCTGGATATGGCTGACTGGCGTGTCCGCGAGAATGCAAATATGAGCTATTCACTTCAGGGATTAAACAATTATCTGTCATCAACTGTTATCGCTAAGTATTGGATAAGCCGTGTCTATCCGCCTAACATAGCAGATGCACATTTCTCCGGGGATATCCACATACATGACCTTGGAGTCTTAGGCCCATACTGTGTAGGATGGGATCTTAGGGATCTCCTTCTATACGGATTTAGGGGTGTTCCGGGAAAGATCGAGAGTAAACCAGCCAAGCACTTCAGAACAGCTCTTGGACAGGTTGTGAACTTCTTCTATACTTTACAGGGCGAGGCTGCAGGAGCCCAGGCCTTCAGCAACTTTGACACATACCTCGCGCCGTTCATACGTTATGATGGCTTGGATGAGAGGGAGGTTAAGCAGGCCCTACAGGAGTTCTTCTTTAATATTAATATACCCACCCGAGTTGGTTTTCAAACTCCATTTACAAATGTAACGCTTGACTTGACGGTTCCAGGGTTCATGAGAGATGAACCCGTCATATATGGTGGTAAGCCTACGGATGACACATACGCTGAGATGCAGGATGAGATTGATCTATTTAATATGGCCTTCGCTGAGGTCATGTCTGAGGGAGATGCCAGGGGAAGAATATTCACCTTCCCGATACCAACATACAATATAACGAAGGATTTCAATTGGGACTCCCCGGTCTCAGAGGAGATATTTGAGGTAACGGCGAAGTATGGAACGCCCTACTTCTCAAACTTCGTCAACAGCGATATGAAGCCTGAAGATGTTAGAAGCATGTGCTGTCGATTGAGGATTGATAATAGGGAGCTTCGGAGGAGAGGTGGGGGATTCTTCGGCGCAAACCCATTAACTGGCTCGATAGGGGTTGTAACGATAAACCTGCCGAGAATAGGATATCTCTCAAGGGATGAAGATGACTTCTTCGAGAGACTCGACAACCTAATGGCTATTGCGAAGGACAGCCTTGAGATCAAAAGGAAGGTTCTTGAGAGGTTCACTGAGAGGGGATTATACCCATACTCAAAGTATTACCTAAGGTTTGTAAAGCAGAGCTTCGGAATGTACTGGAAGAATCACTTCTCAACTATAGGCATAATCGGGATGAATGAGGCTCTGCTGAACCTCTTCGGAGTTAGCATCGCAACTGATGAGGGAACGAAATTTGCAATTCGGGTTCTCAAGTTCATGCGTAGGAGGCTAATCGAGTTCCAGGAGGAGACTGGAAACATATATAATCTCGAGGCAACCCCCGCCGAGGGCACATCTTACAGGCTTGCGAGAATAGACAAGCGTAAATATCCAGATATAATAGTGGCGAATGAGAAGTATCTCAGACCGGGCGTAGAGCCATTCTATACCAACTCAACGCAGCTCCCAGTTGACTGCGACATCGACCTGTTTGAGGCATTAGAGCATCAGGATAAGCTCCAGCCTCTCTACACTGGAGGAACGGTCTTCCACATATTCCTTGGAGAAAGATTGTACTCTTGGAGGGCAGCTGCAAATCTCGTTAGGAAGGTCGCATATAACTTCCATATACCCTACTACTCGATAACCCCAACCTTCAGCGTATGCCCATCGCATGGATACTTGACCGGTGAAAAGGCTGTTTGCCCATACTGCGGCGCCAAGTGCGAGGTATATTCGAGGATTGTTGGATACTTCAGGCCTGTTGATCAGTGGAACGATGGGAAGCAAGCGGAGTTCCGTATAAGAAAGACATTCGATAAGTCTATCCTCGTGAAGGTTCCAGCGTAACTGGGGTATCAACAATATGCTGTTCGGCGGATTACAAAAGACAAGCCTACTCGATTTTCCCGGTAGAATAAGCAGTATACTCTTTACTGTAGGATGCAATTTACGCTGTCCATTCTGTCATAATTGGCGGCTCATACTAGATCCTAAACCGCCATTCCTATCAAAGGAGGACGCAATAAAGATCTTATTGTCAAGAATGAAGTATATAGATGCCGTTGTGATAACTGGCGGAGAACCAGCGATGAACAGGGATCTCCCAGATTTCATACGAACTCTAAAGAAGCATGGCTTCCATGTTAAATTGGATACGAACGGATTCTATCCGGAGATTTTGAAGGAGAGCCTCCCATATCTGGATTATGTTGCAGTAGACGTTAAGACTTCACCTGAAAAGTATGGATTGCTTGGAGCTAGGGATGCTGAGCGGCTGCTTGAGAGCATCCACATAGTTATGGATTCCGGGGTTGATTATGAATTTAGAAATACCGTTGTGCCTGGAATAGTTGAGGAAGACGACATACAAAGGATCGGGAGGCTCATCAATGGTGCCAAGAGATTCGTATTTCAGCAGTTCCGTCCCGGAGACACATTGGATAAGGCATTCAACAGAGTGAAGCCGTACTCAGAGGATACGATCATGAAGTTCTCAAGAGTAATGGAGAAGTACGTGTCGGAAGTTATTCTGAGGATTTAATTGTTCCCCTCCTTCTCCATGAGGAATCTATTTATGGCCTGAGCTGCTCTTCTACCCCCTCCCATCGCCGAGATGACTGTTGCATTTCCGGTAACTATATCTCCAGCGGCGAATACTCCTGGCCTATCAGTCTCTCCGGTCTCAGGATTCGCCACTATAGTTCCATGAGGTGTAAGTCTTATCTTCTCGTCCCCTCTCACCGCGATTGGATTTGGCCTCTGACCTATAGCCACTATGACCGTGTCGGCATCCAATGTGAATTCAGAGCCCTCTATTGGGATTGGTCTTCTCCTTCCCGATTCATCCGGCTCGCCAAGCCTCATCCTTATACATTCTACTCCGCATACATTTCCCTTTTCATCACCTATGAATCTGACTGGGGTTGCTAGGAAGATGAAGTTTATTCCCTCCTCCTTGGCATTTATGACCTCCTCTCTTCTAGCCGGCATGAACTCCTCTGTTCTCCGATATACAACCGTGACTTTCCCTCCAAGCCTCAATGCTGAACGGGCAGCATCCATAGCGACGTTTCCCCCGCCTATAACGATAACTTCATCCCCAACCTTCACTGGCGTGTCATACTCGGGAAATCTATAGGCCTTCATCAGGTTCACACGTATTAGAAACTCATTTGCAGAGTAGACCCCATTGAGATCCTCTCCTGGAATTCCGAGGAATCTGGGGAGGCCGGCGCCTGATCCGATGAAGACGGCGTCATAGCCCATCCTGAATAATTCATCTATTTTTATCATCTTCCCGATTATCACGTTCGTTTCGATCTTGACTCCTAGGCTCTTGATGTATTCTATTTCTTCCCTCACGATCCTCTTTGGAAGCCTAAACTCTGGAATTCCATACATCAGAACTCCTCCGGGTTCATGGAGGGCTTCAAATATCGTTACTGAATGTCCCATCTTTGCAAGTTCAGCGGCAACGGTTAATCCTGCAGGTCCAGAACCGACGACGGCAACTTTCTTTCCGGTGGGAGGGGCAACCTTAACCTTCTTTCTAACCTCCATTCTGCTCTCCTGATCGGCGACGAACCTTTCAAGTCCACCGATGTTTATCGGTTCCCCCTTCGCCGCCAGCGCGCATTTACCCATGCATTGATTTTCCTGCGGGCAGACTCTACCGCAGATTGCTGGCAGACTGTTCTTTTCGAGGATAATTTCCAGAGCCTCTTCAAATTTACGCTCCCTAATCTTCCTTATGAAGGCTGGAATGTTCACGTTTACCGGGCAGCCTTCAACGCATCTTGGAACTTTACATTGCAGGCATCTGTTTGCCTCGGCTACAGCCTCATCCTCGCTATAGCCAAGTGCAACCTCGTCAAAGCATTTAATCCTCTCTTCAACGTTCCTCTTAGGCATGGGCACCTGCGGCCTAACCATATAGATTCCCATCCTAGATGAGAATTCTTTAATGGGTCCTATACTTTAAATGTTTACTGGCTTATATCTATGGAGTTTAATGGGTCTCCGCGGAGAGATACGCTTAGTCTCGGATTATGTAGATTCTAGAAATAGTCTTTAACAAAAAAATGTGGAGGAAGAATTTTCCTTGCAGGGTCTATTGCTTCTCCTCGGTTAATCTTCTTCCAGCGATCTTCTCCATGGCGACTATTGCAGCCTGAGTTCCCTTATCTCCCAGCCCCTCAGCCTCGACGGATCTGAGCATCTGCTGAACCAGCGCAGTTCCGGGAAGTGGCAATTTGAGTTCAGATGCGAATGAGAGGACCAATCTTAGATCCTTCTGTTGATGGCTGATCTTAAATCCAGGCCTAAAGTCCCTTTCTATCATTTTAGGTCCGAGATTCGAGAGCATCCATGATCCAGCGGCTCCGGCCGTTACAACCTCTAGGAGCTTCTTCAGGTCAAGCCCGGCTGCGGCTCCGAGCATTAAGCCCTCACATACGGCCTGAATGTTTAGGGCGCATATAACCTGATTGCATAGCTTAGTCGTCTGTCCCATCCCGCTTGGACCCATATAAGTTATCTTCTTCCCAAGCACCTCGAAGATTGGAAGGCACTCCTCAAATGTCTCTTTTGGCCCGCCGACCATTATTGAGAGGGTTCCCTGTTTTGCTCCTATATCCCCTCCGCTTACAGGAGCGTCCAGCATCTTAACTCCCTTCTCAGCGAGCTTCTGGGCTATTCTCCTCGTGACGGTCGGTGAGATCGTGCTCATATCTATCACTACGAGGCCTGGATGAGCTCCGTGAATAACGCCGTTTGGGCCGAGTATGACCTCCTCGACATCCGGCGAATCAGTAACCATAGTTATGACTACATCTGACTTCTCAGCGACCTCCTTTGGAGAGTTAGCCCCCTCAGCTCCAGCCTCCAAGAGAGGCTTCATCTTGGATCTCGTCCTATTCCAGACGACCATTGGATAACCAGCCTTCAGGAGGTTCAATGCCATAGGCCTGCCCATAACTCCCAAGCCAATAAACCCAATCCTCTTCTTTTTCTCAACCAACAAAGCCAACCCCCAGCAATATTGAAGCAACAAGTAAAATTAACTCACATCAAATAAAAGATCTTCCCAAATAATCCAGAAGCAAAACACTTAAGAACCACAACAAAAATAGCTAGAATAGGGTTGGGCGGGTAGATCAGTCTGGAATGATCGCGGCGTTGGCATCGCCGAGGTCGAGGGTTCGAATCCCTCCCCG
>CAZDRE010000006.1:0-126967 GCA_964508155.1 uncultured Candidatus Bathyarchaeia archaeon
TGATTTTTATTGTGCAATTTGAACATGCGCAACATTTATATACGAAATCCTCCAAATCTTAAATGCAAATTGGTGAATGCTGTTGATTGGGCAATTACACTATGAAACAACATCAAAATATAATTTTCCTCGCATAATCAAAGAGATCGAATTATCTGAGAGAATAGTCGAGCTAAGCGTTAATACAATGCGCAAGATCAAGGGAAGGATCCTTCAGATCAGCAATGTGGACTTTGCTAATCCCATCATCGAGTTATATGAGGATTATGGGGAATACATCTCAATAAGGAGCAAAATCCCCTCAGCGCTATTAAATTCTTTAAAGCCCATTCGAGATGGAACTCCCATAATTGGAGTCGACGTCTCGAGCATTAAGGTCGGAGCGACGGATATTGGGGTTATATATGCCGTTAGAGGAGCCATAGTGCAAAGGATCAATGGCAAATACAGGTATTTCCGCTTTGGACCGCTTCCATTCCACGTGACCAAGAGAAACCTCCAAGAGATTATAGGCGAATGCGATATGGATATACCATTTGATCCAAGCATTTCTTTACGTTTTGAGCCTCAAAGGCAATTGTGTAATCTAATTGAGAGGTGGTTGCGCATGTGCATCTCGCATCTCGCTAAGAGAAGTATAATCCTTTGGGACGGCTCCCTAATGGCTGGCGTACCGGGAAGTCCAGTGAAGGAGATATCTGAGATCCTAAGGGTTGCAAGGGAGAACTCAAATATTGTGATGGGATTCTCTAAGGATACCACATTGAAGTTTCTTGATTGGAAGATAACTGACCTAATCAATGGGTATAAGCCTCCATGCCTATTTGAGATCGACTCGCTACCACTCTTATCCAATAGCCGATTAAAACTCCTAGGTAGGATATATGTGGCCAAGCTTGCCAGGGGAGGTTGCAGCTTCCGTTTAGATATAGATAGGTGCATTTCACGTGAAGAATGTATAAGAGCCGTTGAGAGGCTTATAGGCAACGAGCGAATGTATCAGGGATATCCTGAAACCCTACGCTTAGCACATATATACTCGACGTTTACTGCAAGCGATGTTATTGGTATTCAGAGGCTTCTTGCCAGGAGATATGGGCTTAGGCTTGTAGCGCAGAGTAATATGCACAGAACTCTCTTTGGGCCTTATGGAACTAAGATAGGGGGATAATGAGGCATGCGACTCTTCAAGAAGATAGGTAATACATTACATATACTATGTTTTCCAGATGAGAATGTTGAAAAGGGAGAATATCTGCTCATAGAGGATGAAGAAGCAGGTAAGGCCCTGATTGCACAGGTCATAGATGTGGAGTTTGCGAATGTCCCAGGCGTAATGGAGGAGCTTCTTCGTTCATCTCATAATGGATACCCAATTGAAGGGGAGGATGAAGATCCGCTCGATGTTACTTCACATATATTATACATCCAGGATGCACGAATTTTGATCTGTAAGATTCATGGAACAGTCGTGAATGGAAGGCTTAGGCAGGAGAGCTCGTGGCTGCCTTCCCGAATGAGCTCAAAAATACGTAAGCTCCCAACAGAATCACTGATAAAGATGGCGGAAATCGATGGGGATCTTCCTATACTCCTCGGCGAAACCCAAGACTCCTTTCCGCTATCGATAGATGCACGCCAGCTAGACGGCAAATTAAATATTATTACAGGGAAGAAGGGAACTGGAAAGTCTCACCTCTCAAAGATCCTCATGCTCGGCTTGATTGATTACGGCGCAACAGTTGTAATATTGGATCTTAATGGCGAGTATACAAATCTCGGATACAACTCGGATGGCTCAAAGAATAAGTATCATGACAAGATTCATATATTAACTCCCGGAAAGAATTTCAAGGTGACATTATACCAAACGAAGCTTTACGTCATAATGAGAACTCTAGTTTATGCTCTTGGGCTTCCTGGAACATCGGCTAGGGAATTCAGGCAGATATGGAGATTCCTTGAGAGAAATGGCAGGTTAACCCTACACGGCCTTGGTGAGGCAATTCAAAATTGGAAGTGTAACCAGCATGTCAGAGACGCATTATACTCAAGGTATATGACAATTGTGAATTCAGGCTTCTTCACGGATAACATGGCTGAAGCCATCGATTTCGGGAAGCTTCTTAGCAAAACTGAGGAGGAAGGAGGCGGAGCGATAGTTATTGATTTGAGCGATACATCTCCGTCGGATAGGCAGATGGTGGTCGAATACGTCCTAGCGAATCTTCAAGATGCTCTATCAGATTGGAAAATTAGAGCCGTATTCCTCTTCGCTGAGGAGGCCCATCTATACCTCAGGGAGACATACTGGGACGATATCGTCACCCGCATGAGGCACTTCGGTCTCTTCGCAACTTTCATAACGAATCAGCCGAATACGATACACGAGAATATTTACAGACAAGCAGATAACATCTTCCTCCTAAACTTCGTTAATGAGCATGATTTGCAAGTTATCTCTAGAGCCGCGAGAGCTGACGCTGAGACAATAACATCAATCGTTAGAGATCTCCCCCCGCATCATTGTCTTCTGCTTGGAAAGATAGTTAAAGACTTCCCCATAGTCGTTAAGGTTAGGCCGTTAAACGTGAAGACGATGGGACAAACCAGATATTTCTTCACTGATGAACGTATGATAAAAATCAGTGCATGAATAGTTAAATTAAGCCTCTATGAGAAGACATTAATATTTTCATTCGGTTATATCGCAGTAAACCTTTCCACGATCCTTTTGTCAAGCCTCCTTATGAGTTCAATTATAAGCTTGATAGCCTTCTCGACATCTTCCAGGCTTAAGAGGCCTACATGGCTGTGTATATGTCTTGTTGGAATGCTTATGACGACGCTTGGACATCCAATCCTATGTAGGTGTATCTTTCCAGCATCGGTTCCACCGCGTGGAACCTGTGAGAGTTGAAGCGGAACTCCTATCTCCTCGGCCGTCTCGATCACAAACTCCTTTAAAGGCTGATTTGGAATCATGCTTCTATCAAAAGTGATTAGGCTCGGGCCCTTTCCCATCTTTGCTGGAGCCTGAAACGGCTTTATACCCGGAACATCCCCGGAGATATCAACCTCTAAGACTATGCCTACATCTGGATCGACCAAGTGGGCAACCGTCTGGGCTCCTCTTAGACCTACCTCCTCTTGAACCGTTGCAGCTCCATAGATCGTATTCGGATGCTCAATTTTATTCTCCTTTATCCTGCGGATGACCTCCATCATTATGAATGCCCCTATCCTATCGTCGAATGCCTTCCCCATAGCAACTTTCCCGTTACGTATGATGTTGAAGGGAGACCATGGAACAACAGGATCGCCTATTTTAACGCCCATCTCTTCAGCCTCCTCCTTTGAAGTAGCGCCGATATCAATGAACATTTGTTCCTTCGTAATAACCTTCTTTCGCTCTTCCTCGGTTAGTATGTGAGGCGGCTTAGCGGCTATGACGCCCATGATGTCACCCTTAGATGTCCTCACTATAACTCTCTGAGAGAGAAGAACTTGATCCCACCATCCCCCAAGTGGATTGAATGTCAAGAAACCAGTCTTCTCATCTATCCCCGAAACAACAAAGCCAACCTCATCTATGTGTCCTGCTAAGAGGACATGAGGTCTCTCCTCGCTTCCCTTGGCGACATAAACGACTGATCCTAGCTTATCGGCTAGAATCTCATCTGCGTATTCCCTCATGTAATCCTTTATTATCCGCGCGGTCTCCACTTCAAATCCTGAAGGCCCAAAGGACTCGGTTATCCTCTTAAGGATCGAAATTGCCTTCTCATCGAGCATATAATTCACCTCTATCCTATCGTATGTCCCTCTATAAATTCTTTAATTCTCTCAACCCCCTCCCTTATAGTCTCCATGTCACTTGAATATGAGATCCTCACATGCCCCTCTCCGCATCTTCCGAAGACGCTTCCAGGAGTCGTTGAGACTCCCATCTCCTCTAAGAGTTTAATTGAAAAGTCCAGGCTTGGCATGCCTAGGCTTGATATGTCCGGGAATATATAAAATGCTCCTTTAGGCATCGTGCATTTGACGCCTCTGATCTCGCTGAGCTTCTCATAAATGAATCTCCTTCTCGCATCATATTCCCTAACCATCTCCTCAACTGGCTCTTGAGGTCCCTTAAGAGCGGCTATCCCGGCTTTCTGAACGAAACTGACAGGGCATGTAGTTGTTGCCTGCTGTATTCTAGCCATGAACTCAATGATCTCCTCGCATGCACATGCATATCCAAGTCTCCAGCCAGTCATAGCGAAGGCCTTACTGAAGCCATTCACAAGTATTGTTCTGCCTCTGCCATTCTCAACGGCCATCGGACTTAATGGTTGAAGATCATCGTAAACTATTCTGTCGTAGATCTCATCGGATAGTATTAGTAGGTCGTGGTCCTCTGCAACATCAACGATCAACTTGATCTCATCGTCACTTAACACGCCACCGGTAGGATTGTTTGGTGAGCTGAAGAGTATCATCTTTGTCTTACTCGTTACTCGGCTCTTAAATTCCTCCTCGTTTAAGCTGAAGTCTTCTCCGCATGTAACTTCAACGGCCCTAGCTCCAGCCATCTCTATGCATTGGAAATGAGTTGGCCACGTTGGGGATAGAACAATAACTTCATCACCGGGATCAAGAGTTGAGAGGCAAGCGCAATATATGGCGTGCTTAGTTCCAGGCGTTACAAGAATTTCCTTTGCGGGATCAGCATCTATGCGTCTTTTCTTGAGATCTTCGGATATAGCCTCTCTGAGCTCCAGTATTCCCCTGCTTGAAGTATAGTGTGTGAATCCCTCCTTTAATGCCCTAACAGCAGCTTCCTTTATATGTCTTGGAGTATCAAAGCATGGTTCGCCTATATCCAAATGGTAGATTCTACGTCCCTCACGCTCCATCCTTCTCGCTCTTTCAGCAACGATTATAGTTCCAGATGGCTTGATCATTTTCGTTCTTTCAGCAAGCTTCAACTAAATCACCGAAGTGGCTAATGCTTATTGCCAATACAGCTAGTGAGGATTTCATATATAAAATACGCCATAAAAAGAAATCGATTAAGCAAGTCTCTGTGGCAATCTGACTTAATTAGGCTTCACGGTTTCCAGTCCTCGATCAAGAATCCTAAACCATGAGGATGCAAAGAATCCGTCCTTACAAATCCATCACTGACCTTAAATAGGCTTTCATGCTTCTTTTGGATCTCAGGAAACGCATATGGAAGGTATTGCCTAGCATTATACTCGAATCCCATTATTGGATTTGACCTCGCAGCTAGGCTCGCGGAGTGTATTAGAGCCAAGCCTGGACAGGTCAGGTCCTGAATTGAATATGGAATTCCATGATGCTCCAACTTAGCAATGTATAGTAGACTCGACGTATGCCACTTGCATGTCTTTATAGCTACTCCTGACCAGCCGAGATTTAAGGCTAGATCGAGACTTTCCATATCCGTTACGGCCTCATCTGCCAATACGGGCTTTATCTTGGAAACATCATGCATGCGGAACATGTGGCGTTTGAGGTCTCTTTCAGTAGGTTGTTCAAGATACAATAGATGCTTAAAGGCCAGTGGTGAGAGCCTCTTAAGCCTTCTAAGATACTCTAATGTCGCTTCAGGATTCGGACTCATCTCATTTGAATCAACTGAAAGGAAGAACTCTTCCCTTCCCATCCTCTTCAGGGTTTCATGGGCAACCTCTGCTACTTCCTTCGTCCGCTTAACATCCCAGTCAATATTCACCCCGCTCAATTTAACTTTCAAACAGAATACCCCATCTCTCTCAATCCACTCTTCCAGGCTGATGGGTAATCCGTCTCTTGGATCTGAAGGTTCAACCTCATCTCTTGTCAGCTTATCTAATGCTCCTACAAGATGGAATATCGGCATTTTCCTCCTGTAGCATGGCCTGAGATAGTCTGAGATGTATCTTCCACGGAACTCTTCGCCCAGATAGAAGCTTAAATCATGCTTCATGTATTCTCTGCTGTAGCCATCGTAGGATGATATGCCATTCACGCGGCCGAATGCGTCATGTAATGCTGCATCTATCGGCGAGGTTGAGACTAAAACTCCCAGCGGAGGCATCGGAATCTCTAACTTTAAATCTTCACAGACCCTCTTTGCAATTCTGAAGATCTCAGCCTTGTTACTCAGCATTATATCGATTGGATGTGCATATTTGCTTCCCGCATTCTTCTCCAGCATTCTGCATGTTCTAATGCCTATTTCCTTCATGGCCTCGATCTTCTTTTCATGCTGAACCCTTGGATCCGGAAATGCCCACTTATCCATTAGTGGCATTGAACCCCAACCTTCAGCAATCTTGCCTATCTTATTCTCCACGGTAGCCTTAATAATGAGGGAAGTTGATTCCTCAACTATCACATTCCCGAACTTTAGAGGAAAGCGGAACTTGTCAGTCCTAAAGTAGTACTCAAGGCTCAATACTCGAATATCGGAATCCATCAGCAATCTCCCCTCAAAATGTAACTTAAATAAACCCGATGCTTTCTAACACTCTCTTTAAGTATTGAAGGTCTCTCTTCGTCAGTTCAATTAAGCCTTTAAGATTAACATTGTGATACTCGCTATGTAGAGAAATCGGCCCATCAAACCCTATGCATTTGAGATATTTGAAGACTTCATTCCACGGAACGATTCCTTCAGATAGTGGAATTACGCGGACTATCCACTTCTTGTCGCCTTCCCTGAACCAACCAAAGTCTTTCACCGCCACGATTCTAATGTATTCTTGGAGAATATCCATTCCGATCCTCCATCCGGATAGGCCGCCCTCAATGGCCATGTGCCCAGGATCAATATAGGCACAGAGAACGTTTGGGTCATATTCTTTGAGGAGAAGATATAGTAGCGCTGCATTTGAGGTTATGAAATCTCCGGAATGTATATGCAAGCCAGCTGTGATGCCATACTCTTCGCATAGTCTGCTAATGCCTTTAAGATCAGCCTTCACATGATTTATTTGATCCTTAAGTCTCCCAAATCCCGCGTATCTCCAATAGCCTAACTTCACAAATTTAACATCACATTCCGAGGCTGACTTGAAGATCTCCTCCGCATATTTTCCATCCGCACTTGTTATACTAGATGTTATCATCGGGACGGATAATCCCTTAGAGTTGAGAATCTCAATAGCTTCCGGGAGCCTCGATCTAGCTTCTTCTGGAAGGACGTGGCCTCCTGGACGAACCGTCAAGTCAACGCCGTCGAATCCTAAACTGGCTATGTAGTCTCCAGCTTCTTCAATGCTCAATCCGCCGATATTTTTCAGCATCTTCGAGAACATTAAGAGTTGCATGCATGTTCCTCCTTTCAAATCTACATGCAAATCTGAATTTTACGGGAATTAAGAGTTTTGGTCTATGCTGGGTCGGTATCTATAGGGAAAATCTTATTAGTAGTTGAGGTCTTCCTAAAAGGGGGTCACTATGAGTAATCCTGAAGTTCTCATAGAGAAGATGACAAGAAAGGAGATCTCAGAGATGCTCAGTGATGTTGAAGTGATAATAATTCCAGTCGGCAGTACAGAGCAACATGGAAATCATCTCCCACTTAAACATGACACTGCCCAAGTGTGTTTCATAGCTAAGGAGGCAGCCAGCAGATTATATCCAAAGATTCTTGTAACTCCACCTGTCTGCTTCGGACTTTCAGCTCATCATCTGCCTTGGCCGCTGACGATAACTCTTCAGCCGGAAACATTCGTCAATCTCATCTTGGATATCTGTAGAAGCCTCAAGTATCATGGGATTAAGAGGGTTCTAATATTGAATGGGCATGGCGGAAATAAGGTTGAAAGATTATTCCGTGAGGATCTTTATGTTGAGCCTTGGCATAAGGGTTCTCCGATCGAGGAAGCTGCGAGGAGGGCTAGAAGATTAGGCTTAAAGGTATCCGCAGTTACGTGGTGGGATCTCATTCCGGAGGATAGGATGGTTGGGATATTTAAGGGGAGAATTCCGGGGCATGCAGGTGAATTCGAGACTTCATTTGGCTTATTTATGTATCCAGATGAAGTTCGGAAGGCGGAAATGAAAATGTGCGAGGGAATATCTGATGATGCTGAGCTTGCAAGTGCAGAGAAGGGGAAGATCATATTTAAGGAGGCCGTTAAATACTTAGTCTCATATCTTAAGGAGTTCATGAAAGAATAGTTATGGTTCAATATTAATGGTAACTTCCTGAGATTCTTTAAGATTTAGAGTGCCCGACTTTTTCGGGACGATCTTTATCAATGGCTTCAAGAGCGGATACGTGTAAAGTGAAAGTCCAACATTCCTTCCGTTTACGCTGAATTTCACGTCTGAACATTCCGCAATGCACATATTCGCATGAACGGATTTTACTGTTCCAATTTTCTTTCCGCATAGCATAACTTCGCCTTTAATTGGCTGTGACGTCATGTGAATTCCAAATAGTCCATAATGTGGTATTCCTCCATCTAAAATACCCAATTGACCATTAACTTCAACGTGGAGGCCGAATTTGAGGCCTCCGTAAACATCAACAAGCGAGTATTCTGGCTTACACTCGATAATTACTCCCTTCATCTCATCCTGCGAATCTCCATGATCATGAAGATCCATTAATCTCTCGACTTGGAGGCCGCCTCTTGCACGTATTGGATCGGAAGGCCTCCTTACCTCAATGTGAATGTGGGGATCAGTCCAGAAATCAAAGAATCCCGATCTGATCAGCCATCCTAGATCATCACCAGGCTCAATCCTATCTCCAACGTTAACTATCGGATCGACATGAAGTATCTTGATTAATCTCTTGGGGTTCTCAGAGCTTCTAACGATGATCACGCAGTCATGTTGTGAGCTCTCAAAGCCTCTGCCGCTTGGGCACTCAACCCTTCTAATTCCAACGATCACGCCACTGACGGGTGATGGAGCGACGTATCCGAATCTTCCACTCGGATATATATCGATCGCCGAGAATGAATGGTGAGCCGTATATGGACTATTAAAGAAGGAGAATCTGCCGTTCTCTGGGCAGTAGATCCTAACATTATCGGAGACGGCTACTGGAAGCATCCCAGCTCCAGTTGAACTAGCCAAAATCATTCACGCCTAGACGCCTTAAGGATCAAGTGTGCATATATTTCAGCCGCCTTGACGATCTCGCTGACATCGGCATACTCATTTATTTCATGTGCTTGCTCGATCCTTCCAGGCCCAAATATCACTGTTTGGATCCCATGATTCACCAAATGAACCATCTCGCATGTGGCTGTGAACCCTGAAATTTTAGGTTCAACTCCCATAACCTCTTTGACAGCCTCCCTCATGATTCGAACTATCTCAGCATCCGGACTCGTCATAGAAGGCGGAACATACCTGTATCTCTCAAGCCTATACTTGAACTCTTCATCCCTCCTTCTAATCCCTTCAAGTATACCTATGAGTTCGGATTCTGCATCTTCGACATTCTCTCCGAGAACCAATCTGCGATCAATCGACGCTTCACAGAAGTTCGGCACTACATTATCCTTCTCGCCGCCTCTTATCGTATTAAGAGAGATAGATGGATGACCCAGAAGGGAATGCCTCCTCACGCGTAGTCTCTCCGACAATCTTCTGATCTCCAAGCACGCCTCAGCCATTTTGTATATGGCATTTATGCCTCTTTCAGGAGAGCTCGAATGCGCTGATCTTCCAAACGTTAAAAGTCTCCATTTAACTCCGCCTTTATGCGCGATCATCACTTCAAGCCCCGTAGGCTCGCCTACAACAGCCATTTCAGCTTGGTATCCTCTAGAAAGTATGTCCTCGGTGCCCATGCCGGATACTTCCTCGTCTGAAACCAGAAAGACGAGTATCTTACCTTCGATCTTATCCGCGACGGCCTCAGCTGCCGAAAGGAAAGCGGCAATTGAAGCTTTCATATCAGCTGAGCCTCTTCCGTAAAGTCTGCCATTGATGATCTTCCCCGAGAATGGATCCCCCTCAATCCATAAGTCCGGGTTTCCTGCAGGAACAGTATCTAAATGTCCATCGTAGATCAGCCTTGCTTCTCTTCCTGAACCGAGCTCTCCAATTATATTGGGCCTTTCCGGCTTGAAATCGTATCGTGAGACTTTAAATCCTATTTCTCGCATCTTGGACTCTAAAAAATCCGCTAGCTCACGCTCGTTCCCCGGAGGATTTTCACTTGGGATCTTAACAAGCGAGGATGCAAGTCTCAGAATCTCATCTCTATCTATTTGTATCTTCATTGTATCTTCACCTCTTCAATATCGCACTTATATAATTGACTTAAGACAGTTCCACTAATCTACAAGTGAATTCGAGAGGGAAAATGATAAATCTTCTTTAGGCCGATAAATGGCTGGAGGATCATAAGTTGATTTCTCAGTTCCTATCCAGACGTGCCCGCGAAGTCCCTGAATCCGGAATTAGGGAGATGTTCAATATCGCTCAGAGATTAAGCGGTGTCATAAATCTCTCGCTTGGAGAGCCGAATTTCAAAACTCCACAGCACATTATAAGGGCGGCCATGGAGGCATTGCAGAGTGGCTATACGCATTATACTCCGAATCGAGGATTGCTGGAGTTCAGGGAGGCCGCCGCTCATAAACTTAAGGTTGAGAATAACATAGATGTTGATCCTGAAACTGAAGTTATGGCGACCGTAGGTTCTATGGGAGCATTATCCTTAACTATGCTTACGATAATCGATTGTGGAGATGAGGTTCTCATACCAAGCCCTGGATATGTAAGTTATGAGTCTCAAGTCTTAATGGCTGGGGGAAGACCGGTTCCTTACAGGCTAAAGGAGGAGAATCGATTTCAGCCAGATCTAGATGAGATCTCAAGCTTAATTACTCGTAAGACGAAGGCTATAGTGGTGAATTCTCCGTCAAACCCGACCGGAGCAGTTTTCGACTATGATGTGCTTAAGGGAATAGCTGATCTGGCAGCGGATGAGAATCTGCTTGTAATCTCAGATGAGGCGTATGAAAGAATAACCTATGATGGCGTTAGACATATAAGCCCTGCCTCTCTGCCAGGAATGATGGACAGGACGATTAGCATATTCTCCTTCTCTAAGACATACGCCATGACTGGATGGCGGATAGGATACGCGGTTGCGAATAAAGAGATAATATCTGAGATGACAAAGCTCCAGGAGCATCTTGTTGCTCACCCGAGCTCGATATCTCAGATAGCCGCAACGGCTGCTTTAAGGGAGCTAAACGGCCAAGTTGAAAGAATGGTTAGGGAATACGCTGAGAGAAGGCGAATAATAATGGACGGACTTTCAAAAATTCCGGGAATAAGGTTTCAAAGGCCTAGGGGCGCCTTTTACATATTCCCAAATATCAGATCATTTGGAATGTCATCAGAGGAGTTTACGATGTACCTTCTTAGGGAAGCGAAGGTTATTGTAGTTCCGGGATCAGCTTTCGGAAGATTCGGCGAGGGATACATTAGAATTTCATATTCTGTCTCAGGGGAGATGCTGAAAGAGGCCATTAGAAGAATCGCGGAGTCCATTGAAAGGCTGAATGCCTAACCAAATTTAAATTTTTGAACCGCAACATACATAGTGAGGGTTATTTATGGCTAAGGTTCTGGGCATACTTGGAAATGCCAGAAGAGACGGATATACTATTAGGGTCTTAAGGGAAGCCTTAAAGGCAGCGTCTGAAAACCCCAATGTAAAGACGGAGCTCATACATCTTTTAGACTATAAATTTGGGCCATGCAGATCATGCTATGAATGTATCAGAAATAGCAGACATCGATGTATATTACCGGATGATATGGGGGAAAAAGGGAGGCTCTGGAGGAAGATCGAGGAGGCTAACGGTTTAATAATAGCCTCTCCAGTTCACCTATGGACGGCCGACGCGCTGACCCATTTATTCATGGAGAGATTATACCCGTATGTTTGGAGTGGAGAATTGAGAGGGATACCAGTTATGACCATAACCGTAGCGAGTAACCAGGGTTTCCACATAACTGCAAATAGAATATTATGCGAGTGGGCATTCACTCTGGGCATGAAGTATGTGGGAGGTCTCCCCGTTCACACCGCTCATATGGATAAGTCCCTAAGAGAGGCCAGATATTTGGGAAAAATGCTCGGCGAAGAAGCGCTTAAAGATGAAAAAGAGGGAAGGAGATCTCCAACGGATCTAGAGCATTGGCTAAGATATCAAGATTCTCCATGGAAGGTTTATCCGCATTACATAGAAAATCTCACAATGGGCACGGGTGATCCTGAATTCTCCATAATCAGATATGCGCTCTCGCATGAAACTTTCAGGAGGAAAGAGGCTGTAGAGCTTCTTAAGAAGGCTGATGAAGAATTCAGAAGATTTGCACATCAATATCAAATGGGAAATCATGAGGATGCGATTAAGCATTTAGTCAGGGCCAGTGCATTTTGGACTCATGCCACATGGAAGGAGTTTTTAGAGGAGCAGTTAATTAAGGCTCCGCCACCAAAGACTTACCGTCCAATTGAAAAAATTAATCGATTTTACAGTTAAAGAAGTGATTGGAGGCCGGGGGATTAAAGTTTGAAAGGAAAGATCGAGATTAAGATTGGCGAGGAATTTAGGCCTTCACCAAAAATGAAGACTCTCTATTACCTCTATTTTATCTTAGCGTTGATCCTCGGCATTTTAACATGGTTCATACCATTAATCCTATTAGCGCCTCTGGGAGTTGCGCTTTTCATCTCAACGATTATTCTGCCCATTCTAATCTTCATCGCATACTGGATACCAAAATATTATGACTCGATAATTTACAAGTTTACTGAGAATGAGATTATAGGTAAACGGGGAGTGTGGTTCAAAAGGACGGGGATAGTTCCCTACCATAGAATAACGAATATCGATGTGGTTCAAGGCCCGATAGCTAGGAAATTCGGATTAGCATCACTTAGGATTCAGACGGCTGGATACTCTAGAGCCGCGGCGTCAGAGATGAGTATTGATGGAGTAGAGCATTACGAGGATCTACGAACCATAATTATGGATTTTGTCAGGAGGGGAAGGGAGGCGATAGAAGAGAAACCGATGGAGGAGGATATAAACCAAAAGATATTGAGTGAGCTGATGCGTATAAGGGAGATCCTAGAAAAGTCTTATGGGAAGACTTAGGATTTCCTGTTACTCTTGCCGGGCATTTCATGCTCTTTTCCAAGATGCTTATGCGGATGCTTCATGTGAATATGCTTCATCATCTGAATCGTTATTGCTCTATCTATTTTCCAGAGTCCCTTCCCAATCTTCCGAGCTGCGCTCAACAACTCTTTGATATCGCCTTTCTTCTTAGCCTCCCTGATTCTTTCCGCGATCTTCTCTCTGAGCTCTGTTACATTCTTAACTCCGAAGATCTGCAGGATTTCAGTAACATTTACTCCTGCCGCCCGGGCGATTCCAATTCTATCGATAATGTTCTCTCTGAACCTCCCAATTATATGTAAGTAACGATTTACCCTCTGCCTGATCTTGGAGGATGCCTTCTCTCTCAAGTGAGCATATAACTGCTTGATTATCTTGTTTGCTTCGACGAGTCTACGTGATACTTCACTTACGTTTCCCTCGACCAGTAGCCTCTTAGCCTCAGTAATATTCAGGTATCTCTCTGCTTTCTCTACGAGTTGAAGATCTTCTTCGCCTATTAGAGATTTTATTTTCTGAAGTCTTATCAATGACCGTTTCATCGCTACTATGAGGCCGCCCGCTCTTTCCTCTTCCCTCACGTCTTGAATCTTCATGATAATCCTGTGAATCGTCATGCATACATTCCTCATTCTCATAAGTGCCTCCTTCACTAGGCTAATGGCTCCTGAGTAATCATTTGCACTTAGTCTCTTTGAGGCGTCATCTATGAGGCTTCTGGCATCTTCAAATGCTGATATGTTCCCCTCTAGATCATCAATGAGATCTGCATTCTCCAGTTTCTCTAGAATGACGCCGTCATTTTGGATCCTCTTTATGAAGCCTTCCATGCGTTGGGCTACTCGATTTGCAACCTTAATAATCATTTCAGCTCTTTTCTGCAATTTAATTGAGGACTTATCTTTTTCCGTGGTATTTTCGGCTACTAGAAAACTTATGGGCATAGCTGATATTAGGAGTAGCGATATCATTAATGCGATAGCCATTGTTTTAAATTGCTTCAAATCAATCACCACCAGAATATTCAAGAAACTGAAAGATAAGGAATATTGCGGGAAGATTGTTTCAGTATGTTTCAGAATTATTCAATTGATTCATAGAGCACCCTGCCCGTCGAGTCTCTGGGCTTCGGCATACTCAGCAGATGCGCTATTGTAGGGGCCACATCTGTGAGGTGAATAGGCTTCTTCACGTATCCTAACCTTTTAATTCCTGGGCCCATCATAGCGAATACTGATGATACCATGTATTTCCCCATTCTGGTTGATGGTAGATAATATGCATGTGCGCCAAATACCATCGTGGCATCATAGATCTTACCTTTAACTATGAGTTCAGGCGAGATCTTCGATGCATTGAGCACTGATATATCCCCATCAAAGAGTTCATATGGAGGATTGAGGAAGTAAATTACGTCGCCTATTCTGTCACCTTTTAGTCCCATGAATGCAGCGTCATCTCTTCTCAAAACGAGGGAGAATGGCCGTTCCCCTCGTTCATCCCTTACACCGCTGAGCGCATCTATGACCATATCTACAACGCTATCATATTCGCTGGGCTTAACTATGCCAGTTGGGTCTCTACCTTCAAGATTTACCCATATGAAGGGAGGCTCCATGTAAGGGAAGGCAAGGGTTCTATTCCAATCGACGGTATACGTTCTTCCATTCCATTTGTAGGCTAGAAGTCCAGCATCCAATAGGATCAATGCAATATTCACGACACGACTTGCTGGCACCGCTCCATGATCAGAAACTATCATCACAACATCATCCTCATCCACAACGTTCTCCAGCATGTCTCCCACAAACTCATCTGCTAACTTATAGCCCTGCCTAACAGCCTCCTCTACATTATCCTCATCTCCGCTTAGAATGCCCTCATGAAAGGCTGCATATCTATGGTTCAGATCATCAAATATGTGGAAGTGCAGAAAGCATATTCTCCAGTCCATCCTCGACTTGAGATACCTACATATTTTAACGATGCTTTTCGCTTCCCTGACGTATGCAACAATTCTATCCCTTTCTTTACCGAAGATTACATATGGGACCTCCTCCAGCATGGGCTCAGCTTGTATAAGCGAATTTAGAATGAGCTCTTCCCCTAGATCTTCAGGTATGGTCCACCCGCTGACATTTAGGATCTCACTGCGGATTACCCTAACGTTTGATCCATCCTCAGATGCTCCTACGAGCTTAAGTTTGACCATACACTCCAGTAGTCCGTGAGATGTGTCAAGTTTAATTCTAAGCCATTTACTCCACTCATCAAGTCCAGAGACATGCACTCCCTCATCTGTCTGCACGGCGATTGTATCGTATCCTCGGCCTTTAGAGTCCACCAAGAAGACCTTTTGAGTTCTCGACCTTATTATCAATCCGCCTTCCAATGGAACTTTTATCTCTAGTATTGGACTATGAGATTTCAGATCTGGGGGATTATCAACTCTCTTTGTGCTTAGAGAGTATATTTTAGGAGGAGCAATGCTGCAGGGCTTAGATGCAGGGGTTGGCCATGAAAAGAGTATGATCGATCCATTTCTGAGCCTATCTCCCCATCCCGCCGGATAATTCAAAATAAGAGTTGGCATATCCATTCTATCAGCCACATCCCATACATATTCTGCCTTACAATACGTTGCAAGTTGACTTCTACTCCTCATTTCCAAGCCGAGCTCAAATGGCTCTCCTGGAATATGCATGTAAAAGCTCGTTGCTCCATGAATTCCCGTAGGAGCTCCAGTAGCTATTGTGGTCCAATTAGTTGGAGTGTCGCATGGAGGGCATGGGTATGCCTCATAAAACGCTCCATCCTCAATGAATCTTCGGATGTTCGGCAATAGATCCTCCTCAATATACTTCTTCATTAACGCAGGGATCGCTCCATCTAAGCCTAAAACTAAGATCCTTTTCGGCTTCATGATGGCTTCACCTCAAATCGAATGGTGAACTATCTCTATATGGATGCCGAAAGGCACAATCTATACTTAACGAGGTTATATAAAGAATTTAATTTGGGTATGCAGATATTATGGGTGGTGGGTCTCTTGGAACCATCAATTATGATTGGCGTATTTTCAGAGTTGGAGCCAATCGACGCCATAAGGAGACTTGCAAATATTGGATGGAGAAACTTTGAATTTTACTCGGAGCATCTGGCGATTCTAGACAAGCGTGAAGATCCGGAGGGTGAGTTTTCGAGAATTAGGGATCTCTGTGAAAAGATGGACCTAACAATCGGAGCCATGCATGACACCTCGTTTTCTGTGAAACCCGAGCGCGTTATGAGATGGGCTAAGATCCTAGGAGTCAAGTGGATAGTAATTCATCCCATAAGGGCCGATATGACGTTGAATGAGGATGAAGCTAGACAATGCAATCTTAACATGCTTCGCGAGTGGATTGAGTTAGCACATAAATTTAAAATTGGAATAGCAATTGAAAATATGCATGACAGGATACCTGGGGTTCACGGTAGGAGATCCTTCGGCTCAACCCCCTCAGATCTGTTATGGCTTATAAGAAAAGTGGATTCAAGATTCATCGGCGTCTGTTGGGATACATGTCATGCCTATGTTCAGGGGCTCGACCAATATCGAGCGATAAAGGCTATAGGCGAATATTTGGTTCATACACACATGAACGATAATATCTCAACCGAGGAGGAGCAGCACTTAACGATCTTTGAGGGGAAGGTTGATTGGGAGAGTATTCTGAGGGCTCTAAGGGAGATTGATTATAAGGGACTCTTTAATATTGAGGGCGGATTCTCAATTAGTAGACTTCCCCTTTCACTTAGAGACTTGAAGCTCCGTTACCTCCTTAGACTTGTTGAGGAGATGATCTCAAGCCTATAAGCCAAGATCGGAGCAATCATCTTTTATTATACTAAGGCGATTTAATTTTGGAGGAGAGGATCAATGGATTCCGAATTAAAGATGAGATTGATATTCGCCAAGCCTAAGGACTATTGGCTCTCAGAGAAAGAGGTGGAGCGAGGCTACTGGGGATTCGTCAGATGCCGCGAGGATTATGAGCAGGAGAAGGCATCTGTGAAGCGGCAATTTAAAGAAATAATCCAAAGTTTAAGGGACGAGGGGATCAGTATAGGACTCCTGCCTGAAATCGAGATCCAGAATATGGATGATCTATTGAGGAGCATTGATGAAATAGAAAGATCAGATGTAAATGTGGTCTTGGTGACATTCCCCATAGGCTGGAGAAGTCTTGGAGACATTATATATGGGATCGTCGCAGCCTCTAAGTATGCCATATTTTTCGATAAGTTTAAGCCGAACACCTATGCCGGAACGCTGTTCACGCCTCCAGCCTACCAAATGCTAAAACAGCATGAACTCGCAAACAACGTATTCCTCGTTGAGGAGGATGTAGAGAAGCTAAAGGCAATTCTAAGAGCAATATACGGCTTAAAGAGGATCTCATCAGCCAAGCTCATCTGCGTTGGACCTATTAATCTCGCATTTGGAGGGTGGATGACGTTCAAGAAAGGAACGGAGATCTTCGGCTATGAAACTAGATTTTACACATACGAGGACTTCCTAAAGGACTTTAAGAGCTTCCTTGAAGATGAAAATAAGCGGAAAAAGGCAATGGAGATCGTTAATAGATTCACGTCTAAAGCCATAGAGGTTGTAGAGCCAACAGAGGAGAAGCTTCTAAGAGCAGGAATATATTACATGGTTCTAAAGAAATATCTGGATGAGAATGGAGCTGACTGGATATCCGTGAACTGCCTAAGTGAACTGCTAGAGGAGGCTAAAGCCACTCCATGCCTAGCATTCTCAATTCTTAGTGATTCAGGGATAGTAGCAACGTGCGAGGCCGACCCGACAGCTATGATCTTACATTACATTATGCAACGAATCTCGGGTAAACCAGCATTCTTTAATGATCCAACAGTAAACGAGAAGGATGGAACGCTTATCCTAGCGCATTGCACATCCCCAACAAAGCTTTTAGGATACGATAAGCCAGCATTCCCATACCAGATTAGAACACATCACGAAACAAATTACGGCGCCACTCCAAAACCGATCTTCAGCAAAGGAACGGTGACGATAGCAGGCCTCTCATTTGACTTAGATAAAATGCTAATAGTGAAGGGTGAGGTTGTTAGAACGCCAGATCTTAAGATATGTCGATCCCAAGTAGAAGTGAAAGTAAAGGATCCAACAAGTATACTCGAGGATTGGCAGGGCTTCCACTGGATCCTAATCTATGGAGATTACGTCAAGGAGTTACAGGCGATCTGCAAGATGAAGGGAATAGAGGCTATTGTCCATGAATGAACATCGAGAAATATATATTAATGGATATCTCCATCCGGTCTCAATCAATGCTAAGCAATTCTCTAATCTGCAATTTGTATAACATGAATTGCTTAATGTGATAATACATCTTACTCCCCCGGAGACAACCCTTAAGCACTGCATTGTCTCCTTAATTATTTCCTCTCTGCCCTTAATAGCCAGATTATCAACCAAACATTAACTATTAGTAATAGGCGATCGCCATACTCCTGATTAACCATGCCCATATTCACTCCAGAGCTTCGATCAAAAGAGCGAATTCCATAGATATATTCGATATCAATAAGTCCCTTAACGAATGGAACGACAAATCCATCTGTCAGTAGTCTCCTCTATTACAAGCGCGAGCTCTAATGATCTTTCAAAATAAGAGCTGAAAACCTGCTTGGCATGGATTTTTCCCATGCCGGGTCAAAGTGTGACCTTTTGCTTTCCGCAACTAGCACCCGGCCAACCCTAACTATATCTACAATATTCGTTCATCCTCGCGGGATTTAAAATGCTTCAGTGAAGCTCGATGCCCCGAGGTTTTTAGCCTATGACTGTTGGAGCGAAGGCGAATTTGTAACCGTAGTTAACGTTAGTGGAGAGTATTTAACGGCAACCGTGAAAAACCAAGTTTAGGGGAGAAGCAACATAAGAGACGTTTAGCGCGGAGATGAATATCCGGAAACTCTACGAGCCTAAGGTTTGATGTGCCACCGCACATAGCTAAAGCATTATCCAAAGCGCGCAAGGACTTGCAAGCACACATTAAATGATTTTCTAAATCCTCATAATACGTTATGCGATTCCTGCGAGACTTCCAAATCATATCTTTACTTTTAGCTCATCTGATGTGCCATTGATGGATTCATTTTAAAGATTTAAAAGGTCTTGCTGGTAGATCTTGCTTGGGTGAGTAGATGGGGCTAGATGTCGTCACAATGGGGGAAGTCTTAGTTCAATTTAATGCGTGCACGAATGGACCATTAAGGCATGTAGTTTACTTTGAAAAGCACGCTGCGGGGGCAGAGGCTAGCTTCGCGATTGGAATGAGTAGACTTGGATTTAAAGCAGGCTTCATCACAAGAGTAAGCAATGATGAGTTTGGAAAGTATATTCTCAGCGTCTTAAGAAGTGAAGGATTAGATGTTTCTAGAGTTAAAGTAGATCCGGAAGCCCCTAACGGCATATACTTCATACAGAGGAATTATCCAATACCGGGGAGGAGCAGCGTTATATATTATAGGCGTGGATCAGCGGCCAGTCGAATTTCAATAGATGATATTGATCCCGACTATATTAGAGAGGCAAAACTGTTCCATTTAACTGGAATTACTCCGGCTTTAAGCAAGAGTTGCAGAGATGCCAGTTTTAAGGCACTCGATATCGCTCATAGATCAGGCGTTAAGATTTCAATAGACACGAATATAAGGCTTAGATTGTGGAGTGGAGAAGAGGCGAAAAGAACCCTAATTCCAATGCTTAAAAAGGCTGATATTGTGCTCACAGAACGTGAGGATGCAGAGATCCTATTTGGAAAGAAGGAGCCTGACGAGATCGCTGAGGAGGTACTATCAATGGGAGCTGAAGTCGTAGCGGTTAAATTAGGCGCGGAGGGAGCCGTAGCATACACCAGAAAAGAGAAGGCTAGAAAGCCCGCATATAAAGTTCCAATCGTCGACGTTATTGGTGCTGGAGATGCCTTTGCGGCTGGATTCATAGCATGCCTGATGAATGGAAAATCGTTACAGGAAGCCCTTGAGGTCGGAAATGCGGCAGGGGCTCTCGTCGTAACCGTTAGGGGAGACTATGAAAATATGCCTTCATGGGAGGATATTGAGAAGTTCTTAGCGGCTCAAAGAAAAGAAACCGTGATATTAAGGTAGAATTCAATTATGTTCGGCAGTATATTTTTATTGAGGGTTGTCCCTATCATGTTCCAATTCCGTGAATTTGCTCAAAGCGAATCGAGAAAATGAAAATTAAGAGGATCAAATTGTAGTCTGATTTTGGGAATATTGCTTCTTTCCACTTTTCCAATAATTTAGGCGCATAGGCCTACGAAGGCAATTTATCACTTAGATGTAATCGATTTGAGGGGTAAGATTACAAAACAATAGAAGAGGATCACATTATATGTCTTGTGGGAAAGCAGGCAAATTTGGGAATCCCTCTGTGGAATGGCTCAAATACTATGAATTTAAGGGCTGGATAAATTATGGAGAGATCTCCATCGAATCAGCCTTTAAGATCAAGCATCGTCAAAACAAAGTTTTGATTAAGCTCTCTTTTTATCTCAAAGCCATTCTTTAAGTAAAATTCAAGGGGTCCTGAAGGATTATTCGCCGAGTCTCTTCTGGCAATAGTTTCAATTCTGCTGAATCCCCGGGCTTTCAAATCGAATATTATGCTCTTAAGGAGCCTTGAGCCCAACCCGATTCCGCGATATTCGGCTTTGCAGATGAATAGGCATGAGAGGAAGAGCACATCGCCCTCGCCTCGATGGTCGCCGTATGCTCTTATTTGGGGAAGCATGTGATATGGCGCAAATTGGGCATAGCCAGATGGAACCTCATCTATATATAGGATCTTTCCGCAGACGCCAAACTCACTTAGTGCTTTGATGAACCAGTTTTTCTTGTGAAAGAAGGCTTTAGCACCGCTTACTTTACCAAAAAGATTGGGGAACTCCCAATATATGCAACTTCTACATGGAGAAGGTATATCATCTAAGTTTCGCATCGAAATATCAACAATTTGAACATTCATAAAGACCACTACAGTTTATGCGTGAATCTTATTTTTAACTCTAACTTTCATTTTCAAGAGAATCGGTTTAGAAGCACAATTAAACAATGTTATCCGGCTTTTATTGAAGATTCTCTGCGAATAGATAGTCGACCATAAAGGTTTAGTGTATCATCTATTTTGGTGTAATCTTGCATCATTGAACTGAATAATTTAGAGGCTACTATTAATAATTGCATGATAGCTTAAAATGGAATGATGAAGATGTGGAGGTTTAAGTTGAAAGATGGCCGCGAGGTAATCGTCAGACCCTTAACGGTGGGGGATAAAGATGGGCTTTTCCAAATGTTTTCGTCGATGTCTGATGAGGCCCTTAAATGGAGCATGGCTCCATACACGATGGAAGTTATCGAGAGATGGATCAGCAACATAAAGAATTTAATAGCGCTCGTTGCGAAGTGGAATAATAAAATAGTCGGTTATGCGATGATCTACAAGTTTCCGCATCCGCGACGAAAGGGAGTCGGCGACTTAGCCATCTATGTGCACCAAGACTTCCACAATGTTGGATTAGGAACGGCGATGATGAAGAAGCTCCTCCAGCTCGCCCAAAAAGAAGGTATGCACAAAATAGAGCTATATGTCGTGGAAGATAATAAAGTCGCGATTCATCTCTACAAAAAATTCGGCTTCGAAATCGAAGGGGTAAGTAAAGACTCATTCTTTGGAAGTGACGGCAAATATCATAACATGATAAAAATGGGATTGCTATTGAACTCTGCGAGGCCATCTATCGCTTAACTATTAAAATTGAGGATTAAATTAACCTTAAGGGTTTGCGCTGGGAATAGATACACGTTCTCGTTTAAATTTCTCGGAAAAAGCAAATTTTAAGCATTTTCTTGGCAAGACTAGGTAAAGGAATAGACTAAAAGACGCTGGATTCTTAAAGTAGAAAATTTGTTTAAAAAATAAGCAAAAAGAATATCAATAAAGCCATATTGCATATAATCTTGATGTAAAATGGTTAAGACTAAAATAGCATTCGCCTCAGAAGAGAATGTCGGCTTAGACAGCAGATTGCCTCACCGCTTTGGAAGATGCCCGCACTATGTTTTTGTCGAGATTGAAGATGGAGAAATCAAAAACGTAGAAGTCAAGGAGAATCCATATTTCACCAGCCACATGCCCAAAGCAATTCCACAGTTCATTGCAGATGAAAGAGCAAAAGTGATAATCGCTGGAGGAATGGGTCCAAGAGCAATAGATTGGTTCAGGAGACTAGGCATTCAACCCGTCACCGAGTTTCAGGCATAATCAGAGACATACTTAATGATTATTTAGTTGGGGAGATCCAGTTAGGAGCGAAACCCTGCGGAGAGAAATTGGATATAAAATCTGAAAGAAGCTGGAAAAAACAATTTGTTCATAAATGCTGGGTTGCTTATGCAGGGAGACATGCATCTTCGTTATCCTAAACTTTTCAGTTATGGACGTATCGGAAACCTCGAGGTTAAGAATAGGATAGTTTTTGCGCCGATCTCAACTAACTTAGCAAGCGTTACAGGCGAAGTCACTAAGAGACTTATAGAGCATTATCATCGAATCGCTCAAGGCGGAGCTGGACTGATAATAGTTGAAAACGCATGCGTACACTTCCCCGAAGGCAGACACGGCGCCACACAGCCCAGAATAGACTCAGACGAGTTTATGCCCGGCCTTTATCATCTTGCTCAAGCGATACATCAGGCTGGAGCGAAAGCCTGCATAGAATTGACGCATCCCGGCGGAGCCGCGGACCCTAAAATAACTAAGACAAAGCCGATAGCTCCTTCATCTGTGCCTATGAGAGCTGATGGAACTGTTCCAAGAGAGCTAACAAAAGATGAAATAGAAGAATTAGCATGCATCTTTGGAGAAGCAGCTCTGAGAGCCAGAAAGGCATCATTTGACATGGTTGAGATTCAAGCAGGACATGGACTATTAATCAACCAGTTTCTCTCTCCTCTTACAAACAAGAGGAAAGACGAGTATGGAGGTAGCCTAGACGGAAGACTTCAATTTCCAAAGATGATTATCGAGAAGGTGAAAGAATACGCTGGGAGAGACTTTCCAGTCAGTGTAAGACTTGGCGTTGAAGAGTTCACAGAAGGTGGAATAAGGATTTCAGAGGGCAAGATCATAGCTAAGAGGCTCAGCGAAGCTGGAGCAGACGCGATCCATGTAACTCTGGGGAAGACCGATAGGGAGAAGCGTCTTGAGCCTATGCCTTATCCTCAGGGATGGCGGACCTATCTTGCTGAAGAAGTGAAAAGGGAGGTAGATGTCCCAGTCGTAACTGTAGGCGTCATTAGGGAGCCGTGGTTTGCTGAGAAAATTTTAGAGGAGGGGAAGGCAGACTATGTTGCTCTTGGCAGAGCTCTTATTGCAGATCCTGAATGGCCCTTGAAGGCGATGAAGGGAGAGGAGAAATCTATTAGAAGATGCATCTCATGCAACGAATGCGTCATGGCTAGGCATTATGAAGGGCTTCCAATCAGGTGCTCCCTTAATCCAACTGTAGGTCTTGATCGAATGCTCAGCAAGATTGAGAAAACAGAGATTAGAAAGAGAATCATGATTATTGGAGGGGGGCCAGCGGGAATGGAGGCCGCTAGAATATGCGCCTTGAGAGGACATGAGGTCCACTTATATGAAAGGGAGGTAGAGCTGGGTGGAGCTTTAAATATGGCCTCCAAAATCCCCGGAAAAGAGAAGCTCAAATGGATTGTTGAATATTATCTTCATGAACTCTCAAGGTTAGGTGTGCATGTAAGGCTTGGGCGACCTGCGGGGAAAAGAGAAGCTGAAGAATTGAAGCCGGACGTTATCATACTTGCCGCTGGAGCTGAACCTGTCATTCCAGATATACCGGGCGTAAAAAATTCAAACGTCGTCTCTGCTCAGGATGTTCTTAAAGGGAAAGTCATAATGAAGAATCGAAGGGTAGTAGTTATAGGCGGCGGCTTAATAGGATTGGAGACCGCGTGGTACTTAGCATCTAAAGAAAATGACGTTACAGTTCTGAAAAGGTATGAGACAATTTCCAAAAGCATTGAGCCTCTATATGCCTCTTATCTACTTTCCGAACTTGAAAGACATAAAGTCAAAATCATCTTTAAGGTTAAAGTAAAAGCGATCAAACCAGACAGTGTTATTGCAGAGAATACGGAAGGGGAAAGCATCAATGTCCCTGCGGACTGGGTCGTCTTGGCACGGGAATTGAAGCCTTCATCAGCAATCATTAAGGAGCTAGAAGGATACGAGGTTCATGTGATTGGAGACTGTTTGAAGCCTAGAAGAATATACAATGCTATTTCAGAAGGATTCGCAACCGCACAGAGAATATAAAACACTTCATATATTTACATTTTTTATTTTCGTATTGATTTGATCTTTGGGTAAGAGATGAAAATGAGGAAGTTATCGATCGTTACTATTGTTAAGGTTTCTGACGCTGAAAACGAAAACGATGTTTAAGTTTTGAGATAAAGGAGGTTTTGCCTCGCTTCACAACGCCGGGATACATTAGACTCACAGCTCAAGCGGACAAAGAAATAGGAGAGGTCATTCCAGTTATCTTTCTGAGTTATCCCCTAGGAAAGTTAATTATTCACCAAGGGAGAACAGCTTAACCTTACATATTTATAACCGTCTCATCACGCTTTTTGCGGATGACTTGGGAAGGATCCAAATGAATGTCTAGATGAGATAGAAAAGAAGCAGATTCTTTAGCATTGGTCAATGAGAATAGATTAGAATCCTGAAGATTTTAATGGTACAAGAGATGTGTGTATGCGAGTTGATGATAGCACTAAATCTCAAACAACCTACCGTTTCTCATCACTTGGGGAAGCTAAAAAGAGAAGACATAATTAAGAAGAGAAAAGAGGGAAAATGGACCTACTATTCAATCGCCAATCGAAAGATTATAGAATTGATGGCCAAATTGTCATCGTTATGAGTTAGTGGATATCAAAAATAAAGATAAAGAGAATTTTAGCTAAAAAGGTATGAAATTAAACCAAAACAATACGAAAAATTGGCGCCGGGGATGGGATTCGAACCCATGAGGCCCGCAAGGGCCACTGGATCTCGAGTCCAGCGCATTTCCACTCTGCCACCCCTTATTGGGCCTTATCGGCCTGGCAACGGTTTTCTCCCGGCAAGATCTTTACATGATCTTCTTTCGTAAAAATATTTTGATGTTTTACCAAAAGATATTTTTTGGCTTTTGAGTATTTTGATTTGGGGTTGTTGCGTATGCCCTATTGCCCTGAATGTGGAGGAGAGATGCGTTATATAAGTTCTGTTAGGCGTTACGTCTGCGAGAGTTGCGGTTTGATGCTTACTCATCAGGAGCTTCTGGAGATGCGTGAGCGTTTAAGGAACAGAATTGACTCTGAGGAGGATGAGAAAAAGAGATATCAAAAGGAATATCTCAAATGGTGGCTTTCAAAGAAGAAGTGAAATACGCTCATAATTTCTCCTAATGAATTCTCGGCTATTCCGCAGAATCTCAATGTTGAGGATTGAGGTTCAATCGAACCTCTTCTGGGATCAACCTTAACTTTAGCAATAATTTTAAGTTTAAGGGCATTTCATATTTGACGATGAATTAGGATCGCGATGACGGGAAGGTTCAAGGTGATCTTATGTCTGAAGGGAATAATGTCGAGATAATATGCGTCGGGAATGAGCTTCTCATCGGAAAGACAGTTAATACGAATGCTCATTGGCTTGCTAAGAGGATCACAATTTTGGGGATGAAGGTTCGAAGGATAACGGTTGTGGGTGACGATTTAGATGAGATAGCTTCTGCCGTGAGGGAGGCTATCAGCCGTAAGCCACGCTTCATTATTACGACAGGGGGGTTAGGACCGACATTCGATGATAAAACCTTGGAGGGCGTCGCGTTAGGGCTTAATTTGAGGCTTGAAGAGAATGAGGAAGCCCTAAGGATGATAAAGGAGAAGTATGAGAGATATTATGCAGAGGGCAGAATTGACAGTTTTGAGATGACGCCTCATAGGGTTAAGATGGGAAGGCTACCTGAAGGGGCAAAGCCGCTGCCGAATCCTGTTGGGACGGCTCCTGGGGTTCTTCTTGAGCATGAGAACATAAAGCTGATCATGCTTCCAGGGGTTCCGGAGGAGATGAAGAGCATATTTGATGAATCTGTCGCTCCGATGATTCGTGAGGCATCTGGAAACCTAACATTTTATGAGGCGAGCTTGGATGTTAGGAATCTGCCTGAATCTGAATTGGCTCCCATGCTTGACGTAGTCATGCATGATAATCCATACGTCTACATAAAGTCTCATCCGAAGAGGTCTGAAGGGACATCTCATCTTGAACTGCACTTTTCAACGACATCTGATGATTCTAAAGTTGCAAGGCAGAGAATTGAGAGGGCGATTCTTCAGCTCTCCGAGATGATCAGAAAGAAGGGTGGGGCGATCACTCCCGTTAAGGACTGATCGAATTTACTCTCACCTCGAGAGATGGTAGAATAATGGTCTATGCAGCATTTATCATCGGAACTGCAGGTTCCGGAAAGTCCCTTTTAACCTCGGCTCTCGTTGAGAAGATGAGGCAGGAAAGGCAGAATGTTGCGACACTAAACTTGGATCCGGGAGCAATAAGTCTTCCATATTCGCCTGACATAGATGTTCGGGAGCATGTAACGATTGATAATCTCATGGAGGAATATAATTTGGGGCCTAATGGAGCTTTGATAATGGCGGCTGATCTTATAGCGAGCAGGATCGAGCAGATTAAAAGTGAGATTGAAGAGCTGGATCCTGATGTTCTGATCGTGGATACTCCGGGTCAGATGGAGCTCTTCGCCTTTAGGGTAAGCGGGCCATTTATAGTTCATGCGTTAAGCGATGAGCCAAAGGCCATAATCTATCTGTTCGATTCGGTCTTTTCTTCTAATCCGCTGAATTACGTCTCAAACATGTTTCTTTCAGCAGCCGTTTACATACGCTTTCTCCTTCCACAGATCCATGTTCTTTCGAAGTGCGATTTGGTCTCAAAGTCTGAGTTGGAGGCTATGCTGGAGTGGTCTGAGAGTCCTGAGGCTTTGGAGGCGGCTATAGATGAGAGATTGGATGATACGAAACGTCTTCTAAGCCATAATGTAAATCAGAGTCTACAGGTTTTGGGTTTGAGTTTCCCATTAATACCTGTTTCGTCGAAGACTAATGAGGGATTGATTGAGCTCAGCGGTATGCTTGAGAGGATCTTCAGGGGAGGAGAGAAGATAACATATTAGGCTCGTCTATATTATGGTCCAAGCCGCGGCTAATGCGCCGTCCTCGGCGCTTCTAAGATCGTCAGCGCAGACTATTATCGCCACGTCTTCTTCATCAAAATCTATTATGTCTCTTATCTGCTGATATGCCACCGGATAGGATTTGGAAACGTCCTCCGTGATCGCGGGCATAATCAGTTTATTGTTCCTGTAGATCAGCGTGACGGCTCCCTTTGCTCCTGCCCTTACCGCAGCATCTCTCTGCTCGATACCCTTCCTAACCTTCTCGGCTCCTCCTCGAACTTGCACTATGACATTATATTCGGCGAAGGTTAATTCATTCGGACCGATCCTACACATCTTGGGAATAACCTTCTTAATCTCCATGTAGAGCCGTTTACCCTCCTCCGTAAGTGAGCATCCACTCCTAGACTTCGATATTAATCCAGCCTCAGACAGCCTTGACAGCAGCGTCCTCACAGCTCCTCCGCCTAAACTCAGCTTCTCAGAGAGCTTACCCCTACCTACAGAGCCAAACTCAGCCAATATCATCAGTGTCTTAACAATATCGAATACGGAGAAGGAAGGCCTCGGACCCGGCATACCACTCGAAACTAGATCCTCAAGAAATCCCTTCATAACGACCACAAAAATATCTTTGTAAAGAGAACCTTTATAAATGCCATCTCCACAATCGATTCGTCTATTTAAAAACTTTATAAAGAAATTTTTCGCATTGAGCCTAGAAAATCATGCATCATTCAGAAGGTGGATGACCTCAGCGAACTGAAAAATAAAAGAGGGTGAATGGAGAGTTCAGGAGTGGTGAACGCTTACGCCGTTACTGAAGTCTCAACGTTACATTCAACGTAATATTGCGCATTCTCGGTGAAGACTGTTATTCCAATAGTTGTTCCAATATCGTTTAGGCCTATGCTTCCAGGATTCTTAATGTATATCACCATCGTATCTCCAGATGCTAATGGTAGATCTGCACTAGCCTGTGAGAAACTGCCAGTCTGAGAGTCAGTATACTGGAACGATGACCAATCATGCCCTGAGGTTGCAGGAGGATTCAGTGACGTCGAGAACGAGGAGGATCTCCTAAGGTAGTAGACACTCGACCATGAAGCCTCGACTCCCCTCACTTGAATCTTATCTATTATCACGTCTCTTCCGCCGACATTATCTATTGCAAACGCTGCGTATGATGTTCCATTGGCGAAGACCCATATTCTCTGCTTGGTTATCTGGAGGCTCTCTTGCTGTGTTCTAGTAGACGTTATGTTCACAGCATACAGTGCGACTACCCCTGCCAACAGAACTGAAACAACTAAGATTATCAGCGCTGTGACCACTGTGCTGAGCGCCTTTCTCTCGTTTAAGAGCCGCCTCATAATCTCTCACTGGAAAATTCTGCATAGAAGATGTAATATTTCGGTTTGTGCGTATATCGATTACACAGACAGAAACCAATAATTTCTACACTACTTAGTTACTGAGCGAACTCAAATCTGAACTTCAGGTCTAAACCTAGAGTATAGATAATTCGGGAGAAATATTAATGGTTTCTGAAGATGGTTCTGTTGCGTCTTCGAGGGGTGGGTGGTAGCTTGGCTTGTTGCTTTTCGAGTGTTGCATTGCGGGAGACGCAACTTCCCCTCTTCTGCTCACCTAGCTTGTCCTCATCGCCGTATGGCTCGTTAGGGCTAGGTTCATAGCTACATTTGAGGGGCGGTCGAGGGCGAACCACACCCTCCCATCTGAGTAGGTTAATACCTGCTACGATGTGTCTGTTCATTAAGCCGTGTCTTTCGCATTCCACCAGCCCATTCGGGTATCTCTTCAGCCTAAACCCACATATCGGGCAGGTGGATGAGGAACCCCTGGTGTATCGGCTCTCTACGGTCTTAACGCCCTCCCACAAAGCCTTATATTCAATCTGGTTGAGGAACTTCCTGAACCACCAGTTGTTCAGTCTTCTCTTGAGTTTCTTAGAGCGCTTTGAGATCAGCTGAACTTTACCGTTGAACCTGTTGAGTCGTTCACTCTTCGCATTCACGGCTTTCCTTAAGCCCTTCAGGTCCTCATAGATTAAGCCATAATTCTTCTCTCTGCACCATTCTATTATGCGTTTTGAGACTTGATGAAGCATCGTGGAGACCTTGTTGCGGTAGTTCCCAGACAGCTTTGAGAGAGCCTTCCTCAATACCCTTCTATCCTTTTGGTATCTCCGTTGAAGATTCCTTTTCCTCTCGAAGTATCCGTAACCAGCTTCCTTCAACTTGGATAGGTCGAAGACCTTAACCTCGCCGTCGGAGCTTAAGGCTGTGACGTTATCCTCATTTATGTCTACTGCGATCCAGCCTTCAGGCTCCTCCGCCTTAACAGTCTTGGAGAAGGCTACATAGACAGCTTTCGAGGTCAGAGTTACTGAGCGAACCCTATATTCTTCTAGGAGGTCTCTAGCTCTCTTATAGAGCTGTATATGGAGGTATTGTCTAGGCTTTAAGGGTATTCTCAGCATCCCGTTACCTACTTTAACTGCTTGGTTCCCGATTTTAGCCATGAGCCTTCTAGCTCTAGGAGCCTTAACCCTACTATTTCTCCTCTTAGCTTTCCTGTAATTCTTGAGGATGACCGTAGCGACCTCTATGGCTGAGAGCACATACCAGCTATGATACCCATATTCCATCAGCCTGTGATAGACCTCTCTCGTAAGCCTAAACCTCGAGGTTATCCCCTTCTCCAACCCTATGCGGATGCAGTAGTTAACCATATTCCTGAATGCCTCAAGAAGCCTTAGAACATCCTCCGGGGGCTGGTAAGGTATAGAAACAGCCCTCAATGCCTTGGCCGCTTCCACTCCTCATACACCTCCAGAAGCTTCAGTATAACCTCTTCATAGCTTTGCCTAGGATGGACTAAGCTCCGCCAGCCTCCTCAAAGTTGACCTATGGAGAGCCACCGTCGTCTTTCTATCGATCTCAGACATACAATATCTTGTAATGCCAAGGCATATTTAGAAATATCCAAAGATGCAACGCAAGAAAACCAAAACGCTTTTCTACTACTCACCACTCATAAACGCAACAGAACCCTGAAGATAAAATATTAAGTATCCATCGATATCTCTTATCCAACGAACTCGCTGAGGATTCCTTCACGCTTAAGCTCCTTTAATGAATCTTCGAAGCACTCTACTGTATGCTGTAAATCTTCATCACTATGCATTATTGATAATATGAATCTTGCACCCATCGGATGCACACCTCGATTTATCATCGCCTTATCCAGATACTCAATTAGCTCCTTATTCATCGCCTTCTTCCTCTGAAACTCAACGTATCCTTCAATGTCCTTAACCTTCAGATCCTCCTCTGAAAATCCAAATCCAACATAGACTATCGAATCAGTTGTTCCCCAAGCTAATCCATCAATTCGGGAGTCTTCAAATGCGTCATTTAATGCTCTCCTAAATCTTTCTCCTGCATGATTTATCCGCGGATGAACCTCCCCCTTCAATATCAAGCCTAAACATGCGTTTCCAGCGGCAGCTGAAAGCGGATTTGCATTAAATGTTCCGGGGTGTCGTATGCGCCTTAGTTCCCAACCCTCTTCATCTTTAAAATCAAGCAGTCCCATAATATCTCTTCTTCCAGCAACCGCTCCTCCTGGATATCCGCCGCCTAGGATCTTACCGAGGGTCGAAAGATCCGGAATTACACCGTATCGTTCTTGAGCTCCTCCCGGGGCATCCCTAAATCCCGTTACAACCTCATCGAATATGAGTATGACATCATTCTCCCTCGTAATCTTCCTTAGCTTTTCTAGGAACGGCTTGTATGTCGGTAGATATCCCATCGAGGCTCCTCCGGGCTCTAATATTACGCAGGCAACGTCCTCATTTGCTATTGTCTCTTCGACTGATTCAACGTCATTTGGAGGGAGCACTATTACGCTTTGCAACGTCCCGTCTGGAATTCCCGGCGGATATGCACCCTCAAGTATATGGGAAAAATCCTGATTGTAATCTATGATCGTGTAGTCTTGCCATCCGTGGAAGTGTGATAAAAACTTAATTATCTTCTGCTTTCCGGTATATGCCCTTGATAGTCGAAGAGCCATCAGAGTTGCCTCAGTTCCTGAACTCGTAAACTCCACATATCCATTGCGGGCGCATGGAAGAAGTCTCCTAACCTTCTCGGCCCACTCTATCTCAAGCTCATGCGATGCTCCGAGGTGCGTTCCTTTTCTCGCCTGTTCAATGGCGGCCTCAGTCACTATTGGATGGGCATGCCCAAGGATTAGAGCTCCATGTCCCATCCAGTAATCGATGTACTCGTTTCCATCAACATCCCACTTCTTAGAGCCCTTGGCTCCAATACAGTATATTGGCATCGGCTTGAAGTATCTTGCGTCATGTGTTACTCCTCTGGCAAACAGTCTTAATGCTCTCTCATAGAGGATCTTAGACCCCGGATGCTTACTCAAATACTTCTCATCAATCTTGTTTCCGATGGATTATCCCTCCTATAATTAGGATTTTTATTTAGCGCTTAGTTATGTCTATTTAATTTAACGTTTAGGTCGCGTCCTCGCCTGTTTCTCATTCTTATGCTCAGAGATCTTCGATGCAAATCTTCGTTTCAGATATCTTACACATGATCTCTGCATCCTCTTTATGAAGTCTTCATCATTCTCAAGAGCATAAAACTCATTTCTAAGGAAGCTTAGGCTATCTGGAAGTTCAAGCGGAATGGTTATTACAGGTCTTCCAATAACCCTGCTGAACTCCTTCTTTGCTTCCTCATACTTCTCCATCATCCTCTCCTTGAAGGAGAGCCACTCCTTAATTTTAGACATATAAACCTCCTCTAACGTAAATCATCTCTCAATCCTCAATGATTCCATAAAAATCCAGATGCGTAAATGCGATGTGCTCGGCAAATTCAATTTTCATCATCGCAGATACCATCTAATTCCACGAAGTAAGATGTAATATTTAAGCTTAGCGCAGAATCTCTTCATTCTCTATACGGCCCTTATTATAGTTAAAGGCCGAATCTCGCGAGAATATAGATATTCGCTAATAGGAGCTGTGTGAACGTCGTTAGCAGACCTGCCTTTGTGAATTCTGCGAGGCTGACTTTGAATCCTTCTTTTTTCAGAGCACCAATAGCCATGACCGTGACAACCCCGCTTATCGGAGTCGCCGCTCCTCCCAGATTCGAGCCGAATATCAACGCAGACCATACTGGAAGCGGATTACTTAATCCTAAATCCCTAATTATTGGAGTGAATGTTAACGCAACTGCTATGTTGCTAACTATCGTGCTTATGAGCCCGCTTGCCCATAGCATAGCCGTGGAAAGTAGGATTCCTCCGCCAGTGATATTTATGAGCATATGGGCTACATCTTTGAGGATTCCTGTTTTCTCCAATCCCCCCACAATGAAGAAGAATCCTATGAGAAAGAAGATGGTGTCCCAGTCTATACTTCGGAAGATCTCGGCTGAATCAACTCTGCTAATAGCTAATGCTATGATCGCGCATCCAAGAGCAACGGATTCAGGGGGGATCTTAAGTTTATCATGAAGTACGAAAAGTCCGAGAAAGCCGAGTAGGAGAAATGCCGACCATAATAGAAGCCTTTTATCCTTTATTCCCTCCCATGGATCAAACTCTGGAACCGGCTTTTTCTCTCCGAGTCTCCGCCTGTAAAACCAGCAGAGAGTTAGTGTCGTTAAAATCCAGAGGATCAACTCGCACGGCGTGAGGTATGATATGAAATCCGCAAAGCTTAAGCCTGCTGACAAGCCTATAATCATGTTTCCAACAGAGCCTATAAGCGTGCTTGTCCCTCCTAGATTTATCATTATGGACGTAGAGACTATGTATGGTATCGGATCATAATCCATTATCCTGCTTATCGTAGTTGCAGCGGCTGCTATTAGGAGAAGCGCGGTTGAGTCGCTGAGAAACATCGAGACAGCAGCAGATGTAATACATAATATTATAAAGAGCCTATATGAGTTTCCCCCTGCAAGTCTAATTATATAAAGTGCTAATAGGCGGAAGAGACCGCTTCTATAGGCGACTTCCATTACAATCATGGTTCCTATGAGAAGACCTATTAACCTAATATCGATGAAGCCTAAAGCCTCTTCGTAGCTAAAGATTCCATATCCAGTTCCAATCCATAATGCAAATAAAGCTCCAACAAGAGCCGCGACGGACATTGGAACCATATCGGTTGCTATGAGAAGTAAGGTAAGTAAGTATATCATGATGAAGCTCATCGAGACCGTGTCCATTCCCTAAATTTTCACCTCCTCCTATTCTCCCTCTCCTCTAAGTAGTTGCTAATCCGATCGGCCATCCTTCTTGCTCTACGGCGGAGAACGTCCCGTATGACCTTCCCGATATCATAGATTAAGATGAGAAAGATCCCTAAAGCGACTATGCTGATAGTAGCCGTCAAATATCCTCCAACATTAGGAATTGAGGATAAAATTGGAGATGATGCTGCGGTTATGAGAAGAGCCAACAAAATATATACCGTATCTCTGCCTATCCTCTTGAGAGGCTTCTTCTCTCGAATTCCAAGGAATCTTGTGATTATCTCAGCTGAAAGATCAACGAAGAACAATCCATCTAAGATTGCTTTTACAATGAAGATCATGGCGATTAATGTCGCCGTGACCCCGATGATCGAGGATGCGGAATTGAATGGCGGGGGCATGTTTATTCCGGGGATTGGCAGATCCTTAACGAATAAGGGACCTATCTGACCTATCACCCAAAAGAGAAATGCCATAACTACATTCATGAGTACTCTTGGCAATCTACGCCTTAACTCCCTCTTTATGGACCCCCTATTCATAATTTTTTCTCCCAATCTGTTAGAGAAAAATTATCCACAAAGAATTTAATAAATATAACTTTAGGGAATATGTTATTGTTACCCCGGGTGCCCTAATCTTCATAAATATTGGAGCTGAAGGATTCCTTGACGGGAACATTAACGTTCATTGGCCACGTCTCAGTTGATCAAGTTGAGACCGTTAGTGGCGTGAACGTTCAGCCTGGAGGAGCGGCGCTTCACGCAGCAGTCGCTGCCAGAACATTAAGTGAAGACGTAATACTCGCATCTGTGATAGGTGAGGACTATCCATACAAGGAGATCCTAAGGCTATTTCCGAGGGGATCAATAAGGTTCTCTAGGCTTCCATCCACTAAGTTTAGGATTAGGTATGATGAGAAATGGGAAGCTAAGTATCTTGAGACGAATTATGGTGCTGGAACGAGAATATCATTTCTTATAATACCTCGTAGGGCTTTACGACCGGGCGGAGTGGTGCATATATCTCCACTGCCACCTACGAGGACTCAGAGAATCATTGAGAGGATAAGAGAATCCTCGCCAAAAGTAAAGATTTCCCTTAACACTTGGATTGGATATATGAAGACTAAAAGAAATAGGGAGATTCTGCGCGATATATCCCGCGAAGTTGATTACTTTATATTGAACGATTCTGAGGCTAAGGCTTTGGCCGAGGTAAATTCTCTCTCAATAGCTATTAGAATGTTAAGAGCCGGAACGCTCATAGTAACTCTCGGAGAATTTGGGGCTATAATTTCATCAGAGAAGAGTGGGGTTCAGATGGTTCCAGCTATGAGGTTCCCGGTGGAGAAGATAGTAGATGTCACAGGTGCTGGAGATGCATGGTGCGGTGCATTTCTGGCATCGCTTCAATCGACCGGAGATCTTGTGAAGTCTGTAACTGCGGCATCGATAATTTCAGGCATAAAATGCACTGGATGGGGGTTCAGTAAGCTCTTAAATCTGAAGTTTAAGAGCGTAGATCATCTAATCGAGTATGTTATTGGTCTAAGAGAGGGGAGCTTACAGAGGAGAATAGTCGATTTCCTTTAGGGATTAGGGCGTTAGACCCTGCATTATCGGCTCTTTTACAGTTATCCCTCTTCGAATATAGCCGAGCTTCTCCATTATTCTGATGTTATCCTCTGAGCCTTGAACTAAGTCTCCTAGATCCCTATAGTCAAGAGTGTCTAGAATGTACGAAAGCGCATCTCTCGTTGTTCTTGCGGTATTGCCTTTATCTTCGATTAGATTCTTCTGTTCGTCGGGGTCTCTACTGAGGTCGTATAGCTCATCTTTTCCATCTGATGACCAGATATACTTGTAGTTATCAATTATTACTGCCTTAATCCACCTATTCCATCTTCTGAAGTCATAGTGTGGATCGACCTTAAGCATTCTCTCAATTGAGAGGAGCGGTTTTTGATGCTCGGAGAGAGTGAAGAATCTTTTCTTCTTTCCCTCAACTATCTGTAGTAGGCTTATGCCTTGATTCTGTCTCCAAACATCAACATCCCTAATAGATAATATTTCCAGTAATGTTGGAAATATGTCGAGTGTTTGAACGAGATCATCTATTACTTCTCCCTGAGGAAAGAGGTCTGGATGCCTGATGATGAGTGGCACGTGTATCCCGCTCTGATATAGATGTAGCTGATGTGCTATGTGAGGTGGATAGTGTTCACCTTGTTCATCTCCATGATCGCTCGTTAAAATTAGTAATGTATCATCTAGCAGATTTTTTTCTTCTAGATAAGCGAATAATTTGCCTAATCTCTCATCTAAACAGGCAGTTTCGCCGTCATAGAGTGCCCTTAGCTCTTTCCATCTGTCCTTCGTAATCTTTTCGATCCCCATTCTTACCTTCCATGGATCCGGCTGAATCTCCTTGACCCTATCCATATCTGTGTCTCCCAAAAAACGCTTCACATACTTTAATGGGGGGATATACGGTAAATGAGGTTCAAGGCAATTTATGAAGATGAAGAAGGGCTGGTTGGATAAGTTCCCATCAATCCATTTCGTGGCATGCTCAATTATCCTTTCGGATCTGACATTTATCCATTCATCATACGAAGCGTAGGAGATGGGATAGAACTCATCGAATCCCCTATCATCTCTAATTCCATATCTTGCCCACCAATGCGTGTTTAGGCAGAAACCAGCAGTTCTGTATCCTGATGCCTTTAAGACCTCTGTGAGCGTATACTTCTCAATAGGCTTATAGTTATACTGGGCTCCAACTCCATGGCCATATACGTATCTTCCAGTGAAGATGGATGCGTGGGATGGTAGAGTCCAGACTGCCGGAGATATGCATCTAAGAAAAACCGTTCCCTCCTTCGCTATTCTATCTATGTTTGGGGTGGTCTCCTTATCGTATCCATAACAGTGGATGTTCGAGGCTCTTTGAACATCCATTACTACCAATATTATGTTTGGTCTATCGTCCATTTCAGCCCCTCCGAAAATTAAAGGGATTTATTAGATATTGCTTTAATAATGCTTTCTATCCTTTTCTCAATCTCTTCTGGTAGATCGAATATGCCCACATCCATAAATCCCCTAACAATTAGGGATATTGCCTCCCTTTCTGAAAATCCACGCGCCATCAGATAATGTATCTCTTCTTCAGCGATTTTTCCAACAGCAGCCTCGTGTGAGAGGTCTGCTCCCGGGGCTTTAGCTAAAAGTTCAGGGACGGCGTGGATCATGGCATTGTCTGATAATAAGAGGCCTCTGCATTCGAGATGAGCTCTGCAATTTTCACATCTTCCCTCAAGGAATCCGCGCATGTATATCTTGGAATTATCAGTGGCTATTGCCCTAGTTATGATCTCTCCTCCAGCCCCATCATTTTGGAGCGTTATCTTTGAGCCAACATCAATTTGTGAATCTTTAGAGCCATAGAGTATGCTGTTAAATCTCACCTTAGAGTTCTCGCCACTGCAATATGCAACCGGATACATCTGAAGGCTCCTAACAGGCGTGAATAACAGATAATTGCTTATGAAGACTCCATTCTCGCCGATCATTGCCGCCGATCTTGGACGTGAATCGAAGCCCTGACTCCATCCATGTATCATAGTGAAAGTTAGCTTAGCATCTTCCTTTATGTAGAATTCTGAGACTCCGACATGTAAACCTCTATGAACATTAATGTGGGATGCACATCCAGTTATCACTTGAGCTTCTGATCCAGCCTCGGCAATCACGACGTTATGAACGTTCTGATTGAGATTATCCGTTGATACGAAAAGGCATGACTGGATTGGTAGGGTTACCTTCTGATCCTCAAGTATCCTTATAAAGTATCCATGATCCCACATTGAATAAGCCATATACGTGAATTTATCGGTGTCCCTTCTAATCAGCCTCCACCAGTAATTCTTGAACCAATCATACTTCTTAATTGCTTCTCTTGTGCTCATAACTTCAACTTGATCCCTAAATTTTTCATTGATTGTCTTTGAGACCACCGAATGATCTATTTGAAAGTATGTTGCAGCTCTCATATCTTCATCTAGTATTACTCCTACATCAGATGATCGGCTAATAATATCCGCTGGTAGATTTGAGATTGGGCAAGAACTCCACTTAGCAGCCTTTCTAACGAAGGTGAAGGAGCTCGTCAGATCATATTCTCCCTTATCTTTTTTCTCCTCGGACACTTCATACACCACCCGTAGCCCTCACTCATTATCTGGCTTAGAATTCTCGTAGGTCTACCTGAGCATACAATAGTTCCTTTGAGCATGACGTGAGCTATATCGGCGTCGATGAAGCGTAGAATGTGACCTTGATGAGTTATTATCAATCCGGATCTGCCCTTAAGCATCTCATTTATGAGCTCACCGAGTAACCTCAAGTTTTCAACATCTACGCCAGAGTCTGGCTCATCGAGTAATAGCAGATCTCCTCCCTGAACTATCGCTTGTAGAATCTCGGATTTCTTTATTTCCCCGCCTGAGAAGCCGAGATTAACGTCTCTTCTGAGAAATTCACGCGGAAAATTGATCCTTTCTAGGATAGAATCGATCGTGCATTCATCTTTAATCGAATGATTCAGTATGTCCCCGAGCTTGACACCTCTTATTGCTGGGGGATTCTGAAATGCAACACTTATTCCCAGATTAACTCTCTCATTAATCGGCAAGTCAATTATGTTTTTTCCCTTAAAGATTATCTCACCTGAAATCACTTTATAGGCTGGAAATCCGAGGATAGTCATTATTAGGCTGCTCTTTCCAGAGCCGTTTGGACCAAATAGTATATGCGTCTCTCCCTTCTCAATACGTAGGTCGACATCTTCAAGAACTATCCTGCCGGAGACTTCAACGGTAAGATCGTTGATCTCAAGCAATTCTCCAGTCAAATCGTTCTCTCCTAGTCTCGTTTTGCTGAGGCAAGAAAGGTGCAGCTAATTATTGCTTGCCATCTAATAAATTGTTTGATTTAAGATTTATATTTGGAGCGTAGTTATGGAATCTTTAAAGTAGCGGATGAGATTTATATGCCTAAATTAAATAGGGATCTCACGCTCCTCTTCATAACCAATATCTTTGTCTCCATCATCTTATACACGACGTACATATTCATCCCCTTATTCATTAGGAGCCTAGGAGTCTCTGTTTTTGAGGTTGGCATAGTCTTATTCATCGGTAATGCCTCGGCAATGATAATGATGATAATCAGCGGATACCTATCCGACATGTATGGCAGATGGAAGATCATAATTTTAAGCGGGATCATCCAGATTGTAGCTTCCCTACTGTTTATATCAGCAAGGGGATGGCTTGAAGCAGCATTTTATACGATGCTAATTTACATTGCGATAGCCCTTTTCATATCGTCGCGATCGGCGATGATAATTGATCTTGCAAGGAGAGGATCAACTGGCGGAATTTTCGGATTGATAAATACTGCATGGCCCATAGGAGGTTTGATTGGTCCCTTTCTTGGAGGGTTAATAGTTGATGGGTTTGGATGGGTCTTCTTCTTTTACTTTCTATGCTCTATTGCGACATCACATCTTCTTGTAAGCTTCTTGCTTCCAAGAGGCAGTGTAGCATACAGCCGAGGCAAGATCGGAAAGCCTGAATTTTCGATCAGACAGATAGCTTTAACGCTGACTTTCTTTATCCTATTACATGTAATAGCGAATACTTCGATCAGTATGCTTTCAACGATCTTTCCATTCTATTTAACTGAGAGATTTGGAAAGACGAAGACTGAAGTTGGAATCTTCTTCTCTGTTGGAATGGGATTGGCAACTTTAATCGCTCAAGCTCCAAGCGGATTCTTGGCGGATAATATTGGAAGGAAGAAGACCATATGTTATAGCGTCCTCCCAATACCGATCCTATCCATGCTTTTCATAGTCACAAATGATTATCTGCTTAATCTTTTACTTTACATGTGCATCTACAGTCTTTGGAGTGCAACATGGCCTGCTTCAAACACGTATATAGCCGAGGTCTTCCCTCGTGGAAGAAAGGGTTTCGCGATTGGGATAAGACTTACATCATCCCGTTTAGGCCTCACAATAGGCCCACTTATCGGCGGATACCTATGGGATAACTATAATATCCAGACGCTATTCTATCTCTTAACTGTGCTTACCTCCATCTCGCTTCTGATGGCCATTCTTCTTAAGGATGAGTCTTCAATTGTGAATAGATGATCAGCCCTTTTGCAGTAATACCTCAAAGATTATCTTCGCCGCCACGGCCGATGTGACCCCAAAATCGTATGGGGGTGTCGTTTCGGTTATATCGAATGCAACCAGTCGATCCAAGTTTATCTCTGAGATCATATTCAATAGTTGGCGGGTTGATATCCCGTCAGGCTCAGGAGTTTGAACAGCTGGAGCGAATGCTGGATCGAGAACATCCATGTCCAATGATAGATATAGAGCTTTTGCGTCTTCTAGGAGGCGATTAATCTTAGACGAGGAATCCTTGACGTTATCATTTAAGATTTCACGAGAGGATATTATATGGATTCCCTTCTTCTCGGCATATTCGATCTCCTCCTTACATGCTGCGCGGGCTCCGACAATAATGACTCCTTCCAGATTCTTGTTTGTTTCATAGATCCTTCTGATTACCGTTGCATGAGAGAATTTCATATCTAAATACTCATTTCTTAGGTCTAAGTGCGCATCAAAGCATAAGAGCTTAAAGGGCTTATCTATGGCCTTAACAGAGCCTATTGTTAGCGTATGTTCTCCTCCAATGAGAACTGGAGTCTTACCTGCCTCTATAATCTCCCTCGTTATGAGCTCCAGACGCCTCAGCGTCTCCTCAATTCTCAGACTGATATTCAAGTCTCCAGCATCGTGTATTCTCAAATCTTCAATGCTTTTGTTTGTTCTAAAGCTGAAACCCTCAATATTGAGAGATGCCTCTCTAATTGCACGTGGAGCGAACCTCGAGCCAGGACGATAGGAACTTGTATTGTCGAATGGAACGCCAATGATTATGTAATCTGCATCTTCAAATCTACGTTCGCTTCCGGCGAACGTTAATGTCGGCCTAACATAGAGGTCTAAAAAGCTCATCTAGCATCTACCACTATATTCTTGAGCCTTACTTTTCGTCTATGGGATACCGACCATACTTCAGTACCACATTCATTATCTTCATATATGCCATGTTCCTTTTCTTCGGCGGGACTGTCTCCGTTATTCCAAGCATAAAGCCGTCTCCAGGTGCAGCCTCCTTAAGAAGATTTCTCACGTAACTCTCAAGGCTATCGAGCTCATAAAATATGGTTTCAGGCATGTTCAGCCATAATGAGATCTTTCCTCTCCAAGCCTCTCTGGCCTCTCTGACTGATAAGTTTCCAACTGGAGGAGGAGTAAATCCGTGAATGAAATCTAAATTCGAATCCTTAATGAGGTTCTTTAGTCTTTTTAGTCTGCCATCCATGTGTGAACCTACAATTTTACCTCTCTGATGAAGGAGATCAGCGTATTCCCTATAATAAGGAAGGCAATACTTCTCGAACAATCTCGTTCCGATCAAAACTTCATCTATATTATCTCCCAAAAGAACTATTTTGGCGGGCGAATCGGCAATTATCTTGCATATCTCCTTCTTCCTTTCGGCCATAACTTCGAGTAGAGCCTCGACTTTCCCAGGGTTTCTGTGTATTTCGACTGCTAGCTTTTCCATGCCCATATATCTGATTAGGAGATCCATAAAGGGCGTATAGCCCAAATCTGTGCATACTACTCCATCATCCCCAAGGTCATCTTCCATCATCTTAAAGTCATCATATTTCGGCTTCACAATCATATTCTCAAAGATATACTCTATAACATTATAGTCCTCATCTTCTTTGATGAAGTATTCAACTCTCCATTGACTGCTTCTCTCCCCACCTTCTGATGGGAGATTCGTTCTGATCTTCTCTGAGACTTCGCCGACGGGAGTATCATATATCCTGATCGTATAGTCTCCCTTACTTATGTTCTTAACCGTTAATTCCGGAATTGATATGCTGAAGACTGAGCATTGAGGAGTTAATCCCATACCCATGTTTCTAAGTTTCCGCTCGATAGATCCCCTGGGAAGATGATTCGGCTTGGAGGTCCATGGAATATAATCTGGATTCCCCCAAGTTAACGCTGCGATAATCCTTTCCTTTGCATTCATATCGTTCACCGGATTGTTAAGGCTTAGTTAGACCTATTGGATCTCAACTTTTGGCGGGTTTGCCCATTCCTGCCATCTCTCCTCAACTCTTCCTAACCATGGATCGCCTCTATGAATGTAGATCCTATATCGCATTTCAAATCTATCCCCTCTCGCCTTTGATAGGTATATCGGCCCTTGATCTGGCCATTCGGGCTTCTTATCATAGAATGGATTTGCTGCAAATAATCCGTATCCCCTCACATGCCACCCTGTTGGATGTCTAATATTTTCTGGATGATCCATTGCTGCTATGCCATTTATTGGTCCTCCATTCTTAACAGGCCCATAATAGTCAACCCATCTTGCGGGTCTACCCCAACATTCCTTCTCCGTCATTCTCCCTTCTGAATTTACGATTCTTCCTCCAGATGTTTCACGCATGCTATCTGCAACTCTGATGGCGAGTGGACCATTCTCCTTAGCCCTTCCCTTTCCTTCAATATCTGCGCCTAAGATTATCTCATCCGTGAGGGGCTCCATCACTGTATGAATGTCTATTATGCGCATGGGAGATACGTTCCAAATCGTTATGGTTCTCCTCTCCTTCATCAAGATCTTTCCCTTAGACTTAATCTTCCATCTACTTCTATCGTATGTGGGCTCCTCTAACTCATCATTCTGTTTCCAGATGTTCTCCGCCTCGATCAATCCGAAGACAGGCCCATCTTCTATTTTCCTGAATCTTTGATGAATAACCCTCCCGTGCCTTGGATCCCCGATGTTTCCTAAAGCCCAAAAGTCTATTCCAGGTTCTCCTCTTTTCCCGGAGACATCTCCTAATGCTATATTTATTCCCTTATGGTGTGGATGATCCCCAAAGTTGGGTATATGCCTAACCACATTTAGCCCATCCGGCCCTATTACTGGATATAGAAATGGCCTCTCATATGCATCATTGTAAATATAATTCGTTACATGCATTCCATTTATGAATACTTCGAGCTGATAGTCTCCTCTATCCCATATCTTGACTCCCTCTGGGAGATTATAGCCCTTAAGCACATCCCTGCCAATGATCACCTCGAGCTTCTCATGTGCATAGCTGGGATGGATCCATGAAAGCTTCCCTTTTAAGCTTCCATTCTCAGATGGGGAGAATTGGCACGGTATTATTCTCCCCGTCGCCTCATCAACAATTTTAATCTCAAAATCCTCTCTATCATTCTGCTTCACATACTCTTTGAGATCTATCTCAATTGAGATAGGTGTTAAATAGAATTTTCGTCCCTCAAAATCCACTTGCAGACTGATCCTACTCGTCATATCCTCTCCCTTAAACCTGAACGACTTCTATTCCAAGAAGCTTACAAGCATCGGCTATTGGCTTCGTATAGTCTCCATGTATCATGCTCGCATGGTGAGTGAATCCTTCCTCGACTATAACTCTATAAAGCAGATCCAGATCCGATACTTTAACCCAGCTCCATGAACCTCTAAGTTCCTGATCAGACTTTTCAATCTCACCCTTCGTTATGAGCATCTTGAATTCTCCGTCATGCTCGATTAACCTGCATATCGTGACGACCCCCGGTTTTAATTGAAACTCCGCTGTTCCCATGCATTTCTCCTTCTCTATTGCCGCCGATATGATGCTGTGCTCTCTAATTCTTATTTTGCGTCCCTCGCAAGCCAGAGATGGAGGAGCGTTTCCGCAGTGCCATGCCAAAAATATATTATCTTTTTCTTGGTGCTTTATGGTCCAATCTATAAAGTGTGGAGGCGTGGTCTTTAATGATGCTAAGTATTGGATTAGCATGGTTAATGCGCCGTAAATATCTACTTCACATGAGGCCATGATTCCCCTATCGGTTAGTCTGCCCATGACATAGCATGGCGATATTCCGTATATCTCCTGCATTGCGGTCCAGCATTGGATTCCCATTCCAGAGAGTTTTCTTTCTTCAGCGAATCTCTTTAAGACGAGTTCGAGCTTCGCCATCTTTTTAACAGTTTCTTCATTTACTTCTGATAGATCAGCCTCTTCTTTCATTTCATTAATGATCTCTTGAACCTCTGGATCATCATCGCCTAGGCGATTAGCCTCCTCTATTATATCGAGTAAAGATACTGGTATGACGCTCTGATCGAAATTCTCTATCATAGCATCCTCATTGCATATACATGTCTGAAATCTCTCTGGCCTTGGGCCTACCAGACCTATCCTCGCACCGATGAATCCTTTAATTATTGAGCATACCCGGACGAAATTTCTAACGGCCTCCAAGAACGCTTCCTCTTCGGGGAATATTATACCAGCGAAGAGGAACGGTATATTTCTTCTATATAGACCTGATGAGATTGAGATGGTTCCGCAGAAAGAATCTGATCTCCTATTACCATCAGGCGTAAACGCCCCTTCTTTTGTTCCGAAGAGTAGTATCGGTTTTTCCGAGAATGCGGATGCAATGGATAATGCTGAGACTTCATCTCCGAACGTCATAGTGCCTATGATTATTCCGTCGACGCCTTCTTCTCTAAAGAGTTTGATTACCTTTTCCGCGTCTGAATCATCTCTTACTAGACCGTTTCTTGTTAGTTCTTCGTCGGGAACTATGGTTACCATCTCTTCTATCTTTGAGAGAGCCCTTAAGCATCTTCTTCTCATTTCGACTGCCCATTTTTCATCGAATGGCTCCCTGTGACATGGAACGAATCCAACTTTTATCTTTTCTAAGATCTTAGGAGACAAAATTCGCCCCTCCACTATATTAACTGATAAAAGATTCTGTGCGAAGAATAAAATATTAACGGTTTATTCTGGGGGAAATATTAATAGATGAGCGGCCGTATTGAGATTGTGGAGGGATATGTCAAGTCATTCATTCTTTACTAAGCATTTGTTACTTTCAATTTTGCTTGTTATGGCATTTTGTTTTCTCCTTTTAGATGCTTCCTTCTTAATCGGCGAGGGGAATATCGAGCGGTATAGATTGAAGATGCTTGAGAATGACATTTTAACCATATATTTGAGTCCTCCAGTTGAGAATTTATCCGCGAGATGCATACCTGCTGCTCAGAATGGAGTATACTCGCTCTCCATAGCAACGAGGTATCTGGATCCTTATGTGATGAGGAGGGAGGTCTCCGCCGTTTGGATCCACCCGGTCAAGCCTGGAATATACAACCTAACCATAAGATTTTTCAGTAATCAGACTTGGGAGTACATTCTTGGGGTGTATAGTAGAAACTTTGATTTTTATAGTGACTATTATGGGAAGAGAATTGAAGTTAACAAGTTCTTCATCGAACTTCAGGATCCGCTATCGCGAAACATGGGCGAGTGGACGATAAGCATAATGTTGAGGGTTGAGAGGGTATCTGCTTCTTCATCTATCTTCTCCTCAATTAAACTTCCATCGCCAGTTAACTTTGCAATATTCGTGGCTATTTTGGGCTTAATGGCGTACATGAACAGTTTTCTCATAATAGATACATACTTCAAAAGTAGGAGGGAGATGATCTCACGTTTAAGGTGGATTCTCATAGCGTTGGTTGCTTTCATAAGTATCCTAATAGCCTATCAGCTATACGGTTTTATGATGCAGTTATCATCAACGGGGAGTTGATGGGATGGTCATTAGGCGTGCCCCCCAAATTTTATCTCCCATACTTCCATCATTCAGGCAGAAATATATTCGCGTTCCAGCCGAGTATGCCAACAGATGCATAATGCGTATTCTCAGGGAGAATTTCGGTTTAAGGAACGAAGAGATCGAACATTACAACTTAGGCTTAAATGCGAGGATTGGAGGATTTTTAGGCGTGGATCTAAAAGTTCAATTATCAAGCGAAGGCGAAGTAACGCTTGTAACACTTAGATTCAGCTATAAAAGAGTAACCCTTGCACTGGCTCTCATCTTCTTTATAGCCACCGTCGTAAGTCTTGCTTTCAGATCAGCTCTCCCATTGGCTGCCGCTTTTTTAGTCTTCCCTGCGATTTATAGGGCTAACCTTGAGGCTAATAAGCTTTTAAGTCTCATTAGCAAGGTAGCTCCGCTCTTGGAACGCGAATTTGAACGTCAATCCATCTTAAAGGAGAGGAAAAGACTTAGTGAATTCGAGATAAACATCGACGATTTGTATAAAAGACTCTGCAGAAGGCATATGGAAGTTTGGGGGAGCTTGAATGTTCTGGAATATAAGTTGAGAGAATATCGATCCAAGGGATTCTCTCATGAAGAGGCCATTTTGAAGGTCGCTGAAGAGGAGGGCATGATAGAAGGACCTCCATAACTTCGAGATCCGCAAAAGATCATAAAATGGAATTCTATACGGTTCTCCATTGAGGAGTAGAATGTAATCCGTCCTCTCGAAGTTCGACTTATCCGTGATTATTCACTAAGTTTATGGATAGACTCTATTTATTAGTCTTGGAAAGGCAATAGCATCTCTTATGTGATCCAACTTGCAGATCCACGCTATGGCGCGTTCAACTCCTAATCCAAATCCAGAATGAGGAACCGATCCATATCTTCTCAGGTCAACATACCACTTATAATCTTCTGGATTAAGATTTTCCTCTTTAATTCTCCTTATTAGCTCCTCAACGTCATCTATCCTTTGACCTCCACCAGTTATCTCACCGTACCCCTCCGGAGCCAGTAAGTCAGCCGATAATGTGACTTCCGGCCTCTTCGGATCTGGTTTATGATAGAATGCCTTAACTCCCTTCGGGAAGTGCGTTATAAAGAATGGCTTATCAAATCTCTTAGTCAGTATTTTCTCATGTGTCCATGTTATGTCATCTCCCCAAGCGAATTGGATTCCCTCGTCATTTAATATCTCAACTGCCCTATCATACGTTATCCTCTCGTATGGAGGCTTCATCCTCCTCAGATCTTCAGGTTCTCTGCCGAGATACGTAAGCTCCCTTGACATTTCATCGCATAAGATATCAAGCACGTATGCTAATAGTTCCTCTTGAACCTTAATTATGCAGTTCAAGTCGCACCATGGAACTTCAACCTCTAAGTGCCAATACTCAGTTAAGTGACGGCGAGTTCTAGACTTCTCAGCTCTAAATGAGGGAGCTACCGTGTAGATCTTTCCGAGACTCGCTATTGCAGCTTCTGCATAGAGCTGCCAGCTCTGTGTTAAATATGCCTCCCTATCGAAGTATTTCACTGGAAAGAGAGTTGCCCCGCCCTCGCATGCGGCCGTTATTATAGTTGGCGAATGAAACTCAGTATATCCGTTCATTTTAAACCATTCTCTTGCAGCCTCAAGAAATTTTGCCCTAACGCGTAGTATCGTCTGCATCTTCTGACTTCTTATCCACAAATGGCGATTGTCAAGTAAGAAGTCTGGGCCATGATACTTCTTTGCGATGGGATAACCCTCCTCTGCTCTATGAAAAACCTTCAGATCTTCAACTCTGATCTCATATCCGCCGGGCGCCCTTTTATCTTCAACTACCTTTCCGATTACCTCAATGGATGATTCTTGAGTTAGATCCTTCGTCTTCTCGAAGAGTGCATCGTCAACCGTGCCTCTCTTCATTGTGCACTGGATTATTCCAGTCCCGTCTCTGACAATCAGGAAATGTATTCCTCCGCTTGAACGCATGTTATGGAGCCATCCCCTAACGTGAACCCTTTCGCCAGTATGTTTGCCAGAAAGTATCGATGATACGCTTGTAGGTGTAGTCATCATCACCTCTAGCCCTCTTAACTATTGATCACAACGTTCATAAGAAGATTTCCGAGACTATTCTGGCCTCACATCAAGTCTATATAGCCTCTTCTGGTATGCACTTCTCTGCTTGATCAATCTGATCTTCTCCTGAGGCAGTCTTCTTTTTAGATTTTTCATACGTATGATTGCCTCGGTGATCTTTCTCTTTGAGCGTATCCTTCTTCGTCTTTCACGTTTAAGGGCTAATGACTTAAACTCTTCAGATAGGCGTTTATGTCTCTGCTTCCTTTTAGTATTTCTTTCTATGGGCTTAGTCCTTCTGAAGATTACTTCCTTCTTCTCCAAGTTTATCTTCTCTACCATCCAGCCTACTGAAAGCCAAGATTCGCTGTGAGATCTCCCCGGCCTATTCGACCACCATTCCGGGTTATTAAATGCTGATTGTGGAAGTCTATCACCTATGATCTCCTCTATCCTGCGGAAAGACAGCCTAATACGTTCGCTAAATTTAGCCTTTGAGGCCAAATACTCTCTTAAGTAAGTATACTTGCTTCTCCATGAGATCTTAGGCATGATAAGCTTCTTAGCGCAATTTAAGCAGATGGGCTCTCCATCTTTTCCTTGAATGATGCAGTTGTTACAATAGAGCCTACCACACCTTGAACAGCGATTAAGCAGAAAACTTGGAAATTCAGCTCCACATAATGAACACTTATTCTCAATAGGAAAAATCATGGTTCCTCACTATAAACAGAATGATAAATACCAAAAAAGGCTTTGCATGTCAACTATGAGGATCTTAAATTATGTTCAACGTGAAGCTGTAGATTGCCTTTTTGTAAATTAGTGCGGCTCATAATCCGATGACTTTTCCGACAGATTTAAGTATAAGATTTCTTTTCTTTGAAAGGTTAGTGGAAAGATTGTAGAGGGTGGACTTGATGGAGTATATCTATGCTGCTATGCTATTGCATAAGGCTGGCAAGCCAATAGATGAGGATAACATAACTAAGGTTCTTGAAGCCGCTGGCATACAGATCGATCCGGCGAGGGTTAAAGCTCTCGTAGCAGCATTATCCGAAGTTGACATCGACGAGGCTATCAAGTCGGCTCCAACCGTCGTAGCAGCGGCTCCAGCAGCCGCGCCAACGGAGGCAGCTCCAGCAGCTGAGGAGAAGCCGAAGGAAGAGGAAAAGCCTGAAGAGGAAGAGAAGAAAGAGGAGGAGGCTCTGGAGGGTCTAGGGGCTCTCTTCGGTTAGGCAACGACTACATATTTAATGTGAGGCTTGTCTCATTTATTAATAGAGACAGTTAATTCATCCTTCGACACTTATTTAAGTCTTAAATTCATAATTGTTTCTGTTCGGCGGGAGATCCAATGAGATTCTCTGAAGAGGAATATCATTTACCATTCTTTGATGAGTATGGATATGTTAGGAAGCTTTGTCCAAAGTGTGGAGAATACTTTTGGACGTTAAATCACGATCAGAAGTTCTGCGGCGAATCCACGATCCATGGCTGCGCAGATTACACCTTTATCGGAGATCCTCCAATTCGCAAGTCGTATAGTCTAAGGGAGATGAGGGAGGAATTTCTTTCATTCTTCGAGAAGAGAGGGCATGCACGCATTCAGCCATATCCCGTAGTTGCGAGGTGGAGGGACGATTTATATTTTACAAATGCAAGCATAATAGATTTTCAGCCCTACGTGACTGAGGGTATGATTCCGCCTCCAGCAAATCCGCTTGTTATAGTTCAGCCATGCGTGAGATTCCCAGATATAGAAAGCGTGGGATCAACATTCGGCCGGCATCTAACAATATTTGAAATGGGCGGGCATCATGCATTTAATCATCCGGACAGGCAGATATACTGGAAAGATCAGACAGTAAGATACCATCATGAATTTGTAACTAAGATCCTAGGAGTGAAGGATGAGGAAGTAATATACAAGGAGGGCGTATGGATCGGTGGTGGAAATGCAGGTCCAGACGTGGAAAGTGTAATTCGAGGATTGGAAGTCGCAACTTTAGTTTTCATGAAGTATAAGGTTGTAAATGGCGAGTTCATAGAGCTCCCGATAAGAACAGTTGATACAGGATACGGCATTGAAAGATTCACTTGGCTCTCACAGGGTTGTGTAAGCGGGTTCGAAGCGATCTACGGGGAATTACTCGATAAGATTCGGAGTATGGCAGGAGTTGAGATGCCAGATAGAAGATTACTTATGGAAGTCTCTAAAGTTTCAGGTTTAATATCAATATCTAAGACGTCAAGTAGAGCTGAGAATTGGAGGAAAGTCGCCGAGAGAGTTGGAGTAAGCCCGGATGAGCTAAGTAGACTCATAGATCCAATCGTTAACGTTTATGCCATTGCTGATCATACGAAATGCTTGACTTTCCTCTTAGCTGAGGGAGTAGTTCCATCGAATGTGCGTGAGGGATATTTGACAAGACTGCTTATTAGAAGGACGCTTAGGCTTCTCAGAAGTCTCTCGATTGAGGATAGATTATTTGATATTGTTGAAGGCCAAATAGAGCTGTGGTCTAGAGACTTTCCTCATCTTAAAGATATGAGAGATGAGATTCTAGAGCTCCTCTCCGTCGAGAAGGAGAAGTATGATCACACGCTTGATCGTGGAAGGGGCATAATTAAGAGAATGATAAGGCATGGACGGGGAAGACTCTCACTCAATGATCTCATCGAACTATATGACTCTCATGGTTTGACTCCCGAATTTGTTGGTGAGATGGCCAGATCTGAGGGTGTAGAGATAAGCATACCTGAGAACTTCTATAGTTATGTCGCGGAGAGGCACATGGCCGCTCCGGAAGCCGAAAGGTCAGTATTAACGGAGGGGATCTCTGATGTTAAAGGTGAATTCTCCGATCTTCCGGAAACCAAGAAGCTGTATTATGAAGATGTATACCTGAGGGAATTTAGAGCTAAGGTTCTTAGGGTTTCAGGAGACCGAGTTATACTCGACAAGACAGCCTTTTATCCTGAGGGCGGAGGTCAACCATCTGATAGGGGTTACCTCCTTTTTGATGGGAAAGAGGCTAGGGTGACTAATGTTCAGAAGGCAGGCGGAGTAATAATCCACTTTATTGAGGGACCTACTCCAAAGGAGGGAGATGAAGTAATAGGTAAGATCGACTGGGACAGAAGGATCAGCCTGATGAGAAGTCATACTGCAACTCATATACTGATCGGGGCGGCTAGAAGGGTGCTGGGGGAGCATGTATGGCAGGCTGGAGCTCAGAAGGGAGTTGAAAGAAGCAGACTTGACATATCACATCCGAAAAGAATTACCATCAATGAATTGAGGAAGATGGAGGAGCTTGCAAACCAAGTAGTAATGAGAAACCTTAAAATTGAGACTTCATGGATGCTTAGAGAGGATGCTGAGCGAGAATATGGTTTTAGAATATATCAGGGAGGAGTCGTCCCTGGCAGGGAGGTTAGGATAGTCAAGATCGAAGGTTGGGATGTAGAGGCCTGTGGAGGAACACACTGCACATCTACGGGCGAGGTCGGATTTATAAAGATAATTAGAACCGAAAGAGTTCAAGACGGGGTTGAAAGGTTAATATTCTCCGCTGGAACTCCAGCGGTGAAGGCCATACATGAGATTGAAGAAAAAATATTTAGAATTGCAGGTTTGCTTGAGGTTCCAGCGGAGAAGGTCGAGAAGACAGTAGAGAATGTGGTATCTGAATGGAGATTGCTCAGAAGAGAAAGGGAGAGATTAACCTCAAACTTAGCGAGGTTCTTGGCTGAAGATTACCTTTCTGAGGCCGAGGAGATAGCCGGAGTCAAGATTGTATCGAAAATCGTAAATGCAGATGAGGCCGATCTAGATCTGCTGATAAAAGTATCATCCGAGATAGTAAAGCATGATAAGAGAGCCGTTGCATCCCTATTGCATGTAGATAAAAGTGCACGGCTCATAGTTAATGTTGGAGATGAAGCCCTAAGTTCCGGGGTTGATGCGAGAGAGATTGCGAGAGAGGCTGGCTCTATACTTGGAGGAGGGGGGAGTGGAAAGGTGAATTTCGCTCAGGCTGGCGGAGTAAGGGTTGAGATGGCGGATGAGGCCTTAAGGAGAGTTAAGGAGGTAATTCGGAAAAGATTGGAGGGATAAACTTGTCGTTTGAATGGAGAGAGATTGAAGAGAAGTGGAGAAGAAGATGGGAGGAGGCTGGAATATTCGAGGCGGATCCCGACCCCAAACGTAAAAAATGCTTTGTTACGTTTCCGTATCCATACATGAATGGGCCGCTACATTTGGGACATGGATTCACAGCCTGCAGAGTTGATGTTTATGCACGTTATAAGAGGATGAGAGGCTTTAATACGCTCTTCCCATGGGCTTGGCACTGGACCGGAGAACCAATAGTAGGCGCGGCATTACGAGTTAAAAGGGGAGACAAGGACATGATCAGGATGCTGAGGGAGATCGATGGTGTCCCCGAGGAAGAATTAAGCAAATTTGCAGATCCAGTTTATATGGCTGAATACTACACGGCTGAGGGCAGAGAGACCGTTAAGAGAATCGGTTTCTCAGTCGATTGGAGAAGGGAATTTCACACAACATCCCTTGAGCCTACATACAGTCGTTTCATCGAGTGGCAGTATGAAACGTTAAGGAAGAAGGGTTACGTCGTTAAGGGAACACATCCGGTTGTTTGGTGTCCACATTGTAAAAGCCCAACTGGAGATCATGATCGCCTGGAAGGCGAAGGAGTATCAGCAGAGGAATATACACTCTTAAAGTTTCAATTTGAAGATGCCTATCTGCCTGCTGCAACTTTCAGGCCGGAAACGATATATGGAGTCACAAATATGTTTTTAAATCCAGATGCGACATACGTTGAGGCTCTCGTTGACGGCGAGAAGTGGATAATCAGTAAAGAGGCGGCCTATAAGCTCTCAGAGCAGCTCAGAAAAGTTGAGATTTTAAGAGAGTTTAAGGGTGCTGAACTGATAGGGAAATACTTTATTGATCCAGTAAGTAAGAGGAGGCTTCCTATACTTCCGGGATGGTTCGTTGATCCAAACTCAGCGACTGGAGTAGTATATAGTGTTCCAGCGCATGCCCCGGCGGATTGGATAGCAATTAGGGATCTGATGGAGAAACCTGAACTCCTAGAGAAGTTTGGTATAGATCCGAAGGTTGTAAAGGAAATAAAGCCTATATCGCTTATTGAGGTTGAGGGATTCGGCGAGTATCCAGCCATAGAGATAGTTGAGAATATGAAGATTAAGGATCAGTTTGATCCGAAGGTTGATGAGGCAACATCAATCGTGTATAAGAAGGAATTTCATACGGGAGTGTTAAAGCCCATAACTGGCAAGTATGCTGGTAGAACAGTTAGAGAAGTTAAGGCCGAGTTAATAGAGGACTTTAAGAGGGATGGAATAGCAGATTCGATGTATGATCTGCCTGAAAAGGTTGTATGCAGATGCATGACGAGATGCATAGTTAAGGTTCTCTCGGATCAATGGTTCCTAAAGTATTCCGATCCAGAATGGAAGGAGCTCGCACATGAAGCGATAGATAGGGCTAAGATATTTCCTGAGTCAGCCCGCGCATACTTCCATGAGAAGATAGATTGGCTTAGGGATTGGGCATGCGCTCGGAGAACCGGACTTGGAACGCCTCTCCCATGGAGTCCAGACTGGATAGTTGAGACTCTGAGCGACTCGACGATATATATGGCATTTTATACGATAGCGAAGCATATTAGGCAGTATAATATTAGGGCTGAACAATTAACGAATGAGGTCTTTGATTACATATTCTTCGGCTTGGGAGATCCGGAGAGGCTCGCCGAGAGGTCTGGGATAGACGTTGATGTGTTAAGGGGGATGAGAGAGGAATTCACGTATTGGTATCCGGTTGATTTGAGGGTCTCAGCGAAGGAGCTCGTTCCAAATCACCTTTCATTCTTCATCTTCCAGCATACAGCTCTCTTTCCGCCGGAACTATGGCCAAAAGCAATAGGAGTTAACGGTATGCTCTCAATCGAAGGGAAGAAGATGTCTAAGTCTAAGGGAAACTTCCTTAAGCTCAGCGATGCAGTTGAAAAGTTCGGGGCTGACGTTACAAGGCTAACTCTTCTACTCGGAGCTGAGGACATGAACGATCCAGATTGGCGTGTTGAGAATGCAAAAAGCATAGATTCAAGGCTTAGAGCACTTTATAGATTTATCAGTGAGATAATCGGCCTGAAGGGCGAATCTGAGGTTAGAAATATTGATCGTTGGTTGATCTCCATTCTTCAAGGAAGAATAAGAGCCGTGACGGATGCTATAGAGAACTTGAAGACTAGAACAGCCGCTGAGGTAGCACTTTTTGAAATCTGGAATGATATTCGATGGTATCTGAGGAGGGCTGAGAATCCGAATCCGAAGATCCTATTGGAAGTTGTTGATGTTTGGATTAGGCTCTTAGCTCCTTTCATCCCGTATCTATGCGAGGAGCTCTGGCATATGATTGGAAGGGACGGCTTCGTATCCATTGCTGATTGGCCATTACCCGATGAGTCGAAGGTTGACGTGAAGGCTGAAGAGGCCGAAGATATGATCAGACAGCTCATAGATGATACCGCAAACATCATCGAGGTCACGAAGATAACGCCTAGGAAGATATGCTATTACGTATCTTCAGATTGGAAATGGAGAGCATACTTGGAGATGCTTCGAGCATCAACCTCGGGAAAGGTTGATATGGGCTCAATAATGAAGAGTCTGATGAGAGATCCCGAGCTGAGGCGTTTAGCGAAGAATGTATCCGCGTACGTTGGAAAGAGCCTGCAGGAAGTGAATACCCTGCCAGATGAAAAAAGGTATAGGAGACTGGAAGCAGGGGAGATGGATGAGCTTAAGATATTAAATGAAGCAAGGAGCTTCATTGAGAGAGAATTTAAGGCTGAGGTTCTTGTATTCAGCGAGGATGATCCGGAAAGGTATGATCCGAAGAATAGGGCTGGAGCAGCGAAGCCCTATAGGCCAGCGATCTACATTGAGTAGTGCACGCTTACAGATATTTTCTCTTTTCTCATTATCGCGTTTATAACTGCTTCTTCAGTTGCCTCAACCTCGATAGGCCTTGCAAACTGTTTTACAACTATGTCAGGATCTTTAAGTCCATGTCCAGTGAGTATGCAAACGACAGTTTCATCTTTATCTATTAAGCCTTCGCTGACAAGCCTTATCAATCCGGCTATTGAAGCTGCGCTTGCAGGCTCAACGAATATTCCTTCGAGTTGAGCAAGAAGCCTCTGAGCCTCAAGTATCTCCTTATCAGAGACCTTCTCCACAGTGCCGCCGGATTCCTTAACGGCTCTAACAGCTTTCTTCCAATTAACTGGAGAGCCTATCCTAATGGCTGTTGCAACGGTCTCGGGATTTTCAACAAACTCGATTAAGTCCATTCCCTTTTTGAGAGAATTCGCGATTGGCGCCGCGCCTTCAGCCTGTATGCCAATCATCTGTGGAAGATCATCGATTAAGCCAATCTTGCGAAGCTCCGTGAAGCCTTTCCAGTAAGCGCTGATGTTCCCCGCGTTCCCAACTGGAATCACGATCTTATCTGGAACCTTCCCGCATAGTTGGTCGCGTATCTCGAAGGCCGCTGTTTTCTGCCCCTCCAGACGGAAAGGATTAACTGAATTGAGCAGATATATCCTATGAGTGTGACATATACTTCTGACTATCCTGAGAGCCTCATCGAAATTTCCCCTTATCTGTATTACTTTAGCCCCATGGATTATGGCTTGAGTCAATTTTCCGAATGCTATCTTACCTGATGGTATAAGAACTATGCATTCTATTCCAGCCCTTGCAGCATATGCTGCAAGGGAGGCTGATGTATTTCCAGTCGAGGCGCATGCAACCCTAATCATTCCAAGCTCTAGGGCCTTAGTAACCCCGACGGTCATGCCTCTGTCCTTGAATGATCCAGTCGGATTTTCACCTTCATTCTTAACGTAAAGGTTCTTCAATCCGATTTTATCGGAGAGTCTTATGCATCTGTTAAGTGATGTTCCGCCTTCGCTGAGGCTTACTCGACGCTCAAATGTGCTCACCGGGAGGAGCTCTCTATATCGCCAAACGGATAAAGGCCTTCTTCTCCATGCATCTTCAATATCTTCAGGAATTTCTGAGAGATCATATTCAACTGATAATAAGTCTCCACATCTCCCGCAGTTGTAGATCACCTGATCGGGATTATACCTTGATCCGCAGCCTATGCACTCCAAGTGGAATGGTATCTTCATCAACTCACCATCCAAACTGTAGAGTCCCCTACAAAGTCAATACTCCTCCGCTTAAAGAATTTTGGGCTAATAATCGATGAGTAATTTTGGCCTGTAAAGAACTCTCTCATGGCTTGAAGGATCCTGCATCTTCATCATGCTAAATTGAAATATCTTGAATGCTCTGAAATCTGATCTTTTCCGCAAAGTCTTTAAGTGGAAGAGTCTTCATCTGTCTAAGGCACTTCATATTTAGTTCCAAGAGTAACCTTGCTTTTTCGCATTCAAGAAGTAACTTCTCCATATTCTTTCTACGTTCTTCGCTGAGGCAAGAAATATTCTTTCTGAGATAATTTATTGTGGAAGATAATTGTCGCTCAACTATCTCTTGAAAGAAGCGTTCGAGGACATCTAAAATGGATCTCACAGCTTTATACAGCTTTTTTCTTCCCTTCTTCCTATGAGTGACCAAACCGATGGCCTCAAGAAATGAGAGGCTGCTGCTAATGAGACCTGTGCTATAACCAGTCAACTGGGTAAGTTCATCTTGCGTCAAGTATCCCCCATGAAGTAGTAGAGAAGTGAATATCTTCCCAACAGTCTCGCCTAAGCCCAGCTTGGATATCAACTTTGAAATTATCGAAATGAAATCGTCGGCAATGTAAGATTCATCGCTCATCTCATCACCTAAAAAAGTAATCTTTCATTGTTAAATATAACAGTAATTCATTTTTCGGCAAAAATTGACGGCATAAAGCCCTAAAAGATAATTTTCAATATTTTATGAATTTTTAGAAAATTATAAATCAAGCTCCTCCATACATAGCAATGAGCGGCGAATGAAAAACTCTTTGAAGTGCATCATCGGGTTATCAAGGCCTTTGGGATGGAAGGCATACCTCTGGATGGCTATAATCGGTTACATTGATGGAGCTAAATCCTTAACTTTCAATCCTCTATTCGCGTATACAATAGTATCCTATCTGGCAATAGCATTTGCAGTGAATGATCTTTTCGATATCGATTCTGATTCATCGAACCCCTCAAAGAATAATCTTCTATGCTCCCGTAGATGTGACAGAAAACACGTCATAATTTTATTGACGAATCATATATTGGCCTGTCTCTGCTTGTATGTGCTCGATCTCAGTATGTTTATGCTTTATGTGTTCATGTCATGCTTGGCAATAGTCTATAGCGTCCCTCCAATCAGGTTGAAGGGAAGGTCATTCCTTGATGTGGTTTCCCATGCGCTCTTCTTTGGAGGGTTGATATATCTCTATGGATACTTCATGGGGGGAGGAGAAATCCATGCGCTCAGCTGGGCTAAGCCTATACTTCTCTCATTATACTCAATCTTCTTACAGCTAAGGAATTTATGTGAGGATCGCATATATGATATGGCCGCTGGAGATTATACGACGGCAGTGGCTCATCCAGAGGCTTCAAGGCTTACTCTAATACTCGTCGGGTCGTTATTGACTGTGTTCTCGACTGCTCATCTCCTGTTATGCGCCATTCCTTTAACTTCCATAATCTTCCTTGTCTCATTCTTTCTAGGATATAAGTTAGGCTGGGAACGTTTCATAGATTGCCTATTCGTAGTCTCAGTAACGCTCTCCTCTTGGTGGTCGCTTTGAGGATACTCATGGTCTCAGAATGGTCACCATGCACATATGGGAGCGTAGCATCACAAGTCAGGTTGCTCTCAAAATGGCTTATCAGCAGGGGACACGAAGTAAGCATATTATTCAAGGAGGGGGAATGCAAATATCAGAATGCTATAAGAGTAAAGGCTGTATTCCCCCTCGATTATCATATAGTTCCTCCTTCTATTCAAGAGGTTAAATGTGCTATTAAAAGGATAAAGCCCGATATCGTGCACGTGCATCACTCTTTCACTCCTCTTTCATTAATTGCCGTTAGGGCCTCAACAAAACTTAAAATACCATGCGTCCTTACAAATCATTCTTTACCCCCAACTAATGATATAAATCACTGGATGAGGATTTCCTATATAACCCCGCATAGATGGTTACTTAAACCGACACTTGTAACTGCCGTCAGCAACTCTGCAGCGGATTTCATAAGGAGATTCCTAGGTCTAAAGAGCGAAGTGAAGGTTATCCCAAATGCTGTGGATACCAATGAATTTAAGCCGTATGTGCCGCTTCAACTCAGAGAGGATTCCATTCTTTACTTGGGCAGACTTGTGCATAGAAAGGGGGTTCATATACTCATAAAGGCCATGAAGTATCTTAGGAGGCGTAGGGTAAGAGCTCGTCTCGTTATAGCTGGCAGGGGATATATGGAGCCGTTCCTCAAGATAATAGCATCTGACATCGACGATATCACGTTTATGGGCGCTGTGAAGGAGGTGGAAAAGCCTCGAATATACGCGATGGCCAAAGTATTCGTTCTTCCAAGTCTTGCAGGCGAGAGCTTTGGTGTTGTGCTACTAGAGGCTCTATCTTCGGGAACCCCCGTTATAGCCACTAGAGTGGGAGGTATACCAGAAATAATAAGATGCGGCATTGAAGGGATCCTAGTTAATCCGGGGGATCCAATAGAGCTTGGAGATGCAATAAGACATCTTCTATCATCCTCGAACGATTGGATGGTTATGTCTAAGCAAGCAAGAAGGAAAGCCGTCGAGAAATTCTCCATCGAAAGAATCGGAAAGCTCTACGAAAATATATATTTAGAGGTTACTGGAGCGGCAGATAAACATAGATATCAATAACGCAGATAATCATAGGTAATCTTGTGATAGTCATTTTCTTTTCTTATCAATGCTAAGCGCCATATTCTTGAAGAATCTTTAAAGACCAAGTAAATTCGTCCAAAACTGGGAGGATTGGAGAATTCAATTAAGATGGCTACAAAATGGATTGCAAAAATTGTGCCTCGATGCGAAATGCCAGATTCTCTCTTTAATTCTTTTGTTTGCCATTTCTTGGGAAAACTCAAAATAAATATTTATGCGGCAATATTTATTGTGGGGCGACTATTCTTTGGGCAGCCTCCAATGCGTCGATTGTGGAAAAATCCAAGATTATCCTCCAGTGATTAAATGCCCAAAATGCGGAGGTTTAGTCGAATATAGGATCGACATTGAAAGATCGAAGGAAATAGATCTCAGCGGCGAATTTTCATTCTGGAGATATAGACCTCTTCTTCCAGAGGTAAAAAATGTTGCATCCATGAAAGAGGGTGGAACGCCATTCTACAGAGCTGAGAGACTCTCAAAGGAGCTCGGGATATCCGCATTATACTTAAAGGATGAAACCCGAAATCCAACAAATTCCTTCAGAGACAGAGCCGCCGCACTATTAGTCTCAAATATCCTCGACTTAAAAATGAAGGTAGCGGTATGCGCAACGAATGGAAATATGGGAGCCTCGTTATCGGCATATTGCGCCAAATATGGCATAATCTGCCATGCGATAATCCCAAGGATCGTGGATATGGGTAAACTTGCCCAAATGTTGGTTTATGATGCCATCATAGAGGAGCATGGGGAGACCGTTGATGAGTCCATCGAAAGAGCCAAGGTCCTTGTTGAGGAAACCGGATGGTATCAGGCGACTCCGGAGCTAAATCCACTGGTTATAGAGGCACAAAAGACTATAGCATTTGAAGTCATCGAGCAGTTTGGAGTTCCGGACTGGTTTATAGTCTCTATGGGGAGTGGGGGAACAGCTTACTCAATATGGAAAGGCTTTAGAGAGTTCTATGAAATTGGAAAAATAGATGCTTTACCCAAGATTCTTGGAGTTCAAGCTGAGGGATGCTCGCCTATAGTCAATGCCTACCTTAATAATGATCTTGGATCTGAAGGGGCATTTACACATGCAATTGGAATACTCGTCAGAAATCCACTTCAAATGAACCTGGCATTGAAGGCAATCAAAGACTCAGATGGTATGGCAATTTCAGTCTCTGATCAAGAGATATTTGCAGCTGAGCAAGAAATAGCTAGGCTTGAAGGGATATTTGCTGAACCCGCAAGCTCCGGGACGATAGCGGCATTAAAGAAGGCCATGACGGAATCGATCATTAAGGGCGACGAATCTGTTGTATGCTTGATAACTGGAAGCGGATTAAAGGCAACAGATATTCTGCAGGCTCTTTCAAAGAAGAGGAAATCAGCGGCGCTTGGAGCGGAATTCAGCACAAAGGAGAAGATACTCAGGCTGTTATCTAAAGAGGATAAATATGGATATGAGCTTTGGAAGGATCTCGGTAGGATTATGACGAGATCCGCAGTCTATCAGCATCTAAATGAGCTCTGCAATCGAGGCCTGCTCTTACCTTATGTGAAAGACGGAAGGAAATACTTCAGAATTACCAACAGAGGAAAAAGAATTTTAAAGGCGCTTGACGAGATAAAAATTCTGCTTTAACACAAACGGCTCACATAAAATTTATTCCAAAAAAATAATATTAAAGTTATAACTGTAATATGAGGGTATTATCAATGCTGAAAGAGAAGAAAGTAACATCACCTTTTATTGTAGCCTTAGCGGCGATCTTTACATCCTTCGTCTGCATAGCAACCATACTATTCTCTGTGTATATTCCATCCACCGAGGGATTCTTTAATATCGGGGAATCCATGGTCTTCCTCTCAGCTCTGCTCTTCGGCCCATATGTAGGCGCATTCGCTGGCGGAGTTGGTTCAATGTTGGCTGATCTAATTTTGGGATATCCACACTACGCGCCTGCAACATTAGTGATTAAGGCATGTGAGGGTTTCATTGTAGGCTTCTTGGCCGAGCATAATCCCAAATTGAAATCAAGACTTAAATGGAAGATCTTCACATTGCTTCTCGGCTTAGTAGTCGGGCTCCTATTGGCCATTATCGGCTCCATCTACTATAGTGGCGAAGGCGAACTAACACTCGGATTTATAACATGCAAGTTTATGTTGCCATGTGTGTTCTGGCTGATACTCGGAGGATTAGTAGCATTTCTAATCTCGCTGGTAGGCTTTCTCTCTGATCCACAATTTGGATGGATCTTGTTCTCAGTGACTCTAGGAGGCCTAATGATGGTTCTTGGTTATTTCCTATATGAAATGTTCATCATTGGTTGGCTCTTTAATATTTCAGTGATAGCCATAGCTGAGGTTCCAGTAAATGTTGGGCAGATGATTATAGGGGCGCTTATAGCTATTCCAACTGCAAGGGTGATCAGGCGTGCATTTCCGCAGATGAGGAGAAGTGCCGATTCAAAGTTTTAAGGCTGACACGCCCATTAGATATCGAGGGAGAAGAATTTGAGTTTTAAGGGGCAAAGGCAAGAACGTAGTATCTACATAGTTACTGGAACTCCCGGAGTTGGAAAATCCTCGATTTCAAAGATGCTTGCATCCATTTTAGGGGCTAGACTCATCTCCATCGGTGAATTAGTTAAGAGGGAGGGCCTCTATACTGGATGGGATGAAGAGAGAGAGACTTTAATTGCCGATACTGATAGACTTTCGGAGAGGATCAGCGAGATCATAAATGCCGAAAAAAGAACCATAATTATCGAGGGGCACTACGCTGTTCATATCGTTCCTCCCGAAAAGGTAGATTTGATCTTCATACTCAGAAGGGATCCGAGAGAGCTTAAGAAGACTCTGGAGGATAGAGGATATAGTCGGAGGAAGGTTATGGAGAACTTGGCAGCTGAGATCTTGGATGTATGCCTATTCGACGCTGTAGATGTTTGCGGAGTTGAAAAGTTATGCGAGATAAACACGACATCTAAGAGTCCAGAAGAGGTTGTGGATGAGATAATCTCAGTCATAAAGGGGGAAAGAAGACCTGAGGTTGGAATCGTAGATTGGCTTGGGATGCTTGAGTCTGAGGGAATACTCGACGATTACCTGAAGGAATTTTGAAGTGAGAGATCGTTTAATTCTAAATTTTATTATTTACTCGACTTTTCTATGATGATCTCCTTTGCAATTTGATATGCAACTTTATAATCGAATATTCCTTTCGGCTCCTCCGCGGCTCTTCTGATAAGCTCGGCTTCAGTTTTATTCTTGAGTTTCCCTATCGCTAATGCTCCTATTCCAAAGATCCCGGGCAGAACTTCATCTCCATCCGCAGATGATTCTAGTCCCTCAATTCCAGGCGGCGGAACAGCATTTACGTCAGCCACGACCTTACACTTCTTTCCATATTCCTTAAGTATGCTTATTGGGAGTAGCTGAACTCCGGCCGCTCCGGTCGAGGCTATGATCTCAGCATCCTTAATCGCCTCTCCAATCTTTTCCGGCGTGTCAGCCTCAGCCGCAAACACCCTCTCCTCACCGAGCTCCCTATTTATCTTCTCAGAGAAGGCCTTAGCCCTCTTTAAACTGCGTGATGTAATCGTAACCTTAGCCCTCTCGGATGCATAAAGCATGGCGGCGGTTCTGCCAACCGGCCCCGTCCCAGCGAGAACTGTAACTCTCTTATTCTCTAAGTCTCCAAGTTCCTTGCTCATTGATAGTTCCAGAGTTTTTGCGACTAGTGCTGAAGCAGTTGTGTATGCGCCTCTGGGATCGATTATTACGCTTAGCTCGAAGGGTGGAAACATGCACTTCTTAATCTTCCTTAGAATCTCATTTGTAAGTTCCATGTCCCTGCCATTAATGAAGATTTTAGTATGCTTGATCCCTTTGGGTCCGCGTGGAAATATAATGTCGTATATTAGCCTCTCGGCATCCTCGACTGTTACGTTCTCATATTTCCAAATCGCTGAGTCCGGATATAGATCTAATGTCAAGAGCATATCAAATGGGCTTGCATGCTTGTCAGTGTCAAGGAATATAAAGGCCTTCTTATACTTCTGTTCGGACAAAACTTTTCTCCCTCCACACATCTACTTAATAAATCTAAATCTTTTTATGCCTATGCTTTCTCTTTTCCCTTTCAATGATGTTTAAATGCTTAAAATTCCCACGTTTTATCGGATACTTACCGACTTTCTTTGCATATTCCACTTCATATTTTAGCATTTCCGGGGGGATATTCGCGTATGTCTCTCCTCCATTATCGAAGATGTATCCTCCGCCTGGAGCCGCATAATATATGCATCTCTCAACTTCGATTTCGATTGCCTCAAATGAATTCTCTAGGAGAGCTCTCCAGTTTGCGTTTCCGTTGAATATGGCTTTTCCCCTAAATTTCTCAGCTAGAACTTTTATGTCGCTTTCAACTCCAACATCTACGCTTCTAACCTTATAAACATCCGTAATTATGTCTGCTATGTGCTCCATGTGGCTGTCCATGTGGAGGGATCTGTCTTTTGTGCCGAAGGTTTCGTATAGGCTTAGGTTATAGGGCAGAGTGAACTTCTCGTACATTCTCCTATTTAAATATCCGGAATGATCATCTGCAAGTCCTAAATGTCCTCTTTCGGCTCCAGTAACCTCGTAATAGTATTCTCTCAGAACCTTGAATGTCTCTTCAAGCTTTCTGAAGAGCTTATGCATTTCGTTTGGATACTTTAAAAGCCAGAAGTAAAGTCTGCTTGTTCCGAGTAGAGATCCAGCCGCTGAAACGGGTGGATGTATCCCCAAGCCGCCTCCAACTGGAAGATCGCCATAATTCTCCCTTACAATCCTCTTAAACTTCTCGAATCTACTATAATATTCCCTTATGCCCACATGCTCATATGGATCTGGAATTTCGAGGTTATCTATATCCTCTAGGCTCTTAATGCAGGGTATGATCCATGGGCTTCTCCAGGAATTCTCATCATCCGGCATCTTTATCTCGCAGTTGAAGACTATGCCTTCGGCTATTGAGCCTACATCGAAGCTCACGCCTATATACGAAATATCATCTTTAAGCCAATTTATCCTCCACTTAATTCCCTTGATCTGAGCATCAAGCATGACCCTCAAATTTCCGTAATACTCCTTGAATGTATAGCCGAAAATCTTAGCATAATAGGGGCCTCCAAGACCTATAATAACGGGGACTCTATCAGGCTCCTCGAACTCCTGAACTCTCTCCAGTCTTCTCCTGTTCTCCTCGATCAGGCTATTATATTTTTCATAATTGAACGGTTCCATATATCCGCATAAATGTAAAGTTCAATTATAACCTTTTTGCGGAGATCCTTTCATCCTTTACTTTTGCTCTCTCTTAGCATGTCATCCTCGTAGAGCCTCAATCTAAGCGGACAAGGTTCTCTCTTCTCATTGAAGGCGAAGCCTGCGGTCACCCAAATCTCGCCTGGATGAGCCTCAAAGACGTATGGATAGCATAGTCTCCCATTTCTGTAGCGAGCTATCACGACGGGCGGAGTCCAAGTTTTTCCATCATCCTCAGAGAAGGCTATTGAGAGTTCTTCACGATGCCAAGAGGCCGATATTTCACGATGCCACGGCCCAGGCTTTCTCCTAGGATACGTGAAGCCCTCGGGATTAAGCCTATTCCATACAACAGCCAGTCGGCCGCTCTTTAACCTAATCATCTTCGCTGGGGAGCTGCTTGCATCGAGTGGGGAGGGCATAATTATTCGCCAGTATCTACCTCCATCCTCAGAGATCGCCTGCCAAAGCCTATCAAGATTTGTGCGGATGAGCATCAGTAATCTTCCATCACTCAATTCGGCGAGTGTAGGCTCTAAGGCCCCATCGTGGTGTCCATGTCCTCCTAAGTCTATCCAGTTGCTTCTATGCCAAGTCTTCCCCTCATCATCTGAGAATATTGATGCTACTATGAAACGGCCTGGATCGGATGCGCAGTGCTCTATACTCGCCACTACACGTCCAGAGGACGTCTCAATGAAACCGAAGAAATTCGCGTTATAACCGCCCAAAACCATCTGGTTATCGATCCAAGTCATGCCGCCATCTAAGCTACGGATAGACCATATCTCTAATCTGCAATCGTCACCTGGCTCTCCCAGCTCGTCATTCCACGTGAAATTGTATGTGGTGAAGTTCAAGTAGAGCAGAATTATCGTTCCCTTTTTTGTCTGAACTAAACTATAGGATGATGGCTCTTTGTCATTTATGCCCTCGCAGACTGGTATTGGATTAGTCCATGAAAGACCATCATCACTACTGAATCTTATTCCATTTCGATCTACTGTTGCCAATCTTCCATCTTTCAGCCTCAAAAATGGGCCGTTGCTATCTATTTGAAGTTCTTCGCAGAGAGGATGTATCCATCTATTCTCCATAGTGATCTGCCCATATTTTACTTTTAACACTTAGAGGCTTATTATAGTAACAGATCCTATGCTAAACTTCTTATAATTTCCGATCTCGTGATAAGTTTTATTCCCCTACGATTCGCGTAGGCCTTTGCATGCTCACTGAACTTTTCTGAGATTAATATTGGATTTGAGAATCTCTTATCTTGTGATGCCTTATCAAAGTTTATTACGACGTTAACTCCGACTGTTCTGTTCCATTCTTTAACCAAGACTGGATGCATTTCATTCTGCTTAACTACAATAAAGTCTATCTTGGAGCTTTCCGATGTAGATGATGACCCCTTTTGCCCCGGCCTCTCAATCCTATATCCTCTCCTCCTGAAATATTCAATCGCTAATTTCATTAATGGTTCACGTAACATCTCATCAAGAAATATGCGTTATTCACAAAAAAGCCTTTTCATTCAAGCGTTCCTTTTCTATCATAGAGGAGCCCCAATTCTAATGCATGTCTCAACCCCATCCACTGGACTATTATGAAGCCAACTATTATCTGAAACCAGAAGGTAACTATTCGTATCAGCGAGGTTGCTAAGCCATTCATCGCAGGAGACGTTTTGAGCAAAATATTATAGAGATAAGTCATTACAAACTCTACAAGTCCAACTGGAAATCCCACAGGGATCGTCTGAACAGCCAGAGTTATCGAGAAAACAACGATCATTTGTGGAACATAATAGATTATACATGAGACTCCTAGTGCGTAAAAGACGAGTAGATAGACGATGAGCTGAGAGAACCATGAGAGATAACTGTATAGGAGAGGCTTAACCAACATCCATGGATTCTTACCTAAGACTATGGCCGCATCATAGAATACCGATAGTTCACGCATGCTTCTATCCTTTAGGCTCTCAAGGCTCTTTTCATCCTTTACTAGAAATGAGGCAACCTTAATGATTGCATGGGCTATCCTTTCCGCGGACTTTCTATTCAATGATAGATATAGAATTAGTATTATTGTGGCAGTTGTGCATGCCAAGACGCTTAATAGAAATATTATGATGTCCAATCGGATCCTATAAGCAATTATCAGGTAGATCGAGCTAGCCGCTAATGCGAATAACGTTGTCGAGATCGAGATTAAACGGTGATAAACTAGAGATACGGCTGCTCTTCCCAAGTCGCCCTTAATATCGCGCTGAATTAGATAAAGCCTAGTTAATTCTCCGCTTATGGTCTCTAATGGAAGGACGAGGTCAACAAAGTTTCCAACCCAACTGTAAAGGATTGCTCTTTTCAAACTCAATTTCAGCGAGAGCATTCTAAGTATGTCATGCCAAGTCATCGCATAGAAGATTATGCTCAGTAGAATTGCCATGATGGCCAAGGAATAATACATGGAATATTCAAGCGGATCTATCTCTCTAAGGATCTCAAAGATGTCCCCGAATCCAACAAAAAAGTATAGGTATAATATGAAGAGCAGTAGGCCGAGGAGCATAATTATGATGGAAGCTCTAAATGTTAATCGACTTCTCATACCATCTCAAACCTAACTAGACTTACTAAATCTATGTCTTCTTTGGAGGGAAATGTTCCCTAAATATCTTTGGAGGATCCTGCATAATTGAATAATCTAATCGATTCCAATCCGAGCTATGTGCAGCCTTCTCCACGCGTAAATAAATATCATCACCTAAATTTCCTCTACTTCTGATAAAAGTCTTTTCAGCTCTTTTTTCAAATGCTACCGCTGAAAGAGTCTCAGCCATATTAAATTACAGAAAGAAAAGAAATTCGTAAATGTTTCTCGCCTCCTTCAGCGTCAAAGACAAAGAAGCGAACCTAAGACTTCAAAATCTCGGAGCTTCAAGACTTTATGAAATGCTTGACCAGAGCGAGCTTCTTAATTACTGGTTAAAATCACATATCAGATGGTGAAATGCCGAGATTAACATTTTTAATGGCTCTTGCAAATTCATATAATGCCTCTCTCTGCCGAGCGTTTAGAAAAGAAACGCTCCTTATACTTTTTATTTTATTTATTGCTTCATTTGGTTTGAGTCCCTTTGAGACAAGATAAGCAGCTGCAACGAGCATTGATCTTCCACGTCCTAAATTGCAGTGTATAAGGATCTTCTTTCCGTCCTTGACTCTTTTCTTTATTATCTTTATGATCTCGAACAGAACGTTGGGGGGCGCTCCCATTCCATCGGGAATCTTTATATTAAAATATTCTATTCCGTGCTTCTTTAGGATAGACTGATAGCTGCCGGCATCTTCTTCTCGAAGGTCTATTACGGTATCGAATCCCTCAGATATAACGGTTCTAGGCGAGTTTAAACCTCCAACCCAAATGTTATTGGTGATCATGTTTGCATTGAAAAGTATTCCCGCTAAGCCCATATATTTCAAGATTCTAGCCTTGATCCCTCCGATCACCAAATCTAAGGTTTTTATGATCATCCTTCTCCTATTCCGAAAAATGAAAGCTACTTTCTATCTGTCTGAAACTTCTTTTTATAAATTATGTATATTGCTATTATAACTGATGGTATGAAGATTAAAGGGGTTATTCCGGGCAGTTCAGGTATTACTTCCCGTGCAACGGTGTATCTTCCGGTATCGGGAGCTCTATCCTTAATCTTGAAGTGAGGTATCTTAGGTATATCTTCTGGTCCTTTAGGAAGTGTGCCATTCCCAAATGGAGACTTGGTAGGAGCCTTCTTTTCTTTAAGCGTGAATTGATGTGTTGTTGCGACTACACCCACTATCTCCTTTACTCCACTTGGGTATTCGATATCGCTGAGCTTAGCCATCAAATGTATCCTCTTGTCCTCCACGGTAACGACTATGGGAGCCTTATACCTGATTATTATGGTTCCATCAACCACTTCGATCTCATAAAGGCCGGATATGCCGTCAGCGACTAGACAGTAATCTGGGAATGGCCCGCCCTTCGTATCCATCCAGACAATATAAACTTTGAAGAATGAAGGTGCAGGAGTTCCTCTACACTTAAGGATGAACTTGAAGTGCGTACCATTATTTGCAATAAATACCTTTAGTATATCAAGTGATGCTGGATGCGCATCCCCACTTGGATCAGTTCCGAGTAGCACCACTATAAAATCTGCCAGTAAAGGTGATGCACTGGATAATATCAGCAGTGGGAGTAGAATTGACAGCAGAATCCCTTTTTTTCTGAAGCTCATTTCCTATCCCTCAATCTTATTTGCTCCTTTTGCATTTTCAGTGCTGGTTCTTCCCCTTTAGCACAGGTCTACTCCTCTTTACTTTTTCCTCCCCCTAAGAGCATAGATATGCTTCTCTTCAAATCTTCTAGTGCACTGGCTCTCTCATCCGTCTCTTTATCTCGAATAATCTGAGTCTCTCCACCCATCTTGATGGTGGAACCTTCAGCTCCATCGAATGGCTCCTTAACTAGACCTTCAGATGGAGGTTCTTTTGGCTTAAGGTTTCTGTCTAGATATCCCTTTCCAATAAGGCTGTTGATGGCTTCTTCAACCTCGACTGGGTCTAAGAGTAGTCTAAGGCATATCTCTTCTGAAGACTTACACCTGTGGGCTGCCTCCAGAACTTTCGCCTCGAGAGGGGTTAATCCGCTTCGATCAATCGCGCGAATCGAGATTCCCCTATTCTTCTCAAGCAATTTTATGCGTTCCTCAAGATACTTGAAGATTCTATCTTTCGTGCTTACTGCCTTGATGGTAGCCTTAGGAGTCACAATCGCCTCTTTCGGCCTTTCGATTTTAGGCTTAAATGTCTGAGCTGGAGCTACTTCAGTTTTGGTCTCGGTGATCTTAGAAGTTGGAGATTGACTCGTTAATCTCCAACCTAATTTGAATTTTCTCCAGTCGTGGTAATCCTTTTCCCAAATGAACTCGTATCTCTTGAGCTTAGTTATGGCTTTTGCTACATGCAGGTCGTAATTCTTGATCAGTGATGGATTTATACTGCCGAGGACAAGATGAGCATTTGAGAATACCTCTGGTATTAGCCTCTTTGCGCTTGTTAATATAACTTGTATGTTTGCGTGTCTTCCTCTGGTTACCGCGCTGATAACATCATATTTGTCGGCTTCCTCGACTATCAGAAGTATAGGAGTCTTCCATCTAATCTGGGTGATCCTCTTGAGAAATTCGCTTATAATTAATCTCTCAACTTTAGCATCGATTATGTTCGGTCTGATCGAAATATTGCCTTCTGACCTAGCGATATAATCTATCATGCTGTTAATTAAGCCTTCAATATCTCCCCAAATGTTGAAGGATATAAACGTCTTGAAGAGATCGCTTCCGACAATTGGAATTGTCTTATCGTAATTTATGTTGAAAGGCTCAAATGGATATTCTCTGTAGACGTCGATCACAACGATCTTCTTTTTGCTCATTAAACGCGGAATTATATAATTCTTAATGAGGTAAGTCTTTCCATACCTGGTTGGAGCATACAAGTATAAGTGGCCGACTTCGGGATCAAGTTCCTCAAATGGGATCTCTCCTTCAGCGGTCTCCTCTTTCCTTGCGGGAGGGACGGGTTCAGCTGGCTTTAAAGTTTCCTTAGCGGGCTTCTTTTCAATAGCAGTAGGCATTTCTGGAGCTGGCTTTGGAATCTCCTCCTTAACCTCGATAGCTTCTGGTTTGGGCGGTTCAACCTCTAATTTGGCCTCCTCGGACTTAGCGGGCTTTTCCACTGTTATTTCTCCGGGCAGAGTAACTATTGAGGAGCCGGAGAGTATCCTCCTGTTTATCTTCGCGTTTGGGCCTACCTTCACAGTCTTTTCGGTTGATACTGCCTCTACGACAGCGTTCTCTCCGAGAGTTATATCTTTAAGCGAGTCAACTATGCCTTTAACTATGCAATTCTTTCCAATTTTGACCTCGCCCTCGGAGAGGACATGCCCATCAACTATTGTGGATTCGCCCAATTCTATATCGCCGAATGCCTTCACGCTTCCGTAGATATGGACCTTCTTTCCAACCTTCAGATTTCCATGAACCATCAGGTGATTATTGATCTCTGCTCCATCGGGGATGCTGATGTCGCCTGTTATTCGCATGATGTCGCCAACCGCCTTTAAGCGGGCGTCTCCCCGAGCACGCTCAAGCCTAGAAATCTCAGGTTTGCTCTCTGCTGTTTGAGGGAGATCCTTCAGGTCAGGCGTTTCCTCATATGTTGTCTGCTCCGGAATCTCACGTGGACCCCTATCTTTTCTCTTCAGATACTCAATGAATGCTGGAATGAATGGGATGATGAGGAGTATTAGCGGCACAAATATTAGGTAGTTCATAATATCAGCCTCCCACCTCCATTGAAGAGCCGTCCGTTCTTGCCGTTGAGATGGTTGTATCCGTTTCCGTTATGAATTGTATGTGTCCATCTATGCTTCTTATTTCCAGTCAATACGAGGTCCATTAAGGCTTTGGTGCAACAAAATACCATTATGAAGAAGGCGAATGAAAGAGCTGGAAGCAGCCATAGAAGTCTCTTTCTTTCATCCATGTATGCTCCTGAGCCTACCTCGAAGAAGGGAGCGAAGTTCCCGATGGTGCTGTATGTGAATACTGAGAGAACGAAGAAGTAGTATCGGCAGAGGTCAGTTGTGAAGAAGATTGTTTCGTGAGATAGGTATGCTCCGACTCCTATAATCCATGCAACGAGAACTATGACTGGCATGAAATATATGCATAACAGTAACGCTAGCTCCATCTTTTCGTAGAGAGATAGATGCTCAGCCTTGAATACATTCTTCAAGTGTTTAATTGCGCATTGCATATGTCCCTTTGCCCACCTATATCTTTGATTCCAGTATGCCCTCCAGCTCGTTACTGCCTCCTCATATGATTCAGCGTCATTCACGTATCTTATCTGGTACCCATGGAGTATCAATTTGATTGTTAAGTCGGTGTCCTCGGTGAGCATTGTCGGATCCCAACCTCCAACCTTTTCTAGCGCTTCCTTCCTGAAACCACCGACCGTTCCGCCATATTGAGGAATTAGAATAAGTTCATCTCTTGCCTGCTGGTCTATTCTGTATCCCCCTATCCTCTCAAGCGTCACTATTTTTGAGACGATGGATTCTTCCTCATTTAGAACTGTAACCCTGCCTTGAACAGCTCCTACTTCTGGATCAACGAATGGAGCTACAAGTTTCTCTACGATGTCCAGTTGCGGATAATAATCAGCGTCAAATGTTAGAATTATCTCTCCAGTAGCGAATTTTACCCCGTCATTTAGGGCTATTGGCTTTCCCTCCCCTCCGCCCGGTCGATGTATTACCTTTATATATTCATATTTTTCTGCGTAGCTATCTGCTATCTCACCAGTTGCATCGGTTGAGCCGTCATCTATCACTATGACTTCAAGCTTGTCCTTAGGATACGTAAGTTCAGTCATCCTCTCTAAAAGCTTCCCAATGACATACTGTTCGTTATGGGCTGGGATTAAAATCGAAACTTTAGGCGTGTAAACACCTGCTATTCTTCTAAGTGAAGATAGGAACTGCTTAGGCTTCGCGAATAAGGCCTGATAGGTGAATATTAAATGTCGGATCATGTAGGCGATCATGAATACCATAAGAACTCCCGTGAGTAGCGTGAAGATCATCATGATCGCCTCCTTCTGATTAATGACATGCCTAGCGCCCATAAACTAACTACCCATAAGAAATCTATCGTGGGCGCTAAAACGAAATGCACGAGTCTGAAGGCTTCTATCCCAAAATTATATGCTATAGCAATCACTGATGCTAGGCGAAATAGATTCCAGAGAAAAGCAATGGATACGCTGAATATGAACCAGGCAGTCTTTACAATGAGGTTGCCACTAAGCAGTCCGATAGTCAAGGATGAGATGAAGGTGAAGATTAGAAGTGTTATCAGCCCTGAGCATTCAAGGAGAACTTGGAATCCTACAACGCTTCCATCGAGCAGACGAACATACATGAGGTAGAGATCACTCAGATACTTTACCTTTATGCCTACTGACTCAAGCATCCTTATTGATGCTCGAGCAATCATATCCCAAGCGTATCCAGATGCTAAAAATGCGGCTAGGATGAAGGAGAGAGTCAACTGTACCATTGCATGGGAGACCATTGGTCTCTCCTTCATCCTAGGAATGCTTGCCATATTATGTTCACCTAGCTTGATTTTGAAACTGTATTTTCGGTGTGATATTTTAATTAGCGTTTGATATCAACATTTTTTGAAAATTGATGTTTTACAGTAATGAACTTCTTGTAAAACATTTGTTTACACTTGAATACGCATATGCGAAATATACAAATTTATATCAAAATATCACACTTTATTTTTTCAAATTATATAAATATTGCCAAAACATCTGAAGTCAAATCTGGAATACGGAAATCTACTTTTAATCAATCCGCGATCTTAAGTCCTTATCTTTTGAATGGATTAAATTTAAAGGAAGTTTTAAAAGATGTAAATTTGGGTGTTCATGTTGGATTTGAAGTTTCCCGAGGACTTTTTATGGGGGACGGCGACCTCGGCATTTCAGATTGAGATGGGCATGGGAGAGGTCGATGCTAATTCAGACTGGTATGTTTGGGTTCATGATGAAGATAATATAAGGAATGGTATTGTAAGCGGGGATCTTCCGGAAGATGGGCCTGGGTTCTGGGAGCTCTACCCATCTGATCTTAGGCTTGCAAAGGAGGAGCTCAGAAATAATGCCTTTAGGTTGTCTATTGATTGGAGTAGGATCTTCCCGAAGCCTACATGGGACGTGCCTGTTAGAGTTCACTACGATTCTGACGGGAATATCTGTGGGGTTGATGTGACTGAAGAGAGCATTCGGCTCCTAGAGGAGAAGGCATACAAGCCTTCAGTTAGGAGGTATAGGGAGATACTTTCCGAGTGTAGGAATCTAGGATTAACTGTCCTTTTAACTCTCTACCACTGGCCTCTGCCTTTATGGATCCATGATCCAATAGCCTGTAGAGATGACATCTCCCATTCTAGAAGGAGGGGGTGGCTAGATCAAAGGACGATAATAGAGTTCGCCAAATACTCAGCCTTCATCGCTAAGACATTTGGAGATCTTGTGGATATATACGCGACGATGAATGAGCCTATGGTTGTGAGCGGAGCTGGATACTTCTCCGAGAAGAGCGGGTTTCCTCCCGGAATAAACGATCTGAATTTGTTCGTTGAGGTCACTAAGAATCTAGCATTAACTCATAGAATCGCATATGAGCAGATTAAGAGGTGGGATGAAACTTCATGCTCTAAATGGGGTCCCGCATATGTTGGGATAGTCCATAATCCACAATATTTTGAGGCATATAATGCGGATTCAAGGGAGGATGTTGTTGCGGCGGAGTTTCTAGCGTATCTTCAGAATGAATGGTTTTTGAACATGGTGGTTAGAGGAGACTTTGATATGAACTTAGATATGAAGGTTGATCCTAGCGAACAGAGGTCCAGTCTAGCTGGGAGATGTGATTTTATAGGTGTGAATTATTACACGAGGATTAGGGTTAAGGGGGCTAAGAGTAGGATTCCGGGAATTCCGGGCTATGAGACCGTTCCGTGCCGTGAGAACTGTACTGATATGGGCTGGGAGATCTATCCGAAAGGTATCCGATACGAATTGAATTGGGCCTATAGGCTTTATAGGCGTCCCGTCATGGTTACGGAGAATGGAATTGCAGATGCGAAGGATGAGAAGAGAAGTGAATTTCTGAGGGCTCACGTAAGCGAGGTTGAGAAGGCAATAAATGATGGGGTTCCCGTCGAGGGATACTTCTATTGGTCATTGATCGACAATTTCGAATGGGCTAAGGGATTTAAGATGAGATTCGGCCTATTCAGAGTGGATTATAAGACCAAGATGAGAATTCCGACGAAAGCCGTGAAGGTGTATAGGCAAATAATAGAAGAATCAAAATAGTCTTTTGTAAATTCTAAACAGCCCGCCCTAACCTATCCATTCATCCAGATGCTCAGCAACAAACTCATCATCGTTAAGATGCGGATAGGCCTTGTAAACTCGATCTATCTCCTCCATCTGTCCCTCTGAAAGATCAAGATTTGGATCGATGCACCATCTTCCTTTGAGAAGCCCCTGTCTCTTGAGGATCTCATGTATACCTGGTATGCAGCCTCTAAAGTTGTGTTTTGCGTCGAAGATCGCTCCATTAGCGTCAGTTATTTGAGCCCCTAAAGTCAACAGTTCCCTTGGTATGGGCTCTTTTGACTTCATGATTGCATGTATCTTCTCTAGGAGCTCAACAGCCTTCTTTGTCCAAAATGCCCATTGTCCTAGCAGCCCGCCGACGATCCTGACTTTAACGGGCTCATTATTTACGTTAAACGAAAAGATTGTGATTAAATCGTTAACTATGTTATCGTCGTTGCCCGTGTATAGTGCGATCTCATTTGTCCGGCCAGCCTCCGCAACTGCGCGGATGACATCTATTGTATAGTATCGGTTGAAGGGCGCTATCTTTATGGCTATAACATTCTCGATCTCGACGAATCTCCTCCAAAATTCGTAGCCCAGCAATCTTCCCCCGACGGCTGGCTGGAGATAAAATCCGAATATTGGGATTACCTCCGCAACTGCCCTACAATGAGAGATTATCTTATCGATCGCCGCGTCTTTAAATGCGTCAAGGCTTAAGAGTCCGGCGTGATATCCCTGCTCCACTGCGAATTCTGCCTCTGAGATTGCCTGCTTTGTTGATCCGCAGATTCCAGCGATCATAACTATGGGCTTTCTTGCAACGTGACTCTTGTAATCCTCAACGGTTTCAGCGACTAGTTTTAAGACGGTTCTATAGAGTCCGACTTTTGGGTTGTGAATCTCAAATTGGGTTGTGTGAACTCCAACTGCTAATCCTCCAGCTCCGGCTGCGAGGTAATATCTCGTTAATCCCCTTTGTCTTTCTTCATCGAGTCTTCTATTCTCAGTTAGGGCTAATGGATGAGCCGGGATGACTATACCCTTCCTTAATGCTTCAAGAACCTCCTTTGGTGGCATGGGATGCTTAGTCACGCTTAGAACCTCCCATTCCTAACATCATAGTGGGTAGGCTTATTCCATGTTGGCCCTCCAATGAGGATCCAGTGTGCAACCCATTCTATCATCTGTTTAAGCGTAACCTTCGGATAGCCAAAGATGCGATGATACTCCGAAGCATTGCTTAATAGGGCCGTTTCCATCTCTTCATTCTGAAATATGGGCTTCTTGCCGAAGATCTCTCCGAATCGGGTGGCGAGCCATCTTATCGAGATGATCTCTGGGCCAGTTACGTTTAGTATTTTGGGCGGATTTTGACATATGGTTAATGACTGAATTGCTACATTATTAACGTCTCCCTGCCAAATGACGTTTACATATCCCATTCTTAGGTCTATGGGTTCTCCCCGAAAGACTTTGCTGGCAACATCCAAAAGAACTCCATATCGCAGCTCAATGGCATAATTCAGCCTTAGAAAAATGGCTTTTGTTCCGAATTTCCTGCAGAAATACTCGAAAATTCTTTCCCTTCCGAGGCATGATTGAGCATACTCACCTATTGGACTTGGAGGATCAGACTCAGTTGCTCCGCCTGAACTTACTGGAACTAATGGATATACATTTCCCGTTGAGAAGACTACTATGCGCGAATTTCTGAACTTTTGTGCTATAAGCGCCGGTATGTATGTGTTAGTAGCCCAAGTTAAGGGTTCATCTCCTTTAGTTCCAAATTTCCTACCAACCATGTATATTACATTCGACACTTCTGGGAGCTTGTTAACTTCATCTCTCTCAAGTAGATCGCATCGAATCGCTTCAACCCCAGCCTTATTTAGCTTTTGTCTTATCTCTGATGCCGAGAAACGTGAGACAGCTATGACCTTCTTTTCAACTCCAGCTTCCTCGATCGCTCTTTTTGCAAGGATAGCTAGGGAAGGCCCTATCTTCCCTCCAGCACCCAAGATTATGATATCTCCATCTATCCTTTGGATTGCCCTTACCGTTTCGGGTGACGGCCTTGAGATTAACTCTTCGAGGACTGATTCCGTCTCTATCTTTGACGGCCACAATCTTCGCAGCGCCCGCGTATTTATAATCATAGCTATCCGAGTCTTCGCTTTTAAAAATTATTTGGGCTCATAAAATGCAATTTGATGCGGAAATATTCACATTCTGCCTATGGCTCTTAATCCGGAAATTCTGATGTGCATCTCTATTCGTTTTATTGTCAAGATTGATATGGCTAGGAGGGATGCTGTTAGGACCAGCGATAAAGGCATAATTATAGTCGGAGATGCCCAAGGTTTAATTCCAGCGGCGCCATACCTGACGAGTTCAGCTGAGTGGCTGAATGGAATTAGAATCGCTACATAAGCGAGAAATCTCGGCAGTTTAGAGATTGGAGCCATTATCCCCCCAGCTATTAGGATGATGAAATTAAGTATCTCTATAAACATCTGTTGAATACCGGTTTTGAAGGAGAGAGCGGCTAATATCAGACCAACAGATATGGACATTAAGGTTAACGTTAGGATTCCAAGCACCAAAGAGAACGGGTCCATGATAGTTATGATTGGTGAACCTTCGAATCCGCTGAGAGTTATGTAGATAAAGATGATCGCTAAGGCTGATAAGAAAAGCCCTGTGATGGGTCTTCCAATAAGGACGAGGAACGGAGACGTATCAGTTAATATATGTTCCTCGACGAATCCTTGCGAAAGATAATACCATGTCCACCCGCTTATTAGGCTGATAGTATTAGACATCATGTTCCACATGACTATTCCCCAGAAGACTATCGGTATCGCTTTAAAGAGCTCTCCTCTAGGAGTGAACATTAAGGCTCCGAGCAAGAATAAGAGTATCCATAACGTAATCGATAGGGCCATATTTAGAAAGGATATCTTATATCTCCAGAGCCTCAATATATGTAGCCAAACCACGGCTTTAACCTTGTAAAATCTCAAGTTAAACTACTCCCTTCCTCCTTAAGGTCTTGTTGACCCCTCTTAATGTTATGGATGCTAATAGATTGTATGCGATGGTCATAATCGCTAAAATGTATATTAAAATCAGCATGAAACGGATCTCTGGGACCATATATTTTGAGAAAAGCCGGGCGGCCTCAACTACGTAAGCCACGGGCATTATTCTGCCTATAAATTGAAGGATGGATGGTAGGACTTCGAGGGGATAGTAGACTCCAGAGACAAGTAGTAAGAATGGAATTATTATCTGGCCTACATTGCTTTCCTCCTTTGCTATGAGAGCAAGCGAGGCGATTAGAGCTGAGAATCCAAGTAAAGGAAGCATACCAAGAAATATGAAGATTAGAATTGTCAATATTCGAATTCCCCCTGGTATTCCCTCTAGAATTAGGGCCGCGGGGAATATGGCGGCTATCGTTATTAATGGGGAGATTATGGCGTCTGGCAGGCCAACCGCTATAAAGATTATGGGCATCTCGGCTGGCGTCAGCATAATATATGGGAGAGTTCCGCTCCATCTATTCTCTATTACGAATTCGGCTACTGAGGAGACTATGCTGATGCTCGACATGGCTACGACCGTGGAGGAAAGAAGGAAGAGGATTGGACTTGAAACTCCAAGCCTCTCACTATATGATTCTATTGAGCCGAACAACGAGCCGAAACCAAGAATTAGAGCCACCATAAGATATGGCCAGATGAAATAGTAAAATAGTAGCCATCTGTTATTCTTATACCAGCACATATCAGCAAAGAGGTAGGCTCTAAATATATTGAACCATCCTGTCAAGGCTAAATCCCGCTTTTACCCGTTAAGGCTATGAAAACGTCCTCTAATGTCGGCTCCTCCAGCCTAACCCTATTTACCCTGATTGAGAAGTCAGACAGTATCTTTATAGCCTCGGCCAGATTGGACTCTTCACTACCAGTTCTTGAGAGTATTCTGATTCTTAACCTTCCTTCATCATCCATGCTGAGTCCAATATTTCCTTCAATCATCTCCGAGATTCTATCTTTTATTACGTCGATTCCAATGGGCACTCCAGAAGCTATTATATCGATAATAACTCTCTTCGCTACCATCCTCTTGAGCTCATCAACTCCTCCGAGAACTATTATTCTTCCTTCATCTATTATTGCAACTCTGCCGCATATCATTTCAGCCTCGAACATGTTATGGGTAGTTAATAATACTGCCTTCCCATTCTCTTTGGCTAATCTTACGAGGAGCTCCCTCATGGCTCTAGCCGAGGGTGGGTCAAGCCCAAGGGTAGGCTCATCTAGGATTAATATTGGCGGATCCTTGAGTAGAGCCCTCGCCAATGAGAGTCTTGCTTTCATCCCCAATGAGTATTCCTCATAGAATTTATCTGAGACTCCAAGCCTTTCAAGTCCTAAGCTCTTAAGCAACTCATTTACTCTTCTGTTAAGCTTATTACCTTTTATTCCCATTAACATCCCAAAATACTTTAGATTCTCCCTGCCAGTCAACTTCCAAAAGAAGCCCTTCTCTACGGTTAGAGTCACTCCAATATTATTCCTAACCATGCTTGAGGACTCGACAACATCGTATCCTGCAACCTTAGCTGAGCCGCCATCAGGAAGCAGAAGAGTCGCTAAGATCTTCACAGTTGTGGTCTTACCAGCGCCGTTCGGCCCGAGAAGCCCAAAGACCTCGCCGTATTTCACGTTAAACGATATTCCCTTAAGTGCCTCAACTATGATCTTCTCTCGTCTAAACCAGCCTTTCTTAAGTGAGCTAGTATATCTCTTAATGAGACCCTTGACTTCGATGGCTTCAGCCATTCCAAATCCTCTCTTTACAATCGAGGGTTATGAGATTCCTTCCCTTCTCATTAATCTGCTATGCCAATACCCCACGGCAATTATTAGTAATTATCTAATATTTTATGCCGAATTTATAATATTACGTGTGCCTATTTTGCTGTTGACGCCCTGCAAAATTTTATCAAGAATTAGATACTATAATTAGTGGTGATTGAGCGGTGAAGGTTGCGGTTCAACTCTACACTATAAGAGATAAGACCTCCAGTGACTACGTTAATGCCCTTAAAGTAGTCTCGCAGGTGGGCTATAAGGGTGTTGAGTTCGCTGGACATCCATTCGGAACAGTCTCTGCTGAAGAACTCAAAAGACTTCTTGGGGAACTTGGTCTTATGCCGGTTTCAGCACATGTCGCCTTTCGGGATCTAATTGAGAAACCTAGTGATGTAATAGGCTACGCCGTAAAACTTGGCCTTAAATATATTGTATCCGAGCCTAATGTAGGGGAGATGAGGAGCCTAGAGGACTGCCTAGAAGCCGCTGAGAGCATGAATGATATTGGAAGGAGAATTAAGGATGCTGGAATGCTGTTTGGCATGCATAATCACGCCATAGAGTTCGAGAAGAAATTTGAGGGTAGAACCGTTTATGATATACTTGTTGAGAATACAGATCCAGCATTGGTCTTCTTCCAACCGGATGTTTACTGGATTAAGTATGCTGGTTATGATCCGGTCGAAATCATTAATAGGCTAAGGGACAGATGCCATCTGATCCACCTGAAGGACATGAAGGATCCAGAATCCAAGGCTTTTGCGGAGCTAGGGAGGGGAATAATAGACTTTAAGGCTATAATTGAGGCAGGGGAGAGATCTGGGGCTGACTGGTATATATTCGAGAATGACAGGCCAAGCGTGGATTCATTCGAGAGTATTAAAATAGCCCTGGAATATCTCAGAGAAAATTTCGATGTCGAGTGATAATAAAGTAATCGGAATGGCTAGGGCATCCGGATTTCATATTTAGAGTTATTTCTATGAAGATAGATGGGAGAAGTTGGGTGATTTGGTGCTCCGGCCGGGATTTGAACCCGGGTCTGCGGCTTTCTCCTTTTTCTGATCGAGAGGCCGCCATACTTGACCGGACTATACTACCGGAGCACGAAGATCTTTCGACTTTAGGCGGCGTTGAGAAAGAATGGGAATTTCAGTTTTTTATCGGCCTAGGATCTTCTCTGCGGCCTTTCTTATGTCTTCGGCCTTTACGGTCTTTCTGCTTGCGTGCATAGCCCAATCTATTGCTTCCCTGCCGATCTTTAGGCCTATATCTTCTAGGACCTTACCCATCTCTATCGCAGCTGACTCGCTTACCCTCTCAGCTCCAGCCTTCTTTATTATCCTATGCATAGCGGCTATCGCCAATTCTCCCATAACAATCACACTTCTATCTTGTATCTCTAATCCATGTCTTATTTAACGTTTTTTCTAACAAATAGAAGAGGTTTAAGAATCCTTTATAAATGGTTCGCCTTAATCCTTATATATCCTTAATTTCATTGATTCAAAAAGTATTGGAATGTTGCTACCATAAAAGCGTTAAAGGATGAATGACGCTTTGGGTAATGTACGAACAGAGAAGGTTAAGAGGATTGCCCGCGAGCTCGTGAGGAGGTACCCCGGCAGGTTTACTACGGATTATGAGGAGAATAAGAGGGTTCTTATGACGTTAGTTAATCTGCCATCTAAAAAGCTGAGGAATACGATCGCCGGGTATGTGACAAGCCTAGTAGTTGCTTCTATGGTTAATAAGCCATCTGAGGAAGAGTCTCAGTAGAATTCTTCAAGGCTTCTTGCACGTTTCCTATTTAGGATCTCAGCGCACCTTTTGGGATCTAACGACTTAAATTCAAGGCCTAAGCTCACAAGTAACCTTTGAACTCCCCTTGCGATCCTTGGAGCCGCGAGTATTCCCCTTACATCCCTATTAACCTTGCCTTTTAAGGAGCTTACATATCTTGAGAGTTGAAGCACGGCTTCCCTTCCAGCCGTCCTCCTTTTGATCTCGATTACAACAAACCTGCCATCTCTGTCTATTCCAAACACATCTACGAATCCAGGCTCAACCCTCTTTTCGTAAGTGATTGGTTGAAATCCGGGCTCGATTAATGATGGATTAGCCAATATAGCCTCTTGCATATCTTCCTCGCTTGCATAGAGGGAGAATTCTCCCTCATCCACAAGATTTAATGCCGCGAAAAGATATACTCTATCGAAGAATATCTTTATGGTCTCCCTAGGCTTTAACCTGACAGCTCTTATCGATAAGATGGGTTCTTCAAGATTGATATGTCCTTCCGATCTTTGTTCATCTTCGCTCCGTTGAGGCTCAGATTCTATGTGGTATATTATTTCGCCTTCAGGCATCCAGTTTACGGGTTCATATCCAACAGGGCGGTGAACGAGTAGGGCTCCATCCTTCTTTATGATGACGATCCTCTCTCCAGGCTTCAATTTTGAACCTGCTCTTCCCCAATAGCTTATCCAGCAGTTTCCGGAGATCAGGATTGTTCTGCGCTTAATTGTTCTCTCCAGAATTTCAGCTAGGCTCTTAACATCCGGGTCTTTAAGGATTTCAACCTTCATCTCAGCTCAAATCATAATTAAATATACCTCCTTATCACTCTTTAGAGCATGGGATCATCAGCCTTTTATTTTTCGCTGGCACATCCAATCTTTGGGAGGGAAGCGTGGAGGGCAAATGGGAGAGGAAGAGGGGAACCATTGAACATTACGATAGGCTAGCTTCGATATATGATTCTCTTTATGGAGAAGAACAGAGCATTAAGATAGGATTAGCCCTTAGAAATCTGAATGTTAGAAGTGACGATTTACTATTAGATATTGGATGTGGCACTGGAATACTTATGGAGTTTGTCACGTCCATGATCAGGCATTATGTTGGCTTAGACCTAGCCAAGAAGACTCTCAAAGTTGCGGCTGAAAGGTCAAGATGTTTGAGGGTTAAATCTAAGGTCTCATTGATACGAGCTGATGCTGATTATCTCCCATTTCGAGCCGGCTCCTTCAGCATTATCTTCGCCTTAACCCTTCTACAGAATATTCCCGAGCCGAGTAGAACATTGACGGAGATCCTTAGGGTGGCCAAAGACAAATCTCAGATAGTAATTACTGGTTTAAAGAAGAGCTTTACAAAGAAAGAGTTTGATGAGCTGATATGCAAAGTCTGGCGGGATCATACTTTTCTAGAGGCTCCGGGATCCAAGGACTTCATAGTCGTGATTAAGGTAAAGGATAAATAAGACTATCAAGAAGAAATAGAGCGGTGGAGAGGAAATGCCTACGCATGGAAGCCTATCAAAGGCTGGAAAGGTTAGGTCACAGACTCCTAAGATAGAGCCTATTCCAAAGACTAGGAAGCCACCGAGGGTCCGTGTTAGAAGGGCCTATGAGAAGAGGGTTATCTTACAGCGTAGACCTGGTCAAAACTGGATATAAACACCACAAAATATTTTCTTTAATTAAAAAATAATTTGTTAGGATTTTATTGTAGTTCTATCCACTGTCCTCTCTGCGAGGATTCTTCTATCGCATTTAATACTTCTTGACATTTCAGTCCGTCATAGAATGTAGCTGCCATTGGGGAAACTGGTTTATCATTAACTATGCAGTCTATGAAGTGGTAGATTTCGTGGACGAAAGTGTGCTCCCATCCTATTATATGGCCGTGCGGCCACCAGTGCTCCATGAATGGATGAACGGTCTCCGTTACGAGTATATTCCTGAATCCCATGCGATCCTCAGGGTCTCTTCTCGAGTAAACTTCTAACTCATTGAGTCTCTCTAGATTAAAGACTATTGAGCCTTCTGTTCCGTGAATCTCTACTCTCTGATAATTCTTTCTTCCAGCGCAGAACCTTGAGGCTTCGAGGCTTCCTATCGCTCCATTCTTGAATCTGACCATCGCGATGAAGGCGTCGTCAACGTCCACCTTTCCCTTCTTCTCCGGATTCTCGGGTAAAGGTCTCTCCTTAATGAACGTCTCCATCATGCCGCAGACGGACTTTATATCTCCAACGAGGAATCTTGCCAGGTCAATTATGTGGGCGCCGAGATCCCCAAGTGCCCCTGAGCCGGCGACGCTCTTTCTCAGCCTCCACACCAATGGGAAGTTTGGATCCATGATCCACTCCTGAAGATATACGGCTCTATACTGTAGGATCTTGCCTATGAATCCCTCATCTATCAGCTTTTTAGCTAACCTTATTGCTGGAACGAAGCGGTAATTGAAGGCGACCATATTCTTGACTCCAGCCTTCTCAACAGCCTCGTATGCCGCCCTTGCATCCTCTAATGTTGCCGCTAATGGCTTTTCGCAAAGAACGTTCTTCCCGGCTTCGGCGGCTGCTATGCACGGTTCGGCGTGCATATTATTTGGCAGGCAGTTATCGACGATCTCTATTCTCTCATCTGCTATTAGCTTCTTCCAGTCTGTGTAGTATGTTTCGAATCCATATCTCCTCGCCGCCTCTGCCACTGCCGCCTCTGTTCTTCCACATATCGCTATTAGCCTCGGAATTGCGGGTGGAGGATAGAAGAATATTGGCATCTTCTTATATCCGTTTGTATGCGCCTTCCCCATGAAGGCATATCCTAAAATCCCAACGCCTATCTCTCTTATCTTCTCTGCCTTTTCAACTTTGCCCATTCTGACAAATCCAACTTCCTTCTCCGGCATCCCTACCACCACACCTGTTTTAATGGAGCCTTTATGATCAGGGGCTTAAGGAATGCTATGCACTTCTCACATCCATCCTCCCTGCTCATCACAGGATCCTCATGCTCGTAGCTGAGCACATAGTCGTATCCAACCTCGACGAAGGCCGTTAGAATTCTCTTCCAATTAACGTCTCCCCAGCCTACAACTCTAAATCTGAATCCCCTACCGGGTCTCATCCACGCTCCCGTCGGTATAACTCCGGATGTCGATACATTCTCCTTAACTATCTCTGCATCCTTTGCATGAGCATGGTATATTCTATCACCAAACTTTTTGATGAATACGACTGGGTCTATCCCTTGCCATATTAGGTGGCTAGGATCAAAATTGAATCCAAACTCCTTCCTCTCATTTATTGCCTTTAACGCCTGTTCAGCGGTCTCTATGTTATAGGCCTGCTCTTGCGGGTGAACCTCATGGGCAAACTTTATTCCATGAGCCGCAAAGACATCTAAGATCTCGTTCCATCTCTCAGCGAATACTTCAAATCCCTTCTCGAAAATCTTCTCGTTCGCCGGCGGGAATATATACCACGACCCCCAATTTGGAGCCCCGATAAATCCATTCACGACTGGCACATCTAATGCTGCGGCGGCCATGGCCGTTTTCTTCATACGCTCCATGCCATACTTAACCTTCTCCTCAGGGGTTCCTTTGAACCATTCGTCAGTAGACTCATCATGAGGCCCTAATACTAACTGTCCCTCCAAGTGATTACTTAAGGCCGAAATGAACAGTCCATATTTTTCTATAGTCTTCTTATATTCCGTTGCTCCGCCTGAGAGTATTTTATCAATATCTATGTGATTGCTTCCCTTCCATGCAGCTATCTCAACTGCCTCATAGCCTAGCTCTGAAACATACTTAAGAACTTTCTCTAGTTTTAGCTCATTGTATAAAACTGTGAAGATCCCTATCTTCAATTTTATCTCCCCTACAATTTAATTAAAGGATTAGCTCTCAATCCTTAAAAGATTTATCACAGGCAGGGAAGTCAGATTGCTTGAATTAATGTTCCGTTGTTCGATCAGATTAACATAAAAATGGCATCTTCCCAGATCGTGCTCATTACAAGCGACAGCATGAACAGAAAAGCTAATAGCTATAAGTTAACAGATCCATTTCCGACTTCCATTCCTTCAAGGATATCCGGCTGAAAGATATTAATCTGCTTCATCTCATTCCAGAACTTCTCAAACTGTTTATCCGCGTCTGGTCAGGCCTTAACAGTGCCTAAATGGCAGAGCAGCATCGCAGAATTACTATCTTTGAGATCTATAGCCAGCTTAATTTTGTAAGGGAATCGCGGGACGAGATATTGCATAGGAGTAGTTATCATCGACAAAAATACAGGCTTCATTATTGAATAACGGTGTTAAGCGCTATTATTTCGGAGGATCAGCACGTTACTTCTCTATGAAGTATTTACGTGTTCTGGGATCGCATGAGATCATTTCATTCTCGAATAGTCTGCGTAAGGATCTAAAGACTGCTTTCGGCTTCATATTTAGCCTCTCAGCGATCTCGTAGAGTGTGAGCGGGCCATTCTCGCTTAAGAGATCAAGTATCCTCCGATCAGTCTTATTCAATACCATCCGCTCCATTCCCTTCAACTTCACAAGCCAATATATCAAATTTATCGTGTAAAGATCCATCCTTGAAGTTCATTATAGTTAAGATTAATCTTTCTTGGGCAATATCTTATCTTGTGTAGTGAAAGAAGATGGGTAAATGCCGGATATGTGGGGATTATTCTCCCGTAATCTCAAGTAATCTAGGCGTCTGTATTCGGTGCCTAAGGGAGAATCCCGAGGATGCCCTTAATGTAGCCGCTGAAGCCCACATTGAGGCTAGGAGATCCTTCGGTCTCCCAGAGAATCCTCCACGTGATGAGGATGGAATAGAATGCGGCATGTGCGCGAATAATTGCAGGATTGGAGTTGGAAGAAAAGGCTTCTGCGGCTTAGTCGTTAATGAGAATGGCAGATTAATCCGTCTTGCGGGAACAGTAGATAAGGGAATATTAGAATGGTATTATGATCCGCTTCCGACAAATTGTGTTGCTGAATGGTTCTGTCCGGGATGTACAGGGGCTGGATATCCAAAGTATGCTTACATGCCAAGCGCTGAGCACGGATATGTGAACTTAGCCGTATTTTATGGAGCATGTAGCTTCGACTGTCTCTTCTGTCAAAATTGGCATTACAAAGAATTGACGATTAAGCTTAGGCCTAAAATTACGGCTCAGGAGCTAGCCAGTAAAGTTAATGAAAGGGTCTCATGCATTTGCTTCTTCGGAGGAGATCCATCGGTTCAGATGCCTCATGCTATAGGAACAAGTCGAATAGCCTTGGAGAATGCGAAGGATGAGAATAGAATTTTAAGGATATGCTGGGAGACAAACGGTAATCTAAAATGGAGCTTCGCGAGGGAGGCTGCTGAACTATCTCTTCAAAGCGGCGGAATAGTGAAGTTTGACATTAAAGTGTGGGACGATAACATCCACAGAGCCCTATGCGGAGTATCCAATGAGGCCACTCTACGAAACTTTAGAATGATAGGTGAGAGATACTTCGAGGAGAGAAGTGAAGTTCCTCTCTTAACTGCAAGCACCCTTCTAGTTCCTGGCTATGTAGACGCGAAGGAGGTTGAGAGTATAGCCAAGTTCATCGCGGATATCAGCCCTAAAATCCCATACAGCCTGCTCGCATTTTATCCCCAATTTAGACTTAATGACTTGCCGACTACCAGTAGAAGGCAGGCGCTTGAATGCTTCAGAGCCGCAAAGAGATACTTAGAGAATGTATGGATAGGTAATATACATCTGCTCTCATGAATCTCCGGATCCTCGGAAGCCTTAAAGCCAAATAAACATCAAGAGATAATAGCAGATTATTCGAAGTGAGCCGTATGTGTAGGCTTTTAGGAGTGCTCTCAGTTAAGCCGACGAATGCCCGAAGATACTTGCTTGATGACCCATGCTCACTCTATATTCAAAGCATGGCTGACCCTAGGAGGCTACAGGGGGACGGCTGGGGGATGGGCTACTACAGGAATGGAACACCAGTGATCATCAAAGATTATAGGCCAGTCTATAAGGATTACAGGAGTTTCTCCTCCACCGCTCAGAAGATGAGATCTAACATCATAATTGCACACATCAGACGTGCAAGCAATCCGAGGGGCTTGAAGAAGGAGACTCTCATATCAGTCGAGAACTCTCAGCCCTTCACTTATGACAGGTATATCTTCGCCCATAATGGAACGATAATGATACCCGATGAGCTCGCCAATACTCTCGGAAGCTGGAAAATGAAGATTAGAGGATTAAATGACAGTGAAGTCTACTTTTGGTTCTTAATGAGGAAGATGAGTGAGGGTCTCAACTTGGCGGAGGCCCTAAGGGAGTTTAGGGAGACGATGAGAGACCTTTGGGTTAGGGTTAGATCTGCTCATCCGGACAAGGATCAGCCATATCATGTATTGAACATTATATTCAGTGACGGCGAGACTCTTTACGCATACTGCGAATACGATGAAAATGCTAAACCTATAAGATCGTTATGCTTTAGGGATCAGCTTGTCTATCAAATGTCCTATAGGCTCCTTGATGATGAACTCGTTATAGCATCCGAGAAGACAAATCGAGAAGAAAATTGGAGAGCTATAAAAAATGGAGAGATGCTAACTGGAAGGATCGAGAATGGAAGGGTCACCGTTAAAACTATGAATCTCATTAGTTGAGATGGCTTTCATATTTTTATCCTCGTTTCCTCCTTAACGCTCTTAAGGACAATCGCTGTCTCAGTTCTTGTCACGCCATCTATCATTCCGATCTTGTCTATTATCTTGGCAAGAGACTCCTTATTCTCGGTTCTAATCTTCGCGATAATATAGTATGTCCCAGTTACATCATATACCTCATATACATCATCCATATTGCTCAGAGTCTCTAAGACGCTCTCGAGTTTCTTGGGTTCACTATCTATGAGGACGAATGCCGTGAGAGACTTGCCTAAAAGTTCGGGTGAGACTATCACGGTGAATCTCTTTATTATGCCTTTCTTCTTAAGATTCTTTACTCTAACGAATATCGTTGCCTCGCTCACGCCGACCTTCTCGGCTATCCTCTTGAAGGCCACCCTAGAATTATCCTGAAGCATTCTTAGAATTTCCCTATCGACATCGTCGATCTTTACCTTCATCATCATCCACCAATATTGCGGAGAATCCATATCATATTTGCATTAAGAAAATAATATTTTTTTCGGAAAAAATTTAATGAATCTTTAATTTTCCGAAAAATTTATAAGAAAACGTTCGCCATGCTATTAAAGCATGAAGTGAAGAGGAGGAATCGGCCTTCCAGTTGAAATGCCCCGAATGTGACTGTGAGATCGAAATTCCAGATGATGTAATCTCAGGCGAGATTGTCAGTTGCCCAGACTGCGGAATGGACTATGAAGTGGAGATTACCGAGAAGGGGGAGATTAGGCTTAAGCCAGCCGAGATAGAGGGTGAAGACTGGGGAGAATAGGCTCGAATGACCACTATAAGCCTATTAAGCGATAGGATTAGATGGGATGAAAAGGCTCTGATAAATGCCGCATCACGCATAAAGGTAGACCTTAAACTAGTCGATCCAAAAGGCATCTTCATAAACATCTCCGGAGGCCTAGATGAGATTAGGGATTCCTTCGGAGACGTGGCCATAAACCGTTGCATTAGCTATTTCAGAGGATTACATATAACGGCCATACTTGAGAAGGCCGGATTAGAGGTCATAAATCCATTTGATGTCTCACTTATATGTGGAAATAAGGTGTTTACGAATCTCGCATTAATGGAGGCGGGGGTTCCAATACCAAAGACGCTTCTGGCCTTCACAGGAGATGGAGCCCTTAAAGCGTTGGATGAGATAGGGTTTCCAGCAGTAATGAAGCCGGTTATTGGCAGTTGGGGGAGGCTTATAGCGCTTGTTAAGGATAGAGATTCTGCCCAAGCGATAATAGAGTCTAGAGAGCAGATCCATAATGCACTATTACAGATCTATTATGTGCAGGAGTACGTTAATCGCCCACCCAGGGATATTCGCGTCTTAGTTATTGGCGATGAGGCGGTTGCGGCGTCATACCGCTACTCGCCGAAGGATGATTGGCGAACGAACGTCGCTAGAGGAGGTGTAAGTAGGCCCTGCCGCCTAACGGACGATCTTGCGGATTTGGCATTACGAGCCGCGAAGGCGGTTGGAGGAGGAGTATTAGCAGTTGACTGCATGGAATCCCCAAGTGGAATCCTAGTTCATGAAGTTAACAGCACTGTGGAGTTTAGGGGATTATGTTCCGCTACTCAAGTTGATATTCCCGGAAAGATAATTGAGTATGCAATTAGGATGGCTAAGAGATGAATGTAGGCGTAATAGGGGCATCTGGATACGTAGGCGGGGAACTTCTAAGGCTGCTCATCAAACATCCGAGGGTAGACGTCAATCTCGCAACTTCAAGGAGATACGCTGGCGAATTCATATATAGGATACACCCGAACCTCAGAGGCTGGACAAAATTGAAGTTCACGGCGTTCAATCCGTCAAAGGCAACAGATTCATGCGAATTGCTATTCATAGCAACTCCCCATGGAGTCTCCTCGACATTTATGCCGGAAATAATCGAGACTGGAATTCGAGTTATCGATTTGAGCGCGGACTTCAGACTGAAAGATCCAAAGGCCTACATTAAATGGTATGGATGGGAGCATAGTTGCCCCGAGCTCCTCGAGAAGGCCGTATATGGACTTCCAGAGTTACATAGAGATGAGATTAGAAGGGGACAGCTTATCGCATGTCCAGGATGCATGGCGGCGGCTGCTATACTCGCGTTAGCCCCAATAGCTAAGCGTGGAGGGATAGAGAAGAATAGGGTGATCGTTGATTTTAAGGTTGGATCATCCGGGGGTGGAGCTAAGCCTTCATTGGCTTCTCATCATCCAGAGCACTTCGGCGTTATCAGGCCATACAAGCCGGTTGGTCATAGGCATACGGCTGAGATAGAGCAGGAATTAAGCATACTATCGGGCGAGAAGTTCAGTGTTGCAATGTCAGCTCACGCCGTCAATATTGTTAGGGGCATACTGGCCACGTGCCACTTATTCCTCACCGAGCAGATTTCATTGATTGATGTCTGGAGGGTTTATCGTCAATTCTACGGAGATGAACCCTTCATTAGACTTGTTAGAGAGAAGAAGGGGATCTACAGGTATCCAGATCCAAAGGTTGTTGTCGGCTCGAACTACTGCGATATAGGATTCGAATTGGACATCGACTACAGCCGCCTTGTTCTTTTATCCGCACTCGACAATCTAATGAAGGGGGCTGCTGGAACGGCGGTTCAAGACATGAATATAATGTTTGGGTGGAATGAGAAGGAGGGACTTTGGGATCTCAGTCTCCATCCAATATGATTTGGGGTGGTATTGGTGATGATCGTCCTGAAGATAGGCGGGGACATCTATAAGAGGGGCATGAATGATTCTCTCCTAGATGATATTAAGGAGATCTTTCCCAGAGAGGGAATGGTGATCGTTCATGGGGGAGGAGATGAAGTTACTGAGATTGCTGAGAGACTTGGGAAGAAGCAGATATTCATAACCTCCCCAAGCGGCATCAGAAGCAGATACACGGATAGGGAGACAGTTGAGATATACGTTATGGTTATGGCTGGCAGGGTTAATAAGGCTATAGTTCAGCATCTTCTGGAGCATGGTCTTCCAGCCGTTGGGCTATCAGGGATTGACAGCGGAATATTAAGGGCTAAACGCAAGAGGAGGCTTATCATAGTCGATGAAAGGGGCAGAAAGAGGGTTATTGAAGGAGGTTACACTGGGAAGATAAAGGAAGTGAATACGAATTTGCTTCTTCTCCTAACTGAGAATGGATATTTACCAGTTATCGCCCCCGTCGCCTTAGGTGAGGAGAATGAACCTCTCAATGTTGACTCCGATAGGGCGGCTGCAAGCATCGCTGGAGCATTAAAGGCCGAAAGACTTGTATTCCTTACGGATGTTAAAGGAGTTATCGTTGATGGAGAGTGTGTGCAGAGCTTGTCCTTGATTGAGGCTGAGGAACTGCTTCCGAAGATGGGGGCTGGCATGGACAAGAAGATGCTTGCCTCAATTGAGGCTTTGAAAGGCGGAGTTAAGGAGGCAATAATCTCCTCTGGATTCATCGATAATCCTCTCATGAGCGCGCTGGATCACTCGGCTGGGACAGTGATAACTGTTGGATGAGAAGAGAATAATCGAGATCGAAGATTCATATCTGGCTCGTGTCTACCAGAAATTCCCGATAAGCATCGTTAGGGGAAATGGAGCATTAGTGTATGATGCTAAGGGAAGAGAATACATTGACTGTATGGGCGGGTATGGAGTAAGCCTTGTTGGACACTGCCACCCAAGGGTAGTCGAGGCCATAAAGAAGCAAGCTCAGACCCTGATAACCTGTCACGGCTCATTCTATAATGATAAGAGAGCAGAGCTTCTCGAGAAGTTCATTAAGATAGCGCCTAAGGGCTTGGAGAGGATATTCCTATGCAATAGTGGAGCGGAATCTGTCGAATGCGCCCTAAAGGCCGCGATAAAATATACTGGCAAAAGAAAGATCATAAGTGCTGTGAGGGGATTCCACGGGAAGACTTTAGGCGCTCTATCTGCAACTTGGAATCCAAAATATAGGAATCCATTTAGAGCATTTATCTCCGAAAACTTCAGATTCATGCCCTTCGGAAGGATCGATCAGGCTGAAAGGCTGATCGATGAAGATACCGCCGCTGTTATAGTTGAGCCTATTCAGGGCGAGGGTGGAATACATGTGGCTCCACCCGGGTACTTGAAGGCACTACGCGAGATATGCAATGAACATGATGCAGTCTTGATCTTCGATGAAGTTCAGACGGGTTTTGGAAGAACCGGGCGGATGTGGGCATCCCAGCATTGGAACGTAATCCCGGATATTATGTGCGTTGCTAAGGCTTTGGGCGGCGGCGTTCCAATAGGAGCGACCATCGGAAAGGCTGAGATCATGGATTCTCTTAAAGTTGGGGAGCATTCAAGCACGTTTGGAGGGAATCCACTTGCATGCGCCGCCGCCTCAGCAGTGATAGATGTCATTGTGGAAGAGGATCTCCCTGAGAGAGCAAGGATTCTCGGCGAATACTTCAAGGGGCTTCTGCAGAAGATGGTTGATGAATTCCGTATTTTAAGGGAGGTTCGGGGATTGGGGCTTATGCTTGGCCTTGAATCAAGGCTCTTTATTCGCGATGTCCTAATGAAGGCCCTTGAGAGGGGGCTGATACTTCTCTACTCAGGCAGGAACGTGATACGTTTCCTCCCTCCCCTGATCATAAGTAAGCATCAACTCGAGAAGGCCTATGAAATATTATGTGGGATCTTCACTGAGGAGGAGAGGCGTTTAGCAGAGAAGTAACATCTACAGGTGAAGCCATGAAGGCCGATAAAGCCTTAGATATGCTCTATGAGATGCTTCAGATTTACAGTCCAAGTGGAAAGGAGGATGAGATGGCATCCTACATCGAGGAAAGGTTACACGATTTAGGTTTCGTGAATGTTCGAAGGGATAAGGCAGGGAATGTCTATGGCGAGGTTGGATCAGGCGAATATACGATTCTACTATGCGGACACATGGATACCGTTCCGGGATATCTACCAGTCAGGTGGGAAGATGACAAGATCTATGGTAGGGGAGCTGTTGATGCAAAGTCTTCATTGGCAGCTATGATCTCAGCGGCTACACAGTTGAAGTCAAAGATCCATAATAAGGGCAAGGTTATAGTTGCCGGAGTGGTTGATGAAGAGGGCAGAGCTAGGGGCATCCGCCAATTGATACGTGATGGCTTAAATGTGAACTGTGCTATATTCGGTGAACCAAGCGGAGTGGGGAATATAACATTCGCCTACAAAGGACGCATCCTCCTAGCCGTGAAATGCAGAACGAAGTCTGGGCATGTCGGGGCTCAGCACATATACGATAATGCCATTGAGGCGGCATTCAACATTTGGATGCGCATTAGAGATTTATGCGATCAGCATAGATCGCCAAATGGAATATTCTATTCTTTAACATCATCGATTATTGGTATTAGGAGCTGGAGGAGTATGGGAGGGCTTCCGAACAAGTGCAACATAACCGTGGATTTGAGGGTCCCGCCAAAATTCACTTCCAAAGATGTAATTACGCTTGTTAAGGGAGCCGTAGGGAAGGCTGTTGGCGACTTAAATGCTGAGGTGTCATTACAAGTCTTGGATAGAGTGGAGCCTTTCGTTGCTAGGAGAGATACTCCTCTCATGAAGTCTCTTAGCGAGGCAATCTTAGAGGTAACTGGACGTGAGGCCAGATTTATTAGGAAGACCGGAACCGGAGACATGAATATTTTTGGAGGTAAGATGAATGTTCCGGTGGCGACTTATGGTCCTGGAAATGGGCGTCTAAGCCATACTGAATGTGAATATATCAGCGTTTCAGAGTATTTGATGAGCATTCAAGTCTATGAGAGGGCTGTAGAGAGGATTATTCTTGCCTCCAATTGATCGGGGATGATCATTGATGGGACGATACATAGTGTTTCTCTGTTCTCGATGCGGCATGCCGAGGTATGCTAGGGAGGGACAGAGGACTGCAAAGTGTCCATACTGTAACTTTCAGATCAAACTTGATAAGATTCGTATTCTTTGTAGGGTTGAGGATAGCAGGGTTGCCAGGGAGATAGTTGAGAAATATAAGGCTAAAATTTTAATTCGTAGGAGGATGAGGCCCTGCTGAATCATTTAAGATTTATTTTTGGCTGAAGCATAATGGATATCTGTGGGTTGCGCTTTGTCCGGTGAGAATGAAGATAGGGTTAAGTCGATGGCTGATCTTCTGAGAAGCGGCGCTACAATGACTAGTCTCTCCTGTCCAGTCTGCTCATCCCCGCTTTTCAGATTGAAGAATGGGGATCTCTGGTGCGGTCGATGTCAGAAGAAGGTTATTGTAGTTAAGGAGGGGGAGGAATATGATGAGGCAAGAAGCATAACGATGCTCAGCACTGTTGAGCAGACCTTGCTGGATAAGATATTAGAGGTAAATGAGGAAATTAGAGCAGTAAGCGATCCTGATGATCTTCAGAAGTTAAGCATGACGCTCTCGTCGCTCCTAGATAATCTGAAAAGAATAAGGAGCTTTAGGAAGTCATGATCATTAGGGATCTTGTTGATTAAAGATGGAAGGCATATATGCGCATTTTCCAGATACATATCACTGCGTGGCTCTCTTCCCCCATAAGGCCTCACGGAGAAAGTTTCAGAAGTCATTAATCAGCCTCTTTTATGAGATGAATATGGGAGAAGAGAGCTTCAATGTTCAGTCAATTACGAGTCACGGTATTAAGATCGCCTTTGATATCGGGATTGCCGATGAACTAACATTCAACTTCATTGATGATGAGGAGAGGAGTAAGTGGCTCAGCATCTTGGATAAAAGGGAAATCGAGATTCTGGATTTCCTTCTGGTCGCTAGATATTACGTCTCAAGAGATGGGAGAGATCGGCCGTTGAGGTTTGATTATTACATGCTGAGGTTTCTTTTTGGACATAGAAGCGTCGAGTTGAGGATATATCATGAGAAGGGGACGAGGCGCCTCTCAATTGAGGATCTCGTAGATCTGCTCTATAAGGGGTTAAGCAGGAGAATCGGGGAAGAGTTATCTGTGCGCCTCGAGCCTTTAGGGACATTTTAAATTGAGTCTTTCAGAGACTATTCTTCTAATCTCCCTTGAAGTCTCAACTATCGGTCTATTCCCATTAACCATTATTAATTCGCCCTGTCTGACGAGACGCATGTATATCCTTCGCACCTTCTCCTGAATCTCCCTTCTCTCCATTACTGACCCCCTGCCTCTGAATCTACGTATGATCACATCGATTGGAACGTCAATGTATATTGCCAAGTCTGGATCGATCGCTGCTCTATTAATCTCCCTGATCCATTCAAGATCCATTCCAGCCGCTCCCTGATAGGCCAGCGAAGAGAATACGTATCTGTCGGAAACGACTATCCTCCCCCTCTCTAAATTGGGCTTTATGAACATCTCTGTATGTTCAGCTCTGTCTGCAGCGAAGAGTAAAGCCTCAACAGCAACGTATATTCTTCTTTTTCTGTTGAGGACATACTTTCGTATGAATCTTCCTATCTCGCCATTGCTCGGCTCAGAAGTATAAACTGCGTCGTATCCGCCTTTCTGAAGGGATTCGACAAGGAGGGTTGAATGAGTGGTCTTTCCACACTTATCCAGACCTTCAATGCATATAAAGAGGCCCCTTCCCATCTCTTACTTATCCTCCTCTATCCATTAGTCGCTGGAATTAAGTGTTTATCTCTCGTAAATAATTTATTTAGAGGGCGAATCATAGATACTTTAAATTTGAGTGGCGAGGGATTATATGGGCATATTTAAGTTTGAAAGCAAACAGTTGACATTTGAGATCGCAGGTGTAAAGATCGGAGGCGAGGTCGGCGAAAATCCCACAGTGATGATCGGAAGTATATTCTACAGCGGAGATAAGATCGTTAAGAATGAGGCCGAAGGAATCTTCGATGATAAGGCCGCGAGGGACATGATAGCTAAAACTGAAGAGTTATCCGATAGAACCGGTCTGCCAGTAATGCTCGATGTAATATGCACGAACTCGAAGAACGCCGAGAGGTATTTGAGGTTCGCTGCCGATGCAACGAAAATGCCGATCCTCATAGATGCTGTGTCTGATGAGGCATTAATGAGGGGCTTGGAGGTAGCCGAGGAGATCGGAATAATCGATAGGACGGTCCTGAACTCTATAAATCCTGAGACGAAGGATTATGTCTATAGAAAGGTTAGGGAAGTAGGCTTGAAGAATGCCGTAATCCTAACCTATAGCACAAGGGCTATAATCTCATCCAGCGAGAGGATTAAACTATTGGATTCACTTATACCAAGGGTCAAGGAGGCGGGCATAGAGAAGATCCTAATAGATACCGTGGTTATTGACATATCGACTTTGGGACTAGCATGTAAGGCCATTTATGAAGTAAAGAATCGCTATGGTTACCCGGCTGGGTGTGGAGCGCATAATGCCGTCTCCTCATGGAAGGCTCTGAGGAAGAAGAAGGACAGATTGCTCATGACGGCATGCTCATCCATAATTAATGGGTTAACAGTGGCCGTAGGGGCAGACTTCCTACTCTACGGTCCAATCCAAGACGCAGAATACGTATTCCCAACGGTCTGCATAGTAAATGCGGCTTACGGTCAAGTCTTAATGGAAGAGGGGAAACGAATAAACACATCGCATCCAAGATTCAAGATTCCACGTCTCTACCATCAAAACCCATAAAATTTAATAACATATTATCTCTGCATTTCTTTCAGTGAAAAACTCGTACCTCAATTGGCGGCCGTCGTCTAGCCTGGTTAGGACGCAAGCCTTCCAAGCTTGCGATCCCGGGTTCAAATCCCGGCGGCCGCACCAAATTTCAGCTTCAGCCCATCGCTATTTTTCTTATGGATGCCAGCGTGTGTCGAATAGTAGGAAGAATATCTATCATTACGACCGTATCTTAAATAGGGCTTTGAATCGTCTATACTCGTCCACCAATGTCTGTGAAGAGGATAAAGTTAACATCCATATCGGCACACTAACCTTACAAACAACGAGTATAGACATTTAAATGTAAATCACCCTAATGGAGGATCTCTAGTTCAAAACGCACACAATATATTTTAGTATAACAACTTATACCGAAAGCAGAAAAAATAAAATGTGAGAATTTTCAAGTAAAATGTTTTTACTCAGATGATGGTATTACTGCTACCATTTCTATTTCAACAGCAGTTCCAGGAGCTAAGCCCACTTGGACGCATGTTCTAGCTGGAGGATTCTTTGGGAATGTTTCTTTCCAAATTTTGTTGAGATATCGTTCTCTATCATTCAGATCGGCAAGATAAACCGTTGCTTTCACAACGTTCTCGAAGGATGTGCCTGCAGCCTTTAATGTCTCTTCCAGCTTCTTCAGCGCGTTTCTAATCTGTGTCTCTACATCTCCAGGTTCGCCTGTCATGCCGCTCGTATAAACCATGTTGCCCACAATCACGGCGCCTGGAATAACTTTCTTAGACATTTTTATCACTAAAGTTTAAGTGTTTTTACTTGCCCATATTTATTTTTTAGGAAAAGACTCTTTAGCTCCATTAAATATCTATCTCAAAGAGCTGAAGAATAATACTGCAATGCTAAAAGCATTTTTGGCGAAAAATCTCAAATTCGACGCTTAAATCTCAAAAGTAAAATTGGGCTTTGAAAGTGTCTTTATGCGTATTGAAGTCTCGATACTCCATGTTTAGTCGTTGACCTAAACATTCTGGAGAAAACATCCGTGATATGGCAGATAACCACAAGGGGCAAAGTAAAATAGATTGCTTTAAGGAAATACAATAATAACACGCTATGCAGAAGGAGAATCTCGGAATTGCATGATTATGATATAGTTATTAAGAATGGAACAGTAATTGATCCTTCTCAAGATATTCACGAGCCTATGGATGTGGCAATATCTGAGGGTAAAATAGCTGATGTCCGTAAGGGCATAAACACAAGCAACGCTAGATATGTTATAAATGCTTCTGGAATGATAGTGACGCCAGGACTTGTAGATCTTCACGTTCATTGCTCCTATGGAATTGTTTATCTTGCAATAGATCCGGAGATGGTCTGCTTAGCTAAGGGAACCACTACAGTTCTAGATGCAGGATCTACTGGAGAGCTAAATTTCATAGGCTTCAGAAAATATGTTATAGAAAGAGCGAGAACGAATATTTTCGCCCTGTTGAACATTGAGTCTTTAGGGATGATCGAGTATTCCGTACCGAATCAGAAGTGGTCCAGCCTCATCATAGACAGAGATGAATTGTTCATAAATGTTGAAGGAACCATCAATATGATAAAGCAAAATCGTGACGTCCTCCTAGGCATTAAATGGGCCCATCACGGCTTGGAGGGGCTTAAACTGGCTAGGAAGGCTGCGGATGAGGTTGGATGCATCTTGATGGCTGAGAATCATCACCAGCCTGAAACTCTGAAATATATGAAGAAGGGAGATGTGATAACTCATCTATATCATAGTTTTCGAATAGAGCAGCACGATGGATTGCTCGATGAGGATGGTAACGTGCAATCTGAATTCTTCGATGCTATGAAACGTGGAGTTATAATGGATGTTGGTCACGGCGCAGGTAGCTTCAGATGGCCCGTTGCTGAGAAAGGCATAAAGGAGGGAGTAAGACCAGACACTATAAGTACAGACCTTCACAAGGGAAGCTACAACGGTCCAGCTTTTGATATGCCGACGACGATGTCCAAATTTCTTCACTTGGGCCTTTCCCTTGAAGAGGTAATAAGAGCAAGCACTACAAGACCTGCAGAGGTACTTGGCAAACAAGATATTATCGGCACATTGAAGGTCGGGGCCTGTGGAGACGTTGCTATACTAAAGATAGAAGAAGGAAAATTCCCCTTATTTGATGTTAAAGGTGAAGGAAGAATCTGTAGGCAGAGACTTATTGTTACAAAGGTTATAAAGAGTGGAGAAATAATCTTCTAGCACTCGAAAATGTGTTAAAATTTCAGCCTCAAAAAAGGGGTTATGGACGGCTCCTCTTACTGAACCATCTATGCCAATTCTTAAGATCCAAAGTGCAGTAATGAGTAAAGTAGCCCTTCCTTACTGGTACTGGTTCATATTTTTCATGATTTTTACAAATACGCCCTAGCGTCATCCTGCATATAAATTTTAAATGTCAGTAATAAAATTGCCATTTGAATCATCAAAAATGAGAGGAAAGCACAGACTCTCAACGAGAGATCAGTTACATGAAGTCCCTACGAACGAAATCAGTTTCACCTCAAATATATTGGTCTGCCTTCTGCAAGGGCCGTTGCGACCTTCTTCCTTGCTGATTGCAGTAATCTCCATACTGTTCCTCTTGAGATACCCATCTTCCCTCCAGCCTCCTCTTGAGAAAGCCCCTCCTGATCAACGAGTCTCAAAACCTCAAACTCGGCGAGCTCCAAGTATATGGGTTCCCTCTGAACCCTCGGATTTATGGGATAGAACCCTCCAACTGGCGGCATTACCCCTATTCTGACTGGCTTTGGCGGTCTGCCCCTTCTGCCCCTTCTCCATCCACGCCTATACAATTAGACTCCGTCCCTTGCTTAACATTTGAAAGCAAAAGGTTTATATATTTTTCGTGCATAATCACATAAATGGTGATAGATATGGGTTACAGGTATAGGTGGATGTTCTATCTGACGGGGCTTCCGGGATGGCTTAGATTCGGCTTCTCACCCGGATGGATAGGCAGAAGCCCAACAGGACTACCTCCAACGGCGCAATGGCTAGTACAGAGCGGGCTTCTTCCGCAGTTCATGCAATACCTCCAGACGCAGGCTCCTGTAACGCCAATGCTGCCACCCGTAACGTCTCAGGCTCCAGTACCACTTGCGCCAACCTACAGTAAGGAGCAGGAGAAGCAATTCATAGAGCAGCAAGTGAAGATGCTGGAGTCCCAGCTAGAAGCCCTAAGGAAGAGACTTGAGGAACTAAGCAAGTAGGTGAAGCAGACATGCCGAGAGGATGGTTCGGCTGGGGCAGGGGATTCGGGAATCCATTCCTATTCTGTAGATGGTTCCCGTGGCTGCCTAGATGGTGGTGGGCATACCCAGCCTTCATCAGCCCACTATACTATGGAATACCATGGATGATGCCCTACATGGGATACTGGCGCATCCCATTTTCATACCTGCCCTACTAGGACTGTCTGATACGCCCCAGATTTGGATTCTGGCCACTGCTATACAGGATAGGCAAGAGGGAAAGTCGGCGACGCCAGAATCCAAATCAAAATGGGGCTAAATAAAGTTCCAAAATATATGATGTAAGAGTTGAAAGTGAGATGGGAAAGTTTAAAATTGCGATTCCGACTATGGGGAGTAAGGGCCTAGATGATAGAGTGTCTGATATCTTCGGGAGAGCGAAGACATTCACGATAATAGAGATTTCGGACGGCTCGATAGGTAACATAGATATAATAGAGAATCCAGCCATCTCCTACAAGCATGGAGTCGGCCCAATAGTGATCAAGATGCTCACTGACATGGGTGTCTCAGCAGTTGCATTTAATGAGATGGGCATGGGAGCTTCAATTCTCTTAGATCAAAATAACATAAGGAAGGTTAAAGTAGAATCGGGGATACCTGTAAGGGAAGCCGTTAAGGCGATCCTAAAGAAGCTGGAGCAGTAGGGAGAATAATCCTTCGATAGGATTTCCTTTCAATCCTTATTTTCTAGACTAAGCTTTTAACCTTTAAGGATGAATCATGGACTTTATCTGAGGAGCATTGAGGTCATCTTTTTAGGGGGAAGAGTGTTTTTTGCTGGGACACCTGATAGGGGATCTCTAGGCAGAATCACGGCCAGTCCTACTATCAGCACTCTTGGGATGGGCGATACTAAAAGAAGCAGCGTTTATAAGCAGGTTGGAAGTCGATAGCGTCTAATCTACAACGTATTTATTTAAGGCTTCTTCGTTGACCTCTATTCCTAAACCCGGACCTTCTGGGACTATTATGTTGCCATTTTCTATTTTAAGTGGCCTCTTAAGAATAGGATTTCCTAGAGGATTATCGTTAAACTGTACTCTTCCCTCCTGAAAATTCAGTTTTGGAATTGATGATGCAACGTGCGCTGAGGCGGCATAACCGATAGATGATATATGCCAGCCTGCATGAACAGAAAAATCTACGTTAAATAGATCTGCTATTTCAGATATTCTCTTCACCTGCGTTATGCCTTCATTTGAAGTTACATCGCCCAGAATAACGTCTATACCATCCTCTCTGAGCAGCTCAATTATCTGCCTGGGATCCGAATGAACATCAGTTGCTATCTTAACATCGAGATTTCGTGCTAGCTCCACGTATCCGGTAATATCCTCTGGTTTTAGCGGAGCCTCAAACCATTCCACATCAAAATCTTGGAGACGCTTACCAAGCCTGTATGCTTCATCTCTATCGTATGCGCATCCGGCATCAAGCATTATCGCACATTCTGAGCCTAAAATTTCACGCGCCAATTCTACACTGTACGCGTCCGCATTGACTCCTAGGCCTCCTCCAATCTTAAATGCTCCATAGCCCTCCTCCTTGAGGAGCCTCAACCGCCTACTGAATAGATCGATCTCTTCATCATTCTCTACGTCCGCGACGCCGGGAATCTTAGATGCATAGAGCCTCACAGTCTTCCTGTAGGCTCCCCCAAGCAGATCATATAATGGTAAACCTAAGGATTTCCCCTTTAAGTCCCAGAGTGCAATATCAACACATGCTAAAGCATGCTTTCCATAGACTTCTCCACTTAAAACATACCGGAGCTTCCTCCAAAGAACAACATTATCATATAGTCTCATGCCAAGTATCCTTGGTCGAACGATATCCTCTATTAGCCTTTTACACTTTTCACCTACCGGTAAAATTCTTGATCCCTTGAAGCATACTCCAGCTGTCTGACCGTAACCGACAAGTCCATTACTAGAAGAGAGCCTAACTATCACGGCCTCGATGAAATTGGCTGTCCGAGGAAGCCCATGACTTGAAGGCTGAAGGCTCCACATAACATTTTTCAGCCGGGATCTGCATACGAAAGCCTCAAGATCCACGATTCTCATATTGTTGATCCCCATGAAGATTTAAACTGAATTTTTTGGATTCTCCCCAATAAACTTAAGGAATTTTACTTTTTCTAAGAAAAATCATCTTGTTGATTAATAATCAACAAGAAAACTTATATATCGCCATGTCAATATATCTTTTGGGAAACATCCAAGCTCTTGGAGGTGATCACACATGAGGGGGTTACCTTCAAGAGCTGCTGGATGTTTCCCAGAAGGAGGATAGATGAGCCCGAGGTAGGCGATCGACCACCTCCAATACCGACTTCCTAATTTTTATGGTAACCGCTTATATTATATAAAACGTTAAAAACCAAAAAATGTAATATCTGCTCTAATATTTCTTCTATAAGCGTTTAAAAAGTGAGATTGTATGAAGAGGATAGGCTTTATCGTTAATCCTATAGCTGGAATGGGCGGTGCCGTAGGGCTTAAGGGAACCGATGGAAAAGAGACGTTGAGAAGGGCCATTGCTTTAGGAGCTAAGCCCATAGCGCCCTTAAGGGCGAAGATCTTCCTTTCACATCTGAAGAAGTTACAGTGCAACTTTCATATTCTAGCGGCTGCGGGGGAGATGGGGGAGAACGAGGCAAGGGACTTAGGACTCGAATATACGTCAATCGGGGAGCCAAAAGAGGAGACGGATTCTTCAGACACGAAGAGAGCTGCTGAGCTAATGAAGAAGAGTGGAATTGATCTCTTGGTATTCTGTGGGGGAGATGGAACAGCAAGGGACATAATGGATGTGATAGGCCTTAAGCTTCCAGTCTTAGGCGTTCCAACAGGAGTTAAGATGCATAGTGCAGTATTCGCATTAGATCCGAAGGCAGCGGCTGAGATCACGATGAGATTCCTAAAGTATGGACTTCCGCTGAGAGAGGCTGAAGTCATGGATGTAGATGAAGATGCATTCAGGCAGGGAAGACTTTCAGCGAAGCTGTATGGCTATATGCTTGTCCCCTATGAGCCGAATTATATTCAAGGGGTGAAGATGGCAAGTCCGAGGAGCAGAAGCGAGCTTAAGAATCAGGCGGCAATAGCACTTTATGTAATCGAGAAGATCCTCAAACCAGATGTCATATACATTTTAGGTCCGGGAACGACAACACGCATAATAGCGGATCTGCTTGACCAGAAAAAGACTCTGCTCGGAGTTGATCTTCTTCTTAATGGAAAGATAATCGCGAGAGATGTTAATGAGAGCGACATCTTAAGGTTAATCGATGGTAAAGAGGCGAGAATCATAGTTACTCCAATAGGTGGGCAGGGCTTCATATTCGGGAGGGGAAATCAGCAGATAAGCCCGAAGGTGATAAGAAGGGTTGGAATAGAAAATATCATTGTTATATGCACGAAAAGTAAGATTCAAGGCATCCGAGCACTCCGAGTTGATACTGGAGATCCCGAATTAGATGAAAGGATGAGGGGAAGGATAGATGTTATCATCGATTACAATCAAGTAGTAGCGGTGCCGATAGAATAGATATGGCTCACTTTTAAATCCATTATTAAGAAAGAGGAAATTGGCAACTTCCATTTAGAGAATGGATATCTTTTCTATCTATAAAATTCCAAAAGATTAAGAGGGAATCTCAAAATATCATAAAAATGCTTCGGATGGGCGTTTGTGCCTTTATTTTCGAGAGGCTCTACGGCTTTAGTGATGGGCTCTCTGAAATTTGGGTTAAAAAGATAACCCAAAAGAAGAAAGAATAGAGCCGTAAAAACTTCACTTGACGAACTTAGACATTTTTTCTATCCATTTCAAAATCCTGGTTATGCTTGTTAAGCAAATGATAAATTCTCAAAACGGATTATAAGGACAGTAGATGATGTAAAATTTTGATAGGCGATGCCGTCATGTCTATAATTAAGAATAAAAAGGCTCTATTATCAAATGCTCAATCTGAAAGGGATAAAATTGCAAGAAGAATAGCCCTAAGCGCTATTGAAGAAGCATTCAAGGCAGTGGATCCAAAAAGGATCATATCTTCAAGAGTTAGTCTGGAAGGAGAATCTCTAAAGATTGATGATTACAAAATCGATCTTTCCAGCTATAAAAGAATATTTGTGTTGGGCGGCGGAAAAGCGAGCGGAGCGATGGCGGAAGCGCTTGAATCGATTCTTAATGATCATATAGATGATGGAGTAATCGTCATACCGAAGGGAACGGCAAAGGATCACAGACTAAATCGCATAAAACTTCATGAATCAAGCCATCCGATCCCAGATGAGAGTAGCGTTTCGGGAGCGATGAAGATTCTTGAATTAGCTAGGGAGGCTAGAGAGGGGGATCTCGTCATCTGCTTAATATCCGGTGGAGGATCAAGTCTGATGGCGCTTCCAAAAGAAGGAATCTCACTTGAGGATAAGCAGAGAATGACTGACATGCTTCTAAAGTCGGGAGCCACAATAAATGAGATAAATGCTGTTCGGAAGCACATATCAAGCTTTAAGGGAGGGCAACTTGCAGAGGCCGTTCATCCGGCAGATCTAATAGGATTATTACTCTCCGATGTTCTAGGGGATCCATTAGATGTCATTGCATCCGGACCGACGGTCCCTGACTCATCAACGTTTGGAGATGCTATCTCGATCCTTCGGAGATACGGCCTATGGGACAAGGTTCCTAAATCCATAAAGAAGACTCTGCTTAATGGAGCGGCAGGAAGAATACCTGAGACTCCGAAAAGAGATAATCCAATATTTGAGAAAGTGAAAAACATAGTTATCGGTAATAACAGACTGGCATGCACGGCTGCACTGAGGAGGATCAAAGAGGAAGGGTTGAACAAGCTTTTCTTGACATCGTTCATGGAGGGCGAAGCTAGACATATTGGAACATTCTTTGGGGCTTTGGGAAGAGAATTGATCGCATCTGACAAGCCCATTTCCTCTCCTGCTGGAATAGTAGCCGGAGGCGAGACAACCGTGACTGTGACTGGCAACGGAGTTGGCGGTAGAAATCAAGAGATCGCATTAAGTGCAGCCTTGAAGATTGCAGGTGCAAATGGAATGGTTTTAGTCTCGGCAAGCACCGATGGAATCGACGGCCCCACCGATGCGGCCGGAGCCATAGTAGATGGAAATACCGTTCGCCGCTCTATAGAGCTTGGATTAAACCCAATGGATTACCTCAAGAACAATGATTCATACACGTACTTTTCTAGGTTGAATGATCTTATAATCACCGGGCCGACAAGAACGAATGTCGGTGACGTAACGATTCTCATAAAGATCTGATTAGTATTCATGTCTTTAATCAGTCTCTATCGATGAATGATCATGGCTCTGCGATGGTATAATGTCTATGCTTTTGTATCCATTCATGATGATCCTGCCCATCAAGTAAGAATTTTGTATCCTAACCCACCATTCTAACATTAATTTTATCGATTTATGAGCACTCCATTGTAATGTTTGGTGAATATGGTTACACATGTATTTTCAATATCACTAATGCTCACTATTTATAGTTGAAGATTATTTGTCAGCGTTTCATCTTATTAGCTAATCCCTTCCAGCCCATTCTGCTATAATGAATTGCCGTCTGAAGGCTCTTCCAGCTGAAAAAGTCGATAAGATCATGAACATCAAAGCCATACTCCAACGCTAGCTGAGATGCTCTTTGAGCCCTAAACCAGTGTGGAAATATATTCTTATCCAGTCTTCTGACGATCCTATATGCCTGAATCCTACTCATGCGAAAGAGCTTCCCCTCAGCTATGCCGTCTATGTATTTTAGAAGCGGATCGCAGAGGGGCTCCTTCATATGTATCGGGAATGTTCGGTACGCCGTCTTTCTCTTAGTTATCCACCTCACTCGGCCATTTTCATCCCTATACTCCCCAACCTTGCTATAGCGTTTCAAAACTGGCATGGCCTTCACGATGAGATAGGGCTCTTGGACAATAAAGTTGTCTTTCCTTAATTGGAGAACCTCGCTCACCCTGCCTCCAGTTTCAAATAGGGCTGAAATTAATGCTTTTTCGACATCACGCCTGCATTTTTTGACTAAATTTATCAGATAATCCCATCCACAGAAGCTTTCGACGATTTCAACACTTCTTTTTGGTTTCTTCATTTCTCAAATTCGCCCCTAAACAGAATGTAACATTACATACATAATGTTACATTCATGAGAAAGGCTCTGAGGATATAAGCTATTTTCTTACGTAGATGAATCTCAGCATATTATGCGGTTGATGGAATGGATACAAAAGCATAGACATGCTTAATGCGGGAATGGCGACAGAAGCTTTATTAGATAGATATTGTAGGTATCTAGATTCTTATTTAGGGATAATTGAAAGGTTGATGGGGGCCTATTGAGAGTAATCTCGCAATTAAGATCGAGGTTTACATTTGAGGGGAACCTCCGTGTTCTGCTTATACGGAGAGTTCTTTTGGCTATTAGCGGCGGCTTGACTGCGGGTCTTTCAACATTATATGTGAAGGAAATATTGGGTGCAGATGCCATTATTCTTGGTTCTCTCGGCTCCATATGGTCAATGGTCTTTGTGCTTTTCATTCTCTTAGGAGGATGGATTGGAGACAGATATGATCGTAAGAAGGTTCTCTTGGCGGGAACGGGCATCGTATTGATTAATCCGATAATTTATGCACTCGCCCCGAATTGGCATGTCATAATCTTAGTGAACTTTATCGGAGCGGTGGGTTCTGCAATCTCAACTCCAGCGTATAATGCAATCGTCTACTCTTCAATCGAGCAGAAGAAGAGAAGCCAGTTTGTAGCAACACTTATAGTCATGGCTAGTATTGCAAACATAGTCACTCCTCCGCTTGCCGCATACATCATACAGTTAATGGGCGGATTAGAAGAGATCAGAAAGATGTTCTTTGCACAATTCCTTATCTCGCTTCTTGTCTGGATTTATACGCTAAAAAGATTGGAGGCGGTTCCGTTCCATGAGAGAAGAAGGATAAAGGGAGTCGCGGAGGCCATGAAGGACATGTTTTCTCAGATGAGACACGTCTATCGGATGGCAAGGGAGAGAAAAGCATCATCTTGGATCGCTATGTATATACTCGGACCATTCGCTTGGCAGCTGGTATCGCCATTCTGGTCTATATATGCAGCGGAGGTTTGTATGGCTTCACTTCTCATAATAGGATTGCTTCCAGCAATTGATGGAATCACCAGATTAACCCTTCAAATACCGCTTGCTAGAATTGCTGATAGAAGCGGAAGAAAGAAGATTATACTCACGGTATGGCCGCTCAGATATGCCGGTCTGATAGCATTCATAATTGGAGGTAGCTATCGAATTCCAATAACACCCTATATCCCCCTGATAACGTGGATGCTTGATGCCGCGGGAACATCCGTGAGCTCCTCTTTTTGGTCTTTGAGGACGGAGGTTATGCCTAAAAGATATCAGAGCACATGGAATGCGCTGCTCAACTTCATCTGGTATCTCAGCTCTATCCCAGCAAGCTTTCTGGGAGGGTTTATGTGGAATATTGATCCAAGGCTTCCATTCATCTTCGCGTTAGCCGTCGATGCGGGATTACGATACCCAATATTAATGAGGCTTGTGCCGGAGACTCTAGTTCCGACGAGAAGAGCCGCGAGGATCGGGCCTCACATCTTAATCTACGGCCTCTCGGAGGCTGGGTTAACATCTACTGCAAGACTGATCCAGAGAACAATGAAGGCCGAGATCATAAATGTATCTCACATAGATGTTAGGCGCTTAAGTAGGATTTTGAGGAATGAGAAGAAGCCCGTGATAATTGAGGGGACTCCTGCTCTATACGTCGCTAAGGAGGAGCAGGATTCTGTGAGGGTTCTATTAGTCGCCTCGAGGGAGGAGAGAACTAGGAGGAGAGCTCAGAAGGACAAAAAGCCTGAGTTCGTAGCCTTAAAGGAGATCGAGGATGAGGATAGAAGAGTGAATAGAATTGCAAGGCGTCTCTATCATGCCGACCTATCGAATATGCCGCCATTTGACGTCGCAATAAACACCGAAAGAGTTTCACCAGAGAAAGTTGCGAGGATAATTGAGATATTAAGAGAGGAGGAAAAAAGGAAAGACTCTGAAAAAGACGAACAGACCTCAGAGTAGCTCCCTACTCTCTTATCATTTCCAGCCTAGTTTCGCTCTCCTCATCTCTATGAATGACGTAACTGTCGATCTTATCTACCCGCTTAAAGATCCACTTGTATGGGAACTTTCCGGCGAGCAATGCGATCTTCTTCTCATATGGACTGAACATATCAAGGAAATCGAAGAGCTTCCTAATCTGTTCCGGGCTGAAGTAGATTCTATCTTCGGTTGATGCCTTAACTTCAAATGCTATAATCGTATCTCCAGAGGTTGCGAAGACATCTGGTAATGGCTCAGAGCTCGGAGCACTGCTAGGAACCCTAACAGCCTTAAACCCAAGAGATCGAAGCTTCTTCACAAGGCTTCTTTCAGCATTATATCCCTTTCTTCTCCTGCTCTTACTCTCCTTAGAAGATAATCTACGTCTCCTCCGATCCTTACTTTTGAGGGCGAGCTCCCTAAGCGACATCGATATCACTCTTCCTCAAGAGGCTTTAATGCAAGCCTCAGTAGATCCTGAAGCCAATCTGAGAACTTCTGTGCATTAGCATACTTCTGATATCTCTTCCTGTAGGGAACCTTCGAGATCATATGCAAGTCAACCATCTTTTTAATGTAGTATTTCGCTGTAGAACGCGGAATATTCGCTTCCCTAGCCAGATCTCCGCTTGTGAAAACAGTATCCAGCCTTGCGTATGCCCTTAAGACGTTCGCTGGAAATGGCATGGACATATTTACTATCTCAATCAGCTCTTTTGCTATTTTAACCATTTTTCAAGCCCCATTTTGGCTCAAAAGTATGCCCAGAAGAGACTAATAAGATCTACTATTATCCACGTATTGATTAACGTATTAATTCATAGACTTTTCTTCTTAGGATCTTCCTTTCTAAATCCTGTTAGATCATCTCGTAAACATGGAATGAATGATTGAAAGTGAGTGTTATGATGAAATAATAGATATATAAATCGTCCATGAACAGTGAAAGAAACTCAAAATTTCTCATCTTTCATTTTGGACCTATTTTTTGCTTGATTCAATTCGATTGGTCGATATCCAGTAATGCTTGATTTGGTCTATGTAAGCTGGCACGTCCTGTATGAAACTTCTGAGCTGAATTATCGGCACTATTGGGCTTCCCTCATGGAATATTGATGTCGAGGGGAATAGCGAGATAATAAGTGGGATGAAGCATGCCCTGTCCCAGTCTGTGATCCCCAATCTTTCAATCATCTTCGGCGAATTCTCCGCGAGTAGCCTTGTCCTCTCGATTTGCTCCGTCGCCGCTCTTTTACTCGCTGTTCCCATCCATCCTCGACGCCAACGTTTACAATCAGCACAGACTATGAATGGCCTCTTAAATGCCAGCAAGTCGATCTCAAATCTTCTCTGATTAAGGCTGAAGCGGAAATGTTTCTTAACGATCCATCCATTTATCTCGAAGGCTAAGGTCGAGATATCCTCAAACTCCTTCCAGCTCAGATACTTGCATATCCTTTCTACATCCGCGCCGAGATCGACTGCCTTAATTGCTATTCTCAGGCGTTGCTCAGGAGCAGCCGAGACTTTTGAGCCACTTATGCGGATCATCCCGCCTAGCTCATACCTGTCTAGGATCTGACATGCGATCTGAGATGGAACCTTGGCGTCTCTAATAACCTCCTTAATCTCAGCTGAGCCTTCCGCTGTTAATTTTAAAACCGAAACTAAAATTTCACGTTCTGCAAACATACTTATCAAGATAATGTGATGGGAATCTTAATAATAATTGTCTATGCTTTTGTATCCATTCCTTTATATACTATTTATGCACAGAGAAGATTATGGTGTGTTAAATGAGGATTGAGGAGAAAAATATTAACGGCTTTAAGGCGAAAATATTCTTCCTCGATGATTATATCGTAGGCATTCCGACCGAGATAGGGCCGAGAATACTCTATTTTGCATCTAAGAAAAAGCCGGAGTTCAATCTCTTTGGAATCCTTCCAGATGTAGGCGTGGAGACGCCGGAGGGGTTCTGGAGGGTTTATGGTGGGCATAGACTCTGGAGTTCGCCTGAAGCCATGCCCCGCTCATACTCCTTAGATGATAAACCAGTGAAGATCGAGGTTAATGCGGAGAGCATAACGATACATGGAAATCCTGAAGATGCAAATTCCATTCAGAAGATTATAACGGTGACCTCTGGCGGTGAGGGAATTCAAGTGACCCATAAAATCAGGAATATCGGCAGATGGCCTATAACTCTTGCATGCTGGGCACTGACTATAATGAGGCCTGAGGGCTTCGCGATAATTCCAGTTCATCCATCAAAGGTTGATGAGAGGGGGCTTCTGCCGGATAGGCATATCACTCTATGGCCCTATACGGATCTTTCGGATCGCAGATTGATATTCTCGGGTGATTACATCTTCGTTAAGATGGATTCAAGCGTTAAGAGCCCGGTGAAGGTTGGTGCGATGGCGAGGCCTTCATGGACAGCCTATTGGGTCGATGGGTTCCTCTTCATTAAGAGGTTTGATTCTATTGAGGGCGAATATCCCGACTTTGGATGTAACGTTGAGGTTTACACGAATGCGGGGATGCTTGAGCTCGAAACATTAAGTCCGCTGAGGCTTTTAGAGCCGGATTGCACAGTTGAGCATAGGGAAACATGGAGTATAATGGAGATTGGAGAGTTAAGCCCTAAATCTGAAGAGATGGGGAGGGTTGAATCGGCTATCGGCTAATCTCCGCTTAGAGCTCTCTTATATGACCTCTGCCGAGAACGAAGTATTTTATGGTTGTTAAGTGCTGGACGCTCATGGGTCCACGGGCATGAAGCTTCTGGGTGCTTATGCCTATTTCAGCTCCAAGCCCATACTGATTCCCGTCAGTGAACCGTGTTGAGGCATTCCAGTATACGGCGGCTGAATCCACATCTCTTATGAACCTCAGAGCCTTATTAAAGTCTGATGTTAAGATGGCATCTGAATGCTTGGTTCCATACTTATTTATGTGGTTTATAGCCTCCTCAAGTCCATTCACAACCTTAAATGCGATTATCAAGTCTAAGTATTCAGTATACCAGTCGTCCTCGGTGGCCGGAATTACGTCTGGAACTATCTTTTGGGTCTCCTCGCAGCCCCTAACTTCAACTCCATGCTTACGGAGTGCATCTACGGCCTTCGGTATGAATTCTGAGGCTATTCCACGATGAACCAGAACCTTCTCAGCTGCATTGCATGTTCCCGGTCTCTGACACTTCGCATTAATGATGATCTTTATTGCCTGCTCTTGATCGGCATCCTCCTCAACGTATATGTGGCAGTTTCCAGTTCCAGTCTCTATTACGGGAACCTTTGCGTTCTCTATTACCGCCCTTATTAGCCCCGCTCCTCCCCTCGGGATTAAAGCGTCAACGTAATCTCGCATCTTCATGAGCTCTATTGCAGCCTTCCTATCCGTGGTCGGGACTACCTGAATAGCCCCTTCGGGAACACCTGATTCTACGGCGGCCTCACTTAAGATCCGGCCTATCGTCATATTCGAGTTGAACGCATCTGATCCGCCTCTTAGGATGACGGCGTTTCCTGATTTCAGACATATTCCCGACGCGTCTGAGGTTACGTCGGGTCTAGACTCGTATATGACGGCTATTACTCCAAGCGGAACCCTTAATTGTCCGATTATGAGCCCGTTTGGCCTCGTCCATGTCCTCACGATCTCTCCGATTGGATCTGGTAGTGCGGCGACCTCCCTTAGGCATTGAGCCATCTTTGAGACTCTCTTCTCGTTTAAGATCAGTCTGTCCAGTAGGGCTTCTTTGACTCCTCTCTCCTTAGAGGCCTTCACATCCTTCCCGTTGGCCTCTAGGATCTCTGAGACATTCTTTTCTAGGGCATCCGCCATGTTTAGGAGAGCTTGATTCTTAGTCTCTGTTGGCAGCCTTGCCAGCTCATAGGAGGCGGACTTAGCTCTCTTGCAGATATCCAATACTAATTCTTCTATACTCACTCTCATCATTCCTCCAGAACCATACGTTTCCTACTAACTATTTCCTTCTGCCTAATATAACCTAGCGTCTTCTCTATCTGTTTTGTATTCATTCCCTTAATCAGATTTATCTCTTCACTCGTGTAATTTGATATTCCCCTCGCGAATTCCTTTCCATCCGGACCTATAATGCTTACAACCTCACCTATCTGGAAGCGTCCTGAGACACTCTCAATTCCAACCGCCAATAGGCTTGCCCCCCTAAGAATCGCCTTTTTTGCTCCTTCGTTCACTTTTATTTGTCCCTTTGTGCCCGCTCCATACGCTATCCACTTCTTAATGCTGGGAAGCCTCCTTCCGTAGGGCTTAAATAGAGTTCCAACGTGCTTTCCATCCAGAATATCTAAGAGAACGTTCTCCCGATTACTATTCGCTATTATAAGTGGGATTCCACTCTGCATGGCTATCTCGGCTGCTTGTATCTTAGTCTTCATTCCTCCCCTTCCGAATCTGCTCTTTCCCTCAGCCGCTCTTCTAATCTCAGGCGTTATCTTCTCAACAACCGGAATTAGAGATGCACCTGGCTTCTCCGGGCTTTTTGTGTATAAGCCATCAACAGTTGTCAGGATCACTACTAAGTCTGCCTCTGTCGCGTTGGCTATCAGAACCGAGAGTATGTCATTATCGCTAAAGTTTATCTTCTGCCCCTTCATCACCGGGATTATCTCATTGATCGAGGTTACGTCATTCTCGTTGATTATCGGTATCACGCCCAACTGGAGCAACCTATCTAAGACATTGCATGTATGGAGATATGATATCCTGTCCGCTAAGTCCCTCTCAGTCAAAAGGACCTGCGCAACCTTCAATCCATGAGCCTTAAAGAACTCTCTGTAGTATGACATCAGGATGCTCTGTCCGGCCGCGGCGCATGCCTGCTTAAAGACTATATCGTTCGGGTTAGGCTTAACGTTTAGCTCTGCGATTCCAGCGGCTATGGCCCCGGATGTTACAAGAATTATCTTATTACCATCCTTTATTGCCTTTGCTATTTGATCAACAAGTTTCCTCATGGATTCTAGGTTTAGACTTCCATCATTCTTAACTAGGCTTCCCGTTCCAACCTTAACGACTATTAGCTTTCCAGCCATAAACTATCCTTTCTCCATTTAGGAGCCCTTATCCTTTTATCTTTTTCTCCCTAAAGCTCGAAAAAATAAAATATTTTATTTATTGTCTGTCTCATTATGGCTTGTATTCGGTGCATCATCATTGATGAATCGCTTATTTGGGTTTGTGAGGCTCATCCGCCCAATTAATGGATTTATGATGAGCCTAGCCGTCCTCATAGGCGCGTGGATAGCATCGACGGATAATCCTCCATCAGACATAATTTGGGAGCTTCTCTTAGGAGCGATTACGGCATTCACGCTTTCAGGCGCTTCAATGGCGATAAATGATTACTGCGACTATGAAATAGATAAGATAAACGAGCCTAGCCGACCGCTTCCAAGCGGAGTTGTAAGCCTAAGAGAGAGCTTAATTCTTGCATCAGTCTTGACGATTATAGGTTTATTGGCATCTTTGCTCATAAATTGGCGAACTGCTCTTCTCGCCTTCATTTCAATAATAGTCTCAGCGTCTTATGCCTTTATGGGTAAACGAACCGGGCTACTGGGAAACTTTATGGTAAGCTTCTGCGTTGCCGTTCCGTTCATTTATGGCGGGCTAATAATGGCGGACGGATTGAGCCTCAAGATCCTATTTTTCTCGCTTATGGCTTTCCTCTCGAATGCAGGCCGAGAGGTCATGAAAGGCATAGTTGACGTTGAGGGAGACAGGAGCAAGGGCATAAGGACGGTTGCAGTCATTCACGGTGAGAGAGCAGCCGCCTACACCGCTACGATTCTCATTTTATCAGCAGTTCTCCTAAGCATGGTTCCGCCGTTAACAGGCATGGTCTCAGCATGGTTCATTCCATTCGTAACGGCTGCGGACATAGGCTTCATCGCATCCTCATTTCTAATTATTCAAAGGCCGACTAGGGAAAATGCGAGGAGGATAAAGAATCTGCTTCTAGTATGGATGATGCTGGGGATGATCGCGTTTTTAGCGGGAAAATAACGCAAACAATATCTAAGGGAAAATTGGAAATTATCTTATGTGGAAGCGGGGATAGCCAAGCCAGGTCAAAGGCGCAGAGCCTGTGGCGCGTAGGCTTCAGGAGCCTGTCCCGTAGGGGTTCGCGGGTTCAAATCCCGCTCCCCGCACCATATTCTATCTTTACAGATCCCATTTTTAGATCGTCTTCTCTTTAGTTATGAAGAGCAGTATGCCTATGCTTATGCATGCGACTACTACTATTAGCATTAGTTGTGTATACTCATTTCTCCATACCGCTCTTATCTCTCTTGGATCATCAATATAGATCCGGACTGCTCTCTTGTCTATGATCTTGCCTTTCGATTTGAGGCCTTCAAAGTGGCCAGGACGTTTGTTGGGAAGCCCAATAGCTGTCTTATCTAGTTTTATGGTTGCATATATTTCTTCATCATACCATCCCATCCTTGTTACGAATCAACGCATACAATAGTGGCTCTCTCCATTTTTCTCTTTTAAATCGTAGGCTCCGAATAGACGTAGAACTCCTAATAGCACCACGGAATATCTCTTCTCTCGACTTCTCTAGCCACAAAGCATATCTATCTAACCCTAGAATTCACATCTGCCTTTCTGCATGTCCCAAACTGGAATCAAGGAACCGTAATGGGAACTGCGCTTAAATCTCTTCTCGGACTAAAGAACTGGATTGAATGATTTATTTTTAAAGGAATGGAGGGGATCTATTTCGCCTTATGGGGGGAATTGTGAATCATCGATTTTTATCATCAAAAATTAAAATAGACGTTTTTTATCCTGGGAGAATTCATGAATTCTCTACTTTATGCTAAAATTTATTAGGCTAATGGTTCATTAGATGCTGATACTAATTCGCGGTGTGATGCATTTGCTGCTCGTTGAGGTCATGTATGCCATACTACTGCTTCTCTGGGTGACCTTCCTAGTTAATTTTGTCACGAAGCGCCTGTATCATCATTATGTCTCTAAGGGAGTTGAGAAGACGGTCATTATATACTATAACAGGAAGATCATTCATATTTTTGCTGGAGGCTTATCAGCCCTTCTTGTGCCCTTCATCTTCACTAATGCTTTCATCCCATTTAGCGTGGCGATCCTATTGACGATAATGAGCTATCTGCCATATAGAACCGGAAGAATCAATTATTGGTATCAGGTTTCCGATAACAGATTTGATGTTCATTTCTGCTTAACATGGGGATTCTCAATTCTCCTCGGAAAACTCATCTTTAATGACTGGTGGATTGGCGTTGTGCCGATACTCTTTATGAGCATAGGAGACGCCGTGACCGGCATAGTTAGAAACTACATGTTTAGGAGGAGATGTAAGAGCTGGTGGGGAAACTTTATGATGCTGGCCATCTGCATACCTTTGGGTTTACCGCTTGGATTGAAGGGCATACTAGCCGCGGTAATCGCAAGTGTAATTGAGCATTACGAGTATAAGTGGATAGACGATAATATAACCGTGCCGCTCGTCTCATTTCTGCTTTTAAGTGCGCTCTAGAAGATTATTTAAAGGCTGATCGATAATTCTGATTCTGGTGGGTGAGCCTTGAGGGGCGGGAGAGTCTTTATTACAGAGCCTCTGCCATTCGTTGAGGAGGCAATTAAGATGCTTGAGGAGTACGTGGATGTAGAGGTCTCTAGGGTCTTCTATCATGTTGTCCCCCCAGAGAAATTGAGAGGATGCGTAGGAGTCCTGGCCGGCGACTCGATAATCAACAAGCATTCCCTAAGTGAGGCTGATGAGCTAAGGATAATCCAGAAGACTGGCGTAGGAGTGAATACTATAGACTTGGAGGAGTGCAGCAGGAGGGGAATATACGTCTGTAATCTTCCAGGAGTAAATGCGATAGATGTCGCCGAGTACGTTGTAGGCGCCATGATATCAGCGCTTAGGGGGTTCTTCCGTATGGATAGGGCGGCTAGAAGAGCCGCTTGGGATGAGAGGCCTAATCTGATTGGTGAGAGATTATCGGGTAAGATCGTTGGGATAGTAGGCTTTGGGAATATTGGGAGAAAAGTCGCCTATCTGCTTAGGCCATTCAGCGTAAAGATCCTAGCGTATGATCCGTATGTGGATGAGGATGTATTTAGGCAGTTTAATGCCATAAAGGTTGATCTGGAGAGATTATTGCATGAATCCGATATTGTAACCATACATGCTCCATTAACTGATGAGACCCGAGGCCTAATAGGCAGGGAGGAGCTTGAGATGATGAAGCCAACGGCAATTCTTATAAATGCTGCGAGGGGGGCGATCGTGGATGAGAGCGCCCTCTATCAGGCGCTTAAGAACCATAGGATCAGGTTTGCGGTTATAGATGTCTGGTCTGAGGAGCCGTTGAAGCCTGGAAATCCAATATTTGAGTTGGAGAATGTTCAGCTGTCAATTCATACTGCAAGCTGGACTAGGCAGTCGTTCGAGGAAACAATGAGGCTAAGCGCTGAGAATGTGCTCCGCGTGATCAAAGGCGAGAAGCCGCTGAACATCGTGAATGAGGTGGATTGAGAAATTAGAGGCATTCCTATGCATTTTTGAGCTCCGGTATCTTAGTCTCATATAGGATTAATCTGTCAACTTGTGATCTCCATCCGATCTCCTCTGTGTACTTTGGATCTATCGACTCCAAATAGAGCAGAACTCTATTTCTGTAGGGGTCTTCGATTACGTTCATGTAGCCATGGCTTGGATAATCCTCTCTCTCATATGGGGAGAGGGGCTTCCAATAAGCCCTGTAGAGGAGCTCCAGATTCATGTTTCTGTAATCGATGATATATGCCTCGAAATGTCTTGCAAGGCCACATCCATTGATTATATACCGACGTGCAAGCCCAATGAACACTGGCCCCATAGTCCCCGCGAATATTCCGCCATACAATTGTAGATATTCGGGTTGCACCTCGCCATTCACCTTTAATATTCCATGCTTCCTCCATTTCAAGCCGTCTCTACTCGTGGCCAGGGCAACATTCGTTCTCCCCTCTCCTTTCGAAGCGTTTGATGCTTTGTAGAGAGCGAAATACATGCCATCAACTATCCCGATGGTTGCGTCTCTGGCTTCGTGGCTATCATATTCTGCCCCGCGTTTCCAAGCTAAGCCATGATATTCCCAAGGCCCGGATGGATCATCGGAGATCAGAAGGAATGTGTCCCATCTCCCCTCGATCTCCCCGCTGCCCCGAGTATCAACAGATACATAGAGGTAATACTTTCCAGTAGCGGGATCCCTAATTAATTGCTGGGCCTCTATGCTGGCGACGTTTTGACCTGACATAGACGTTAGATCCTCCGTTGTAAGCCTCACAGCCTCTCTGTAATCTTCGCCATCAAAAGACCTATAGATGATCATTGCATATCCCCTTAATGGAGGAGCCCTCCGAGCCCTCGCAGTCAACCAAAACTCGCCGGAATCATAATCTACGAGGACACTTGAAGCCCCAATCCAGGAGCCGGGATTAAAATCAGGCGGATCCTTAACCACGCCTCTAAACTTTCTGTTTCTGAGGATATATGCCGGTGGAATTAAGCCCTTCCAGCCGCAAGCCTCAAAGGCCAGATTACCATTCAACATCCCTATCTCCCTCATCTCAACTCATAAGATAAGAGAACGGTAAAATTTAAGTTAGACTCTGAAGCTAAAGGATTATTGATGGTGCGGGGGTACCCAAGCCAGGTCTAAATAGAGGGTCAGACCGGCCCCTAAGATAGGGGGGAGGACTTAAGATCCTCTGGCGTAGGCCTTCGCGGGTTCAAATCCCGCCCCCCGCACCAAACTGCCCTTAAGAGGGTCTCGTCTTGAATTGCCTGTTTTAAGGCCTGTTCGCAAATCCGACTGATATTTAAGCCTTTTTCTCGGGCGGCCTTCCAGACCTGCGGGTCGATTCTGATGCCTATGATCTTCCACATCCCATTTTACCTCCGAGAATTGTATATATGCAATCTGTCATGATTCTTCAGAGAATTCATGGGAGGATAATGGACTGTGGATAGATTTCGATCCGGGCTATAATCTATCTCGGAATCATTGCCTTGCTGGAGAAAAATTTAGTATATATACTTGTGTGATTTCGGTTGGATGCCTATTGGATTCTTCTTTGATTTTTCTGAAAGATCTTTGAGATCGATATATGAGTCGATGAACAATCGCTTTTCAGTCAGAAGAAAGATCCTTTACGATGGTTCGTTTGTGTGTCTTTTCCTGTTTGATTTGGCTGTGTAGTTTGTTCTCGCTGGTGAGGCCTTGGTTGAGGGATGAATGATCGATGCGTATCGAACTTTAGCGTATGCCGTATCGTGCTCATCTTGTATAGTGCACAATAATCGTTAAATATGCTTTATTTAAATGAGGGTAATGGAGGCATAATGGTAATATCGATAGCGGAAATCTTAGCTTCAGTAATACTTTTCTTGTGGGTCGTCTTCGTCGTGAATTTTCTAACGAAGAATCTATATGAGTTCATGCGGGCTAGAGGGATGAGGCACAACGTTGCGGTCTACTACAACCGGAAGGTTATACATATGCTTGCGGGAGGCTTGGTGGCAGTTCTCGTCCCATACATCTTTAATACACCGATCATCCCGCTTGTTATAGCTTCACTTCTGGGGGCACTCACCTATATTCCTCATAAAACTGGAAAGTTGATGTACTGGTTTCAAACGGAGGATAACATGTATGAGGTCTCATTCTGCATCATGTGGGGAGTTATCCTCACGCTTGGATGGCTAATATCAGAGGGAAACTTCTGGTTTGGAGTTCTGCCAATTCTCTTCATGTCATTTGGGGATGCCATAACGGGCATTGTCAGAAACATGCTTTATAAGAGAAGAACGAAGTCTTGGTGGGGCAATCTCGTAATGGCTCTATTCACAATTCCCGCAGGTTCAATTTTAGGTTTAGCTGGAATCTTCGCCGGAGCCGCAGTCTCCCTTATTGAGCACTTCGAGTTTAACCCTATAGATGATAATGTCACTGTTCCCCTATCATCATTTCTCATCCTAGCGCTTGCAAGATTTTATGCGCCTTGGATGCTAATCTTATAGGGCTGAACTAAGGCGGATCATAAAGTCCCTAAATAAAAGCGATAGCATCCTCAAATTCACACGTTCACTCCATCTCCACTTCATAGTTGATCTTTATTCCCTTCTCCACGCTTCTACTTATCAGACTTCCTCTCCTTAATATCCCGCTAAGAAGGGCCTTGGCCCTCTTAAATTTCTCTATTGACTCCTCATCCTTAGGCGCTTTCAATCTCATGTTTACGTCTATGTTCTTTATGTATAGCATGTTTGCCTCGTCCTCCTTCACATTCACCGAGATCGTCGCGTTGATCCTATCATATTCGAGCTTTACAATATCAAGCGCGGATGTAAGCGCTGAGCATATGCACTCCCCAACGCTCGCCGCAAGGAGCATCCTCGCCTCGCCTCCGACCTTTCCTCGGGATACACCAGCTCTCCGAATTATCATGTCACTCATGGTTTCGCTATTGAATTTAATCAGTATGTCCCCGCCCTTTGCCTGTTCAATCTCAACCATAACCTCAGATGCCGGCAAGACAATGCCCTCAGAGAATATCCGATGAAACAGATATAATCTTTATTGCAGACAAGTTCTTGTGGAATATACCAAAAATAGCATGCTACCATTACATTATATTTGCGAGTTTACACTAAACTTCCTAATCGCCTTCAACTCCCAATACGGAACCCTCATCTCCCCATCAGACTCCAGCCTAATCGGCCTCTTTAAGAACGCCTCACACAATGGATTCTCCGAAGTACCGCATTCCTGCATCGGAGGCTTATCCCCAAGTTTGACGCTCTGAGGCGGCATAGCGGCCAGATTGAAGAGCCTCATTGAACCCGTGAATTCTCAGCCTTCTCTATTGACGGCTGAATCTGATGAACCGTCCGTCTCTCTGATTCGTAACTCTTATGGCCAAGCCCGAATTTAATGATTCATGTGATCCGCACTCTCATATCGATCTTTCCTGGGTAGGGGATACTGGCTCTGTTCAATAGCTAGCATAAATGTGATACTGTAACTCCTCAACTGCCTAAAGCTGGATCCAAAATACAAGTTTATGATTGAGCACATCTATGCAGTTAAGGAATTCGTTATGCATGCCAAGAGATCAGAGGCTGATAGGTTAATTGAGGCTAAAAGATGGAAGGGTTGATGCGTCCGGATTCTATCATGGAACTGAGGATAACCTTCTTGGCCCGGAGACCCTCGCCAGACAGTTTCTGCTCGGTAAGGGCTGGCTTAGAGGAGATTCGGGATCGATTCTGATATAGCGCAGAGCATGGATACTCCCTAGTCAAACGCTTCAGATGCCTAAGCTCTTAAAGAAAAGCGGAATAGAGTTTTACGTGATCTCATATGGATGTGCCAAGCCTAGGCTCTTTAGGCGTCCTACCCGGAAAGCTCCGAGATCCTCACCTATACAATAGGAGCATATAATTTGAGCTCCCATGTTGGGTTGAGATCATGCATTGACGAGTTGTTGGGTGCAGGTCTGCAGTGCTATGGAGAAACTTGGTCATAAGAGAGCCTCCATTATTTTGATGAACTACTCATTACATGCTTAAGTCTCATAAAGCTTAAAAGATCATCACCACGATAATTAAGCGGCTGGAGGATTAGAACTTGTATGAAATTAGGGTTGTTAAGCCTCAGATATGGAATTTTGAGGTCGTGAAGGGAGAGAGGGCTTGGGAGGAAGTTGCATACTCGGCTAGGGTAAGCGGGGTTCCAGACAGCATTCCAGCAGAGGAAGTCTTTAAAGTGATGGTTAGAAACGATTATGGCTCGGTTCTAGAGCATATAATCATCAAGTTCGATGTGAAGATGAGCAAGGGAAATGCTCCGGAGCTCCTCGAGCATAGGATAGCCAGTCACACTGGATACTCAACCAGATACATCAGAGTCTACGAGGGGATCGATAGGGAAAAGCCGGCCTATGAGGTTATATTGCCGCCTAATGTTATGCGCGACTCTGAGAAGAAGAAGGTCTTCCTGGATATGGTCTCCGAGAATCTCAGGTTATATGAGGAGATGCTGGCCTCTGGAATGCCGAAGGAGTCTGCAAGATACATCCTGCCATTCTGCATGGCCGTTGGCATCTATCACTTCACGATTAATCTGAGGTCGCTACTCAACATGCTTGGCCTTAGACTCTGTGTGAGGGCGTCGCCTGAGTTCAGATGCTTGGCAAGCCAATTATACTTTAGGCTGCTGGATGAGATTCCTCTGCTTAGGGGACTTGTCGGCTGCAGGGGATTCATGAGGGGTGCATGTCCAGAATCGGACGTTACCGGCGTCAGGGTTGGGAAGCAACATCCATCATATCCGCCATGTCCATTCAAGAATAGGGAATCGGACATTTATATTCCGACCTTTAGGGAGCTGAGAAGCGGGGTTCAGGCTGAAAAGTTCAATTTGGAGAGGGCAGTCGAGGTTCAGGAGGGGATCTTCAAGAGGTGGGCTTCCTGGGAGTTTTAGTCATAAATGTTGAGTTTCTCGTTTATCTCCCTCTGATACTCCTCTATTCTTAGTTCTTCTATGTCCCTTACCTTAACTGCCCTCTTCAGCCTTGCAGACTCGTAAAATCCAAGGGGTATCGCCATATCTTTGTATGCCTCTCTCGCGTCTACTTCAGGCTTCCTCTTCTCGGTTACGGCTAAATAAAAATCGTAGAGCTCTATTGCGAAGGAGTTTGTTGATCCCGCCGGGAAGAGCCTCTGAATGGCCTCCTTTCTTAGATTCGCCTTCATCTCGTCTATAAGGGCATACATGGACTTGACCTCTACGCTACTCTCCCTTTGGATGCGGAGTTCATCATCGAGTATGGCCCCTCTAGAGCCGTAAATCATGTGCCTATGAATATGCTCGGCCGGAGCCGCCCTCGTCCATATCCACTGCGAGTATACGTCATCCTCATACTTGATTATCGCCATCGTCATATCGTCAACTGTGACCTTAACCCCCTCCTTTACTGGATCAAACGTATGCATCATCGCGAATACCTCAACAGCCTCCTTTCCGAGCTGGTATCTGTCCAGATCAGCCCAGTGAACTCCTCCGTCGAAGACCCAGCTTCCGCCTGATAAGAGCTTCTTCTCCCTCCATCCCCATGGTTTGGGTCCCCATCCTATCCCCATCCAGATGGTCATGCGCGGCTTGCCTATCAGTCCCTCGCTTATGGCCCATTGTTTCGCCCTCTCCTTAGGCTCTCTCCTATAATTCTCGGCGACTGCTAGGATCTTACCCGTTGACTCGGCCTTTCTAATCATGAGTGAAGCGGCTCTCATGGTTATTCCGAGGGGCTTCTCTACGATTACGTGGAGGTCATTCTCTAGGCATTTTGAGACAACTACATGATGTAGGTAATGTGGCAAGCATATATCAACGGCGTCTATGCTCTCATTCTTCAGCATATCATCAACTTCAGAGTATATTTTTGGCTTTGAATCTTGAAATCCGCTGATTATCTTTGCTTTCATCTTCGCGTTCTCAATCGATACGTCACATACAGCCTTTAGATCGAAAACCCGTAATCCACGGGAGTAGAGGTCTCTATATCCCTCAACATGTGCGTGGGCTATTCCACCGCATCCAATAAGTGCTATATTCAATCTCTCCATCACATTCACCTTAATGTTAAAGGATGATTAAGACTCATTATCGGCTAATAAAAATTTATGTTTATGCAGTTGCGACTAAGCACTAAATGCATGTTGGCTCTCTATTTTTGGTCAGTGATGCTACGGGAAGATAACGGACATAAATGTTTACGTCGTGTGCGTATCTGAGGATTACCATAAAATTGGTTTTCATTTAAGTCTTGACTGATGAAGGAATACCTAGGGTTGAAGAGGCCGGCAATTGGCCCGGAAGCATGTTGATTGAGGGTGGAGTTAAAGAGTTGAGGAAGATCCTCATCGGCAGAGATCCCGTGGATGTTGAGCGTTTATGGGCTTACTTTTCCGGGGGTCAGGCTCTAAACGCTTCGGTCTGGAGGTTTTTCGGAGGGAAGGGTTAGGGACAAGATCAAGGTTTACAGTCATGCAAGTGGACATTCAGATCCGCACGTATCGGCGGTGAAGGCGGTCTCTGAGGGCTATAAGGCGGTCAAATTTGATCCCTTCGAGTCTGATGAGCACAGCCGCCTTTTGAGCCGTGAGGTCCTAAGGAGAACCATAGAGAAGATTAGGCTTGCCAGGGAGGCTTTTGGGCCAGCTGTAGACATATTCAATGAGGGACATGCCAGATTGAATGTTCACATGGACATTAAGATAGGGAGGATGATGGAGCCGTTCGATCCATACTTCTTCGAGAAGCCCATTCCGCCGGGGAACGTCGATGCGATGGAGAGGCATCTATCGTGGGCTGATAGGATAGTTGAACCTTCACTCCACCCAAGAGACGGCTACGTTGAGGTTCCAGATAGGCCAGGATTAGGCGTCGAGCTAAATCTCAACGTCGTCTCTGAGCATCTACTTAAGGCTTAGCAGTTAGGTTCATAAGCATAATCCGACTGAGTAATTATCGACTAGATGATGCCCCCTATAGAATTCGATACCGAATGGTTTAGGAGATATCTGCTCTCTGATATTCTTCCGAACTGGCTGAGAGGCTCGGTTACATCTGAGGGGCTCTTCCTTCCGCGGCTGGATCGAAGATGGAATAGGCTTGGAGTGAATTTTGGAACCTTAGTCTCGCAGTCTCGGCTGCTATACAATTTTTCCGTTGGATACGAGTTGACTGGGGATGCGGCATACTTTGAGGCTGTAGATTCAGGAGTGGATTTTCTATTGGCAAACTTTAGGGATGAGAGACTTGGGGGCTGGTATTGGTCATGTAGATTGGACGGTGAGGTGCTAGATTCTCATAAGGACTGTTATGGGCATGCCTTCGTCATATTTGGCCTTTCACATGCATATAGGATCTTGGGGGATGAGAGGCTTAGAGAGGAGGCTCTTGAGACTTGGAGGCTCATGAAGAATAGGTTCATGGATGAGCATGGCGGGGTCTGGTGGAGGCTTAGCAGGGACTACAAGAGGATCGAGGATGTAAAGTCTCAAAATCCAATGATGCATACGTTTGAGGCTTTATTGGCTTTAAGCGAGATTGAGGGGTTAGAGTATTTAAGAGATGAGGCTGCTGAAGTCGCGGATTTCGTTATTGAAAAGCTTAGGAGGAAAGATGGAGTTCTCCCCGAAGTATTCACGGCGGATTGGAGGGAGCTACCAGCCTACAGAGGAGGAAGAATAGATCTTGGCCACGCATTTGAGTGGGCATACCTCTTATCGAAGGCCTCGGATATGGGATTAAGCACTAAATACCTTGAATATGCATGTAAGTTCATCGATTATGGATTTAGAATGGGATATGATAGGGTGAATGGCGGAATATTCTCTCCTGCAACTCCCGATGGAAGAGTCATTAGGAGAAAGGGATGGTGGGAGCAATGTGAGGCTATTAGGGCGATGATGCACTTTGCAATCAGGAGGGGTAGACGGGATCTATTCGAGCCCCTAAATGAGACATTAGGGTTCGTGAGGCAGAACTATGTGGATCCCATGTTTGGAGGCTGGTATAAGTCTATCGAGGGCGAGAATAGCATAAGGGATGAAAGTAAAGGAGACGAATGGAAGGTCGATTACCATATTGTCGGAATGTGCATGGAGGCCATTAACTTAAGCGGATCATTCTGATCGCTTCTTCCTTTCGCGCCGCAAAAATAATAATAAAAGCATGGGGAGATCTGCGCGTTAGCACCTTAAGATGGAAGGGCGACCTGCTCTACATGATTTTACGCCTTACCATGACAGCTATTGTTACTCCGATCGTTGTATAGCTAATCTACATGGCATCGCCTGTTTAGAATAAGCAGTAATCATCTAACAATGAAGGTAATGGGATGCAACATTAATTTAAAATTTGTGGGAGGAATTTTCTTCTTGGGATGAAATAGAATTTTTTGAGGTAGAAACTCATCGTTATGTCGGCGTTAGCCGAAAGGTATATGTTATACTGTTTTATAACATTTTATAACATAAAGAAAATCGGGTGAGAACTTGTGGTGATGGAAACTAATATGAGTAAATATCCTAATTGGAAGCTCATCGAGATGGCAGCTAGGGATTTACATAAACTCAGTTCTGATGGAACCTTCACGAGGAAGCAGATAATAGATTACGTAAATAAGACTCTACTCAAGGGGAAGGAATCAAGGAATCCATCATCACTTAACCCAATGATCCAAGCCCTCACAGCCAATGCTCCGGGCGGAGCTCCAGGTGGAATTGGGAAGAATATATTGTGGAGAGTGGGAAAGGGAAGGTATAGACTATTCGATCCAAGCAGAGACAAACCAATCCCAGAAAAGACCATGGGGAACAGGCCAATAATAGCGAAGCATGTACGAGACGGTTATGTCATCCGGGTAGAGTCAGAGGGAAGCATAAAGATACCACCTGAGATCGTGAGGATGCTTAGGTTAAAGCCTAATACATTAGCTATTTGTCGCCTTAGGAATGACCAGATCATCATCGAAGCCGTGCCTGATCTGGAGGATCTATTGGAAGAAAAACCTGAAGTGAGGATAAGCATAGAGGAATTTTTGGCCCATAGGAGAGAACTCTCGAAGAGGCTGGAATCTTGAAGATATGCTTGGATAGCAGCTATCTACTGCCCATATTCGGCATAGGACTCAAGAACATCCCAAATGATATAATCGTCAAGTTGCTTAATGAAGGTCATAAACTTCTAATAAGTGAGATATCAATCTTCGAGTGCATTGCGAAGGCCGCCAAACTTGCCTCAAGCGGAGAACTAAGCCTAGAACGCCTTATAAAGGGCCTCCTAGGAGTCACTTATTCACAATCTCTCATCAAGATAAACATATTTGACGGAGACCTCATTAGGATAGCAGCTACGACCAGAAGATTCATTGGAGACTTCATAGATTGCATCGTTCTAGCAACAGCTGCCATGCAGGCCGATATACTACTGACGGAAGACACTCTCCTACTAAAGCCGCCACACAACCTCCAAGAATACATACACTCAATAAATCCAAGACTGCAAATATTAGGCTTCAAGAAATACACCCAAAAATATAAGAGCTGAAAATAGATTCCCCGCACCAACCAAACCATTTTTACAAAGCAGCCCAAACGGACTCCTCACCGATATCCTACCTTCTCACCTCTATCAGCTCTTTAAGAAATCACTTACGATAGACGGTCTATCCAATCCATGATAACAAGGCAAGCCAGAGAGTTCATAAAACATAAATTAGGTATTACTATATGAGGAGAAAATCACTTTGTCGCCACGTTCATCGGGCCATTATCAAAAGCGACGTTACTCAAGACTTACATGTGAACAAATCGGAGAGATTCATAATCTTGCTAAGAGGGGGGCTTCGCTTAAGCAAATTGCGATGCAACTTGGTGTAGCGAAAACAACAGTTTATTATTATGCAAAGCGCTATTGCAGGAAAATGACTAGATTTAACATTAGAATGCTTACTGAAAAGGAGCAAGGCTATCTTGTGGGAATGTTTGTTGGAGATGGATACATTAACAGGTGGATTGATAAAAATGAGAACCGTCAAAGATTCGTCGTAAAATTCATCTTAGATAAGCAGCGAGATCAAGATATTGCTGACTATTTACAGTTCATCTTTAATAAAGCAGGTAAAAGGACGACAAGACTAAGTGAAAAAACAAAAACTCATCATTAAAGTCTCTTCAAGATCATTTGTGGAATATTTAGCAAAGTATGTAAAAAACTTCGGACAGGTAAAGGGGCAACCCCACAGAAAAGTGCTTGTTGATATCGAAAATTGGAGCTACTATTTCAAATTAGGTTTTATTTCCGGTATGATAGACAGCGATGGTTATATCTTCTTTAATAAGAGAAGCATGAAACCATATCTTGTAGAGATAAAAACAGCAAATCCTACATTAAAAAGACAGCTGCTCCATATACTTGCAACACTTAAAATGGACACTACAGAATTCATTGCTAAATCATATGAGGGATCTTACTCCGTAAAACCATGCTACCGAATTCATATTCTGAAAAAGGGAATACAACAACATCGGCATCATTTAATCAGCGTGAAATTAAAGAGATATTATTCTGGAAACATAGAAATTTGCAAAAATAAAAAGTAACAAAATTCTGAGCCTCTA
>CAZDRE010000007.1:0-81679 GCA_964508155.1 uncultured Candidatus Bathyarchaeia archaeon
AATGAATAATGTTGTATGGCTTGGAGGCATTGAAGTGAATTGGATACTTAAGAGGAGCTTATTAGCTATATCAACAATCTACATAGTGATTACGATAACTTTCTTTTTGATAAGACTCATGCCGGGCAATATCGTGGACATGCTCGTCATCACTTATATGCGTGATTACGGAATGAGTAGAGAGGATGCTTATGCCATGATAAAGTTACTACTTGATATTGAGCCTTCCAAGCCAGTATGGCAACAATACCTGGATTATCTATGGAGCCTCTTGCATGGTGATTTCGGGAGAACTATGATTAGTGGCGGAACAATGCCTGTGATTCAGCCGATAGTCACGGCTATACCGTGGACCATATTCATCCTTTCGCTTTCTACGACGATATCTTTCCTTCTAGGCGTAGGCTTAGGAATGTTGATGGCTTATCGAAGAGGAGGCTTATTTGATACTGGCGCATCTACATTCGCCAGCATAGTATATGCCGTTCCAAATTATATAATGGCTCTTTTCCTCCTATTCGCATTGGCAATACAAATCCCAGTTTTTCCAGCTCGAGGCAGCTACGACGTTAGTATAACGCCCGGCTTCAACCTTCCATTCATATCCAGCGTGCTCTACCATGCATTTCTGCCGATGATGACATACGTCATCACTAGCGTCGGCGGCTGGATGCTTGCCATGAGAAGCAACACAATAAGGGTTTTAGGTGAAGATTATGTTATAGCCGCTGAGGCTAGAGGCTTAAAGGATAGGAGGGTGGCGATGACGTATGTCGGCAGAAACGCGATATTGCCGCTATTTACTTCACTCGCAATTACTTTGGGGTACATGTTTGGAGGTTCAGTTCTAATAGAGACATACTTCGCCTATAGTGGAATCGGCATGGTGATGGGGTTAGCCATGAGCTATAGGGACTATCCGCTCATTCAGGGAACATTCATAATATTAGTCACTGCAGTTATAGTATCCAACTTCATGGCTGATCTGCTTTATGGTAAGCTCGATCCAAGAGTGAAGTTGGGTGAGTGAAATGAAGAGAAAAGCGAATCGTTCGATCGTTGGAATTATTCTTTCAGCAGTCCGCGCTTGGATATATGAGCCACTCACCCTATTGGCGACTGATAAGAGGGCGGTGGCTGGTTTTCTCATAGTATTATTTTATATCGGCTTAGCCGTGATAGGGCCAATGGTGGTTCCGCTTGAACTAACGCCGAATTTGGAGGAGGCATATCTTCCTCCGAGCCTTAAGCATCCGCTTGGAACGGATCCTTGGGGAAGAGACATATTTGCGCAGCTGGTTCATGGAGCGCCCGACATGCTTATAGTAGCATTCCTTGCGGGTCTGATCACCGTGTTAGTCGGCACAGTAGTCGGGATATTCTCGGGCTATTCCGGAGGCACAGCTGACCTGATAGTCATGACTGTTACGGATATAGTTCTTACGATTCCAGGATTTCCCCTCTTAATGGTCATAGCGGCCTTCCTGATAGGTAGTGGAATCGAGGTGAATATATTCATGGCCGCCGCTCTATTGAGCATAACGTCATGGGCTGGATTGGCCAGAGCTGTGAGATCCCAGATACTCTCAATAAAGAAGGAACCTTACATTGAGGTTTCTCAAACTCTCGGCCTAGGCAAATTACACATTATATTCAGCGAAATAATGCCGAACATACTGCCCTATATAGCTATGAATCTCATATTGAGCATGATAGGAGCCCTCTACTCCTATGTTGGGCTTATGGCATTGGGGCTACTGCCCTACAGGCCAGGCAACTGGGGCGCTATGATGCATATGGCAATGGCAGTTACAGGCACGGTTACTGGCGTAGGAAGCTGGTATGTCCTCGCTCCGGCCGCAGCTGTGACGATCCTGCAGATAGGGCTTGTGCTCTTCAGCAACGGAATAGATAAGATATTCAATCCTAGACTTAGAGAAAAGTAGGGGTGAGCAACTCTTGTCCACGCCGCTAATAGAGACTGTACATGCCTCCAAGATATTTGAGGTACGTAAGGGATTATTTGGCGTAAAGAAGCATATACGGGCCGTTGATAACGTAAGCTTGAACATTCAAGAGAATGAGATAGTCGCTTTAGTCGGCGAGTCAGGATGCGGAAAAAGCACTCTTGGAAGGCTGATGCTCGCCCTGCTTAAGCCCGATGAGGGACAAATAAAGTTTAGGGGAGAGGATATCTGGTCGCTTAAGGGAGAAGAGTTTAAGGAGTTCCGAAGGAACGCTCAGCTAATCCCTCAGGATCCATATAGCACCCTAAATCCCATGAAGAAGGTCATATCTGCACTTTATCCGCAACTACTGAGATACAAGATAGCCTCTAATCGATCAGAGGCCAGAAAGATCTCCGCTGAGCTTCTCGAGACGGTAGGTCTATCACCGCCAGAGGACTTCTTAAATAGGTATCCGTGCAGGCTTAGTGGAGGTCAGATGCAGAGGATATCAATAGCAAGAGCTTTAAGCGTCAACCCGAGCTTCATAGTCGCAGATGAAGCCGTATCAATGCTCGATGCATCTCTCAGAATCGAGATACTGGATATCCTCCTGAATCTCAGGAAAAAATTCAGTACGGCGTATTTATTCATAACGCATGACCTCGCAATTGCCAGATACTTCGCAGCTGGAGAGAGAATAGCCATAATGTATCTTGGAAACATAGTGGAGGTAGGTGATACTGAAGAAGTCATTCAGAACCCCATGCATCCATACACAAAGGCCCTAATCATGTCCGTTCCAGTGCCGGATCCAAAGTTGGCAAAGGAACGCGGGTTACCGCCCCTCAGAAGCTTGGAGATCCCCAGCCTAGTCGAACTTCCGTCCGGATGTAAATTTCATACTAGATGCCCATATGCAGAAAAGATATGCGAAGAAAAAATGCCGGAACTCAGAGAGGTTAAAAACCGCCTTGTAGCCTGCCACCTATATTAAAAATCTGATGTTTTCTCATGCTAATCATATAGGTGGCAGGCTACCATGTGGCCCCCGCCGACATCCACGAGTTTTGGCTTAACTTTAGCGCAGACATCCATCCTTTTCGGGCATCTAGGATGAAACTTGCATCCCGGAGGCGGATTAACTGGGTCTGGAACGGGTCCTGGTAGTGGCCTAAGATCCTCTAGGCTTCCAGTTATTGATGGAATAGCCTTAATAAGAGCTTCAGTATATGGATGCTTTGGATCGTAGAATATACTTTCTGTATCGGCTATCTCGACTATGTTGCCGAGATACATGATGGCTATTCTATCGGCTATCTCGGCAAGAACGGCTAGATCATGAGTTATGAAGAGCATCGTTAGGCCTGTCTTATCATGTATATCCCTCAGAAGCTTCACTATGAACTTCTGTGTAAGTACATCCAACGCTGAGGTAGGCTCATCCAAAATTATAAAGTTTGGGCTTAATATGAAGCTCAGCGCAATAAGCGATCTCTGCTTCATCCCCCCGCTCATCTCATGCTGAAACATCCTGAGGACTTGATTGGCATCCAATCGCACTTCCTGAAGAAGCTTAGATGCTGTCTCAAAGACTGAAGTCTTAGAAACGCGCCCCTCATGATCCTCAACTGTATCTATGAAGTGATCTCCTATTCTGATGAGGGGATTAAATGAGTTCATGGCTCCCTGAAATACTATGGCCGCCTTGCTCCACCGGAATTTCCGAAGATCCTCCTTAGATAAAGATAGGACATCGATCTTTTCGCCTTCCAAATTAAAGATAACCTTGCCGCTTTTTATGTATCCATTTGGATCTACGATCTTTAACATGGCATGTGCTAGGACTGACTTGCCGCATCCGCTCTCACCGGCAAGGCCCAAAACCTCACCTTTATAAATGTCGAGATTTACGTTGTCCACTGCTCTGAGTATTCCACGGGGAATCCTAAATTCAACGGTTAAACCCCTAATGTTGACTAGTGCCTCCTCCAAGACGACACTCACCAATCACTTTTGACTGTTATATTCTTTTCTTACTGCATATATAGGTTTCTTCACATCATCGCATTGTTCGAGCTAATTGGGTCGGAGGCTATGAGCCTTACGAGAATAAAGCCAGAGTCGAATTCAGATGGTGGAGCCGGGAGAGGGATTTGAACCCTCGTACAGCGGTCTGCAGCCGCTTGCCTAGCCGCTCGGCCATCCCGGCATAAAAACATACATTCTTATGAAGAAAAATTTCATTCCTAAAATGGATCTTAAGGTAATGATTGGATTCATTAGAAGGAGCTAAATGTTTTTCCTGTGTGAGGGCAAACGCGATCCCTCACTTTAATCACCATCGAGTCATGCTCTTAACATATCGTCTTATATAAGCATTATGATGATAATTGAGGCTAGATTCTGAGGCTCTTCAACTCATCAATATCCAGGGCCTTGACCATGATCTCCCCTCTCCCATCTTTTATAACCGTGACCTTTACCGGAGTATCCTTCGGAGAGTCTGAGTATTGAACTGTTATCTCAGCGGCCTTTGTAAGCACATTCCTATTAGTGCGGCCTAGGCATAGGGTGACTGGCCCCTTATACTCTGCTGTCTTCATATAGGTGAAGCCGTGGAGCCTAGCAAGGGATAGAAGCCTATCATTCTCCCTCTTATTCCTTCCAACAATGATCTTAGCCCCATCGATTCTGAAGTGCCTGCCAACCCTTAGAAGTGCAACATCGGTCAACGTTAGCTTTCCCTCATGCTCCAAGTGATCCCTGAGCCTACGGCTGAATTCCGGATCCGTCAGCAGACATCCACCTGAGGGAGTTGGGTATCTCTTCAGCCCTAGCTTTTCAGCCAATTCTATCTGTGGACGTCTCCTCCTCCCCCTAATCGCCAGCAGCCTACTTCTATCTATCAGGCCGGTCTTCTCCGCTTCGGTCTCCGGCAGAAGCTTGGCGGATAATGGCCTCAAAACTTTACCTTCCAATCCAGCCTCACGCTCTATTAGAAGTATCGCATTTCTCCTCTGGGAGAAGGGCCTTTCATCCAGAACCTCGCCTGTAACTATGAAGTCCGCCCCTATCCTCTCAGCGATCTCTCTGGCCTTTTTGAACATGAGTATTCTGCAGTCTATGCATGGATTCATCTGGCTTCCATAGCCATGCGGAGGATCAACAACCATCCTTAAGTATTCATCTCCAAGGAAGATCCGGTGAACCTTGATCTTAAAGGTCCTGCTGAACCATCGTATAGACTCCAACTCGCCAATATAGAATGGAGTCATGAAGTTCACGGCCTCAACATCTACGTTCTGCTGTAGAACCAGCATAGTGGCTAATAGGCTGTCCAATCCCCCCGAAAGCAACGCCAATGCCAAAGGCCTATCCCTGCTCAAGTAGCAACACTTCACCCATGCGAATTCTTCACATACAATAATTAAGGCGCGGATCATAAAATTAAGATACTGGCTCTCTAAGATCTTCGGTAAATTTAGCCCGTCAATTATTTATTCTCATTGGGCGTTAATTACAAGATTGGATGAGAATAAGATGGGGGAGGAAGCTCGGATAAGAGATGCCTTCAGCGCCCAGAGCGCCGTAAGGAGGCACTTAGAGGCACAATACGGGGCTGACAAGATCAAGAACATAAAATTTACAAGGGTATGGTATTCTACCGGAGCGAGGATGGATGTCTGGGAAGTCGAAGGTGACATAACAGTAAAGAAGGGACTAATAGGAAAGGAAGTCAGACACTTCAAATTCCAGATAGACCCCATCACAGGCAACATCATAGGCTTCGAAGGATAAAATCCGTATCATATAATCGAATCTGCTTCATAATCAGCATAATTCTGCTATATTTCCATCGTTATAAAATATCCTCAGAAAGAGGGATTATGGAAAATTGCCGCGTGTTCCTTGATGGTGCCGCGGGGGTGATTTGAACACCCGACAACCCGGTTTCAAACTTCCTTCACTATGGTCTTCAGCTTCACCCTCCGGCGTTAGGCCTAGAGTCGGGTGCTCTCCCAGACTGAGCTACCGCGGCCACAAAAGATAGAGAAAAATTTCTTATTTAAAATTATCTTTCTTCGATGAATCCTTCCTCTATTACCGGATTTCTCAGAGTCCCTATCCCCTCAATCTCGATCTCTACTATGTCCCCTGCCTTGAGGAATTTGGGTTTCGGCTTCATGAAGGCCGCTACTCCGCCTGGAGTTCCGGTCGCTATGATATCGCATGGCTCAAGGGTCATAATTCTGCTCAAATGATAGATTATCTCATATACGCTGAATATCATGTTACTCGTTGAGGAGTCCTGCCTGACCTCCCCGTTCACCCGCGTCTTTATCTTCAGATCCATCGGATCTCCTATTTGATCCGAAGTTGTTATGCATGGGCCTATAGGAGCGAATGTGTCAAAACTCTTACCCCTCGTCCACTGACCATCCTTAAACTGTATATCACGCGCGGACACATCATTGAAGGCTGTATAGCCGAAGATGTAATCCGCCGCCTCGGAGACACCTATATTCTTTCCCTTCCTAGCGATTATCATTGCAAGTTCAGCCTCATAATCCAATTTCTTCACGAATCTAGGCTTAACTATCGGCTCTTCATGGCCGATTATCGATGTTCTAGGCTTCATGAAGATTATCGGCTCATCTGGGATCTCAGCCCCGGATTCCTCAGCGTGATCTCTATAATTCAGTCCTAAACAGATTATCTTCGGCGGATATAGTATCGGAGCCCTCAAGACAACCTCTTCCATGCTGATCTTTCTGACTTCAGCCTCTGAAAGGTCATTAATCAGACGGTTGACCTCATCGATCAGACCTGAGGAGACAAAAGTCTCAAGCGTATTTGGAGCCTCATATCCGCCCACCCTTAAGAGTATGGGCAGATCGATTACTCCATCATCCTTTAGGATGCCGTAAGATTCCCGTTTATCGCGAATGTAGCGGATAAGCCTCAATCTCCATCCCGTCGGTAGATCAAGTTTTATTGAGGTAACATAAATATAAGCGATTTAGATAATTAGGCTCAACAATTCTGCACACTTTAATGGTGATGCCGCGGCGATGGATATACTCGAGAAGGCTCTGAGGATGCTTGAGGATAAACCTCTATGCGACAGTTGCTTAGGCAGGCAATTCGCCTTCTTAGGGTATAGGATGGAGAATAAGGATAGGGGGAAGGCAATAAAGGATCTTCTGGCGATGGAAGGACATAGATTGGCCCTCCAACGAGACCCGGAGGGCCTAAAGATACTTAGGATCCTCGCTGAAAACGGAGGGTCCCGCATAGCCTCAGAGATCCTTAGGAAGCTCGGTCAGGCGGCGGGTGAGAGGAGACGATGCTTCCTCTGCGAGGGGCTACTTGAGGATCTCTCTCCCTTAGCGAATAAGGCCGTGAAATTGCTTAGCGAATACGAATATGATACCTTTCTGGTTGGAATTAGAATTCCAGTGGAGATAGAGGAGAGAGAGGATGAGTTTAGGGCTAAGTATGAGGTTGAATATGGAGAGAGCATGAGGAATGAGCTGAGCAGGGTCATAGGAAAGATGATCCATGAGATCACGGGGAAAAAAGCCGATTACATGAAGCCTGAAATTGTAATCCTAATCGACCCATTCACAGAAGAAGTTGAGATACAATCCAATTCGCTTTATATAATGGGAAGGTACAGGAAGCTAGTTAGGGGGATACCTCAATCGAAGTGGCTCTGCGGCAGATGCCGTGGCAGAGGATGTCCCCTCTGCAATTGGACTGGAAAGAAGTATCCGGAATCCGTGGAGGAGTTGATTGCAAATCCAGTCCTAGAGATGACTCTTGGGGAGGACTCCTCTTTCCACGGAGCCGGCCGTGAGGATATAGACGCTCGGATGCTCGGCTCTGGCAGGCCATTCATTATAGAGATTAAGAAGCCAAAGAGGAGGAAGCTTGACCTCTCAGAGGTTGAGCGTATAATAAATGAGAGGGCACAGGGGAAGATAGAGGTTTCAGACCTCAAATTTGTAGATAGAAGGGCTGTCGTGAAGATCAAAGACTTGGAGTCCACGCAGAAGATCTATAGAGTCATCGTTGAATTCGAGAGAGAGATAGGGGACGAGGAAATCGAAAAATTAAGGGAACACCTAACCGACATTACGATTCATCAGCGAACTCCAAAGCGGGTTCTGCATAGGAGAACGGATCTAACCCGAGAAAAACACATATATGAGACGAATATAAAGAGAATCTCCCCGAATAGAATAGAGATGATAATTAGGTGTCAGGGAGGATTGTACGTAAAGGAGCTCGTAACCGGAGATGAAGGCCGAACTGATCCAAGTGTCTCGAAGATATTAGGAGTTGAAGCTCGGCCTCTCGAATTAGATGTGCTTGAGGTATTAGATAGGACAGAGGAGAAATAATATGGCCAAGTCCAGGGGATATAGGAGGAAAACCCGTTCGCTCCTACGTAAGAAGCCGCGTGAAAGGGGAAAACTCAAGTTAAGCAGGATCCTATATGAGTATCAGCCAGGAGATAAGGTTGTAATCAAGATTGATCCGAGCGTCCATAAGGGCATGCCTCACCGCAGATATCACGGCAAGATAGGCGTTATAAAGGCTAAGAGGGGAAGAGCATACGAGATTGAAGTAACCCAAGGAAGAACAGTCAAGCACATAATAGTCCTTCCGGAACATCTCCAGCTCCACGGAGGCGGATGACATGGCCAGGAAGATATTGAGGATCAAGCCGATCACTGTTCCGCAGGTCATGGCTATACTTAAGGCAATAGGCGAGGAAAACCTGGATCAATTCCAGCGGAGAACCCTAGATTATGCCAGCAAATTCTCTAAGATCAGCGCAGAGGCATCTGAGAAGCTCATGAAGGAATTGAAGGAGAAGACGGAGCTGGATGAGGAGGAGATCGTACAGATAATCAATTGTATGCCGAAGAGCATTGAGGAGCTTAGGATCTTCTTAACCGGCGGAAGGAGGATAATGGAAACATCAAAGTTGGAGATGATCCTCCAGATTTTAGACAAGTATAGAGAGAACGAGGGCAAAGATTAGAGGAAACTTAGAAAAAGAGTTATTTGAAAGTAATTGAATATTATTAGATTTAGTAATTGTTGGTGAGAACGGATGCTCATACGAGAAGCTCACTCTAATTATAAATTGTTTAAGATCTATGATGATGCATGCCTTCTCCGATCCATAAAAAAGGCAACCTTTAAGACGTCGAGTATTTGAGGGAGGATCGAAACTCAATTTTTCCCTTTAAGTTATGAGTGGAAGGAATAGGAGATGTCTGAGAGGAGAGAAAGAGAGGGCAAGCACCTCTATGAGGAGAATGCGTATGTTCTCGATTATCTACCATTCGGGAAGCCTGGGGCTAGGGGGAGATATAGATCCGGTCCAATAGTTCAGCTCATAGGCGAGAGATACTTCACCCTTTTAGAGGCGAATGTAAAGGCTGGAGTGACCCTCAAGCCCCTCGACAGAGTCTATGTTGGGAAGGAATCTAGAAAGGAGATCACATATATACTCGGCAGAATAGAGTATGACGAATTAACGGCGAATGCTAAAATGGAGCTTGAGAGTGCAGTTGAGCATATCATCCGCGTAAGAGAGGACTGGTTCGTGAACTTCTTCAATACGGCACGTCCAATAACGCCTAGGATGCACATGCTTGAGCTCATACCTGGAATAGGAAAGAAGTATATGTGGAACATCCTGAATGAACGTGAGAGGAAACCATTCGAGAGCTTCGAGGATCTCCAGAGAAGAATCAACATACCCAATCCAGTTAAGCTTCTAACGAAGCGCATAATCGAGGAACTATCCGGAGAAAGCAAATATAGACTCTTCACGCGGCCATCATAATTGAGAATACATCTTCAAGCCATAATCGTCTTTGGCAGATAATAAATGAGCCTCCTAAAAGAGACAATGAGACTTCTGCGGTATTATAGGATTATTCCAAAGAAACGTTTAGGCCAGAACTTCCTCATCGACGAGAACGCCATATACAAGATGATAGATTATGCGTCCATAAGTGGTGAAGACGTGATCCTAGAGGTCGGAGCTGGATTCGGCTTTATAACGGAGAGGATGGCGAGGAACGCTGGTAGAGTGATCGCGGTAGAGATCGATGGCAGACTGGTTAGGGCTTTAAGGAGGAGACTAAGCGCATACAACAACGTTGAGATCCTACATGGAGATATTATGAGGATCGATATTCCAGGATTCAATAAGGTCGTATCCACGCCTCCATACTCGATCTCTTCGCCCCTGCACTTCTGGCTCCTAAATAGAGAGTTTGAGTTGGCCATCCTATCCTTTCAAGAGGAGTTTGCCCGCCGATTAACAGCCCCGGTGGGCTCAAGGGATTATGGCAGATTGACCATAGCAACCTACTATAGAGCCGATGTTGAGATTCTAGATACGATCCCTAAAGAGGCATTCTGGCCTACGCCTAAGGTAGACTCGCTCATAGTTCGCCTACGGCCTAAAAGACCTCCATTCAAAGTGGAGAATGAAGAGATATTCTTTGATGTTGTCAGGGCGATCTTCACGCAGAAAAACAGGAAGATCCGAAATGCCATCAAGCCCTTCCTAGGGAGATTTAGGATCCCAAACGATGAGATGACGAGGATAGCCGATTCATTACCATTCAGCAATAGGAGGCCTAGGGAGCTCTCGCCGGAGGAGATAGGGCTGATCTCAGACCGGGTCGTTGAGAAGCTGCAGAAGCTGAACCTCCTATAATGGGAGGCTTCAAGTGAAAAACAGCCACTATGAGAACTCGTTCAATTATCGAAGCATAATCGTATTAAGCGAAGCATAGCGATAGAGTATTTAGGATATAAAGTGTTTTTCAGTTTAGGGCTAAAAGGAGCCTTTAAGTGTATATGCGGAGATTAGGTCTCGTCACCTCGTTCCAGCCTCAACTGGCACTTCGAACTCTTTGTCCTTTATCTTCTTTAGTTCCGCTACGTTTTCAGCTACCTTCCTGACGGCTTCCACATACTGGTCGATGAGATCCCAGCATATCTTCCTTTCAAACTTTGGGAATGCTATTAGCCTCGAGTAGATATCCTCGGTTACTGGCAGATCGCCCTTCTTATAGAATCTTCTCGGAGCATTTTGGCATCTTAATGGCCCAGCCGGGATCTTTAGGCTCTTATCTGAGAATATAGGCTCTAGATGAAGCAGGGGATAGCGTTCTAATGATGCTCTAACCCCCTCCGCTCTGAGGGCGGCAATGAATGTCTCCCTTGAGATCCCAGATAGCCTCTCGGGATAATATTTAACTCTGAATCCATACCATCCTCCCATCTGCACGTATGAGGGAATATATTGCGGCTCGAGGCCCACAATATCCATTAAGCCCCTATGCAGACGCATATGGTTTTCGCGTCTAATCTTATTCCTCTCATCGAGATGCTTTAGCTGAACATACGCTATGGCAGCCGCCAATGGATGGATCCTAAATTTCAATCCGAAATGGGCATTTCGAAACTTGTAGACGGGATGATCCGGCCACCGCCATAACCTCTCAAAATTTCCAAGGGCAGTCGCCCACTTCAGATACTCCTCATTATCGGTTATTAGGATCCCTCCCTCCCCCGCTGCCATCGCCTTACTCGCTTGAAGACTGAAGCAGCCGATATCGCCTATCGTACCAACCTTTCTTCCCTTATATATGGAGCCGTGAGCGTGTGAGGCGTCCTCAATAACCGCTAAGCCGTGATCCTCGGCGATCTCCATTATGCGATCCATCTCAGCTGGAACTCCCCAGATGTGAGTTACGATTATGGCCTTCGTCCTCGAAGTGATCTTCCTCTCAATATCATCTGGGTCGGCACAGAGCGTTTTAGGATCGATCTCGCAGAAGACGGGAATGCCATGACAGGCCAGTATCGGAGTTACTCCGCAATGCCACGTATACGATGGAGTTATAACCTCATCTCCAGGTCCAACTCCGACGGCGAACAATGCCGCATGAATAGCGGCCGTCCCATTATTAACTGCAAGCGCATATTTTACGTTATGATACTTTGCGAAGGCCTCCTCGAACTCTTCAACTATCGGCGGGGTTCCTGAAAGCCAGCCCCTCCTCATACATTCAGTAACGAGCTCGATCTCCTCATCCGTTATTATTGGCCATGGACCATAGGCATCTTCATCCTCCAATGTGACCGCCTTCGGCCCGCCTAGAATAGCCAATTTCTCAGCCATACAGAATCACCTAGCTGAGTGCTTATCTAAAAGTCGAGGACAAAAATATATTCTTTTCTACCGCATTAAAGATGCACTAATCCATTTTTATTTAACCACAGCGAAGATCGTCATTGATTGAAATGGATTGGCTGATCGAGTCTTTGAAGAAAGAATTAGATGATGTTTCAGGGGTTAAGGTTGAGGATGTTAGGGTTGGAATTGTCTATACTGGCGTTCTAATATCAACCGGTCACGGAGGCCTGGCATACACTCCAATACATGAATATTCCGGGTGTCCCTCCCTAAGCATTGCGGGAGAGATCTCTGGGTCCCCAGCATCAGAAGTCATGATGATGACTCTCTCTCGGAACTTGATCGAGGCCTCGATAGGAATTGCAACCATAAATGCCCTATCCCAATTAGCCTTTGAAATCCATCCTGAGAGATTTATATTCTCAAATGTTGATGTTTTGGATCTCATTAGACGCGGTGATAAAGTCTCAATGATTGGATATTTCGGCCCATTAATCCCCAGTATCCTAAAAAAGGCAGGAGAGGTCTATGTTTTTGAAAAGAGGAGAGTCGGCGATAATCGTGTTAGATTCGTTTCGCCCTCTGAGATGCCGAGAATCACTGGATCGTCAGATGTGATCTTGATAAGCGGAAGCACACTCGTAAATAAGACCATAAATGAGATCTTACGATTTAGTGAAGGGGCGAGGGAGATCGTTCTTTTAGGCCCAACCGCAAGCGTGATCCCGCATCCCCTCTTTGAGAGGGGAGTAACCGCAGTTATGGGTGTGAGAATAAAGGATCCTAGGGCGATGCTAAAAGTGATAAGCGAGGCTGGGGGAACACAGCAGATACTCCCAAAGTGCGCTGAGAAGATCTCCTTTTTAAAGAGGGACTATGATAGGAGAGTGTTTGGCCAAGCATAGATATGGGCTCGTGCGGAAGGCAATTTTAGGTCTTCTTTACGAGTATTCCCTCATCCGTAATTATGAATGGGATTTCCTTCCCAACGCATTTCGTCGAGGGCAGTCCGAGGCAGATGAGAGCTCTCTCATTATTCTTTCTTACCAGCCGAAATACTCCTCCAACTAGCTGCTGAAGCGTTATCTCTAGTGTCTTATCGTGCATTCCCTCCTCTAAGAGGAGAAGGCTAACAGCATTTACGGATCTAAACTTGCCTAATAAGACATGGAGAAATCTAACTACCGTACTTGGATTTGCGTACATGAGAAGCGATGAGACTGAATCAAAAACTATTCTTGGTATCTTCTGAAGCCTCCAGAAGTGACCGCAAATCTCTGATAGTACGACGCTTATATTCGTAAGTGCAAGTATGCTTGGAATCCTCTTTATTGAGAATGTATCTGTGAGTCTACTATTCACCATCATTCCATAGCAGTCCACGAATTTCATGAGCCCCTTCTCTTCGTAGGGAGTTGTATCCCACCCGAATGATGCCATTCTCTCCTTTACATCCTCAGCCGTCGCGTTGGTTGTTATGAATATTCCAACATCGCCGAGAGCCAATCCATTATATAAAAACTGCATGGCTAATGTTGTCTTTCCAGTCATCGGCTCCCCCATGAGAAGGACGCTCACTCCTACTGGAAGGCCTCCTTGTATTAACTCGTCAAATCCGCCGATGCCCAATGGAACTCTCTTCATAAGATCCACGCACTTTTCCAGTTCACAAATCTTTTATAAATGGATTATGAAATAAATGTATGTCTGTATAGTATGTAAAGGTGCAACCTAGTGGGAGATAGAGTTTCTACGGGCATCCAAGTGATCGATAAACTTTTGGGAGGGGGTTTTGAAAGGGGATCCTCTATCCTCCTACGTTCAAGCCCCTTCGTAGATGCGACGCCTATAGCTCAGGAGTGGTTTTATAATCGTCTAAGGGAGGGAGATAGGGGGCTCTACCTAGTTAATAATAGGCCACCAGATGTGGTTTTGGAGGAGATGAGATCCTATGGGTGGCCAGTTAAGAGTTACCGTAAGGTAGGCAGATTCGTATTTATCGATGCCTACAGTGGAGTAATTGGAATGGAGAGTTCAGAGACCTTCAAAGTTAAGAATCCAATGGAATTTGGAGAGTTGAACGGTGTCCTTTCGGAGTCCCTTAAAAGCGCGGAGAGAAAAGCAATCTTCCTCTTCGATTCGCTAAATATATTCATTGATCAATTTGGAGTCAAGGGAATATCCGCGATTAAAGAATGGAACAAGCATAATCTGGTTAAGGACATAAGTAGCATCTACATATATACTGAGTGGGGATATCCGGAGGAGATTAGGTCTCGGCTAGAGGAGATCTTCGACTTCATCATAGACCTTAAGGCACTGAAGAGAGTAGTCGCGAGTGAGGTTCTCACAGTCACAAAAGTCGATAGGAAACCAGTAAGGGAAAAACGCTACATACCATTCAAATACTCTAAGCCCGGAGGATTCAAAGTTTATGTCCCTAAGATCCTCGTTACAGGACCATACCACGCGGGCAAAACAACCATCGTGCATAAGATCTCAACGAAGGCCGTGAGCGTTCAGAGGATGGGGACAACAATAGCATTAGACTTCGGCCACGTAGATTATAAGGGGTTCTCAGTTGATCTTTTCGGAACCATAGGTCAACCCAGATTTGATCCAATACTTGATGTTCTGGGAGGGGAGGCCCTTGGAGTTCTGCTTGTGGTCGATAGCACCAAGCCTGAGGAGTTTCCGAGGGCAATGGAGATGATGAGGAAGGCCGGAGTACATGGGCTACCATATGTTGTAATAGCGAATAAGCAGGATCTTCCAGATGCATTACCGGCCGATGAGATTAGGAGGAGAATGCATATTCCGGATAATGTCCCGATAGTTGAGGCTGTCGCGACGGAGGGGAAAAACTTAATGAAAGCTCTTGATCTTTTACTTAGGAAATTAATTGAGGAGGGGGAGGAGGTTGGCGGTTCCAGTTAAATCTATGATAGAGGAGGTTCTAAGCGAACTGCGTAAGGTTGGGGGTATAAATGCATCTGCAGCGGTTACCAGAGATGGCCTATTAATAGCATCGGACGTTGCAAGCGACGTTGATGTTGATACATTCGCGGCTATGACGGCGACTATGACGGGCGCGGCTGAGACCGCGATGAGCGAAGTTAAAGCTGGAAATCTCCATCGGATAATAGTTGAGGGGGAAACGGCGAAGATAATAGCTATGGGAGCTGGGCCTACAGCCCTGCTCGTCGTCCTATCATCCCCCGAAACCCCGCTTGGACTCATCCTCCTTAAGATGCAAGATGCAAGTAAAAAGATAGCTAAGCTTCTCGAATGATTATATAATATCTCTCCATACTGACGATTCATAATCATTAATATTGAATGACGCTTCCAATCATTTTGGGCTCAACCTTCTCGGAGGGGAAACTTTGGATCTGATCAGCCTGATCAGAAGCTTGGCGGTGCTGGCATTATCCATCATAACATTATATTATACGTATAAGGTTATGGTTGGACTTGGAAGGAAGGATCTGGCGGCTGGGAGGATCTTCCTTAAGGAGGAGACCCTGCTCGGAGTTCTTATAGGCTTCTTCCTTAACATATTTCTGGCATTCATAAGTAACATACTCTTCTGCTTAGGCAGGTTTGCGCCGATATATAGGGAGATAGGAAGGTACACCGCGGATTTAGGCTTAATAGCTCTGCTATACTCGATTTATCTTCTATATGGTGTGATCAAGAAATGATTCTTCAGACACTAATCTTTGGATGCGTCATCCTTGGAGTTGCATTATCCTTTTCTGTCTCACTATATTTGACGGCTAGGAGAAATCCGAAGCTCTCCGCGAGCAGAATATTCCTTAAGAGAGAAGAATCTATAAAGGCTATGAGGTTTCTTGTAGGTGGCTTATCAATCTTCGTCCTGGGCAGAGCCATAGGAGTTCTAAGTGAGATGGGAATTATCCCTAGAGTCATGTATGTTCTGGTATTCTCCTTTGTCGGAACAATCTATACATTCTGCTTAATATACTCGTTGTATAAGCTACAAACTATTATTGGAAGGAAGTGATTCCTCCTTAGATGGGTATGACTATACCGTCGCCATATTGTATGACGAAATTGCAGATGTTCAGGCTGTGATTTACGCCCCTCATCTTACGTATGTAGAGCTCCCTCACGAAATTGCCGTTTATCCTCCTAAGCCTCAAAACTATCACTCCAGACGCTAAGAACTCCTCAACTCCATACCGGCTGAGTCTATTCGTTCCGGTCGGAATCTCAGATGTTGCAATAGTCGTCACATTAAGATCATCTAATCCAGTAATCAATCTCCGAATGTAATTTCTAACGACCATCTGAGCCGCCATTTGATCCATCACTTTTGTCCCCCTAAGCACGAGGGGAGCTATTGGATCTATGACGAGCCTCTTGGCGTCGATCTGCGAGATCAATTCCTTCATCTCATCCAATACCTTTTCAGCATCGATCTTCATCGTATCCGCGAATAGAGGAGTAAACTCGACCATGAGAAGCTTATTCTCATCCATTAGCTTCTCTAAGTCCCATCCCAGCGAGTGCGCATCTTCAACAAGATGCTTTGGACTCTCGTCGATCGTGATGTACACGCCTGAATCTCCATATTCTGCCCCCCTATACATATATTGAAGGGACATAATGGTCTTTCCAGTTCCGGATTCACCTGCTACAAGGTAGGTTCTCCCGGCTGGTAGGCCTCCACCTGTTAGAATATCGAGTCCCTCAATGCCCGTCTTAACCTTCATAATATTCCGAGGCATTATCAATCACACAATATGTATGTATGATCCGTTCTTGAGGACTAAAAATCTTTTACTGCCGAAAACACGTATATTAATGAGGCTATTTAATTAGCTAGAGGAAAAGGTGGTGATTAGAGATTTCTACTCCTTCATGGGTGGATAAGATCTCAGGGGATAAGAGCGGATGGTTTAAGGCTAATAAATTAGAGGAAGAAGGGAAGTTTGAGGAGGCTGTTAAGGCATATTTTGAGGAAGCTGAGAAACAGAGGAGAGAAAGACCTGGAATTTCAGGGCTCTGTTATCTCTCAGCGGCGAAGATCCTAATTAAGAGGGAAGGCCGGGAGAAGGCTAGATCCGCATTTAAGATGGCCGCTGAGAGCTACGCGGAATACGCTGATAAGGCAATATCATCTTCTCCCTCATCTGCAATTTGGGGATATAGGATGGCATCTAAATGTTATGCATGGGCTGGAGACTATTCGAAGTCTCAGGAGATGAGTAAGCTAGCAGATGAATTATCGGAGAAGATGGAGGGAGGAGAGGGCAGATATCCGCTCTTCAGGATCTTTAGGGCTGGAGGAAAAAAGTGAGGATATGGTAAAGATATTGATGTTATGCGAGGGAACCTACCCTTTTTATAGGGGAGGAGTAAGCACTTGGACTCACAATTTAATCTCGAATTTGCAGGATTATGAATTCCTCATCCTAGCCGTTACATCCACGCCCTTCCTGCATGAAAGATATGATCTGCCGGCGAATGTTAGGGCCGTATTGAATATTCCCCTCTGGGGAACGGAGTTTGCGAAGGAGCATATCTCAGAGTTTAGGTTTAGGGACTACCTTAGGGGCAGCCTCTCAACTGATGAGAAGAGGATACGTGAGGACTTCGCTCCCAGATTCAGGGAATTCATAAATGAAGTCAAGTATGGATGTAAGGATCCCGAGGCGCTGGGAGAGGCGATCAGCGATATGCATGAATTCCTCATACATTATGATCATCGTAAGACGGTTAGGAGCAGAGCCTTCTGGAACATCATGAGGGATGAGATATCCGATGATAAACTCTATCAGCACACGAGGCTATCCTACACGACCGACTTCACCAGAATACTCAGCCACTTGCTGAGGCTATTATCCTATGAGTATCCGAGGGTTGACCTCTCCCACTCATCCGCCGCCGCCCTCTGCGGCATACCTGGGATAATCCTCAAGATAAAACGTGAGGTCCCATACATCATAACTGAGCATGGAGTCTACTTCAGGGAGAGAATCTTGGATTTACCCTCCGAAGCATCGATAATCGAGAGGATGCTACTAATAAACCTTTACAGGGCAATAGCGCGGGTCAACTATTACTATGCAGATAAAATCCTTCCAGTATGTAATTTCAATGTGAATTGGGAGGAGGAGCTTGGGGCTTCAGTCGATAAGATAGAGGTCATCTATAATGGGGTTGATGTAGAAAGGTTCAAGCCGATGAAGATAGAGGTCAAAGATAACCTGAAAAGGATAGTTGTTATGGCGAGAATAGAGAAGCTTAAGGGCATAATGAACATTATAGAGGCCATGTCCCATGTCTCAGAAAAGCATCATGAAGCAATATGCGAGATCTACGGGCCAGTATCAGATAAGACATACTATAAGACCTGCCTGAAAAAGGTTAAATCCCTAAATTTAGAGGATAAGGTCCACTTTATGGGTCCGACCGATAAGCCTGAGATTGCATATAATAGAGCCTACATGGTCGTCCAGCCGAGCCTCTCAGAGGGATTTCCATTCACGGTTGTAGAAGCAATGGCATGCGGCAAGCCAGTAGTGGCAACGGACGTCGGCGGAGTTAGAGAGGCAGTTGATGGCTGTGGAATAATAGTTACGCCGAGATCCTCGATCGCATTGGCCGATGGGATCTTGAGGCTCCTTGAGGATGAGGATTACGCCAGAATCTTGGGCGAGGAGGCCAGAAAGAGGGTTTTGAAGAGATTCACATACGATGGATTTCTGGAGAATTACCGCAGGGTCTACTTGGAGATCCTCTCTGAGAAGATATTGAGGGAGATAGCTGAATGGCGGAGATCCTGACTGATCTAGACTCCCTTGCAATAGCAACGTTAGAGGTAGATGAGAATGTAAAGGATTATTTAGATGTGGCTGTAATCCTTGAGCTCCTCGGCGTAACTAAGGACACTGCCAGAAGATACGGATGCGACGACATATTCGATCTCGCCAGAACAGTATTTGAGGCTGTAAAGTATTATCAGTTGAAGGATGAGGCCTCCGGAGTTAAGAGAAAATCCCGGCTTGAGGCGATCATAGACGCTATTAAGCTCTTCGCCGGCGGGGTAACGTTAAGCTCACCGTGGCTGGCGGTCATCTTAGCCTACCTAATCTTTAAGGTCTCGTTGCTTCCGGCGCAGGAGACTCCGCTTGCCTCAACATCGATAAATCTCGCATTGGTATTCAGTATCATAAATACATCTTGGATCTCGCCCATATTCATGAGAAAACTGTTCTACTTCATGTATCAGAGAAACTATTCCGCTGTTAGGAAGATCCTAATGATATACTTCACATTTGGATTTTTAGTCACGATCCTAACGGCTGGGATATCCATCACTTTTGTCGGGGTCTTAGGGATCTACCCGGATTGGTGGTCAGCCTACTTCCTAATCTTCTTTATCGCCCTATCGCTGCTGTGGCTTACCACTGCTCCCCTATATGCTCTGCGCTTGTATATCCCTCTCATATTCACGTATATCTCCTCGCTCTCCGTTATAGGAGTCTTTTATGGCGCTATGGAGATGCTTCAACAGAAGTATATGGCTCACATCTATGGGATAATAAGCGGCTCATTCATGGCCGTGATCTATCTGACGATATACCTTTATCTTAGGAGCAGATTCAAACCACAGATCCATGAGGGTGTGAAGGTTAGGTTCTCGTTCATGCTCTACCTTGGAATACCATACGCGATCGTAAACCTACTATACTTCATCTTCATCTTCATAGATCGACTCCTCGTATGGTATGTTCAGGCTCCGTACCCATTTCTGGTTGATCTCTTCTATGAAAAGCCTGCAAGCCTATCCCTACTGACAATAACAGTTCCATTCGGAGTAATGAATTACTACATTAACAAGTTTTACAGCAGCGTGTCGGAGGGAGGGAGGAGATTCAATTCGTTCCAGACGGATGAATACTGCAGATCCGTGAGGAGAGTATACCTGGAGATGCATGGGGTCATCCTCGTCTCTGGAATCCTATTTCAGATAATCCTCTACCATCTTCTTCAAGGCTGGCTCATAAAAGATGAGGCGCGAATCTTCATGTATTTAAGTCTGGGCCATGTATTCCTCGCGATGATAATCTCCAATATACTGCTCTTCCTATATATGCATAGACCAGCCAAGTCCATTCCTCCCCTCCTACTCGGGATACTCATAAACTTCTTTTTAGGAGCTACCTTCATGAGGATGTGGGGAGTGAAATATGCGGCGTCCTTAGGCTATATGATAGCCTCAATAGTCACGGCTGTCCTTCTAGCCGCGATAGCCCTAAGAACAATCATTAAGAACGCCGATTACTATTACTATTCTGCATTCTAGGAGACTCTAAATATGAGCTTGAATGGGAAGATTCTAGTAACTGGCGGAGCGGGATTCATAGGAAGCCACATAGTCGATGCATTAATGGAGATCAGAGATGTAGACGAGATAGTGGTGATCGATGATCTATCAACAGGAAAGGCTTGGAATATTAAGCATCACATTGGATCGGACAGATTCAAGTTCGTGAAGGACGATATATGCAATCGCAGAGTATTACATGAAGTCATGAAGGATGTAAATTATGTATTTCATGAGGCTGCCATGGCGAATGTTCCATTATCCCTAAAAGACCCGCGTAGATGTTACGAGATAAATGTGGCCGGGACGCTAAATCTGCTGGAGGAGGCAAGAATTCAGGACTCAATCTTCATTTATGCCTCTTCATGCGCTGTTTATGGCAATCCCCAAAGCCTCCCCTTGGGGGAGGATGATCCTCCGAGGCCGATCTCGCCTTATGGGGCATCTAAGCTCTCGGCTGAGGCGCTATGCATAGCCTATAATGAGGCCTATGGCCTAAAGAGCACATGCCTAAGATACTTCAATGTATATGGCCCTCGACAGGCATACAGCCAATACGCAGGCGTAATAACAATATTCGCGAATAGAGCTCTGAAAGGCGAGGATCTAATCATTTACGGCGATGGAATGCAGACTAGAGACTTCATTTACGTGAGGGATATAGTTGAAGCGAATCTCTTGGCCGCAGAATGCGAAGATGCCTACGGAAAAGTCTTTAATGTTGGAACTGGAAAGGAGACTTCTATAATTGAATTGGCATTGAAGATCCGGGAGATTACTGGAGCGGATGTTCGGATAATCCACAAGCCGCCGCTTGAGGGTGATATAAGGAGATCAGTGGCGGACATATCACGTATAAAGAGAATAATTGGGTTTACTCCTAGAACTAGTCTTGAGGATGGATTATCCTCATTCATAAAGTACGTGTCTTCAGGGTTGCAATGATGCGGGGACAGTCTATATTCACGGTCTCCCCAATATCGGAGGGTGTTCTACCAACGAGTGTAGGCGGAGTTGGCAGATGGCTAGACTACCTAATCAACGAGGAGAATGTAAAATTTAATCTGCTAGTGATAGGAGGCCCCGAGAAATACGGTTACAGAGGGGATACTCCATTATGAGAACATACTCCTAAAGGATTCTGGCCGAGTTAAGTCGGCTAGACTCGAGGCCCTTAAGGATCTGCTTAAGATGCTTATTCGAAACGATGAAAATCCCATATATAACCTGAAAAGAGAGAATGTTAGGAGGTATGCGAATTGTCCACCGGTGGGTTCAAGGATCTTCTGGAGGATATTAACTGAATTTTATCGGCAATACTTTCCCGATAAGCCGTATCTAAAATTCTTCTTGACTGCTAAGAGTTTATTGTCGCCGCTGATTAGGATACTTCGCATTGATGAGCCGCTTAGAGGCGAGGTGTATCATGCCTTAAACTCTGGATAGGATAAACTGCGAGTTGAGGAGGATCATCGTCAAATGGAGGCTTTGCCTACTAATCCTTCCCGTTGAAGCATTATGCATATTACTCTTGATTGGCCTTAACAGAGCCGTACTATTCGCATTTTATCAATCAGCGGCTCTATACATGATCCAAGCGAATCAGCTCGATAGCTGGAGGATCATGATCCCGCTTCTTCCTGCGGCTTCATATCTGATCTTTGATGCCATGAAGCTCCCAGCATCTCCAATAGTCGGCCTGATAGGCTCAATATTCCTACTAGCAGCGTCAACCAAAATAACGTCTATGGCCAACTACCTCACAGTCAATTCATTGACGGATTAGATACTGGCGACCTCGGCCTACTCTAATAGAGGATTTTTTTGCCTTCGATCGAATCAAAGATCTCTCGAAACTTCGTAAATAAACAGAAAGAAAGGCTATAAATGGTTCTGCAAAAATTCAAGAGTTAAAGGGAGAAGATTAACATGGCCAGATTAGAAATGAATATTTGGGAGCTCTATCCCAGACGTGAGGAGATCACACTTCAATCAGTTGAAAGACTCTCCGAAGGGGTTGGTGTGAGACTCAGATTGAACACATGCATAAGAGAGTTTTCCCATTTCTTGTATACGATCGATGATATGCCACCCAAAAGGAGCATGGATGGTCAGATAATCGTGCGCTTCAAAGACCCGCATAAGTCAGTAGAGCAGCATGCAACAGTTTATGTGAAGGCTGTTTCCAAGACGGGGATATCCTCTAAACCTCACGTGATTAATATCCACTATTACTCAAGAGAGTTCTGGCGTCAATCAGGTCTAACGCATCCCGCTCAATTAATAGTTGAAAGCATAGATACCTTCTTATCTTCCAGCCGGGTTGAAGATTGGACGACGCAACACATTACGCGCGAGGAGAGATTCTACGCTCAAAGGAAATGGGGATCATTAATTTTAAATGCTAAATCAGACTACGAGGCTGCTAAGGCGTTAGCAAAATCTTTAATTGATGATTTGGAACAGTTTCGAGGGATACCATCAGATGAGATGGGTAAGCTATCGCCATTTGAGCAGTATGAACGAGTTATGGCTGGTAAGGATCACGTTTGGTGCGGAAATCTCTCGGCTATCTTCTCACATGCATGTAATGCCCTAGGAATACCTTGCCGATGCATAGAGATGATCTATCCGTGGCGTCAATTACCTTGGCCAATAAATAAACCAGACCTAGAAGAGGGATATCAACTCTTACTGGCTGATGGGCATGGCACCACAGAGGTATTCAGCGAATCGTATAATGATTGGATATGGATCGACCTGTCGTTCCATATTCTAGGGGCATATCTAGGAGAGGTTGGACCCCTAAATCTATTCGAGTTCTACTTCTTTCTGAACAACCCGAATAGGGCTGATGCTCTTCGTGTGGTTGAATATGACCCAACGATGAAGACGGAGAGGCTAATATCCGTGATGGAACTTCAAAAGAAGAGGCCTCTATCCGTGTTTAAGAGAGATCAGCAGTTCCATTATGGGGTGACTTTATGGCCATTAAGAGACTCGCATCCAGAATGGCTTTCACCCCAATATTTCTAGACGAATCGTATGAACTAACACAATCCACATAAAACCAATAAGGCGTCCCCATCAAGGAGATCATCGAGGAACTATTATCCGACTTAAATAAGGAAATGATTAAAGAGGCGCTGGAATGGGTTACAAAGATCATAAGTGGCGAGCATCACATCAGATGCTCTGAAGTTATTACTTGACGAAACATTCCAAAACAAATCAAAATCCTTTTAGATCCCTCCTTCTCTCATGTCCAAATAAATTCATATATTTTTAGGGTAGAGGGAATTTATGGTTAAGCCGCATGGACACTTAGTGAAAACTTTTAGTCGTTCTACATGCTACAGAGACTGGCATTCTTTTGATCTTTTTGATCTCCCTTTTCTTTTAAGCACTTCATTGAGGAAAAGATAGTAAGTATCTAAGAAGTCACTAGAAAATAATGTTCACTTTTAAAGTTTCTAGTTAATCGTTATAACGTGGATTTAATATATAAATTAGGATTGCTTCGATTATTCTTGCTTGCCTTATGGTGTCTGTTTTGATTATGCGGACCTTGCATTTAGTCATGTAGAAGTCTCTCACTTCATCGAGAGAGCTGAATCTCTTATATTTGTGCAAGAGCTTTCTCGTTAGGGTATGGTAGTATTTTCTTTCTCCTGTCTTAGACTTATAATCATAGAATAAGTCTCCAATTCTATACCTTAGATAATGCTTTCCCTTCCCCGCCGAGCCCACATAGATGGGTTCATCACCTTCGTAAATCACATAGGCTCCACAATATTGTAGAACTCCCTTCTTCGGTCTATACTCTTCATCTACAAACTCCTCGAATGAATACAATTTAGAACTCTGAAAATCCTCCATTTTTTCCTTATAAAAACAAGAATCGACTCAAATTCTTCCGACATCGATATCTCCACTCATCATTTCCTTACCGTGTAATTATGTTTTTTAGTGAATAATGAAGCGAACGAGAGATAAGTATTCACGTATATTTTCTGCACATTTCCAAATATTACTTTTTCATGGACATGAAAGAGAAGAATTGGCCAGAGCATCTTCATAAGACGCTAACTATAAGCTATATCTAAGTAACGCTAAATAAATTTGATCAATAGCGTCTACCGTAGTGCAGAGGGATCGTTTGGCTTAGAATGAAGATCGACTGGAATTTAATTGAAGAGAATAAAGTTGTGTAGAATAGTAGCTGTGTTCCATAATCTATAATATTTTTTGGCGATGGAAAAACCATAGGTTCACAACTTGATTATGTTAAACTTACCGCTATAGGGCCAGCAATATAGAATACGTTTTCACTTTAAGAGGATTTAAAGAATCCTATCAAGGTTTCCTGAGGATTGGATAGCCCTAAAAGATTCCTTAAAGCTCAAAGCCGACTTTAGGGTGCTTGAGGTTCGAGGACACACTAGGATAAACATCATCGTAGATGACTTCAATTCAGAGACTCTAGCGTTCCGTTGAAATATTAGAAAGTATAAACGATGCAGAATGCGACTATTTTTATGGATGCAATATGAAGGATGAGGAAAAGAGAGTTTTCGTCGGCCGAATTATATTCAGAAAAATCGGCGCGAGTTGGTAGAATTAAGGTGCCTGCTAATGGCCGTAAGATTAAAGCTGAGAATCATTTGGAAAGGGATTGTGGAGATTCAACTGGGAGCCCGAGGAAAAGCGAAAGCAGATAGCAAAACGTAAAACCTTCCTTTTCCATTCTTATTCACGCTTCGAATCTCATTATGGCTAATCTCGAAATATTAGTTAGATCTTCGCTAACGCCATCGCTTCGCCATCGCTAACGCCAGCCTCTAAATTGTTGCGAGGAGCCAGAATCGGTAATAGTCCAGTGAAAATCAAAAAGTGATTTTCACAGGTTATGCTCGCTCGGCCTTATCTTTTCCTCATGGTCATTACGCGCTACCGTAGTGACCAGATACATACGCCCCGCTTTCGTCGTAAATTGGATTATATTGCCTTTATAGGACACCCGCACTGGACTATTGCCCGGCATCTCCGTCACTGTGATTTCATGTGATCCCCACGGATTCACCATTCTCAGGATGCCGCCTTTTTCACTGAAAATCTTTACAGTGGATACTCGACGACCGTCCCACGCCGCACTAACGAGAAATGATCCCACCGCACGTAGATTCTGAAATCGCGCTGGTCCCATATTCTTCGTGTTTGGAAATAACCGTAGCACGCCAGTATAGCTTTGCAACAGACATTCATTCAAGACAGCTGTCAATGAGAAATTCTCCACCCAGATACCCATACGCTTCATATAGTCGAAATCGGTCAGATCCGTGTAGCGCCCGCCGACCTGTCTTATGCGATCAAATGCTGTGCCGTTAGGCAACAGACAGTAGCGCACCTCGCGCTTGAACTTTGCCAGATCGAGCATGCCAAGCCGCGCCAGAATTAGCGAGAGATATACAAGATCGTTGCCTCCTTCACAACGCACTGCCTTCGCCGTGCGGCGTGCGATCGGAAGAAGATCTTCCCGCCTACCTAGCCCAACCTGCTCGCCTGGAAAAACCGGGGCCAGCGTCACCGGGATGTTGTAGACATGCTCGACAGGAGCGTTCTTCACATCAACCCACACTTCTCCGAATGGACCTCGAGCTTTAGGATATTCAGCAAGTTTAGAACTTACTTCAAGCCACTGCTTGCGTTCTATTTCATCCACGCCCAGAATCTTCGCAGCCTCAGCTGTAGCCTTCAACACGAACTGGTAAAGCGCTAGATCAATAATGCAGTCGCGGTTCAACCTATAATCCACCGTACAGCCCCAGTTCTCTGGAGAAACGGTAGGAAAGATATGATATCGCCCGTCGTCGCCTTTAGTGGCATACGCAACCATAAACCGTGAAGCAGCCCTTAGCAAGGGATACGCGCGTTTAAGGAAGTCATGATCCAGCGTGTAAAGGTAATGCCACCACAAGCTTTGCACGGCCCACGGGGTCATACAGATAATATAGCACCACGGCGGCACGGGATACGGATTTACCTTACTTGGCACAGGATAAGCTGAAATCGGAAAGAAAATGCCAGGCAACTCGAAGTGGTCTCGCGCAAAAGTTTCCGCCATAGGCATCAGGTTTTCCAATAGCTCGACATAAGGCAAGTGCTGATCCACATGATTACTTGAGAATACGCCCCAGTACACCTGCTGCACATTGTAGTCAAAATGGTAGTCGCCATGCCAGGCGGTGCCGATCTTCCCGCTGATCCAGTTGCCAAATAGACCAGGGGCCACCTTACCTGCCTTCAGACAACACGCTAGGAAATACTGATTATGATACCATATCCTCTCCAGCTCTTTGTCGGCAAACTCCACAGCTGAGCGGGACCAAAACTCCCGCCAGCCTTGTTCGGATTCCTTCTGCAACTCAGCGAACCGCCGCGTTGAGAGTCGCCTTGCCTCGCGCCGTGCATGCTCGATATTATCCGGTGTGTCACGCGTCGTAAATAAAGCAATGTCTAACCGGAATGGTTGTAACCCGTCGCTTTTCAGACAGCAACTCGGCTGAATGCGCTGTTTCGCTTTCTTCCATCTGCCTCGCAACCGACCGCACAGAGCAAAGCTGCGGTCTTCGGATGACGACGAATTAGGCTTCGCTGTCGGTGCAACTACAGGAAAATATTGCGTGCAGAAAAACTCAGCTCCATCGATACCAACGGTTGTTTCAACTTCTGGCGGCGGCATTCCGGTATTCGTATCCACATAGGGGTAGTAGGCGACTGATAGAATCGGAGCGGGCCTATTGGATGCTACCGCAATGTGTCCAGTATGCCAGCTAACGAAACATGAAAGCATAAAGTGAAACTGTTTACCTTGCAGATCGTCATACCACAGTTTCACTCGGTAAAGCCCATTAGACGGATCAAGCATCTGCTGTTCCACATGCACCATACGTGGATCCCAATGGATCCAAATAATGCCGCACGGCCAGGGACGTGGCCAAGGCTTTCTGTACGAAGATCTTACTTTCTCTTTGTACTCATTGAAGAAATCAATATTTGACTCTAGATAAAGCATGTCAGATCGTCCTAATCGTTTGGCTTCTGCACTAGCTTGCTCCCAGAGCTTTTTGACCTCGCTGAACTTGAGTAAGTGCTGGATGTGGTCTTCGCTTACGCGGATATCCCAACAGTCATTCTTGCCAATATGTAACCCCAACGCATCAGGCCGTACGGTCACGCATACACCTATATCACCATTGCCAAGCAACATCCCTTCAAAGAAATCGGGTGTTGGTAAGTCACGAATGAAAGCATGACGCTTAGCTATGTTGAATGCTGAAAGATCCTCTCGCCTAGACACCTACTCTCACCAAAAATCACATTACAACATAGTAAAAATTTAATCATATTTTAAGACTATTGTAGGCGTGTCTAAAACTGCCTAAAGCTCGCCATATTTCTCGACAATGTTTATCACATCTCCTCTGGGCCTAATCCAAGGCCCGGATTCCCAACCACTTTCTCCATGAGCGATGACATGACATAATGGGGGCTCAGCGTATAGGCAAGGTTGATATTGACGAAGTTCAGGTTGACGCCTCTCCTTTTCACCTTATCCATAAGGTATCTTTCAAGCCTGTTGCATAGAACGGTCTTCCCAGTACCCATAGGACCATAAACATGAATCTTCATATTCACTTTTCTGAGAAATCGGCTTAAACCACCTCTTCAGCCTCTCCAGCTCCTCCCAGCGGTGTGGAAGAAAATCGGGCACATAATGATGAAGCAGAGCCTCCCTCTTCCCGAAGACCAAGCCAGCCAAAGAGCCAGCCTCCACACATAAAATTAGCACAGTAAACCAACAAATTTTTTCACGCAGATAATGGACAACTTTCGCTCATCCAATCGTAGAAAACTTTGATCAGTGAGAGTTATTTTGTAAAAAGCGGAAGGGATTTTGGCCCAAAAATGGTGGCGCCGGGTGCGGGATTTGAACCCGCGAGGCCCCGTGGGCCACAGGCTTAGCAGGCCTGCCCCCTACCAGGCTAGGGTAACCCGGCCGCTACGTAACGCTCATCAAATATCACTGCACAATTCAGACAATTAAATTTTTACAGCAATCTAATATAAGAGTTGTCTGGTATCTCTACGCGGATAAGACTTAACCATCGGATGCGCAAATGTACACATTCACGTCAAAAATGCTCATCAATGCGGAGAAAACCACATGCCTTTATATACGATTTTTTTGCTAGGGCGTTGAGAAGGCATCGATTAACATTTTTAGCCGAGCAGTTCGAGCTTGTCGAGTTCATCTGCGATTTCCTTTAGGTCTAGCTCCTCGAGCTTCTCCCTTGTAGGGTAGCCGTTCACTTTGTTCCATCCCCTCAGTTCATAATACTCATCGAGCATCTTCTGGAATTTCGCTCTATCCATGCCTATGCCCTCCACATCGGGACTCTCGAAGTATGGGATTACGGCCTCATCGTCCCCTCTTGTCCATCCCTCACGAACCATAATTGCCCTTTCAAGATTTATTATTCTCTCACCGAGCCTATCGAGTTCAGCCTCTGTTAAGTCTATGCCCGTAACGGCTGAGAATAGCTTAGCTTCAGCCCCAGTATCTCCATATCCATCCTTAGAATAGACCAGCGGGAATCCCATCTGATCACATACGAGAAGGGAATCCTTAATTGCATCCCTATTCTGATGCCATACGGCCGGCTTTGCCTTAAATTCGTATCCGCCGTCAAGGGAGACGGCCAATCTGGAGCCATAAACCCTCTCAGAGACCCTTTCGATGTCCCTTATCGTCAGAGCGCCGCCGCCATACCTATACCATCTAGCCAGCTCCTGCGCATATCCATGGACAAGCGGATCCCTCGTATCAGTAGCCCACATAAGAGCTGAGACGAGCCAATGCGGAAATCTCGGTTGACCATAGAGGTGGCCGTCCCAGTGAGCGGCATATCCATGAGCGACATGCGGAAGCTCATCCCATCCTTTACCTAGCATATCAGCGGCTCTCGGCATTCCCTCCGCTAGGACATCTCCGATCCCCTCCCTATACGCTATCTTATGTAGCAGTTTAAGCCAGAAATCTGGATCTTCGGGATTGAAGGGCATCCCAAAATCCTCATCGGATAATATGCCACTCTTCTTGGCCTTCGCAAACCAGCTTCTCTCCTTCCTGAAGCCCATCCAATCTATCTCCCAGCGATTCAAGCCGAGCTTATCGCATAATAGCTCAACCTCAGCTCCCTTCTCTAACGGCTTAAATGATACGCCGGGAGAACAACAGTGGAAAGCCACAGTCTCGCCTTTACTCGTCCTGTAAACTCTCATTGAGCACTGATATGTGCATGCCATTGAGCATGCCTTCCTATTCGGCTGAACATCTGAGCTGGGAGGTCTAAGCCTCCTAATCTGATTGCAGACATCAATCAGCCTCTTGGGCTTGGCAACCTCAACTCTCCCAGATCCCCTAACGGCTATAGCCTTCAAATTCTTTGAGCCCATAACAGCCCCTAAACCGCCCTGTCCAGCAGCATTCTCTATTCCACTCTGGATCACGGCTATCCTAACGAGGTTTTCCCCAGCAGGCCCTATACAGCAGACCTGCGTTCCCCTGCCATGCCTCTCCAACAGCCTCCTCTGAGTCTCGAATGCATCTAATCCCCAAAGCCAATTGGCATCAAGGATCTCAGCCTCTCCATCCTCGATCCAAAGGTAAACTGGCGATTGAGCCTTGCCCTGAACTACAATTCCATCAAAACCAGCATACTTCAGCTCCGGGCCCCAATGCCCACCCATATTCGACCGGGTATAATGGATCCTCGGATATGACTGTGGAGCCTTACCGCAGACAACGATCCTTCCAGAGGCTGGGGATAAAGTTCCAGTTAGAGGGCCAGTCATGAAGATCAATCTATTCTCCGGGTGGAACGCATCTATCTCAGGCGGAATCTCCCTCCATCCAATCCAAGCCGCCACCCCCCTACCGCCAATAAATCTCCTTGCGATACCAAGCGAATCTTCAATCCACAACCTATCACTGGTCAAGTCAACCCTGAGGATCCTTCCAGTCCATCCGTAAGGAGACAAAACCATTCATCTCCTGACCTCCTTTAGTTTTAAGGCCCCTGTTGGGCATACATCTACACAAGCAGGATTACCACCGCATAGATCACACTTAAAGTAGACCTTCCTCTTTGGATCGAATTTGATCACGGTTCCCTTCTTATTGAATGGGCATGCCTCAGCACATAAGCCGCAGCCATTACATAGATCCTCAACGATTAATGTCGCCCCTGTTTTCTCATCAATCACCATCGCGCCCTCAATTGGGCAGCTCCTTAGACATGCAGGATTATCACATTGCCTACAGAAGTCAGCTGAGACTTCAGCATTGAATTGATCTATTGTGATCGTGATACGCGACAGTGAAGGGGAGCAGGCACCTTCATGAATCAATGAACATATAAGTTCACAACTGCGACACCACCTGCATATTGCTCCGTCAAACTCCAGTCTGAACTTAGGCAAAGCCCTCAGCCCACCGCCATTGCATGCTGATCCGCAGATTTATTAAACGTAAGGATCCGCTGGAAATAATTAATCTTTTCCTCCTATCCAGAAGGAGAGAAGGGAGTAGATTCCGAGAGTATATCCATAAGCAGCCTCTTAGGCCTTTCATCACCTCCATAGCATACCAGATAGACCCTCCAGTGATCCGGTTTCTCCCCCAGCACGGGTTGATCAACCGTTAAGCCGACCATCCAATCTTCAAGACCAGAATCCTCACAGAGCATCTCCTCAAACTCATAAATATTTCTTGGATCCATAAGCCTCCGAGCCTCACCTCTAAGCTCAGCGTACTTCCGATCCAAGACTATCCTAAACTCCCTCTCCTCCAATCCATTAGCTAACTCTGGAATCTTCATCTTAATTAGGCGATAGGCAGACTTGTTTGTCAATCTGAAGAATCTTGGAGTTAGTTCTTCCCTGAGAAGTCTAAGAGCTCTGCCGAGCATGGTCCATCCGATCATATTCAGCCTGTCATTCCAAAGATACGAATAAGCCTTCCTAAAGTCTCCCATCCATCTCCTCCTCAGATCCTCTGGAATAGATACCTCGTGATCTATATGCATAGACCTTGCAATCTCGGATGGATTATAGGATGGATCTCCCAGCGGCCTACCCGGAATGCTAATTATGAAACGATAAATATTATCTGCATTGTCTAGATCTGGAAAGCCATACAGAAATCTGGAGAACTTATGCCTCCCCTCAACTATAGATGCAACCTCATCAAGGCTTAACCCATAATTCTCTAATACCATGGAATCTCTTAAGGGGCTATTCTCAAAAGCGAATCTTACGGCGCCCTCATGAGTGAAGCCGAGTATCTCACGCATGATCTGATCTGAGAGATGAGGAAAGGGACCTGCACCCACATCGTGAAGAGTTACCGCCGCCGTGAGGAGAAGCTGCTCATCGGCATCTCCGCCCGAAACCAGAAGCGAGAGCTTCCCAACGGCGAGTGAATGCTGATATCTAGAGGCCGTGGCAACCCTTGACCCTATCCATCCGGGAATCGCTGATAGCTCGATCCACCTTAACCTTTGTAGCACCCACGTCTTAGAGAGATCCCTTAGAAGCCTCCGCCGTTGATCGTCACAATTCAATTTATGTCACTAACATCATTTTTCAGCCTATACAAATTAAAATATGACTCATCCGGGATGATAAATAAAGATTCTTTCATTGAGAGGGTTGTTCCAATCTTACCACCGTACGGTTCATCGCGGCCTTTCTTATTGCCTCTGCTATGGCTACATCTATCTTTGCATCGCTTGGCGGATTTAGACACTTAGCCTTCCCATCAAGAGCATTAAGGAATACCTCCGCCTGCCTCAAAAGCGATGATGGACGGGATGAGAAATCCATCTCCTCAACCTCCCCATCCCGATACACCTTAAGGAGTTTCTCTAACCCTGAAATCTCAAGCCCTCCATTCGTGCATACGAATTTGACTTCCCAGCCTGGAAAGCTAGGCGGGGCTATATATCCAGCCACCATCGAGTATATACAATCGTTTTGGAAGCGTAGTATAGCGGCGCACATCTCCTCCTTAACAAAATCATCCCCCTTGTGAAGAGGCTGACTTGCCGATGCAGAGACTTCGATTACTCGCCCAAGAATCCACCGAACGGGATTAATGAAGCAGTATGTCATGTGGGTTAGAGGCATCCCTCCGCTCTCCCCCTCTTTATAATACCAGCTAGACGGTGATGCCGGATACAGCGCTATGCTCTGAGCCATAACTGGCCTACCAAGAAAGCCTCCCCCAATGATCTCCTTCACCTTCTCCCAGAGAGCGTCATATCTCGCGTTATATCCAGCCTCGATCAAGCAGTTATTCTTCTCGGCAAGCCTCTCGATCTCGCATGCCTCTTTTAAGTTAACCGCTAAGGCCGCGCCTACCAGTATCCCAGATACAACCTTAACTCCCCATCTTATCACATCTATCTGAGCAGCATGTGGAACCTCGATTAGTAGAGCATCAAGTTCTAATTTGGCCATCTCATGATAATCGTCGAAGTATCTTTCCGCTCCGAGCTTTTGAGCAGCCTTCTTCGCATGCTCAATATTCCTCGATGAAACCGCGACTATCTCAGCCTTTCCCGTATCAAGGAGGGCCTTACCTCTTCGAAGGGCCATTCGACCAGACCCCACAATCCCAATGCGCTTCATAAAAACCCGCCACCATCAACCGCTAAAAATTTTGAGAGTTAAAAATTTCCGCATAAACTACGGTTTTATGAGATTATTTCCTTTCCAGCGATCTCCCCAAGAAAACTGACCATCTCATCTTCATCATGGAATATCTTTGTAGAATACCACTCGAAGAACGGACTTGGCTCGAACGGATAGTATACGTACACAAACTTGGCCATTCCCTTAGCCTGTATCATCTCGCACATCACGCCAGCCGATATCTCCTCTCGAGGATGATATACTATCACGTAGTCGCAGCTCTCTATTATCTTATAGTCCGTATCGATGATCTGCGCTCTGATATTCTTTATTGCAGTCTCGATGTCCCATGATTCAAGCTCATAGCTCCTTTGGCCATCCGCATACTCTATCTCCACATTGATCCTATCCGGCACACCTCTACCCATCATTAAAGCCTCATTCCTCATCTTCCTCCAAGCCTCGACCATATCCCAATCCTTGATCATGTAGGGATCGAAGATCGCATAGTATTGCTGTAGGCTCTCAGCGAATCTCCTAACCCCCTCAAAGAACAATTTATCCTCTCCAGTAATTGGATGGCTCAAATAGACCTTCTTCTTATGGCGATTAAAGATCAGATCCTCTAAGAGCGAGATGCCATGCTCCCTCGCAACTAAATAGAATTCCTTATGGGGAGTGAAGAGGCGGGAGAGGTTGTAGACTCCCGTTATCTCAGCTCTCCTCCAATGGGCAAGCTCCACGAGCGTAAAGTCGTATTCCCTCCACTGCGGATCACTCTTCAGCCTCTCCCTGATCCTTATGAGATCATCAAGTATCACAAGGAATATGTCCGGATCTAGTGCCTTCACCTCTTCCTGACGTAACCCCTCATAGTATTTTCCCTTCCACTCAAAGTGGTATGGTGTGCTTATAATGTGAACCCCATCAGTCTTTCTTATCCTCTCGATTATACTTTTTAGGGCTTTAGCCCTGAAGGATTCAAGCAGCCCCGGCTTACTATCGTAGAAGTCCAGCACATTCAGCTTATTAAGAGTGTATCCCTGCTTCTCAGCCTCCTTCACAATGTAATCGAAGAGATGGTAATAATGGAAGTCACGTTTGGACATTAATTCTTGCAGATACTCATCTCTTCCAGTTCCAGGCTGTCCAGTGCAGATCACAACCGTCCTGCTCAATGCGCTCTCCCAATACTAATTCTCAAGATCTAACTGATAAGATTTCTGAGAATCAACGCTTGATCGTAGATCAGAGGCTATGAAATGGCAAATTTAATTAGCGCATTTACCCTCAATATGAAATTGAATGAGAACTTGAGGTAATGGATGTGATTCAGGACTACGAGGTTAGAATAGGCCAATTTGAGGAGATTTTGCAGAGAATAACTACAGAGATTGTAAGTAATGTTCTATTGGAGAAGATGCCTCCATCCGAGGTTTGGAGTAGATCCCAAAAGGACATAATCTCACTTAGGGATTTAACGGAGCATCTTAGAGGCTTAATGCTCCTCCTGAAGCCTGAAAGAGCCGCGACTATAAAGCGAAGAGCTGAGGCAACATTGAAGCCTCTGAAGGCCTTTGAGGATATTCTGCTCGGAAAAGCAGAGGAGATCCCAGCGGATTCTAAACGTGCACTCGAGGAGCTCAGGAAGGCAACTGCTGAGGCCTCGGAACTCCTCGAGTTGGCAAAAGAGATCAGAGATAAACCGTCCGAGGGAATATCGATGCTTCTTAGGCTAAAGGAAGTTTATGACGCTAAAGACTATCTCTCCGCAGTATCGATTCCAGAGGCAATGTATATCAGACTTGAAAGCCTAAAGAGGGAGATTGGAAATCTGAAGACATCAATCGCCAATATCGAACGGGCACTAAGTGAACTTAAACGGAACCTAGAGACCATCATGGATGAGATCTCCAAGTTTAGGCCTCTCCAAAAGGAAGGGGGAAAGGCGGACTCCTAATAAAATATTCAGCGCTGCTCTTACGGTGCATAGTCGATGTCGATGGTTGATATAACTGGTAAGCCAGAATCATATAGGGAGGCAACGGCTAGGGGAAGGATAAGGCTGAAGCCCGAGACCGTCAAGCGGATCAGGGATGGAAGGATAGAGAAGGGAGATCCGATATACGCCGCTAGGATCGCAGGTATATTGGCGGCGAAGAATACCAGCGGCATAATCCCCCTCTGCCACCCGATCCCAATAACAAATGTCAAGGTAGACGTTAAGATTCATGAGCCTGACATTGTCGAGGTTGAATCAACCGTTAAGACGAGGAGTCAGACTGGAGTTGAGATGGAGGCTCTACTCGCAACTGCAACTGCCCTGCTAACAATATGGGATATGACGAAACAGTATGAGAAGGACTCGAGGGGTCAATATCCACATACACTCATCGAGAACATAAGGGTCATCAGAAAGATAAAAGAGGAGTAAAGAATGAGTGAAACGGCGGCCGAGCATAAGGCTGAGGCGCAGAGACAGCTGAACTTCGCCGTGATCATCTGTAGCACATCACGATATGAGGAGACCTCTAAGTCAGGGCGGACAGATGACATCTCTGGAGACCTAATCGTTAAGATCCTTCGGGAGAGCGGTCACCGCGTAACCATGCGTAGAGTAATCCCCGATGATAAGGAGCAGATACAGCGTGTATTAATGAGAGCATTAAAGTCCCGAAAGGTTGATGCTATAATCTTCTCAGGCGGAACTGGGGTTAGCCCAAAAGATGTGACTATAGAGGCAGTTAAGCCTATTCTTGAGAAGGAGATTCCAGGCTTCGGAGAGATCTTCAGATTCCTAAGCTACAAGAGGATCGGATCCGCCGCCATATTGACGAGGGCATTAGCTGGGACATGCAGGGGAAAAGCGATCTTCTGCCTTCCAGGCTCGCCAGACAGCGTCTCCCTAGCCCTAGAGAAACTCATAATTCCAGAGGTTGGACATATAATTAAGCATGCGCGAGAATCGTGAATATTTCGCTTCCATCATTTTTCGCCAGATAGGAACCTGACCATATCTTCATTCAGGCCGAACCATCTTGCCAAGCCATCCTTCATCTTCGGATCGTTCTGGAAGATCACCTTCAGAAATGGAATTACGTCCTTAGCGGCCTTATCGGCTGATATATGGCATTTCCTGCCTATCCTAAGCCCTATCTCCCTCAGCATCTCCCTCTCCTCCTTGGACTTAGACATCGTCATTATTCTCGATGGAAACTTAAATGGAGTCCATCCGGGAGACTTCTTGCTCCAAGACGCTGAGACTCCAGCCGTCATAAAGTCTATGTAGTATCGCATGAGACTCCAATCCTGTGATGCCGTGGCTCTTCCGCGGTATACATCCGCAAGCGCAAGCATCTCCATCACGGCGGCTAGCTCCTTCGGATTCTTAACGTGATATGGAATATTCTCGTATATCCACTCTAGAAGCATGTCTGGATCAACATCCGCCTCATTCGCGGCTCTTAGAGCCCCCGTGAGGCTCCTTGAATATAGGATCCTCCTGAGCACATTGAAGATCACTTCTTTTCGATCCCTTCTGCCAAGCCATGCCACATCCTCAAATGTTAACTTATCCTTTCCTTGAGCTAATGCCTGAAGATCGTTAATGGCTGATCTCACGTCTCCCTCGGCTCTCTCAGCTATGACCTTAAGCGCGTCGCGTTCAGCCCTAATTCCCTCCAAACTACATATCCGAGTTAACAGCTTAATTATCTGCGTCATTGTAGGCTTCTTGAACTCTACGAGCTCACAGAACTTTCTAAGAGTTGAGAATCTCGGATCATAAGGATCATTTGCAATGAGAATTATCGGCGTCCTAGCCCCCCTAACCACCTTCGTTATCTCCCGAAGACCCCCACGATCAGCACTTCCCGTTATTCCATCTATCTCATCGAAGAGTATCAGCCTCCTCCTGCCGAAGAGAGTTCCATACTGGCTTGACCTTCCAGCGAATCTCTGAATTGCCTCCGCAGTCCTATAATCGCTCGCGTTGCTCTGGACGAGCTCCATATTGAGGTCATTTGCTAGGGCCTCAACTGCAACGGTCTTACCGACACCCGGCGGGCCATAAATGAGAAGAGCTCTCTTCTCTGGAACTCCATGGCTCCACTCCTTAATCCACTGGAGAATCTTCTCTTTAGCCTTCTCGTTTCCTATAACTTCAGATAGAGTTTTAGGCTTATACTTTAGGGTCCAGGGTAGATGCAATTTATCCTCCCTTTCTTATTTCTTCTCCGGCTTCAACGAACTTCGCCAGCAAAGCGCTTAACTGTATCTCCTCATTTGACCCCTGAAGAAGCCTATAATCAGTCTCGCCTATCATCTCGATGATCTTAACCTTCCAGCGTTCGGGAATATTCAGTCTGAAGACTTCACTGTGAATCTGTCCCAGTATATCTGACCCTGCCAAGCCATATTTTAGAAGCAGCTCTCGAAGCTTATTTCTAGCATTAATGAAGTCCCCGTTTAGGGCGGTGATCATCATCTCCCTCACATCCTTGGGATTTGCCTTACCAACAACGGAATACACCGTCTCCGCATCTACCGGCTTACCAGTCGAAGCCGCAGTCTGAAGAATATTTATTGTCCTTCTGAGATCTCCGCCTCCAAGCTCAATTATCGCCTTCAAACCATCCTCAAGGAGAGTTACACCTTCATTCTCGGCGATGTACTCGATCCTCTTCCTAATATGCTCCTCTGGCAGATAAGTGAATCTGAATGGGGCGCATCTGGACTGGATAGGCTCAATTATCCTTCCACTATAATTCGCTATCAAAATGAATCTTGCAGTCTCAGTGTATCTCTCCATCGTCCGCCTCAGAGCCTGCTGGGCGTCACTCGTCATGTTATCCGCCTCATCTAGAATTAAGATTTTGAATGGAACGTCACCTATAGACCTCGTTCTGGCAAATGTCTTCACGGTTTCCCTAACAACATTTATTCCCCTCTCATCGCTTGCATTCAGTTCCATAAGATGCTCTTGATAGCCCGGCCCGTAAAGGTCATGTGCAAGGCAGAGGGCGGCCGTTGTCTTTCCGGTTCCAGGGGGACCAGCGAATATGCAGTGTGGAACATTTCGGGCCTTAACGAAGCTCTTAAGTCTATTAACTATCTCCTCTTGATCAACCATGTCATCGAGGCTGCGAGGCCTATACTTCTCAGTCCACATCTCATAACTCAATGCCCGCACCTTCGAATGATCCGCTATATATCTTCATAATGCTTAGGAGGTTATTAAGCGTTCAGAGGATTCATCTCTGAGCGGCCAAATTATGGAGAACCTCTATGCCGATGTTTTAGTCTGTTTTTCTCTACAATTATTTGTAGCGATACATTTTTATTTACATATTTCATTTTAATCAGGTGAAATGGAACCAAAGCCGTTCATGATAATTAAGGATCCTGAAGTTGCAAAGCTCTTTGCAGATAAAACGAGGGTAGAGATTCTCCATAACTTACGACACCGCGAGATGACTGCCTGTCAACTCGCTAAGATGCTCGGGAAGAACGTCTCGTCAATATCGCATCATCTTTCAGTGCTAGAAAGGGCTGGCCTGATAAAGCAGACGAGGACATTAGTTAAGGGGAATCTCGTCGAGAGATATTATCGGGCCTTAGCTTGGAGATTCATAATCTCATACACTCTAAGTGAGGGGCTCATCCCCGGATCTGAGGATATATCAAGATGGAATAAGGAGATATGCAGGAATGCGGCTGAAAATCTTGGGATCTTCGGATTTGAAGTATCGAAGGATAAGATTGATAAGATACAGCACCTAATCGAGAGGTATTCCATGCTTAGAAATAGAACATTCGAGCATGTTATCTCAAGACAAAAGAGATCAGCCGAGATTAGAAAGCCAGCTATGAGCCTTCTAGTATCACTCCTCACAAACGCGTTTCTATATCGAAATTCTGAGTATCTACGTGTCATCAGGGAGTTCTGCGAGGAGATCGGAATAGACGGGAAGGATGATTAGTAGATGAGATTCCTAAAAAGGCTGGTCAGATACATACTCAGAAGGTGGCATCTGCTAGTTATCATCGTTGCCTGCACAATAGCCGTTACATACATTAACATTTACATTCCTAGGCTTGGAGGGCAAGTTGTAAGGAATGTACTTGAAGTCAGGGATTATGGCGTTCTAATGTGGCTTGTAATTCAGATAATAGGGCTTACGGGAATATCAGGGGCACTATCATTCATACTACGGTATGTGAATGGATACTTCGCACAGAAAGTCATCTACGAGATTAGAAATGAGGCTTACGAATCTATTCAAAGACAGTCCCTCGCATTCTTCGATAAGATAGATACTGGACAGTTAATGTCTAGGGCGACAACAGATACTGAGAGAATAGGACGTTTCCTCACATTTCCATTCCGCATGCTCGTTCAAACAGCCTTTCTCCTCACGGGAGTCATAACCTCCATGATCATGATAGATTGGGAATTAACGATCGCCTCATTCATAATAATCTCGCTTATTCTCGTAAACTTTTCGCTCTACGGAAAGAAGATCAGACCCGTCATAAGTAGATCACGCGAGCACTTCGGAAAATTAACGTCGATCCTTTGGGAGAACATTTCTGGAATAAGAGTTGTCAGAGCCTTCGCGATGGAAGATTATGAGAAAGAAAAGTTTCAAAGGCCGAACAGGGCATACTATGATGCGATGGTTAAGGCTGCGTTTTTGAGGGCGATATTTCTTCCAACGACCGGGCTAATAGGCGGATTCGTAACAGTCATAATCTTCTGGCTCGGCGGAATACGGGTTATAGAGGGGAGGCTAAGCATAGATATGCTCTATGTATTCAGCAGCTACGCATTCATGCTTATGAGGCCTATGGGCATGCTTGGGATGATCTGGACTGGATATCAGAGAATGGCAGCCGCTGGCGAAAGGGTCTTCCAGATAATTGAGGCTGAACCGGAGATAAAGGATAAACCAGATGCTGTTGAACTTAAGGATGTAAAGGGCCACATAAAATTTGAGAATGTATATTTCGGGTATGAAAAGGACAAGCCGATCCTGAAGAATGTGAACTTTGAGATCAAGCCGGGAGAAACTGTTGCGCTACTTGGACCAACGGGATCCGGAAAGAGCACGATCATCCATCTCCTAATGAGATTTTACGATGTAACCTCTGGGAGAATATTGATCGACGGGCATGACATAAGAGATGTAAAGTTGAAGTCCCTGAGGAGGCATATAGGCATAGTCTCTCAGGAGATCTTCCTATTCAACAAGACCGTTAAGGAGAACATATCATTCGGTAGACCCGATGCCTCCATGGATGATATCATTAGAGCCGCCAAGATCGCGCAGGCACATGAATTCATAATGAAATTGCCGAATGGCTATGATACGATAATCGGAGAGAGGGGAATAAACCTCTCGGGCGGGCAGAGGCAGAGGATAGCGATTGCAAGGGCATTACTGCTGAACCCTAAGATCCTAATTCTGGACGACTCAACCTCAAGCGTAGATGTTGATACGGAATATGAGATCCAAAAGGCCCTCAGCGCATTATTCAAGAATAGAACGACAATAGTGATTACGCAGCGTATATCCACAATTCGAAACGCAGACAAGATAATCGTGATGGATAACGGCGAAATAGTAGAGGAGGGAAACCATGAGACGCTCATGGCGAAGAAGGGCATCTACTACAGGCTCTATCAGACGCTCTATGAGGCACAGAAGGAGGTCATAGAAGCAGTTGATGCACAACGCAGAGTAGAAGAGAAAATGATGCGGAGAAGGAGTGGTGAGTGAATATGGGCTGGCATCCTCATCATCACCCGCCTCTACCGGAAGTTAAGAAGACTACGCGGAGAATGTCCAGCAGAGAGATCTTTGCTAGACTTATCGAGTATTTAAAGCCATATAAGAAATGGATTGTAGCCGTTACATTAGCAGTTATAGTCACATCTATCACTGGAATCGCAAGCCCATATATCCTCGGCAGGGAGATAATAGCCAAATACATATTGAGGGGGAATCTTCAGGGCCTCCAATGGATCATCCTAGTCTTCATTGGAATTCAGGTTGCCAATTGGATCGCCAATACCATACGCACTTATGGAATAGGAAAGATAGGTCAATCTTTACTTTTGAGGATGAGAAGCGACCTATTCTCGCATCTACAGGAACTTTCCTTCAGTTTCTATGATGAATCGAACAGCGGAGATCTCATATCGAGAGTTACAAATGATACGGATGCCATCGGCGAGGCATTCACATCAGGCCTAATCCAAGTTGTAAGCGACATTCTGAACCTCCTCATGATAGTAATAGTGATGTTCAGCATTAACGTCCAATTGAGCCTCGCATCGATGATCGTTGTGCCATTAATGATCATCGCTGCAGCCCTATTCAACTCAAAATTCAGAGCTGCATATCAGATGCAGAGAGCGAAGATCTCAAGCGTAACATCTAAGCTTCAAGAGAGCATTTCAGGCATAAAAGAGATACAATCCTTCACCAGGGAAAGGGACTTCATAGAAGAATTCAAGAGGACAAACCTAGAGAATCTTCAGGCTAATCTTCAAGCGACTAAGGTTTGGGGATTATTCTTCCCGACAATACAGCTGATAGAAGCCGCTGGAATGGGAGTAGTTATACTCTACGGCGGATGGTTAGCCTTCAACGGCATGCTAGGGCCAATCGAAGACGCCGTTGGGACATTAATAACATTCATAATGTATGTGGGAATGTTCTTCGGCCCAATATTCGACCTCACAAACTTTTATAATACTATCCAGTCGGCACTCGCCGCGGCTGAGAGGATATTCGAGATCCTCGATGTTAAACCCGAAATAAGAGACTGCAAAGATGCAGTTGAGATGCCTCCAATAAAGGGTGAGATAGAATTTAGAAATGTAACATTCAAGTATAAGCCCGGAAAGCCCGTCCTACGCAATATAAGCTTCCACATAAAGCCAAAAGAGACAGTAGCGCTTGTAGGACCTACCGGCGCCGGAAAGAGCACAATAATAAAATTGATATGCAGATTCTATGAGCCAAAGTCAGGTCAGATTCTAATCGACGGATATGACATAAGGAAGGTTAAGATGAAGTCTCTGAGAAGGCAGATAGGCATAGTTCCTCAGGAGACCTTCCTATTCTCCGGGACCATCATGGATAACATAAGATATGGAAGGATCGATGCCTCGGATGAGGAAGTGATAGCCGCAGCCAAGATCGTCGGCGCACATGAATTCATAGAGAGACTGCCGAAAGGATATGAGACTAGGATTGGAGAAGGCGGCGCTGGACTATCCGTTGGGCAGAAGCAATTAATAGCATTTGCACGTGCATTAATCAGGAACCCGGCGATTCTAATAATGGATGAGGCTACCTCAAGCATAGATCCCTACACTGATCTGCTAATTAGAAAGGCTATGAGGGCGCTTCTTAAGGATAGAACCTCAATAATAATCGCTCATAGGCTCTCAACGGTGAGGGATGCAGATAGGATTCTAGTCATCGATGACGGCAGGATAGTTGAGGAGGGGACTCATGAAGAGCTTATCGAAAAGGGCGGATTATACAGTCACCTGTATGAGATGCAATTTAAGGAGCCCGAGCCCATAGCAATCAAAAAGGGAGTAGATGCGACATAATGGAATTCATTTCAGAGATATTCTGATGGATGAGATCTCATGTGGATTCATGCTGAAATTCACTGTATCACCGCTTACCTCAACTTCTTCTAAAACTGTCTCCTCTAAGAAGTCGGTCTTCACGGCGGAGCTTATCCCCCTATATAAGTTCAGGGTAACCCTTGCATCAGTCCTCTTTCCCGCGGTCTCATATAATCTTAAAATTATATCTTCTGTATCCTCGGCTTTCTTAACGGCTGTCACTACTAGATTTTCTGGCTTAGCTTGAATGAAGGAGAAAGAAAACGGCATCTCCACCTTAGATATGGACTTAACATATGGTATTAGCGGATAGTTGAATTCATAGCCCTTTCGAACAGCATCGCCTCTAATCCAGTCTCCAATGTGCGGATGAAGCGAGTAGCCGACTTCATGCAGGCCCTCATCCGTGTTAAACGCAGGCCATGTGGGACTACGCAGAATGGTCAATCTGACCATTCCATCCCTGTAATCACATCCATACTTTGAGTCATTAACAAATGTTACTCCATAACTCTCATCACTCTCGGATATATCGATCCATCTTTGTAGCGGCCTTTCCTCATCGCTGATCGGACGGGTGACCGCTCCAAATGGAATCTCACATGTGAAAATGGGATCTGAAATGTTGAATGGAAATCCAACCTTCAATGCTGAGTGTATCTCATGCCAATCAACTCTAAGATTAAAGTCAATCCTATCTAATCCGGAATACAATATCACCTCCTGAGTATATCTTGATGTCTTGAAGCTTCTGGTTATCCTCACCCGCGCCCTAACCGGACCTTTCTCGACAACCCTTACTTTAGGCTTCGAGGTTATATTCCAAGCCTTTCCAACGAAGACATTTGAACGATCAAAGATCCTTCCATCGCTGGTGTAGCGTATCAATCTCCCCTCGGAATCCCCCATATCCTCTATCAGCTGTAACAGATTGCCTCCTAATGATCCAACGATTAATTCTCGACCATTCTTCTTGTCGATTATACTATCTACCAATCCAATCTCGTTTATGCTTACCCTATAGAGTCTATTCTCCAACAGGTCTTTCTCAGCCCTCAACTCACCTTCATGTTCAATCGGAGCTTCTCCGCGGGAGACACGAAAGATCTTATATCCAAGCGATGGGACATCTTCAGCCTCGAATAGAACCCTTAATTTGCCGTTCCTTCCATGCTTGATTATCTGCATGGGAACGGGATTCCCCTCAGGATCAACGATGCTGATCGACTTCCAGCCACTCGGCACTTTAAGTTCCACATCGACAACATCGCTTCGGGTCCAAGATAGGCTATTGAAGACTATTATGGCCATCTCGTCTCCGTCCATGCATACTTTTGACGAGATAGATTCCAAGGCCTTCCTTAGCAGGTCATTTCCGATCTCGAATGTCTCGTCATAAAGGATGTGAGCGTCCCTCTCCGCCTCTGGAATGACGCTTCCACCGATTATATCATGAAACTGATTGAAGAGGATATTTCTCCAAGCCCTATTCAGATGTTTCTCCGGATACTCGAAGCCCGAAAGCTTAGAGGCTATCAAAGAGAATTTTTCAGTTGATAATAGGAGATTCTCCGCTAGACGATTCCTCTTCTTGATCCTTGCACAGTTCGTTAAGTCCCCAACCAATTCAAAGTCAAGTTCATCCCTTAAAACTGGGAGGCCACCCGCCTCCTTAACTATCTTATCGAAGAACTTATCGGGTCTATTAAATTCGACTTGGATCTCAGGCTTCAGGTCGGAGGCAACCTTCTTTACGTTCTGTATCTCCTGGTAGGTTGGTCCTCCTCCGTGATCTCCCGCTCCAACAATCATCATGGCATCTTTTAGTCCATATCTTCCAAAGACTTCAAGGATAAACTCCTTCAAGTCTGGATCAGGCTTCCCATATGTTGGTCTCGGATCCACCGTAAACCTGCCCCATCTAAGACGATACGCCAATACGCGGGATCCATCTGGAGCCTCCCACCAGAATATCTCTTCGCCCTTAGCTCCCCTGCGGAAGCAGAAATAATCCATTCCGCACTTCTTTAGGATCTGAGGCATCTGCCAATTGTGTATCCACGTATCAGGAAGCCATCCAACCCGACAAGTAACTCCAAATCTACTTCTGAAGTATCGTTGTCCAAAGAGGCACTGCCTTATCAGGGATTCCCCGCAGGGTATGCCGCAGTCAGGCTCAACATACATGCCCCCGACTATCACCCAGCGTCCTTCCCTAACGTACTTGGCGATCTCAGCGAATATCCCCGGGAAGTGCTTTTCGACCGTCTCATAGAGAACCGCTTGACTCTGAACGTAGACGTAGTCCTCATCTAATCTGAGATTATCGATTGCCCTCGTGAATGTCAATTTGCAGCAGTCATAGATTGTTTCGGGATCGTATCTCCAGAGCCAGGCCACATCGATGTGAGATTGACCGCAAATATGAATGTTATATTTCCCCATAAAAGACACCAACTAAATTAGAAGATCATTATTTGGAATATAAAACTAAAAGGAGACTCTGATGCTTTATCCAGCCTCAGACTTCTCCTCCTCTAACAGAAAAGATATTACTTTAGCCGCTTTTTCCGGAGGGATCCTATCAGTATTTATCGCTATGTCAAATGGGGGGAGCTTTGAGATATCCGCCTTATGAAGCCGGCGGATGATCTTTGCAACCTCCCGATCCTCATCCTCCAACTTCTTAAATGCAACGAACTCCGGCTCCTTGGAACTCATCGATCTCCTACGAGCTCTCTCATCCCTTGAGGCTACCAGCAGGACTATTATGCCCTGATCTTTCTGCTTTGCAGCGAAGAATGCGGGTTCACCCTCAATTATGATTGTTCTCTTCTCTTTCCCGCCGACTTCCCGAAGTCTCCTATAGATCTCCTTATCCTTCTTTAAGAGCCGTTTACGGGCGATGCCTTGAAGCCCCATAGTTTCCTCATCAACTATTTCAACTGATAGATGTTGCCTCACAAGCCGGGCTATAGTCGTTCTTCCTGATCCGGGAAGTCCATAGAGGATTATGCGTGGTCCTGCAGGATAGATTGGTGAACGGCGAATTACGGTCTCGGGAATGTTGAATATTAAGATTGGAAATCTGATAAGCCCATCGACGGCGAGTGCAAGGATGAATGGAAGTCTCGGATCGATATTCCAGAGGAGACCTCCGACCATACATGCTGGTATGCTCATGACCCTCCAGAGGAAGTCTCTCGTTGCCTCCCATTCGCTCTGAAGATCCTCCGGTATGACCTCAGTTGAGATGGCGGTCCATGCAGGCCCTGAAGACTCTCCTATTGCACGTAGGATCCAAGCGACTAAGGGAATAAAGGCTACCCAAGAGAAGCCATAAAGCTTGTTGATCGTTCCTCCAGCTATGAGCAGTAGAATGCAGAGGTATATGAATGGACGCATCATTAGTATCACCCTTTTTCTTCCCCGCTTATCCGATATCTCAGCTAATGGAAGCAACATTAACGACGCTGTTAGACTGTATACGGCTGGAAGTAAACCTAAAATATACAGTGGGGAACCGCACACTTCAGCCGCATATATAATCCAGAACGGCCCTACAGTCTCCCATGCCCATGGACCAGTCATGGACATGAGAAGCCAAGATGATGCCTTTCTCTCCCTCGATACACGATACATCTTAACTATTTGGTTGAGCGCTTCCCTCGAAGCCTCTAGGATGCTCCTTTTAGCTTTAGCCTTAACCGGTCGATCTACAAGTTTAAGATGCGTATATAAGAGGATAATGATCGAAAGTGGGAACTGCAGTAAATATATCATCCTAATACTCCCTAGGCCTCCAAGCATATGAATGGTTAATGCTCCTAAGGGAGGAACGATCACATTGGCAAGATTATTCAATGTGTTAATGGCCGCTATAGAGCGGCTTCTGCTCTCCTGTCTTGAAGAGGAAAAGAGTATGGATACGTAGGCTGGAGCTGAGATTGCCGCTCCAACGGCTCCAAGGAGATTCGCTATCGTTATCACCCGCCAATCCGGAGCTAATGCAAAGATCAATGGGATTGGGGTTGTAATCGCGGTTCCAAGGATCAGCATCCTCTTTCTGCCATAATTATCTGAGACCCAGCCTCCGAACAATATGAATATTAGGAATATGAGGGACCATATTGAAGATAAGAATCCAAGCGCAACCGCGTCTGCGCCTAAGATTTCCTTGACGAATAGGGAGTCTAAGCCTCCGGTTAATCCGGCAATAAGAGTTAAAGAGACATTCCTAACAGTAAGCACTCTTATGTTCCCTTTTAATAGAGCATTAGTCTTTGCCAGCGCATCTTTGATGAACATCATTCTTCAGCCAAAGGATTAAGACAATTGATCTTCTCACTAATTAAGTTTGCCATTTTCATAGTAGCCTCAAGACTATGCGCTTCCAAAGGGACCGGGCGGATCAAATGTTAAATACAACCGATCGAATGGTTAATGGGTGAAAAACGATGATCAGAATTGGTTTTGTCGGCTGTGGAAGCATGAGCCACGGTCACGTAATCAGACTCTCCCACCTAGAGAAAGGCGAAGCGGAAATTAGGGGCTTATGCGACGTTAACATCGAGAATGCCAAGAAGCTGATGAAGACTGTTAATAAGTTTCGGAATATATCTCCAGAGCCCTTGACTGAGAAGAATCTATACTCGGATTATTTAAGGATGCTTGATAGCCTCGAACTTGATGCATTAATCGTCTGCACACCTCACGTATTCCATTATGAACATGTCATGGCTGGGCTTAGAAGGGGACTGCATGTGCTCGTTGAGAAGCCTATGACTCTAAGCGTAAAACATGCGGAGGAGATGAGAGACACCGCAGAGAAGAACGACCTTGTATTGGCGATAGGCTATCAGAGGCACTTCCAGCCGGAATACTTCTATGCAAGGGAGATCATAAGGTCTGGGAGATTCGGTGAGCCGCACTTTATACTTGCGTGGCTAACTCAGGATTTAAGGAGAGCTATAGGCCGAAGAAGCTGGTATCTAAATCCAAAACTTTCAGGGGGAGGACAGGTTATTTGCTCCGGAACCCACCTGAATGATATAGTTCTGTGGGTAACCGGAACTGAGCCTAAGAGAGTAAAGGCATTCATGGATCTTGAGGGGGCCGAAGTTGAAATGTATGCCACTCTATCTGTTGAGCTTTCTAATGGAGCCTTAGCTAGCATCTCCCTGCTTGGAGACTCCCCTGAAATCGACGTGAGGGAAGAGATGAGAGTCTGGTGCAGTAAAGGAGCAGTATTCGTAAAGGAGGGGAGAGTATACCTCCAAGAGAAGGGAGGGGATCTAATCATGATCTCACAGGAGAATCTGCCAAGCCCTCCAAGCCCAAATCCGGATGTAAACTTCGTCAGAGCCATCCTTGGAAAGGAGGAGTGCTTAGTTCCGGCTCAATGCGGAGTAAATGCTACGAGGCTTGAGCAGATGGCCTATCAAGATGCAAGGCCAATACCAAGCAATCTTAAACCATACATTTTAGGCTCAGAGTAGGAAGTAGATTCAAATGTCTGGGTGATAGTAGTAGATTCTCGGTGACGACGGCCGTTATGATGAAGGTTGCGGTGTGGAGCGGGGATCTATCCGATTCTTATCTGAAGAAGGTTGTGCAGCTAGGCGTTGAATGCATAGATTTTCGAGATGCAAATCTCTTTCCCGGAGTCAAGGAGAATGGCTATCCAAGATTAGATGCAGTCCTGAGGATCAAGAGGAGACTCCGCAGATTCGGCTTAGAGATCAACCGTGTAACACTACCCAACATAACTGAGAGATTCATGAAAGACATGAGGGGCGGAGAGAAGGAGCTCGAGAATTCATGCAGGGCCCTAGAGGTATTCGGCAAGGCTGGAATACCGATAGTAAGGCAGAGATTCGCTGGCAGCACGTATGATCACCTAACGATCCGCTATGCTTCTAGGCATAGAGGAGGATATATCTCTAGAGGAGAGATCCTACGTCCAGTTCACGAATCGACAAGAATCCCAACGCTTGAGGAACTTGAGGACTGGTGGAGACGCTTTCATGCAGTTTATGAGCGGCTGGTCCCCATAGCTGAGGACTATGACGTCAAGATTGGGATTCACCCCTCCGATGCTCCACTACATAATACTCCCCTTGGAAGTTTAGGCCTTCACAGAGTAATAGATGAATTTCCAAGTAAGAACGTCGGATACATCTATTGCTGCGGAACAAGAGCTGAAGCTGGAGGGCTGCCGCTAGTCCTAGATGAAATCAATTATTATGGAAGGAAAGGCCGCATCTTCGAGGTTCACTTCAGAAATGTAAGGGGAAGCTTGGCTACATCAGGAGGATTCGAGGAGGTCCTCCTAGACGATGGAGACATGAACATGTTTAAGATAATTTTAGAACTGAAGAAGGTTGGATTTGACGGGTGCTTAAATCCTGATCATGTCCCGAAGATCGAGGGCGACGGTCCTAATGTCCATCAAGCTCTTGCCTATTCGATCGGATATATAAAGGCGCTACTCGCAGCCCTAGCCGCCCTATGACGGGAAAGACATTCTTTAGGTGAAATAGAGAGCCTTTTTTTGTTCTCCGCTCAGTTTATATCTTTGAGCCGATCCTAAAGGATCTGGGATGATCTGGAATGACCTATGAGGAACCCGGATTTCTTAGACGCCACTGGATCTGGATAGTTTTAGCGATCATACTCATCGCCGTTCTCCTCTATGGAGTCTATGCTTGGCTTAATTGGATGATCCTGCAGACCATGTATGCCAGAAAAGCTGGCATAGACTGGTTCAATACAGTATTCTATAATGGCTTGACGTTTACTTTAGCGGCGATCCTAGCGTTGCTTTCAATAAATCCGCTTTTTGGACGCAGCGACATATACGAGGCTTGGCAATCCATAAAGGTCGCAGTTACATCTGTATCTGGAGCTTTTGAAGCTGCCACTCCGCCTCTCTCAGTTAAGGCTCGAGGGGCAATCTGGGCATTCTGGCAGCTAATCAAATGGGCATTTGCATTCTTTGTGATCTCATCTCTAAATGGCATACCATTCCTCGGGAAGGTTACTCCGATCTTCTGCATGATGCAAGCGGGTATTGGAGATTGGAGATTAATACCGAGGATACTCGTCTTACCTGTTCTTCCAGCCTCAAGCTCAGAACTCATCTATTTGATGCCTACGTTAGAGGTTGAATATCGCCTCCTATATGTGATCTCAGCGTTGATCCTCACGGTCATAGCCGTTAGGGTATCGATAAAGCTCATCAAACATCTCTTCACTGAAGGACAGAACGTTTGGATGAGAGACCTATTCATCATATTCTCCTGCATAACTTTAGGCATAATCTTAGGTTCTCCATACTGGAGCATGGATGTTACAACACCCTATGATTATGTGATTTGTGTTACACTCTTCGTCGGCTTCATCATCGCGGCTGTATTCTTCCATCGCGGCGGATTTAGAGCCGAAATGAGAGGAAAACGCAGAAGAATCATCACATTCACCGCCATCATAATAGTCGGGATAATATTGGCTAATGCGGGCATCATAGCCTTCTTCAAACTTAACTGGAACAACAATTGGGTTCAATATGAATGGAAACCCCTAATGGAGAAGAGGATCGCCGTGACGAGATGGGCTGCTGGGATAGATGGGATAAAGAGACATTTAATCTCAGAGATCCCGACTGGCAACGTTACTAGGATACTCTCGCTGATCAGACAGTGGGATCATAAGGCGGCCTACACAAAAATGAAGAATCAGATAGGGGTTAACTGGATGACCCTGAGCGATTCAGACATAATTTATATTGGCGGACGGGAATACTGGGCGGCTCCAACGACGATCATGTATCCAAGCGACGATTGGATCAGCAAGCATCTCATCTACACTCATACCTCAAAGATAATAGTTATTGATAGTCATAGCGGAGAATTCGTGCCGGTCACAGAGGCATTCGGCGTTAAGAGGGAGCCGCTCATATACTACGGCGAAGGATTCGACGTGAACGTCTATACGAACGTTAGGGGATTTGAGGAGATAGGGAACGTCTCATACCCAGGAGAGCCAGATTACGTCCTTTCTGGATGGCAGAGGATCCTCTGGTTCCTCCTTGAGGGGCAATTAGGATTCGCCTTCTCCCCACCCCAAGAGAACATAAACATGCTCTATTGCAGAAACGTCCTCAAAAGAGTAAATAATGTTTTGATTTATGGCTTAAAGGCCGATCCAGACGTTTATCTAGTCAGCGACGGAGAGAGAATATACTATGCCGTTCAAATCTACATTGACTATCCGCTACATTCAGGGTTTGCCTCAAGCTCATACCTGAGATTCTTCGCTGTAGTGCTAGTTGACGTTGAGGATGGCAGAATGAAAGGATATATTGTGGGCAAACCTGATGGATTCCTAATCGACTTCTACAGGAAATACTATTCACATTGGAGTAATCCTCCCGAGTGGCTCATTCCACAACTGAGATATCCAGAGGCCCTCCTTGGAATGCATGATCTACCAGGCCAGTTGGATGTAGACTTTTACTATCACGTTGAGGATCCATTCGTTTGGAGGTCAGGCTCACAATTCTATGAGAGACCCGGAGCAACTGAGGTTTTATATGTGCTAATGATCAAGGGGAATAAGCCGTGCTTCGTAGGTCTACAGCTCGTCGAGTTTCAGGCGTCTCCGGGGAGAAATCTCGCCGGGATCTACATAGCCTATGGAGGATCCGATCTTGGACGCATAGAACTATACAGCGTTCCGAACGCTACTACGCAGTTTATAGGTCCATCCGCCGCGTTACAGGCATTCGAGACTGACGATTATGTTCGGACCCAACTGACCCTGCTCACGAGCAGAAGATTCGGTAATATCCTATTATACTCGATCGGAAATAGGCTATACTATTTCATTCCGGTATATGTTGAGGCTGAGATAGCCAATGCCGTGATAACTAAAATGGCATTCATAGGTGTCATTGACGCTGCCACAGGAACTAAGGTCTCAATAGGATCCGATGCTGCCCATGCATATTATGCATTAATGGGGATCTCCATGGAGATCGGATCTAAGGATAGGCTTCGAAAGATCTTGGATCTATTTGCGGAAAAGGGACTGAACGTGATCGAGCCTGTCAAGATCAGCGGGGACGTCTGGATAAGAGTCGATAACCTCACCTATACTAGTGAGAGTGAATGGGGAGAGGTGAAGGAGGCCATATATGGATTTATTCAGAAATACGCTCAGAACTGTAGTGAAGTCTATAAGTGGAGAGAGAATGAGAACACCATAAATATCGGGATTCTAATCTCAAAGAACGGAATAGTCAAACTATACTATATTAGCATTAAATACGATTAGCATTAAATGTTGCATAAAGCCGAACATTTCTGATCAGCAAACACTGTAAAAATGGATATATGCATGATTAGGGAATCAAGAATAACCATGCCATAGAGCCGCGCTTAGGCTAGGAGGATACGCAATGAGACTCAAACCCTACTATTTCTCCTATTTGGGTAATGGGTATGTTGGGATACAGACATGCATAGATGGCACCGGAGCATACTTTAAGCCTAAGAGCTTCATTGCAGGCGTGTATGACGGAAAGTATGAGCGGATAGTTGAGATACCGAGATGGAGCGGGATATTCTTCTCCATTGAGGGGGAACATCCATTTTCAAGTCCAAGCGACATAGGAGATTATTCTCAAAGGCTGGATTTTAGAAAGGCTGTTTTGTTAACAAGGTATGTCTGGATGAAACGAGGAAATCCGATAAACTTTAACATTTCATTCTTCGCTTCAAGAGCTGATCCGCATGTAGCGGCTATCTCATTTGCTTTTTCTTCTGAACAAAGTGCTATTTTAGAGACTTGCTTAGATGCTTCTGGGCTGGAGAATTTAAGGGTCATAGAGAGAAGCGCTGAGAAGGATATATTATGGCTTGAAGTTGAGACCGAATCTTCTAAGATAAGGATTGCGGAGGCGACTAAGATACTCTGCAAGCCGGATCCCTCAGCAATAAAGTGGGAGACCAATGGGAAAACCGCTAAGCTGAAATTAGATATTGACCTACAGAGCGGCGGAGAGTATACTGTGCATAAGTATACTGCATTCTACACCTCGTTAGATTCAGATGACCCCCTAGAAGATGCCATTACGAAGGTTAAGAACTACACGGCTAAGAGCTTTAATAGGCTATTTGATGAGCACTGCAGAGAGTGGGAGAAGATATGGGAGAGAGGAATAGAAGTTGATGATCCCATGACCCAACGGAGGATAGATGCTTGCATATACTCCCTCGTATCTAGCGTCCGTGAGGGACAGGATCATAGCATACCGCCGATGGGACTATCAAATGATGGGTGGGGAGGACATATATTCTGGGATGCAGACTTCTTTATGTTCCCGGCTCTCATTCTTCTCTTTCCAGAGTTGGCTAAAAGCATAGTTGCTTATCGCTGTAGAACGCTTGAGGCTGCTAAGGAGCACGCGAGAAGACATGGATGGGACGGTGCTTGGTATGGCTGGCAGACAGCCTCTTCTGGAAGGGAAGTATCGAGGGGAGGATACTCGGATGAGATTCATATAGTCGGGGATGTAGCTTGGGCCCAGTGGCTATACTATCTAGTGACGGGAGACAAAGAATACCTTAAAGAGTGCGCTGCTCCCGTGATAATTGAGACTGCGAGGTTCTGGGCGAGTAGAGCCACTTATAATCCTAAGTGGGATCGCTATGAAATATTGAATGTCGTGCCGCCTGACGAGTCTATTTATGAAAGGTGGGGAAAGGAAACGATCGATAATAGCGCCTTTACAAACGCGATTGCACAATGGAATTTAGAAACGGCAATTAAAGTCTGCAGATTACTGAATATGAAGTATCCGGAGAAGTGGAGGGAGATAGCCGAGAAGATGCATATTCCCCTAGACAAGGAGAGGGGGATCATCCTCGAATATGAGGGCTATGATGGACACGCCATTAAGCAACCGGATGTTCTTGAGATGATATTTCCGCTTGAACACCCCATGAGCAGAGAAGTCATAGAGAAGAGCTTCGAGTATTACATAGATAAGCCAGACTGGAATCTTGGGCATGTCTTCTGCCCTTCGATACACTTAGCCGTTGCATGTAGACTTGGCAGACGCAGGGAGGCCTCGGAATTCTTTAGGATATGGGATGATTTCTTCCTTCCTCCCCATAATGCAGTGAGGGAGATACTGATGAACACTGAGGGGATAGTATTTCTCACGGGAGCAGCGGGTTATCTGCTGGATCTAATCTACGGCTTCGCCGGGATTAGAATATCCGAGGATGGAATTGACGTGAAGCCTCTGCTCCCAGAGGGAATATCACGCATAGTTTTCAAGAAGATCCTCTTTAGAGGAAAGGCTTACAGGCTGATAGTGAAGAAAAGGAACGGCATAGAAACCTACGACTTAAAGGAGATCAACAAATAGCATTCTGAACTCCAAAATTACCATTCGCATTTAGCCTTGAGATTTAGAGTCTATACAGAAAGATGTAAATCTGACGCAAAGCTAATATTTTTTGGGAGAAAGGAATGGACATCATAATTCAAAGGGACATCTCAGATCTCTCTTCTAGGAGGCTCTATGCTCAGATAGCAACTGAGACATTAACACTGAAGGATCTCGTGCTCTCCTTAAGCGAAATAATCGATGATGAAAATAATGGATATCGCATTCTACCATTTGTGAATGCAAGAGGCGAGGGATTACATCGCCTTGACATATATACATCATTGAGGAAGGAGAGGGCTGATAGGGCTTATATCCTATCTAATGGAAGAAATACAATCTACATGCTCGATTACATCGTCAAGGCAAGAAGGGTATATCATGATCCCGTACTCTGTATAATCGGTCCGGACGCCGAGGAGATAGCCGAGCATGCATTAAAAAGGCTATCGAGGATCCTCCTATCAAAGACTTATCGCATAGAGTTAAATCCGAGGGCGATCTGGGAGTTCTCGAAGCTGATGGGCTATGAGAGATCAGAAGTTATGAGGGTGCTCTCTGAGATCTTCAAGGAGGCTGAGATGGCCCTGAAGATTAGGCTTCTCAGGGGCGGAGGCGGTGAGGAGAAGCATCCAAGCGTAGGAAAGAGATTATCGGAGAGGATCATTAGGGAGATTGAGAGGAGACCCCTATCCGTTGAGCCTATAAGACTTGAGGATATAATCCCATTTGGAGCGACTATAATCTTAATCATAATATTGCTAATCATCCTGATGAGGCTCTAAACGCTTCCGTACAATGGTGATTCCTATGCAAAAGGAGAGAAGCGAGCAGATACTTGAGGACTTCAATCTGTGGTTGAAGACGAAATTTACAAATGTATTCTGGTTTAGGGGTCATAAATTCGAGAAGGCTGAGGGGGAAGGGATACTCATAGACGGAGGCTTCTTCACAGAGGAAGAGGCTAAAGAAATCTTTAGGATGCTTAATTCCAAAAATCCCATCTCAAGGTTAAATGCTACATTCATCATTTGGGAGCGGAATGGAATTCTACTGAAGCTCCTGATAGTTCTATCAATCGTTGCTCTAATCCTCATATACATAAGGATTAGAAAGTGATCATCTGAATCTTTGAAGTCTTCCGAGCAGCTCTTTATCTCCCTCATAATCTCCGACGCACGTAGCTATTATCCCATCCACGACGTCCTCAAGCCTCTCAGCGAATTCCACGGCGTTCTCCATCGTAGCCGTAACCGGCCATCCGATCATCTTTATTATCTCGGCATTCTTGGGAGTTCCGACCACGAAGTATGCATATATCGGCTTTTCTAGACGCTTACATTCATCAGCGATCTGCATCAGCATTGGAAGAGACTTCTCCTCGAGCCTCATGAAGAAAAAGAAGTCCCATGCATCTCTAACCCTTGCAATCGCATCCTCAACTGGTCTACGCGCGGTTAAAAGACAACCAATCTTCAAGTTCTTTACGCGCACAGTCTTACGCAGAAACTCCCGGGCCTCCTCCGAGGACTTAAGCATGTGTATCGGCTCTCCATACTTTGGAGGATCACCCATCGTAAGAACTATTCCATCCAAGCCGACGGCGTCTCCGGCTAGAGCTAGGCCTCCAGCCTCCACAGGCCCCTTATAGCGCAACACGAATATGGGGATCACCATCTTATCTGGATACTTCGTCTTTAATACGCATCCCACCGCCGTTCCGCTTGGAGCCGGCCTTCCAGCCGCACTATCCGTTATGTTCCATCCATCAACCAGATCCTTCGTCTCCTCAGCCATCCTCAGAAATTTACGAGTTGGAACAAATTCATGCAGGATCTTCATTGCAGACACCATACAAAGATGGTAACATGAGGAATAAAAGATCTTTGCTACATTCGTGAGCGAAGAGCAAAAATAATTTAGGATCCCAGCCATTCCAGTTTGAACGTGATTCATATGAATTTAGTTGATACTCACGCGCACCTTGAAGAAATAGAAGACCTCGACGGAGCCATTCAGAGGGCTGAAGAGAAGGGCGTAATAGCCATAATAACGATGGGGATGGATGTAAAGTCAAGTTTATGGTCTCTGAATGAGAGCAGGAAACATCAGACTGAGAACCTTAAGATTTACCCGGCGATCGGAATACATCCATGGAACGCATTATCCATAAATGATATAGAGGGGAATCTGAGGTTCATCGAGGAGAACGCGCATCGCACAGTTGCTATTGGAGAGATAGGGCTGGATTACTGGTATGAGAATGCACGGGAGAACTTGGAGGTGAGAAGGAGACAGAGGGAGGTCTTCCGCAGACTTCTTGAGATAGCGAAGAGATACGATAAGCCAGTCTCCATACATAGCAGGGGGGCATGGATTGATTGCGTTGAGACCGTGATAGAAATGCAGATCAGAAGGGCGGTGTTCCACTGGTTCTCCGGACCGAAAGAATCCTTAAAGAGGCTTCTCGATCACGGATATTACATCTCGGCTACGCCTGCTGCGAGCTACAGCCAAGAACATAGAGCCGCCATCGAATATACTCCCTTAGAGAATCTCCTTTTAGAAACAGATTCGCCTGTCAATTACCGCGGCAGAAAAGCCGAGCCTGCGGATGTAGTTAAGAGCCTATCTGCGGTTGCAGAGTTGAAGGGCTTGAGTGAGTTAAGGGTTGCTGAGGAGACGACTGAGAATGCTAAACGAGTATTCGGGATTACATGACTACTTTGACTACGTTTCCGAATCTTTGAACTCCAAGATCCTCTGCGACAATTATGCATTTAGCCCGTAAAATATACACGATTGGCTTTGAGATTAAATGTTCAAGATCTGTTAGGCTCTCGTAATTTCCCTGCCCCTTCGATATTATCAAGTCAACATTCCGTAGGAGATCAAGGAATTCCCTTGATGATTCTTCTAGTTCGACGCCTACGTGATCGCTGCCAGTAGTTATTACCTTCGCCACCTCGTCTAATCCGATCTGCTCAGCATCCTCCAGAGTTGCATCATTCAATATTGGACCGGCCTTCACAGCCGCGAATATTTCGACAGGATAATTCATCTTGATGATTTGCATTAGAAATTTATCGAAGACTATCTCTCCGGCATTATCCAGTAAATATAGGATTCTCCTCGAGTTTGAAAGTGCATCCATAAATTTGTCTGTGTCATCTATGGCTAGGCAACCGTCTAGGCAGATCTTTAAGTCCTCTTCAAGTCTACTCATTGAGAACTCATGTCCCTCAACCTCGAAGTCTATGGTGTTTCCGCAGATCGTCCCCAGAACTGAGAGTTTAAATGCATCCTCGAACTTCGCCCCTTTGCATTTACGCTCTAAGACCCGTATCACCCTTAGAGCGATCATGTTAGATTTGCGCTTCAACTCCCTGAATGGATCAGCGTTTCCCGTGATCCTTCGAGCCATTCTCTGGACGTATGTATGAAGACGAGGCGGCGTGATCTCTGTTAAATCGTATTTTTCGGCGAGCCACCTTAACGTCTCATAGATGATCTTCCTTCTCAAAGCCTCATCCATCGTAGATTTAACTGCGATATCATAGGCGGCTCTTACAGTGCAGGGGATGCAGAGCAATTGAGCCTTCAACGCATTTCTCCCTCATCTTAATGATCCCAGAAGCTTATAAGTGGGAGTAAATAAATTTGAGCGTGATCATCTTAGGTGCCTAGCTTTGAATTCTCCACCATATAAATGCAGGGTTATAGTTGATGAACGGGAAAGAGCCTCTAAAGTCCCCGAGTTGCTAAGAGAGCTCGGCGTAATCGTTGATTTTAGGATGCTTGAGATTGGAGATTACATACTCCCCGGATACGCGATTGAAAGAAAGGAGATCCGAGACTTCTTGAGGTCGATATTTTCGAGGAGAATCTTCGATCAAGCAAGGAGGTTAAGGGAGGTTTATGAGAATCCAATATTGATCGTTGAGGGAGACATATCATCCTTAATTGAAGAGGGAATAAATCCGTCAGTTCTTTGGGGAGCCTTGGCGGCAATCACATTAGATTATGAGTTAAGGATCTTCTTTACGCCAAGCCCCGAACAAACAGCAAATCTAATCTATACTTTGGGAAGGAGAAGATCCTCGGAGGTTACGGGGCCAATAGTGAAGGGAAAGCCGAGGATCGAGGATTTAAGAGCCATGCAGATCCATATAATTGCTTCTCTACCAGGGATAGGGCCTAAACTCGCTGAGAGGCTTCTGAGGAGATTTAAGTCTGTCAGGAGAGTATTTATGGCTACGGCCGCTGAACTCTCAACTGTCAGCGGAATCAGCAGGAAGACATCCTATAGGATCAAGAGGGTTTTAGATGCCTCTTACAGTCCGCTCAAGCCAGCTGTGCAGATGAAACTTGATGAGGATCCAAAAGGTTTAAAAATGTAGAAGACATGAAAAAATTCAAACCTCAATTTGAGGTTTTGCAGCATCAGTTTGCTGCTCAAACTTGTATCCTCAATTTGGGAAAAGATGAAATAAGATGCGGGCGAAATGGAAGAAGAAGAGGGTTCGCCGTTTAAAGAAGAAGAGACAGAAGAGGCGGGCGAGATACAAATAGAGGCTCAGCAAAGTTAATAGGTTAACCCATAAAATATGGATGTGAGGGAGTAAAGAGGCTATGCCGAGATTCAGACATACCGAACGTATATTGAAGCTCTTGAGGAATAAGGAGAACATACGTGATATTGGCATAATAGCCCATATAGACCATGGAAAGACCACGATGACTGACAGCCTCCTAGCGGAGGCTGGGCTTCTATCACCGAAGATAGCCGGAGAAGCCAGGGCATTAGACTATCTGGAGGAGGAGCAGAAGCGCGGAATAACCATCAAAACTGCGAACATATCACTACTACATGAAGCAGATGGAAAGAGCTATATAATTAATTTAGTTGATACTCCCGGGCATGTAGACTTCACGGGAAAGGTTACTAGGGCTTTAAGGGCTATTGACGGGGCAATTGTAGTTGTCGATGCAGTCGAGGAGGTTATGGTTCAGACCGAGACTGTGACGAGACAGGCCTTAAGCGAAAGGGTTAGACCGGTCCTATTCATAAATAAGATTGATAGGCTCATTAAGGAGCTGAAGCTCACGCCTGAGGAGACCCAGAAGAAGCTCGCCCGCATAATCCGCGACTTCAACAACCTGATAGATCTCTATGGAGAGCCGGAGTTCAAGCAGAAATGGAAGGTTGACCCCGCTAAGGGAAGCGTTGCCTTCGGCTCGGCGCTTCATCGGTGGGGATTCACGGTTGACATAGCAAAAAGAAAGGGCATAATGTTCGATGATGTAGTTAAGGCCTATAAGGAGAATAGGTATGAGGAGCTCCAGCAGATAGTTCCACTCCACGAGGCAATCTTAGAGATGGTCGTGAATCACCTTCCAAACCCAATAGAGGCTGCCAAATATAGGGTTCCGAAGATATGGAAGGGAGACATAGACTCCGAGATTGGACAGGCTATGTTAAACTGCGACCCAAACGGTCCGACGGTGATGTGTATAACAAACGTTCAGATGGATCCGCATGCTGGAATAGTCTCGACTGGAAGGCTCTTCTCAGGCGATATAAAAGAGGGAGATCAGGTCTACTTAGTGGGCGCAAGAAAGGAGTATCGAGTGCAACAGGTCTCAATGTATATGGGAGCATTCAGGGAGGTTGTTGATCACCTAGATGCCGGAAACATAGCCGCGGTTCTCGGACTTGACCTGGCTAGGGCCGGGGAGACCCTCGTAGATGCGAGGTTTGCCAGCGACATGATCCCATTTGAGAGGATAACGTATATCTCCGAGCCAGTCGTTACAATAGCGCTTGAGCCAAAGCATCCCAAGGATCTACCGCGTCTCGTAGATGTCATGAACAGGCTCTCAATAGACGACCCGAATCTCGTAACTACGATCAATAAGGAGACAGGCGAGTATCTTCTAAGCGGGATGGGAGAGCTCCACTTGGAGATTGCGATTAAATTCATGAAGGAGTATGCTCCCGGACTTGAGATAATCACTTCGAAGCCCATAGTCGTTTATAGGGAGACCGTTACAAAGCCTGGGATAATCGCCATGGCGAAAAGTCCGAACAAGCATAACAGATTCTGGGTTCAAGTTGAGCCGTTAGAGGAAGAAGTCATCAGAATGATCGAGGATGGAGAGATAGACGAGGCGATGGGTAGGAGGAGAATGGGAGACGTACTCTTCAAGAAGGCAGGATGGCCAGCGGATGAGGCTAGAAATGTATGGGCAATAGAGGAGCACAGAAACATCCTCGTAGATCTTACGAAGGGAGTCCAGTATATGAGAGACGTGAGGGACATGGTGATCTCAGGCTTCAGATGGGCATGTCAGGCAGGACCTTTATGCGAGGAGCCAATAAGAGGGATCAAAGTCAAGATCATAGATGCTCAGCTCCATGAGGATCCCGTGCATAGGGGGCCAGCGCAGATCATGCCCGCAATTAGGAGAGCGATCTTCGGGTCATTCCTAACGGCGAATCCCGTGCTTCTAGAGCCGATCTACAGGATTCAGGTTACCGTCCCAGTTGAGTGGGTTGGTCAAGTAAGCAGTCTCTTGACAAGAAAGCGTGGGAGGGTATTATCTTCTGAGCAGAAGGGAGCCTTGCTCTCCGTGGATGGATATATACCAGTAGCCGAAACATTCGGTTTGGCAGCTGAACTTAGATCATCAACTTCTGGACATGCATTCTGGCAGAGCCAATTCGACCATTGGGAGAAGCTCCCAGAAAACCTAACAAAGGAGGTCATAGCTGAGATCAGGAATAGAAGAGGATTGCCTCCTGAGATACCCGACGCGAAGAAGTTCATCGATGAGGCATAAACTTCTCCAGCATATCTCTACAATACGATGTGCCATCACAGATGCTCGTGTTAAGCGCTGGGAATCCCTCCCTGCACGAGGCAAAATTCAATTTATACTCCAAAACTTTATTTCGGATCCTCCTGATTATATCGAGTCGCCTGCTCCTATTCAGATACTTATATCCCGAGATCCACACTCCATCCTTGTAGGCTTCATATAACTTGCTGAATAAGTCTGGATGCTTATCTCTCAATGACCGAAAGAATCCTCTGACCGGCTTGAGCGTTGAGACTGTTATCTGCCTAACCCCTATCTCAGCCGATCTAGAGATTATCTCCTCTACGTCATCGTAATTCAAATTGACTTCTGGGATAAGCGGATCGATCCTTACAACAGTCGGTATTCCCTCATCTGCTATACGCTTTAGGGCTGAGAACCGAAGATCAGGCGGAGGAGCATAGGGCTCGATCATCTCGGCAACCTCCCGTCTCGGAGTTGTTATAGTCACAGATACAACAGTCCGAGTCTTCTTGAGAATATCGATATCCCTCACGACGAGGTCAGACTTTGTAACTATAAGTATGGGGAACCCCTTCTCTGCGAGAACATCCAAGCATCTCCGCGTGATCTCATACTTCCTCTCTAAGGGCTGATACGGATCAGTCGCATCACTGAACATGACTGGCAAGCGGGGAGTAGTATTCTCAGCCATCTTAACGATATCATCTTTCAGCTTCAAACGCGGAATTACTGGACCTCTAAAACTCGGAAACTTAATCGAATAACAGTAGATGCATTGATGTGCACACCTGCCCAAGTATGGATTCACATTATACTTTGGGAGGCAAGTGCAAAATGCCGATTTTACGACATTAAAGAGCGGAAGCCTCATCTCTCCAGAATGAAATGGCAGTTAAACATGGAATAAGTAAGCATCGACTCCACCTTAAAGTTTTTCCATAAATGGTTCTGGCAACTCATTGGGAGATATGTTCAAAATATATCTTGGCATTATTAGGATAAGCCATGGATACCCGTGGCTGATAGAAAAGACAACGGTAACCTCCACAAGTCAACCTTGAGGAGGCCGGCGGAGCAAGTCCATCCTAGATAAAGCTATGAAGAGGTTATACTGAAGCTTCTAGAGGTGTATGAGGAGTGGAAGCGATCAAGGCGGTAAGAGCTTGGCGGAATGCGAAAGATACGGTTTGATGAACGGGCATGTGGTAGCCTGTGTTAACCTACTCAGATGGAAGCCTGAGGTTCAGGCTCGACGCTCCTCGAATGTAGCTGTGAAGCGTCTCCTAACGAGGCTTCATTTGGAGCTAATGAGGAAAAGGCGCGGAGCAGAAGAGGAGAAGGTATCTCCCGAAGAGTTACCAGAACCCCATAAATATATTTAGCCCCTTTAGGGTATCGGATATGCAGGGATGAGAATATAATGAACGAGAAGGAATTTAAAAATCCAGGTAAGATTTATAGGCCTTCTCCGTTCTGGTCGTGGAATGACAAACTTGAGGAAGAAGAGCTTAGATGGCAAGTTCGAGAGTTCGCTGATAAGGGATTCGGCGGATACTTCATGCATGCAAGGATCGGACTTGCCACCGAATACTTATCAGATGAATGGATGAACTGCATAAATGCCTGCCTAGATGAGGGAAAAAAGGTAAACTTAGAGTCTTGGCTATACGATGAGGAGAGGTGGCCGAGCGGCTTTGCCGGAGGCATAGTCCCAGCTAAGGGCGATAAGTATCGCGTAAGATTCCTCAGCATGAGGGAAGTAAAAGCCGAGGATATTAATGAGCTCCTAGCCGATCCATCCGTCCAAGCGATTCATGAGGTTAAATTCTCCTCTGAGAAGATCACATCGTATAGGCGGATAACAAAGGCCGAGCAAATAGAGGGTAAAGGCAGATTATTAGCGTTTAAGGCGGAGGTTGATAGGCAACCAAGCAGATGGTTTAACATGGAGACCTATGTGGATCTGTTGAATCCAGAGGTTACCGAGGAGTTCTTAAGGGTTACGCTTGACGCTTACGCCGAGAGATTCAAGGATGAATTTGGAGAGTTCATGCCTGGAATATTCACTGATGAACCCAACTATAGTCCCGACCCTAAGAGGGGGATCCCGTGGACCGATGATCTGCCTGAATACTTCAAGAGCCTCAATGGATATGACCTGCGGGATAAGCTTCCACTACTCTACTTTAAGGCTGAAGGATACCATAAGGTTAGATATGACTTCTGGAGAACCGTCACGCTGAAGTTCGTTGAGGCATACACGAAGTTATACGCGGAGCGCTGCGGTGATCTTGGGCTGAAATTAACCGGGCACATGTTATGCGAGGATAACCTATACATTCAAATCCAGAGGATCGGGGCTGCAATGCCACATTACGAGTATATGCAGATCCCCGGAATAGATCATCTTGGAAGGAACATTGATAATCCGCTTACTTTAAAGCAGTGTTCAAGTGTGGCCCACCAGTTCGGACGCACTAGAGTCCTATCTGAACTCTTCGGATGCAGCGGACATAGCATGACATTTGAGGATCAAAAGTGGATTGGAGACTTCCATTTTGTATTGGGCATCACATTCTTCTGCCCGCATCTTTCACTCTACACGATGAGGGGGAATGCTAAGAGGGATTATCCGCCGACATTCAGTTATCATCAGCCCTACTGGGAACACTTTAAACTCTTAAATGATTACTTTGCCCGTGCAAGCTATGTCTGTTCTCAAGGAGAGTTTAAGGCTGATATACTCGTGCTTCACCCGATAGGGAGCGCTTGGGCCACATACACCCCATCTGAGAAGCCAGATCCAGAATTATGGAAATACAATGAGGAACTAGTGAAGCTTCAATCTATACTCTTGGGGATTCATAGGGACTTCGATTACGGAGATGAGATAATAATCTCTAGGCATGGCCGAGTTGAGAATGGCAGATTCATCATAAACAAAAGCAAATATAGAGTCGTAGTGGTTCCTCCATCGCTGACATGGTCGGAGGGAACCGTGGAGTTGCTTGAGAAGTTCCTTGAGAGCGGTGGAAAAGTCATCTTTGTCGGCGGGACTCCAAGCCTAATAGATGGAGAGCCTGATGAGGGAAGATGGCGGAGGATACTATCACATCCAAACGTCTTGAAAACCGAGAATTCACGGGAGAGCCTAACTGAAGTTTTAGACGAAGCCGTCGAGAGGGACATAAGCATAGCAGATGAAGATGGAGAGGAGATAGGAGATATACTCGTGCATCATAGAGTTGACGGTTCACTGCACATATACTTCCTAGCAAATACAAGCCGAACAAGAACCTATGAGGCCACCATAAAATTCTCGCAGGTAGGAGAGGTGACTGAGTGGGATCTCTTTAATGGAGAAGTCTCACGTGTTGAGGCCGTAACCCAAGGAAACCAGACGATCCTAAGAGCAGTCTTTCATCCAGTTGGAAGCCGCGTCTTCGTTGTGGATACATCTAAGCCTCCCTGTCCAGAGGGGACTTTACCAAGATGCGGGGTAATGGAGGATGCGAGGAAGCTTTCGGAGAAGTGGGGATTCAAGCGTTTACATCTGAATTCCTTTGTGATCGACTCGTGCGAGTATAGGTTTGATGATGGATTGTGGATGGAGAAGAAGCCTATATGGAAGATTAGGCTTGAGGCTTGGCGTAGGGCTGGACTTGAAAGATACATTGATGCTCAGCCTTGGATCCTAATAAAGAAGAATGTGAAGCCCTCTAGGATCTTCAAGTTGAGCCTACGCGCATCCTTTAAGTCTGAGATAAAGCCGAAAAGGATATTTCTCGTCATGGAGGAGGCTGAGAAATGGATGATCCAAGTTAACGGAGCCCCAGTCTCTGTTGATACCTCAAGGTGGTATTGGGACAAGAAGTTCCGGATGATCGATATATCAGAGCATGTGATTAAAGGAGAGAACGTGATCGAGGCTACCTGCACATTTGATTGGAACATTCCAATTGAGGACATATACCTCGTCGGCGACTTCGGAGTTAAGAGGCTATCAGAGACAGAATATGCCATTACAGATGAGCCTCAAATACTCAGCGATGGCAGCTGGGTTGAGCAGGGATACCCATTCTATGCGGGGACAATGCGTTACGAAACAGAATTTGATTTTGACCGTGAATTGCGACCCGACGAGAAGGTTATAGTGCGTCTTCCAGAAGCTAAGGGAACGCTCTTCCTAGTTAGAATCAACGATTCTAAGCCTATACCGATATGCTGGAGGCCCTTAGAGGCTGACGTAACTGAAGGCGTCAGAAAGGGAAGGAACAAGCTCACTGTAGATGTCGTTAGCTCATTAAGGAACACCTTCGGTCCACTCCATCATAAAGCCGGAGACCTTTACATGGTCGGTCCACATTCATTTAGAGACGAGGAGAACTGGACTGACTCGTATCAGCTCGTGCCTTATGGACTGATTAAAGGCGCTGAACTTGTCATCCGTAGCGTGAAGTGTAAGAGCCGCTGAGCCGCATCAAAACGAGTATCTAAACGATCTACCATGGAGTCCTCTTTATCCTCAAATGATAGGCTATTCTATTAGTGAGAAGATGCAAAAGACCCGTTAAGAGGAGAATTATTATCACTTCAGTCGGTGTTGGAGGCTCAATCAAAGAGCCGAAGGCCAACGCGACTACGACGAATCCCATCTGATCGATTATTGGAAGGGATGCTCCCGGCTTTAGATCAAGCCTCCTCTTGATGAATGAGCCGAGGAGATCCCCGATCATGGCGCCTAAAGATAGGGCGAAGCCTAATGGCACGCCGACCTTTAGATGATCCACATTCGCCCCAAAGATCCACTGGATCAATCCGACGAGCGTGCCGATCATCAGGCCTGAGATGAAGCCTCTGATAGTCTTGTGGGAGCCGAAGATCGGCTTTCCATCCAGGAATTTCTTCCCGAAGTCTAATGGTTTTCCGCCTCCAAAGATCACTGGAGCTCCATTTGCACAGTATGCTGGGAGGATGTAGTAGAGCGACTTGAGGATCTCCATGACCATCATGCTTAGCGGCTGCATCTCCATCCAATATATGATCATCCAACTCTTAAGGTCTTGGATGGCTGCTCATACCAAGCTCTTCTTAAAGTGCCAGTCTCAACCTCTGTTATGCGGCTCAACTCCTCCTTTAGGGCTATCGTCTTAATCAGCGGAGGCTCGGGAAGCCTATTCCCATAATTGTCATAGCCTATGTGGATGAATTCCGGATTGATCTCCCTTATCCAATCTGCAAATTCAAAATCGAAGTCTAGGATCGGCTCGATCACTATCACCTTCCGACTCCAGTCTAGATCACGCATCGCCTCAAATCTCTCTCTGGGAGTCGGGGCTCTAGTAACCTTATATGGCCTATTAGTCTCGATCGTCGCTCCTAAGAGCATGTTACTTCTGAATTTATCCGTGAATTCATGGTATCTCTTCGGGTTCTTCGTTAAGAATAGGAATAGCGAATCCATCTTTGCCCCAGCAACCCTCAAGACCCTTTCTATCCAATCTCTTGGAACCCAGTCCCCCCACATATCTCCCATGTCGGAGACGAAGACAAACTCGCCTCTTGGAAACTTCTGTCTCAGCCTCCACTCGGCGAAGGCAGGCTTAAAATCGTGGGTTTTATACGGCTCAATCCCCAGTTCAGCCAGCCTTCTAGAGTATCTTCTCGCCCAGCAATACACGCAGTTATGCAGACATCCGGTTATCGGATTCCAAGAGATCATGACCTATACATTTTCTCCTAGAGCGAATCCTCCCGCCTAAAATATACTTGAGAATCATATTTTTCTCTTTAATGGATTCAACTATTAAGTCGGGCTTCAGATCCTTCAACTCGCTTTTAGAGTAGAATCCAGATGGGATGGCTATGCATCTCATCCCAGCCCTCTTGGCGGCCATCACCCCAAATATGGAATCCTCAATGACCACACACTCCTCCGGCTTGCAACCGGCGGCCTCAGCGCACTTTAGGAATATCTCCGGGTTAGGCTTTGGATCTTTGATCTCATCGGCCGTAATGATTATATCAAAGTAATCCATTATCCCCTTCTCCGCTAGAATCTTCTCGATGACTCTTCTGTTGCTCATGGTTGCTAGGGCAATCTTGACCTTCGACTTCAAAGCCTTTAAGAGGTCTGTTACGCCCTCAAAAAGCTTGATCTTATGTGTAAGCTCCAGATGGATCTCGATCTTCTCCCGTAGGAGCCTATCAATCAGCGACTCATCATACTCTATTCCAGAGTGCTTTAGTGCGTTCTTAAGCATGTTCCTCGCTCCTATCCCGATCTGCCTTTCAAGGAATTCATCCGTTACGTGACATCCAATATTATGGAGCACCCTTTGAAATGCCTCTATGATGGCATCCCGAGTATCAGCCAATGTTCCATCCCAATCGAATATCACCACCTTAAACATGAATCTCCACTCCTAACATGCAAACCATTCACATCTGACATCTATGAGCCGCATTCAAATAGTGGTTTAGGAAGTCGTCGCCGAGCTATGCTGGTGGATAATCATGTATTCCATCCTCTTCTATTGAGAGGAGAAACTTCAGATTCTTTTCCGCCCCATGAGCCTTCTCAACCGCGCACCTAACTATATTTGGTCTCTCAGTTCTCAAGAGCTTTATAACTCCGCTTGACCAGAACCTTAGGGTTCTAGTGGCTACCGGAGTGAAGTCTGAGGCTTCCATCACGCTTCTAACCTGGCTCAGCAACAGCACCGATAGAGGGGTTGTCTTGGCGATCTGCATGAGAACGGCGACTTGACGATTCAATTCCCTATTGAGATTGAAGATGTCACCCTTACTTGCGATCTCCGAACGGTAATGCGAGGTTATCGTATCGAAGACTATAAGCCCAAATCTTCTGGTGATGTATTTTTCTAAGCCGTCAATCAGGCTGATCTGCTCCTGAAATGAGGATGGCCTAGCAATTATTATCATCTCCGAAACCTCATCTATGTCTGACTGGGCGATCTGTGACAGCCTCTCAGGCGTGAAGGTGCCTTCGCAGTCGATATAGAGCGTCTTAAATCCGATTCTAGCCGCGTTGACTGAGCACTGTATTGCCAATCCAGTCTTGCCGGTCTCAGCCTCCCCATATATGAGGGTGATCTCTCCGATGGGTAATCCTCCATTCAAGGCCATATCCAAGCGCATGCTCCCCGTATTTATCCACTGCTTCAATACATTAGCACCCTTCATGTAGAAGAGGTCTCAATACTGGATCGCGTGCTGAATCATACGGATCTGTGAAAAATTCTTTAAAGATTTAAATGTTGTTTATTCCATTCTTTCTATGGAAGGCTGATCTGCTAGATGAGATCAAGAATAGCTGTGGCTACAGTTTCGGGCAGAGCCTACTACTGGCTTGCAAACGAATTGAATAGGAGGAAAATTCCATTTTTAAGCTTAATTCCCGGAGAGGATATTCCGCCATCAATAAGAGTCGTTATAACGACGAAGGATGAAAGCAAACGCATAGATCACCCATGCATACTAATTTATACTCCAGATGATGATCCAGCGGATGTTATAGATGAGGCTATACGAATAATCAAGAACAAGAAGATCTATGAGGAGCTCGTCGTAGGCGTCGATCCGGGCAAGACCTTCGGAGTTGCTGTTTTAGGCGATGGAGAGGTTCTGGAGAAGATGGAGAAGCCGACCTTGGAGATGGCGATAGACGCCATCTTAACGGCGATAAAGAGGCATCCTGCTAGGGCTCGCAGGATAAAGATTGGGGATGGAATGCCCGATATAGCTGAGGATATGGCGGGGAGACTTCGAATAGCCGTTCCGAAGGATACGCTTATAGAGATCGTAAGCGAGGCAAAGACAAGCAGCATAAAAGGTGATGGGGCAAGAAAGAAGATAAGCGATGCCGATGCAGCTGTTAATATAGCAAAGAAGGGGAAGATCTAATCTTCCACGGAAGGAAGAATCTTGAGGTGCACGGTTGAGAAGGGGAAGACCCTACTCGTCGACGGCCCAGCATGTGTAAAGCTGATCTCTGGAGTCGCGGAGGTTTTAGGCGCCGAAGTAATGCCTGAAATGAGAATAGTTATTCGTCAAGGTAAGAGACTTCCATTCGAGGCCGTCGAAGGTTTTGAGGCTGAATTATCCATGGGCGAGGGAGCATCATGCACTGAGAGAGCAACGCCTGCAATACCAACATCTTGGCGTAGGGCGGCTGAGGCTATACTTTCCGCAGAGGAGAAAAATACGGTTCTCATACTCGGCGGGGTTGATTCTGGAAAGAACGGATTTTGCATTTATTTAGCGAACTCAGCATTGAGAAAAGGCCGGAGAGTCGCAGTTATAGACTGCGATCTAGGCCAATCGGATCTCGGTCCTCCCGGAACCGTCAATTTATGCTTTGTGGAGAAGCCCTTTACGGATCTATTCACGCTCTTCCCTGACTATTCGATCTTTATTGGAGTTACGAGTCCAAGCATGGTAGTCGACGAGGTCTTGGATGCAACGTCAAGATTGAAGGTTGAATCCTCTAGGCTAAGTGATGCAGACTTGATAATCATTAATACTGACGGATGGATTATGGGCGATTTAGCCGTAAAATATAAGGCAAGGTTGATAGAGGCGGTTAACCCGGATTATGTAGTCGCCATTCATACAGGAAAGGAGCTTGATCCGATAATATCTCTGATTGGAGAGAGACGGGTGCTTAGCGTTGAGGCTCCGAGGGACGTTAGGAGGCGAGATCAAAGAATAAGGAGGATCCTTAGGGGATTCGCGTATAAGAAGCACTTGAAGGAGGCTAAGATCCGCCTCTTCCATTTAGATGGGATTAGAGTTGAGGGAGCATTAAATCTGGATGGTAAAGGAAAGGAGTTCGCTGATAAGATAGGAGAGATCCTTGGGTCGGAAGTCTTACACTGCGAGGAGAGATCAAATTCTATTCTTCTGATAGTTCAGAGACGTGATCTCCTTGATTGGAAGAACGTGAAGGCAGCTGAGGAGGAGACCGGCAAGAGGATCATCCTTCTCCAGAAGGGAGATGAGAGGGGATTATTAGCCTCCCTCGAGAACTCAGCCGGAAGGATGCTTGGAATAGGGATGATCCATGACATAGACTTTAGGAACAGAAGCGTTAGGATGTATACTCCAGTTAACGGCGAAGTTTCAAGGATCAAGATCGGATGGATAAGGCTTGATTCTGAGGGGAATGAGAGGGGAATACTACTTGAAGCCTTAAACATGCGCTGATGGACATAGATTATTCACCGGACACTCTTCATGCACGGGCCTCCTAGCCCTACAGAACCTTCTCCCCAATGAGATGAAGAGCATGTGAACCTTAAAATAATCCCGCGGTGAGTAGAGGGATTGCAGGGCCATTCTAACCTCCTCGTATCCTGCGTCTGGAGGGGCAAATCCAAGCCTTTTGGTTACTCTATTGACATGCGTATCTACTGGTAAAACAGGTCTGTTAGCGCAGAAGAGGAGAATTATATCGGCTGTTTTAGGTCCAACTCCAGGCAGGCTTAGAAGCTTCCTCCTAGCATCCGTTAGAGGCCCTGAGTATATAAAATCCAAGGTGCCCCCGAAGTCTTGAATTATAGTCTTTGCGAGCTTCTTCAGTATCCTCGATTTATTTCTGTATAGGCCAGCCGTGAAGAGGGCTTTCTCGATCTCATTTATATCGGCCTCCGCCAGCCCCTTCGGGGTTAACTCGACTCTTCTTGAGAGATTCATGTATGCCCTTCTTGTATTTACATCAGCGGTCGATTGGCTTATTATCGTTCTAACTAGAGTTCTGAATGGATCATCAGCAACCTCCGAGATGCTTGGAATCTTAAATTTTGACTCTAAAATCTTTAGGATCAGCGTGGCTCTAACCTTCTGATTCAAAGATTAGCCCTCCGCGTGTTCGGCTACTCCTGAATATTTAAGCCTACATGAAGTAATTATTTTTGATTTAAAGCTCTGCATGGGAAGATGATTCCATGGGCATGAAGGTTGCTGAGGGAATAGTCAGGGCGCTTGAAAGGTTAGGAGTCAACCTGATGTTCGGCATACCCGGATCGCAAACTTCACCGCTTTATGATGCATTATACTCCTCAAGAATAAGGCATGTCCTCGTTAGACATGAACAGATGGCAGCATACATGGCCGATGCATACGCAAAATTTACTGGCAGAATCGGAGTATGCGATGGAACCGGAGGACCGGGAGCGACAAACCTCATAACTGGAGTAGCGACCTCCTGGACGGATAATATTCCGGTATTGGCATTCACTGGACAGCAGCCACTAGATCAGATGGGTAAAGGGGCATTTCAGGAGCTTGATCACGTCTCGATCTTTAAGCCAATCACGAAGTGGTCGACGCAGATCGTGAGGGCCGAGAGGGCAATAGAAACCATTAAGGAGGCATATAGGATTGCAACTTGGGGTAGACCCGGCCCGGTTCACATAAACATTCCATCGGATGTTCAGACGAGAAGTCTATCTGTTGATGAGGCCAACATGCTCAGACGATGGCCCTTTGATCTCTCTCCGCCAAAACCCACAGGAGACCCGTATGCCATTGAGGAGGCAGTCCGCCTCCTAGCCTCATCTGAGAGACCGCTCATAATCTCCGGCGGGGGAGTTCATTACTCTGGACGAGCATGGAAGCCCCTGCAGGCCTTAGCTGAGACCCTACAAGTTCCCGTTGCAACAACATTTAATGGAAGAGGATCATTCCCTGAGGATCATCCACTATCGGCTGGTAGGATCGGCGTTCATGCAGCATCCTACACAGATGAGGTATTAGCTGAGGCCGATGTAATACTTGCTGTTGGATGCCGCTTCGCCTACATGAGCACGCGGGGATGGAGTAACATCAACCCAAAGGCCATACTGATCCATGTCGATATAGACCCGGAGATTATTGGAAGGAACTATCCGGCCAAGATTGGAATCGTAGGCGATGCCGGAGCAGTACTCAAGGAGATGCTAGAGAGGGCTGGGGAGATGCGCGTTAATCATGATGAGTGGATAGAATTCTTGAGATGCGCTAAGGAGAAATGGAGCGGGGAGAGATGGCTTGCTGGGGAATGCTCCAATTCCCTGATTAAACCTCAGAGGGCATGCTTGGAGATTAGGCAGGCGCTCAGCAGAAATACGGTCTTTACTCTTGATGCTGGGAATAATAAGTTGTGGGCTTCAACCTTCCTTGAGATATACGAGCCTTACACGTGGATCCAGTCTGGATGCTTTGGGCCTATGGGATACGCAATACCAGCGGCTATAGCCTGTAAACTGGCCGACCAGACGAGAACGGTCGTTGCCATCTGCGGGGATGGAGGATTCTACATGAGCATGCATGAGCTCCCAACTTCGATCCAGGAGGAAGCAGCCGTTATCGTCTGCATCTTCAATGACATGGCTCTCGGAACTATCAGGCATCGTCAACGAGACCTTTACGGCGGAAGATTCATATCTGTTGATCTTAAGAACCCCGATTTCGCATCAGTTGCGGATTCCATGGGATGCGTAGGCCTTGAAGCGAGAACCCCATCGCAGCTCAGATCCACCCTGAAAGAGGCGCTACGAGAATCCCAGAGAGGAAATACATCCGTGGTAAACATTTACATCGACGGAGATGAGCCGCTGCCACCCTAGCCCATTTATAAGCGAAGTCACATGAGATTATGCTGGAGGGCATAATGATGAGGGAGAATAGGCTTAGGGAAAAACTGAGGAGAGATGAGCCATCCATAGGAACCCGCATAGTGATAGCGTGGCCTGGACTCGTCGAGATGGTAGGCCATGCGGGAATCTACGATTACGTTGAGTTTCTAAGCGAGTATGGCCCATACAGCCTCTATGACTTTGATAATTTGGCGAGGGCAGCTGAGCTTGTGGGGATATCTACGATGATAAAGATAGATCAGGAGCCCAGAGTATACTTGGCTGAGAGAGCTTTGATGGCTGGAATTCAGAATGTTCTATTCGCGGATATACGAACAGCAGAGGATGCTGAGCTGGCCGTTAAGGCCGTTAGAGCCGAGCCTAAGGGGCTGAATGGATTCAGGCTTGACAGGAGGGTTGGATATGGCTCTGGAATAGCATCTCCGGCCGACATAGTTAAGATCTGCGATGACGCCGTTGTGGCGCTCATGATAGAGAAGAAGTCTGCGGTGGAGAATCTTGAGGAGATACTCTCGGTTGACGGCGTCGACATGGTTCAGTTCGGCCCATCAGATTACTCGATAAGCATAGGCCATCCCGGAGAGTATAACCATCCGAAGGTTAGAGAGGCTGAGCTCAAGACCATAAAGACAGCCCTTAAGATGGATGTTGCGCCGAGAGCTGAGATAAGTCGACCTGAGGATGCGGAGAGATATGTGAAGCTAGGCGTGAAGCACTTTAACATTGGAATAGACGTTAGGATACTCTATCAGTGGTGGAGAAGAAACGGTGAAGAATTGAAGAGGATACTCTCAAAAGTCTGATCTGCCGCCACTTTTTTAGGCTAAAGCCACCATCTCTACTTGAGGCGTCAGGTTTGAAGGCTAGGATCTACAGAGAGGAGACTGTGGATTCCGGAGTTACATACTCCGTGATCCTCATGGAGATGGGGAATGCCTACATCTTCTTCCTTAGCGAGGGGGAGGAGAGGCTTGGAACCCTAACGGTATCCATTCCGCCTAGAAAGGGAATGATAGGGCCATCTCTATCCTCGACGCTTTTAGGCGAAAGAAATAGAATGCTTGGAAGGATGCTGGCTGAAAGACTCGCCGGAATGCTAGGAAAGATCGTATTAGTCTCGGTGTATACGAGGACCATAAGTGATAGACGGGCATCCCACATATTTTTAAGCCTACTAAATAGAGTTTTGAAGAAAGTGGAGGTTAAAGATGAGTCTAAGAGATTTCTTGGAGGAGATTGAGAGGAAGAATGAGGTACTGCACATACACGATGAGATCTCAACGGAGTTTGAGATCTCAGCGGTGATCCGAGAACTTTCTAACGGGCCAGCGGTAATATTCGAGAATGTAGAGGGATACAACGTTAGGATCGTAGCTAATGTCTGTGGGACACGGGATAGGATCTCCGCTGCCCTTAAAACCAGCCGCGAAGGCCTATACGCTAAGATCTCTGAGGCCCTAAAGTCCCCGGTTCAGCCTGAGATCGTCGATTACGGTCCGGTCATGGAGGTAAGGGAGAAGCCGGATCTGCATAGAATTCCGATTTTGCTCCATTTCGAGAGGGATGCCGGCCCCTACATTACGGCTGCAGCCGTCTCGGCTCGAGGCGATAATGGAAGAGTAGAGAACCTATCCGTTCATAGGCTCCTCGTGCTCGATGAGAATCATTTAGCAATAAGGCTTGTTCCGAGGCACCTTTACAAGTTGTGGAGCATGGCTAGGGAGGAGGGCAGGGACTTGGATGTTGCAATATCGATCGGCCTCCATCCAGCCGTTTTATTGGCAGCTGCATCGTCACCTCCCTTCGGAGTAAGCGAATACGCCGTTGCGAACAATCTTCTCGATGGAAGGCTTAAGCTCATAAGGTGCATGGAGGTTGACGCTTATGCCCCAGCAGAGGCTGAACTCTTGATTGAGGGAAGGATCTCATGCGATAAGATGGCTGATGAGGGGCCATTCGTAGATATAACCGGCACCTATGATATTCGGAGAAAACAGCCGATCGTTGAAGTAGTTAACATTATGCATCGGAGGGACTATATTTATCAGGCTATTCTGCCTGGGGGGCCGGAGCATCGTCTGCTTATGGGCTTGCCCCGCGAAGCCGCGATCTATGAGGCCGTCTCTAAAGTCGTTCCGAAAGTTAAGGCCGTAAATCTCTCCGTGGGAGGATGCGGATGGCTTCACGCCATAATATCGATTGAGAAGCAGAGTGAGGGAGATGGGAAGTCCGCACTTTTAGCGGCATTCGCTGCTCATCCAAGTCTGAAACATGCGGTAATCGTAGACTCAGACATTAATGTTTTCGATCTCAGCGAGGTTGAGTGGGCCTTGGCATTGAGATTTCAGGCATCTGAGGATCTACTAGTCATATCGAATGCTAGGGGGTCAACGCTTGACCCCTCAGCAGATCAGAGTCAAGGTTTAACTTCGAAGATGGGCATAGATGCCACTCGTCCCCTTAACGTTCCAAGAGAGAACTTTGAGCGTGCAAGGATTCCATTAACAGTTAACGCCGCTGAGATCATTAAGAGACTAAAGGGTAACCGCGAATAGCATGCGCATCAATTACTGCATGACGCATCTATGCATTCATCAAGCGACGCATAAATAGTCTCAACGCCATTCATTGTAGGCGCGTAAAACGCCGTCTTCGCCGAGTTCGTCATTAGAACATCGACTCCCAACTCTTTAATCCACGTTACTACGGCGCATGTGTCCACCAATACCTTTCCGCCAGCAGCCTCTATCATCCTAACATGCTTTGCGGCTCTTTCCTTAACGTATCTTGAAGTGCAGATCCAAAGCTTAACGTCCTCCCTGACCCTTCTCCCCCTAATCTTCTCGGCTACATCCCTGATCTCCTCAGCGGAGCAGTGTGGACACCCAATATAGACCATATCCGGCTTCTCACTCGTCGTCGATAAAGATTCATACGCTCTTCTCACGTCATCAGCATCTACACTTATGACCTCAAGCCTATCGGAGCTCTTCGGGTACGGAGTCTTATAATAGAAGATTGAGGCCATCCCAGATGAGGCCATCGCTGCCCCCAGATGCTTTAGGGAGGACTCGCTTGGATACGGCAATCCATCGAGGAAGGGTATCTCATCCTTTAATATTCTGCCCACGTGGATTCCAAGAGCTCCATAATCGGCCTCATCCTCCAGTTCAGCCTCAACCCTGACTATCACATCTGTCGTGCGATTCTCAGGTCTATGAACCCCATAGTTCGGCGTCTTTCCAATGAGAGCGGCTGCAAGGGCGCTTGGCCCTCCCTCCCTATTCGTCCATGAATGCAGAACAGAGTTGGCATACATTACCGTTGAGGATTCAGCCCACGCCAGATGCGCTTCCTCACTCGGCCTCCTAATGTAGTATGGCGTGCACGTTAATATGGGTTTTATTCCCATGCCCCTATACGCCCTTATAATCCTATCCTGCTTCTCGCGGATCTCTTGTAGGCTGATCATCTCCTCTGGATGTTCATAGTCTATTCCGGCTGGATTCAAAGTGGATTCAACCATTGCCTTAGCCCCTGCTCTGCTCAGCGCCTCAATAAAGTCTATCGACGCATCTCCTATAGTCTTGTATGAGACGCCGGATATATGCGCTGATTCTATTGGTATCAGCCTGTCGGCATTGAAGAGATCGCCGAGTTTAACTAGGATCCTCATGGCTATTTGATAGGCCCAGCCCTCCTCGCCCTCGTAGATCCTCTCCTCCTCCCTGCTCAGATACACTATTCCTCCCTCCCGATTATCCTGACTATTCCCTTTCCACCATCGACTTCCACGACATCTCCGGTTCTTATCTTTGAGATGTCTATTTGATCGACCATTGGAATCTCAGCGATTACCGCCCCGACAACAACAACTGGATCGGCTCTTTCATTAACTATTGCCTTGGGCCCCAGTCCCCTCTTTGCAAGCGAGTATAGGACGTAGCTTCCAACAGTTGAGCCGTGGCCGTGAGGAAAGCAGAGAATAGCATTCTTTATGCATCTTCCATTCAGATCGTGATTCCTCTCGATCACCACTCCGGTTTTGGGGTCAACCCCGCCTAGAAAACTCAGCGGGTTCCTTGATACTAAGGCTCTTCCACGAGATCTCCCTTCCACTATCGGTCTTCCCCTGATCTCCCTTGGCAGTTCCATCTTCAAAATCCCTTTCAGAATGGATGTTCTTCCATTTTTTTCTTTACGCCTTATAGGATGGTTTATGCTTCTTCTTTTCGGCTACGTCAAGTAGTGCCTGATAGTATTCGCCTGTCTCGATCTTCTCACATATCTCCTCAAGAGCCTCGTGGACGCTTCTGAAGTATGTCTTATCCTCCTCCTTTAACATGCCATCTCGTATCTTTATGGCTCGGAATCTTATTCCCAGCCCGGCCTCCCTTAATGACTGAAATAATATTTTATGTTCTACTTGGCTTAGTTGCGGATATGCTTCATGTGCAAGTCTTATTAGGTCTTCGCCGACGTCGCGGATCTTGACTACATCCCAAGAGGACATATACCCCTCATTTCTCGTCAGAATCTCCCTCAAACGCATCTGAATCATCGATAGCACTGGAAGAAAACGTTCCATACGGATCAACCATAAATTTATGATGTCTACGTATTTTAAAATTGCCTTTTCAAACATGATTATTTACGAGGCCTGCACAGAGAATAAAATTTTAAGTTGTTTCATTTAGCATATTGTAAGCGTTATCTTGGAGGGGGTGCCGTGAAGATATTCATACATAGTAGCGCCGATAATGTTGCTGTGGCATTAGCGGATTTAAAGCCGGGAGAGACCGTTGAATTTAAGGTTGATGGGGAATCGAGAGAGGTAAGGGTGAGAGATGAAATTCCCTATGGGCATAAGATAGCACTCCGGGACATATCTAAGGGCGAAAAGGTCATCAAGTATGGTGAGGTTATAGGCGAGGCAACCGAGGATATACAAGCAGGCTCCCACGTTCACATCCATAATATTAGAAGCCTCAAATATCGATAATGGGAGCATGGGAAGATGGAGTTTTATGGATATGAGAGGGAGGATGGAAGCGTAGGAATCAGAAATCATGTTGCAATAATAGCCGTTGACGCCCTCGCTAATAGGACTGTTGAGGCTATATCAAGGCTGATCAAGAATACTGTTCCCATAACGCATCCCTATGGAAGACTGCAGTTCGGAGAGGACTTGGACATAACCTTCGATACTCTGATAGGGACTGGATGTAACCCAAATGTTGCAGCGGCTCTCGTGGTCGGCTTAGAGCCTGAATGGACGCAGAAGGTTGTTGATGGAATATCAAAGTCCAAGAAGCCAGTCGAGTCTGTAACTATAATCCGCCAGGGAGATCATAAAGCCCTCGAGAGAGGCGCGCGTATAGCTCAGAGGATGGTATCTGAGGCTTCGGAGAACCTAAGGGAGCCATTCTCCATCTCGGATATCATTGTTAGCATCAAGTGTGGAGCTTCTGATACGACTTCGGGGATAGCCTCAAATCCCGCCGTCGGAGCGGCCGTGGACAAGATAATCGATGAGGGTGGAACAGTGATCTTCGGTGAGACATCTGAATTGGCTGGAGCTGAGCATATACTTGCCCGTAGAGCAGTGAATGATGCTGTCAGAGAGGAGTTCCTAAAGACATTCGAGGAATACATCAACTTTGCCGTCTCTAAGGGAGTGGATATTTTAGGCTCTCAGCCGACGGCTGAGAATATAGCCGGAGGCCTCTCAACTATAGAGGAGAAGGCCCTTGGGAACATTCAGAAGACGGGAACCAAGCCGATTCAGGGCGTTCTTAGGCCGGCTGAGAAGCCGAGGGGTAAGGGCTTATGGTTCATGAATACGAGCTCCTCAGCTCAGGAGGCCGTTACGCTTTTCGCGGCCGCCGGGGCAGTCGTTCATCTCTTCTCTACTGGTCAGGGAAACGTGGTTGGACATCCAATAGAGCCCGTCATAAAGATCTCTGGGAATGAGATAACCGTTAAGACTATGCCTGAACACATAGATGTTGATGTCTCAGGCATCCTGAAGGGGACGATGAGCATCGAGGAGGCTGGAGATCTAATTCTTAAGACCCTGCTGAAGACGGCCTCCGGGAAGCTGACGGCCGCTGAGATACTAGGCCATAACGAGTTTGCATTGACGAGGCTGTGGAGGAGCATGTAGGGCTGATCAGCCCTTAATTCAGTATTATGCTTGAGGATGCATGTGGTAGAACCGTGATTTTAGCATCCCTCCCAGCCTTTTTGTAGGCTATCTCTAATGCCTCATCTATGCTGGATGCCGGTGTTAAGTGCATCTCTTCTAGGATCTGGCTTGGAATATCCGAGACTATTATTAGTTCGGCATTCATCATGTGTCTGGCGAATAGGAATGCCTTATGAGCTCCAAGTATGAATCCCTCCCTCCTCATCCTCTCGATTATATCCCTTGGAGATTTAGCCTCGCACATCCATTCCCTGAAGAGCTCATTGCCCAGGCCTCCCCTGCATTCGGCGGCTAGTATGATAACGCCTCCCCTCTTAACTGCCCTTTCAGCCGGGGTTAGGGCCTTCTGGGCCTGGTAGAGGTCTATATCCTTTGGGAATCCCCCCGGAGACGTTATTACAATATCAGCTTTGCAGGGAACGTGAACCTCGGAGATCCGATTGCAGATCTCAACGCATCGGCGGTGAGCCTTTATCGCGTCTCCAGCCGACGCGGCTACAATCTCATTCCTCATATTTAATACTACATTTAGAATGAATGTTGCTCCGAGAACTTTGAGGCTCTCCTCAATATCTTCGCGGATCGGATTTCCCCTGATCGATCCCACGCCTACATTCGGCTCTAAGAGCAAAGAGTGATTCGCCTCGATAGATTCTTTGCATGAAAGGCCGGGCAGTAGGCTTTTAGCCCCGCCGGTATATCCAGCGAGTTGATGGGGCTCAACGTTGCCGATCAATATGCGTAGATCAGCCCTTACAGCCTTCTCATTAAAGATTAACTTTGTCCCCCTGCTCGTCTTTCCTAAATAGGCGAGTCTATCCTCATCTGGGTTGTGGCAGACCACCTGATACTCATTGAATACTTCTGAGCCGACTATCCTCCTCATCTCGGCTTCCGTATTAACTCTATGCATTCCGGGAGCAACTATTATCTCAATATTGCCTTTATGCGCCCCTATGCTTCTCAGTTCCTGAAGTAGAGGCGGAAGGATCTTTGATGTTGGGGTTGGCCTAGTGATGTCATTCACTACGATCACGATTTTCCCATCTTTTTTCACGAGGCTCTTAAGGGATAGAGATACGGGATTTTTTAGGGCTCTCCTCACCTCGGCCTCCGGCGGCCTAACCGGATTTATAATCTTCGGATCAGCAACGGATATTATCGTATCTGATGGGATCTCAAGGCTTAATGTTCCCTCGCCGTAGGGAATATTAACTTGACGTGTCAATTTGACTCTCACACATGCATTATTCCTTAAATTAGGATTAGGCATAGCTTTAATAATGATCTTTGAGATTATGCCTTTCTTATGAGCCGAATATCATTTCCCAATCCATTTGATATTGAGGGCTTTTGGGTCAAGGGTAACCTTCACACGCACACTACGAATTCAGATGGTCTCTTAACGCCTTTCCAGACTGCTCTTGTCTATCAAAGCAATGGATACGACTTTCTCTCGATAACCGACCATAACAGGTTAACCGATATTGAGGATCTTAGATCAGACTTTGAGGATCTCATTCTTTTACCGGGTGAGGAGATAAGCGTCGGGAGATACCATCTCGTGGCATTCAACATCAAATCTGAAGTGACGCCTGCTGATGATCCGGAGAGTGTGATCCATGAGGTTCACAGGCAGAATGGGGAGGTTATCGTCGCCCATCCCTACTGGAGCGCTCTTATGCCGAGTGAGCTTCTGGAGTTAGATGGGTATTTGGGAATAGAAGTATATAATGCTACGTGTGACGTAACCGTCGCCAAGGGATACTCCAGAGTCTACTGGGACATACTACTGCATAATGGGAGATTCACTTACGGATTTGCGGTTGATGATGCACATAGAGGATTGATGCTTAGGGGACCTACAGATGCATGTAAAGGCTGGGTAATGGTTAAGGCTAGGAGATTCAATGAGGTATCCATAATGGATAGCATAAGAAAAGGCCTATTCTACTCAAGCACGGGGCCAGAGATACGTGATATCCAAGTGGACGACGAGAAGATCCACGTTAAGACTTCACCTGTAAAGTCTATAAGTTTCATAGCCAAGAACGGTTTAGGCAGGAGGTTCTATGCCCTAAATGAGCCCTTAAGGGAGGCCGTATATACAGTTAGGGGCAATGAGGGCTATATTAGATTGGAGATCGAGGATGAGAGGGGAGGAGTGGCATGGACAAATCCAATGATTCTAGAAACACACTAATCCTCACGCTTACTCCATAGAATAGTATTTGGAGATTGGGCGGGTTCCCGCCCAATTTTCACGGCTGGTGTGCTAACCGTAACCCGCCTTCTGTTTTAGACGGCATTCGACTATACGGGCCACCCGCGTCTCGCACAGACTCATCGACGCCTACTTGCCCTTCCACCCCGCAGGACAGCCGTTTCACCGTTTCCATCAAGCCTACTCGGCGACTTAGCACGCCTCAACGTCACCGGCTTGATGGACGTTCCGTTTCTGTGCTGGAGCCAGGGCTCTCGCCCTACGCCTTACGGCGTTGCGGTCTGTGCGGTGGGCGGAGTTTCCTCAGGCCTTACGGCCCGACAG
>CAZDRE010000008.1:0-77330 GCA_964508155.1 uncultured Candidatus Bathyarchaeia archaeon
TAGATGGGCTTAGAAAGGATTTTGGACATGAATTCAACTTTGAGAGGGTTAAGGGGGAGGAGGGCGAGGTAATAGCATTCACGACCGTAGATCACATAAGATATAAGAGACCTGATGTTGAGGGAGACCTGATGATAGTGAATTCCTCCGGGAAGGTCATATTCAAGAAGAGGGTTAGGGATCTCATTGATGACACTCACTTCGACATGGTTGCAATAGCGGACTTTACTGGCTCAGGGAGATCTGAGATCCTAACTGAAAAGGGCTTTCTACTCGATTTCGATGGCAACGTAATCTGGGATGCCTCTAGATACTTTGATCATGGACAGTGGATCGCTCATGTTCCGAATCCGCATGGTCCCGGAAGATGGGCATTCATCTCTGAGCTGTGGGGCTATGATGGAAAGAGCAGAATGCTGGATTCTAATGGCAACTCCGTCTGGGAGCTTGGGAAGCATAGGCATTCAGTCATTGATCAAAAGGTCTTTCCGGGCTATAAGGTTGCTCCTACAAGGGTTCATGCCATTGACTGGGATGGAAGCGGAGAATATAATATCGTATTCGGCGAGCAAGTCGTGTTTGATGGTCATTTATGCAAGAGGACTACGAGCCATAAGCTTAAGATATTCGTGTTCAGCATTGAAGGCGAGCTCCTAGCCGAGATACCATACACTGATACTAGACGTGAAGGCTTCTTCTATAATGGGGAGGTGCGCTCAAGAGCTCTAGACATAGACGGGGATGGAAGGGTTGAGCTTGTCTTTCCACGCCAAGATGGAAACGTGATGATCATAGGAAAGAAATAGCCGTGTCTACTTCTCCTTTAATTCATCGATCAGAACTTTTATCTTATCGAGGAGCCTCAGATTCTCATTATCGGGATCAATCCTAATGTTGATCCACGTTACGCCAAGCTTCACGTATTCCCTGAATGAATCGATTATATCATCCATCTTTACCTCATCGGGCTTGAAGCGCGTGCATATGCCATACAGGAATGGCCTGTCACCCACGTACTTTTCAACGGTCCTCCTCCTCGCAACATACTCCTCTATCTCCCCATCCACTATCTTTAGCGGTGAAACCCATCCATCAGCGTTTTTCGCGGCGAATATTCTCATTCTCCTGCCATTCCCACCGCATATAAGTGGAGGATGGGGCTTCTGGTATGGCTTGGGATCAAGCCAGCAATTCCTTACGCTATAATATTTACCAACAAATGTCACCTTATCTTCTGTCCACAGCTTTTTGATGAGACTTACGGCTTCAACGGTCCTTTCAACTCTAACCCCGTCGGGCTCCCATTCATACCCGAAGGCCTCAAACTCCTCCCTCCACCATCCAGCCCCATAAATCAGCATTACCCTACCCTTTGACAGATGATCCAACGTTGCAACAGCCTTGGCAAGTATCACCGGGTTCCTATATGGCATGCAGGTTACCAGAGATGAGACCTTCAAGTTCGTCTTCGCGGCGATTGCCGTAAGCATGGTCCAGCATTCAGGTCTACATCCCCCTCCGATCCCGGTAACCCAGAAGTGATCCTCATTGCTCACCCCATCGAAACCTATCTCTTCAGCTTTTAAGGCGCAACTCATGATATAATCGATCTCAGCTGATACTGGAAGCTGATACCAGACCTCGACCACTAACGATCACCAGCAAGAAACTCAGCATCACACCTATATAACCTTTAAACGGTCTGGATTAAAGGATCTTAGGCTCGCTCTGAGTAATCAGCAAGTTCTTTCTATCCCCGGTCATAGCCCGTATATTGCTGGTTGGAACCTTAGAGTAAATGCGTCCTACGCTGGAGAGTATAAATCCTCCTCTGGGAGCAAGGGTTGATATGGCCCTCCTAATGGCATCCTTCACCTCCTACGTTGAATGTTGCACATAACGTATTAGTTGAGGAAAAACTTAAGATGTTTTGTCTATGGCTTGAATGGATGGAGTGAATAGGGTTGGAGGTTAAATTCTCCAGAATTCTTGATGATTTGAAGTCTTTAATGAGCAGGATAAGGAGGAAGACGGATGAGATCGGGACGATACTGATCTACGTTGGAGTTGTTAGGGGGAGTCGCGGAGAAGAGAGGGTTCTTCGACTCGAGTTTGAAGCCGATGAGGAGGAGATGAAGAAGTGGATGAGCAATGTCATAAGGGATGTAAAGGCGAAGTATAGGGTGGTTGATGTCATAGTCCAACATAGGAGCGGGGCAGTAAATGTAGGGGAGGATATCATGCATGTTCTCGTCGCTTCCAAGCGTAGAGCAGAGGCATTTAAGGCTTTATCAGAGATAATTGATCGAATTAAGAAAGAGTCTCCCGTTAGGAGGAGGGAAATAACGGAAGGCGGCTCCTATACGATCTAGGCTAGATCATCTTCGCTCCATTCTCTCCCTCTCGATCTTCTCCTGATAACCGGACTTTGCATAGGCATTGATCGGATCTAATGGAAGCCTCTTCTCCATCCTAACCATCCATATGATTGGACGGACATCCGTGAGAAAGGCATCGATCAGGATTCTATTGGCGAGTATTATCTCATTCTTAATCTGGTATCTTCTAAGCGACTCCTCATCGACGATCAGGGCCTTCGCATATGATACCGTCAATGAATCGATCGAGTGCAGTATCGCCTGTATCCTATTCTCTAGTGGTGAACACTGATCGATCATGTAGTCCCAGTTTCTCTGCGTATCAGTATTTCCGATGACGCCGCCGGATGTCAATTCATGGAAAACTCTGAAGATCTGCATGTTCGGTTCAACCGCATGATCATCATCAGCCACGTATCTCGAGTTGAAGTGTATACCACACCGCATTCCGCTCTCGATCAAACGTGCAATTATATGCTCTACGTTCACTCCATGTGCATGATGGCCCATGTCGACTAGGACCCCAGCTCTATCGCCTAAGAGCCTTGCGAGATCGCATGCGACGCAGTAATCCGAGATGACAGTGTGGTATGTTCCAGGCTCGAATAGCTTATACTCTATGAGCATCCTAACGGAGCTAGGCGTCTTCTCATAGATCTCCATAAGTGAGACCTTAACATTCCTCTCAGCCTCCCGCATATTTACCTGCCCGGGATATAGAGAGCCGTCTGGAAGCCACAGCGTAAGGAGTCCAATAGCATACTTCGAGGCTATCTCAGCGCTGATCAATGTGTGCTCAATGAATCTTCTTCTAGTCTCAGAATCATTTGCTGAGAGGCTTCCAAAATGGGAGCCCTCCATGAAGTATGTTGGGCTTACAGATCCTATCTCCAATCCCTGCCTCTCAGCATAGTCTCGGATCCTCTTGAAGGATTCCGCTTTGATCTCATCCGGCGCGGCTTCATCTGGATTATCAAGTCCGACGTGTATGCCTATCCTTGGGGCGGCGTCCGTCAGCCTATTAACTAATGCTGCATCATCTATCTTCTCGAATATGTCCCTTGCGGCTCCGGGCGGAGTGTATCCGCTGAACCTTCCACCTCCGAAAGCTCCGAAGGCCCAGGATGGAACCTCAACCTTGAACTCCGCCACTTTCCTCTTTACCTCTTCTATATCGATACCTTTTCTTTCCAATTCTTTTCTCAGAAGATCATATCTTTCAGAGACTATATCGGCCCACATATATTCACGCTCCTAACAATTCAAACATGCCTTATATTAATCCGCCTGAGATATTAATACGCTACAGGAATGTTTGGGAGTCTGGATGGCCATGGAGAAGTCTGTAGATGAACTGAAGATGGAGATCGTTGAGTTTACGAGGAGACTCTATATGAGGGGGTTAATAGTTGGAACTGGCGGAAACGTAAGCGTTAGAATACCAGATTCGCCATATATTCTGGTCACCCCAAGCGGTTTATGTAAGGGATATTTGAAGCCATCAGATATCGTGAAGATCGACATGGATGGAAGGGTAATTGAGGGCAGGTTGAAGCCGACATCTGAGACCCCCATGCATACGGAGATATATAAGGCGAGACGAGATGTTAATGCGATCGTCCATGCCCATCCGCCATTCTGCACGGGATTCTCCTGCGCTGGAATACCGTTTGACAAGCCGATCCTTCCGGAGGCAGTAATCGTTCTCGGGGAGATCACGATGGTTAAATATGAAACACCAGGCACGATGAGACTAGCCAAGAAGGTGGCGGAGGCGGCTAGGAAGTGTGACGTCTTAGTTCTTGAGAATCATGGATCAGTAGCCTTAGGCGAGAATCTTGAGCAGGCATATGTTAGAACGGAAGTCTTGGAGGAGTATGCAAAGGTGCTACTGATTTCTAATCTTTTAGGAGGTCCAAAAGTTCTTTCAGAAGATGAGGTCAGAAGGCTGAGAGGGATTTAAGGCGTATAGCCAATCCGCATTAGATCTCGCTTAAAGAACTGTTATCATCTCATCCTCTCTTTACCCGCATGATTAGTATTCTGCCGTCCTCGGCGTTCACGAAGTATGTGAAGTGCCAGATCCTCTTTAAGAATAGCCATCTCCTTATCTGAATGTTTCCCTCAACAAGCCATAACTTCTTACCGCTTGATAGATCCGTCTCGAGAGTTGTCTTTAGAAAATCTACTTCTGCCTTAGAGCCGAACTCTGCCTTAACTCTTCTCCTAACTATCTCCTGAGCTTCTTCCAAACTCTGAACTTTAATTTGCATCTTATTTCCTACCAGAGAATTATACTACTCTCCTAATTGATTGAGGCGCATTTGATGCATAAATCTTTATCTCCTTCTACCATAAAGAATCACATGTTTTCTCTCAAATTTTTAAATAACCTCTCCACATAGACTTCTAAAAAGTCCTTGGGTGAAGGCTTTGGGGAGCAAAAACTTGAAGGTTGAAGGCAGACGTTTCATCTCGATTAGCCCGGACAAGTGCACCGGATGCGGACTGTGCGAGTATGTCTGTTCCTTAGAGAAGAATGGCTTTCCAAACCCATTTCTATCGAGGATCAGAGTTATCAGATTTACCCCTCTCCTCAACATAGCTATGACGTGCAGATTCTGTAATGACCCTCCATGCGTCGATGCCTGTCCAAGAATGGCTCTTAGACAATCTGAAGATGGCAACTTGATCCTCGTAAATGAGGAGAGATGTGATGGATGCGGATGGTGCATCCAAGCATGCCCATACGGCGGGCTCATCATGGATCCATACAAGAATGTCGTTGCCGTCTGCGATTTATGTGGGGGAGAGCCTAAATGCGTGGATTTCTGTCCTGAGGAGGCATTGGAGATAGTATCGAGCGACGAAGAAGCGAACAAATTATTTGGTTCAGCCCTTGAGGAGCTGCCTAAGGAGATTGAGAAGATAAGCATGCTCATTAAGAAGAGAGATCTTTCAGAGATATTTGCGAGGGCTGAGAAGAGAATCGAGAATCTTGAGAGGAAATTTGAGGAGCTCAGGAGGAGGGGGATCCTTTAGCCTTTTGGATTTACGGAATGGTCGCCGCCGAATCAACCACGCAGAAGACATCGTATCTAGCATTTTTTGTGATGACAGAGATGCTCACGGAAGAGCCTATATCCACCAAACGTATGTTGTCTGGATTTTCAATGTAGATAATAAGCGTGCATCCTGAGGGCAGAGTTAAGTCTCCTGTTGCACGGATAAACCTTGTCTTATTTCCAGGGGTATACTCGAATCTATCCCAGTTGTTTTCATGAGCGTCAGGGCAATTTAGAGCGTCAACTGTGATTAATGTTGTCCTGTAATAGTAGATCCTCGACCAGTCCACATCTACTCCTCTGACTTGAATCTTGTCTATCAACACGTCTTTTCCGCCGAGATTGTCGATCTGAACTGCGGCGAAGGATTCTCCGCTCTCGTATACCCAGATATGCTGATTCGTGACTGACAGGATCTCCAGGGAAACTTGGTTCTCTATAATCTGGTATGCATACATGACTACTCCGCCAGTCAATACTACTGGAATTACAAGCAGGATCATCGCTGTTACAGGCTGACTTAGCCCCTTCTTGTTCACGGCTGGGAAGCGCATGGCAATCCAGCATGAACTAACTCTAATATCGTTAATAGGGTTGTGAAGGACTTTTCAGTAGAATATCTTCATAAGTAATCTTCTAAGGAGAGAACTCCTCCCTGCGTAATAATAGAAATAGCTACAAAGTGGAAGATTACGCTGGATCAGTGGTCCTTAAAAACTTTATTGATAAGCTTTTTATATCCAAAATTATGAACAAGGTTAATGATTGATGGTTGGCGGTATTTCTATGGAGCCAAGTAAGAAGCCACTAAATGTCCTCGTAAAGGAGATGAATGCCTATATCGGCGTGATGCTCAAGAATGGAGTGGAATATAGGGGCACAATGACATACTGCGACAATTACATGAATATAATCTTAGAGGGAGTCTCGGAGCATTATAATGGGAAGCTCGTAGCCCATTACGGTCAAGTTCTACTCAGAGGAAACAATATACTATATGTGATATTAAATGCAACTCCGAAGAAAGAGACGAATCAAAACAGCGGCAAAAGCTAAAAGCAGAACTCTCCAATAGAAGCGAATCTATAAGTCGAAATCTACGCCGTGTTCAGCTCCATGAAAATTATTTGGATTAGGGACGATTTTTGAGAAGATATATAAGAAAGAGGAATATTTCAGTATTATTTTGACGGGGGCTTCGACATGGAGGAGCTTCGCGGAGTCATAGTTAGCTATAGGAGGGGACCAAAGACTCAGAAGCCCAAAGAGTGCCTCCTGATGTTTCCAAATGTTAAATCGCCGAGCGAAGCCTCTAATCTTATAGGGCGTAAAGTTGCATGGCCAGTTAAAGAGAGGAAATGTATAGGGAAGATCGTAGATGTGCATGGAAATAAAGGGCTTGTTAGGGCGCGTTTTAGGAGGGGTGTTCCGGGCAAGGCTCTTGGGACGGAAGTTGAGCTGCTATAATCTCTGGGAAAGTCAGAATAGTGGTGGAATGAAGATCGTTATAATCTTTAGAGGCTCGATTACTTCTTTAATTCCATGCTTTACGCCTTTAGGTATATATGTGAAGGATCCCTTATGGACGATCCTCTCTCCCAAGTCCTCGATATACATTACAGCCTCGCCATCCATGTAATATTCTATTTGATCTGAGCCTTCGTGAGAGTGAACTTTTATGGTCTTTCCCTTCTCGAGCACTCCGACCTTAACGCTGGCGATCCGCGTATCTCGGCTCGATAGGAGAATCTTCGCTGGGAACGGGCCGCTCTCATCTACGACGAGATCCTTCTCATCTCTAATTATGGGCTTCAACGACCATCACCTTCGGAGTCACAATCCTTACTAGTATACGTGATTTAAGATTTTTCTCGTTTACCCATGAATTTTTAATCTGGAGGAGGAGGCAGAGATGTAGAGCCATAACCGAGATTCATAAGGTTTAAGGGCAAATTTTATTAGCCTATTATGAGGAGCGGAGAGGATGGGGGGAGCGAGGCACATTAAAATGATTTAATGTGGGATTGAAGCTCGGCTTCCCCCGGTTCCTCGCAGATCCTCAACCCTCACTACTCATCTTCTCACTGTATCTTATGAATTCTCCTCAGCCGATCGCGTCGATTATGATCTTGCCTCGGCATCCTCGACTGTTATCTTTAATATCAGCCTGTAATACTCCTCGAATTCCCTTAGCGCCTCACATAAATTTCTTTTTGACTCTTAATCTGCGTGAAGAATGGTTGATTTTCGGCTCTTATGCGCCACGCAGAAAAAATTCTTTATAAAGTTTATATCGGGGCCCATCTGCTGGCGGCGTCTAGTCGTTATGGTTGGAGTATGGATGTTCCATGTTTATTGAACGGCAGACTATTGGGGTCTTGGGCATTCTCCATTCTTGATCATCCTTTTCATAGGGGAAGATCCCGCTTTGGAGGTAATAGTGTTTGATGTCCTTTGACTTCCGTCTCTTTCTCGATGATGAGCCTGTTATGCTTGAGAATGCAGTGTAGATGCAATGAGAGAATTGGAATCCCGTTCTCGCGTAGTGGTAGTATCTCCTGATAACGTCCCTTAGGGTCAACCAGAATTTAACGTTATCCTTATGGAGGGGCAGATTTACGCAGTCGCTCAGCAACCTATAGGTTTCGTGTATCGATTCAGAATCTATGCTTCCATCCTCGCGTAGGCTCATGAGGAGCCATGCCGTTGCCATATTGAACTTATCAAAGACTGATGGGCCGAAGGGGTTGAATCTTGGAATAGCCTCCCTCCTAATCGTGAAGAGTGAGGATGCGTAAATGAGATTCTCTATGAAGGCCCTTCTGCGAGTAGCCCTTAAATACTTAGAGGTTAATGCCCTAAGATCCTCATCCTCAATGCCGAAGAGTATCCTTATCAGGGATGCGTAGGTATTTATCGCTTCATCTCTAACTGAAAAGAAGAAGGAGGATTCATTCCAGCTCCGTCCATCAATAGTCTCCTCGAGAAGATTGAGCGCTTCATCTCCAAATACAAGCCTGTTCGAGACTCTGTAAGGCTGGATTATTCGAAGCATATCCTCCGGCTTAACAACATATTCTCCGGTGACAAATAAGACTATTAGCCTACAGCACACTATTAGAGCCTTCAGAATCCCATTCGCATCAAACCTTCCGGTAGAGGGATCATAACCCCACATCAATCTTCTCATGACATAAATGCAGTATTGAATCCAGCTCCTATCTATAGTCTCCCCGAGATGCCCTAAGTCGCAGTTTCTGAGGCAGTCCCTACCCCAGACGGTGACACCAGTGGCTTTAATGAAGTATGCTGAAAGGTCTCCGCGGCCATACTTCAATCTGAAGGTAGGCAGAACTGAAAGGTCAAGTTTAAAGCCGCGCTTTCGAGCCTCAGCCTCGATGCCCTTCATTCTCTTCACATAGAAGAGAAAAAGCGGAGTCTTCAAGACAACGAAGACATCATAGTCGCGATCATCTTCTCCCTTAACCTCTCCGGTAGCCCTACTACCATGAAGAATCACGGATGTTGTGAATGGAATCCTCCTTAGAATCTCAGTGCAGATGAACTGCAGATTTTCATCGGCAATGGACATGGAAGGCCCCATAAAAATTATTTTAGGAGATAATTTAACCTTTTGAACGAGAGGTAGGGATCCTTCAACCTTCATCTGCCCAAAATAGGCCAAGTATATATTCAATCAATCTTTTCGCGATAATCCTTAAGTCGTGCTTCTTTTTCACCCATATCATCTGGGCAGAAGCGACTCTTGAACGCATCAATGGATCCTCAATTAGTCTCTCTATGATAGCCCTTAGAGGTTTCGCTCCATAACGTAGCTCCGGAAAGTCAGCATTACCATGTATCTTTTGGATCATGTATTTACCGTCGGCGCTCCACAGACTATAGACTCCAGCGCAGTCATGCCGGAGATCTCCCTTCTGCTGACGGCCACGACGACAATATCGGAGATCCCTACAAGCTAGGCATCAACTCATTTGGCACAGAATCAATAAATTCGATTTTATCCTTAAGCCTCAGATCTTCTGCTAATTTGATGAACCTATGCAAATCAGGCCCGTGGCGGATCGCGACTAAACGGTATTTGACTTACGGATTGATCGTTGAGAAAGCTTGAGAAGTAAATCTTCGCCCTTAGTGCCATAGTTTATACATGTAGGCGCAACTATTAGGATGTCAACTCCGTCATGTAAGTGGGCGAGGCTTTCTGAAAGTTTATGAGCATTACTCCGAGAGAGATTCGTATCGACGGATTAGGCAGATAGAGGCTTTTATCATGGACCCTATCCTTTTAGCGCAATAATTATTTTATTCTCGATTCGCCTAAAGCGTCTAGTGAATGGATGGAGGAAGCTAGATTGAGTGATAAAGTGGTCTTGGCGGCTCAGGTTGGTTATGGAATGTTCGGCGGGGATGTCGTAGCTGGAACGACTTGGGATCTCCAGAGGAATGGCATATCGCCATATCTTGATAGGATCGGCCTTGACGATTACTGCGAGAAGTATCAGGGAATATCATTCAGGCTCGTCGCTATTGGAACTCGAACTAAAAGATCGGCTTTGAGGGCACAGAGGATCAATGAGGAGCAGACGGGCTATAAGCCAGCCGCATACTATGGGGAGACTCCTTGGGTCGATATTATTGAGGACTTTCCGGATCTCGACTTACTGATCGTCGCGACTCCCGATCATCTGCATACACCGCCGATTCTAGAGGCCCTAAAGAATGGGATCCACGTTGTCACGGAGAAGCCCATGTGCCTAGATATCAGAGAGGCTGATCAGATAATAGATCTCGCCGAGTCTAAGGGCTTAATCGTCGGAGTTGACATGCACAAGCGTTTCGATCCGGATCACATGGAGATCTTCATGAATATCTCTAAGAGGCTCGGGTCTCCCATATATGGTAGGGGGGTTCTAGAGGAGCCCCTAGAAGTCTCCACGAAGATATTCAAGTGGGCTGAAAAGAGCGATCCAAACACCTATGTCGGAATACATTGGATTGACCTCTTCATGTATTATTTAAATCTGAAGCCTATTGGATTGTATGCTATAGCCCAGAAGAAGAGGCTTAAGGAGGACTTCGGTAAGGATGCGTTCGACGCCGTTCAGGTCATCGTTACATATGAGGATGGGACAACCGTGATTTTTGATACTAACTGGATAACGCCGAGAGATTTTGAGGGACCCGTAAATCAGGAGAGCCATCTCTTAGGGAAGTTTGGGAAGGTTGAGTCGGACACTCAGTATAGGGGGTTACGTTATTGGATAGAGGGGGAGGGGATGAGAACCGTGAATAGTCACTTCTTTAGGAGAGTTAGGAGGCCTGATGGAAGCTACGTTCACATAGGCTATGGAAAGGACAGCCTTATCTGCTGTATAGAGAAGGTTTATAGGATAAAGTTTCTAAACGCAACTGCTAAGGAGCTTGAGGGAACTTATCCGGACGCTAAGTCTCAGAGGCTAACTACGGCCGTGATACATGCCGCAAGGGAGGTTATAAAGCGAAACTTTAAACTCATGTCTGAGGGGTTAAGTCCAGTCGCAACGGCGAGCTTCAGCGAGAAGGGAATAATACTTCATGATCCAATCCATAAGGAAGATATTGTGCTCTACGACAAGCCGATATAAGAACGAATATGCATGGCAAAAAGCGGTGGAGGATTATGAGTAGAAAATATAGCCTTGAACCTGTAAGGGTCTCTAGGATAGAGACCAAGTATAGGAGGATAGTGACTCCGACTCTGCCAACCCATAGAGTCATAGAGCTCATCAGGAAGCTTGAGAAGCATGAGCCCAGATCGATGTTCGGGCAGGTTCCAATAGGGATAAAGAGGACTTATGGAATAAACATTGAGGATCTTGATGGAAACATCTTCCTAGACGCGACGAGCGGAGTTCTCGTAACGAATATTGGACACTCACATGAGGCCGTAGCTGAGGCTGTGAAGGAACAGCTCAAGTGGTTCCATTTTGCTTATTGCTTCCCGTATGAGAAGAGGCTTGAACTAGTAGAGAAACTCGTAGAGATAACTCCTGAAAATCTGGATTGCGTCTTCCTATTGACGACTGGATCAGAGGCTGTTGAGGCTGCAATAAAGAATGCGAGGAGATATGGCATAGAGACGGGCGGCCCAGAGAAGAGGGTTATAATCTCATTTAAGGGAGCCTTTCACGGTAGAACTATGGGCGCGCAGATGGCCGGGGGGATCGAGCCGCTTAAGAGCTGGATAGGATATCAAGATCCGGGATTGATCCAGGTTGAGTTTCCAAACTGCTATCACTGCTGGAAGGGAAGAGATGATTACTCAAACTGTGTTGACGATTGTGTGGATTTGGTTAAGGCGAAGTTTGAGGAGCTGGAGGGTAGAGTTGCGGGGGTCTTAAGTGAGACTTATCAGGGCAGAGGAGCGATCTTCCCTCCTGACGGATACTACCAGAAGATAGCTGAGATATGTAGGGAGAATGATGCGCTTCTAATATTAGATGAGGTTCAAGCTGGATTTGGGAGGACGGGTAAGCTCTTCGCTTTTGAACACTATAATGTATCGCCTAATCTCCTCTGCATCGGGAAGGGCGTTACGAGCAGCCTTCCGCTCTCAGCTTTGATTGGCGAGAGCCGAGTGATGAATTACTTTGAGCCTGGAAGTATGACGAGCACTCACGGAGCGAATCCGGTCTGCGTGGCAGCAGCACTTGCAAGCATAAACGAGATACTGAAGGATGATATGTGGATCGTTAGGAACGCCGCTGAGACGGGCAGGTTTCTCGGCGACAGGTTGATGAAGCTGAAGGAGAAGTATGAGGAGGTTGGAAACGTAACTGGCAGGGGCATGGTTTATGGCATAGAGATGGTTAAGGACAGGGAGACTAAGGAGCCTCATGCCGACCTAGCCTTCCAGACGGTATTGGAGGCTTATCATAGGGGAGTCTTACTCTTCGCGCCGATAGGTGCTGGGCATAACATATTGAAGATTAATCCGCCCCTCATAATGGGGAGGGAGGCAGCGGAGGAGTTAACCTACGTAATAGATGAGGCTATAGGAGCCGCCTTGGAGAAGATAAGCGGATAATCATGACCGGAGCTTAGGCTGACCCTTCAGGCTCAACTATGACGGCCGTTCCAGTCGCCGACACAACCACTACTCCAGCTTGCAGTCCAAGATCAGACGTCTCTAGGTCTAAGCCTACGATGGCGTTTGCCCCTATACTCTCGGCCTTATCCCTTAGCCTCTCAATAGCCTCCATCCTCGCCTTCTCAAGCTCAGAAGTGAAAGCAGAGATCTCTCCGCCCATTAAACTTTGAATTCCAGCTATGAACTTTCCTAGGAAGCCCCTTGTCCTCGGAACTAAGCCAGTAACGACTCCTAGGACCTTCCTTATCTTATAGCCCGGTATAGTTGGAGTTGTAACTATTAAGAAATCCTCGGATGCAAACTCCAGCGGTGAGCCGCATTTATAGCAGTATCTTGAGCCCTCGGGAACCTCAGCTCCGCACTTCGGACAGATCATTTTAGATGCACCGATAGTATAGAATTGCTGTGGAGCCTTAAAAAGGATCGGTTGACATACATATTCGCCAAGAATTAGATGATCAATGCGTCATCTTACTGCTGAGGAAACTATCCGATGCAGGTTAAGAGGAACATCGTGATCGAGAAGTAGGAAAGAGCCTAAAATAATAATGGATGATCACTTATAAGCGACTAGATTAGTATATTTTTTAAGTCGTCGCTTGAACGCTGAGAGGTGAATGTTCTTGATTAGGATTTTGGGGATCGTTGGAAGCCCCAGAGTTGGAGGGAACACTGAACTCTTAGTGACTGAGGCTTTGAAGGCCGCTGAGGAGGAGGGGGCTGAGACTGAACTCATAAGATTAGCCAATATGGAGATCAGTCCATGCGATGCATGTCTAACATGCAGGGAGAGCGGGGAATGCAGGATAAAGGATGACTTCCAGCATGTCTTTCAGAAGATGGTTGAGGCAGACGGGATAATCCTCGCCTCGCCCGTATACTTCAGCTCGGCGACGCCGAAGATAAAGGCTCTGATCGATAGGGCCGGATACCTATCAATGGCTAAGGGAAGAGTCTTCGAGAATAAGGTTGGAGCCGCAATGGCTGTTGCTAGGAGAGCCGGACAGAACTTTACATTCGCCCAGCTCCTCTTCTTCCTATTACATCAGGGCATGATAGTTCCAGGATCGACATACTGGAATATAGCCTTCGGAAGGAAGAAGGGAGACGTAAGGGAGGACGAGGAGGGCTTAAGAACGGCGAGGAACTTGGGGAAGAAGATGGTTTGGCTGATAAGGAAATTGAAGGGTTGAAGACGACGATTCTTCGGGGTTTATGGGAGTGGTGGATACGAAGAATCCGAAATCCAACGGGAAGAAGTATTTTAGGGCGTTATATCCCGGGAGGTTCCAGCCATTCCATCTCGGCCACTTAGAGGCTGCAAAGCATATACTGCGGGATTCATCTGAGGTTATCTTCATGATCGGCAGTGCGCTTCAAAGCCACACATTGAGGAATCCGTTTACATCCGGGGAGAGGATGACGATGATACGTTTGGCGCTATCCGAGATAGGAATTGATCCAGCAAAATATTATATTGTGCCAGTTCCGGATTTGGAGATACATGCCATATGGGTCTCGCATGTATGCTCATTAGTTCCGAGATTCGATGTTGTCTATTCTAATGAGCCCTTAACAAGGAGGCTCTTCATCGAGGCGGGATTCAAGGTTGAGGGCATACCATTCTATAGGAGGAAGGAGTGCTCGGCAACGGAGATCAGAAATAGGATGCTATACGGCGGGGACTGGAAGTCTCTGTTGCCCAAGAGCGTAGCCAAGTATATACTGGAGATCGGCGGTGTAGAGAGGCTTAGGGACTTATCCAAGACCGATAAGGTTTAGGCTCTCGGCGATCCTCTTCGATTTCTCCACTCCGGCCTCCAATGCGGATCCCATCTTCTCAGCCAATCCGGATCTCTCCATTCGCTTAAGGATCTCCTCTGTGACCCCTCCAGGAGTCGCAACCCTCCTAATTATCTCAGAGATAGATAGTCCGGCCTCTAAAATCAGCTTTCCAGTTCCGATCATGGATTGAGCTGTCGCCCTCAGCGCCGTATCCTCCGGAAGCCCCATCCTCACAGAAGCATCAATCAACGCTTTGACAATGAATGCCATATATCCCGGGGCGCATCCGCTGAGAGCCGTGATAACATCCATCATTTCCTCTGGAACCTCAACGAACCTTCCAAGCACGCCTAGAACCTTCTCTACGATGGCTTTTTCATCCTCTGAGAGTTTACTGCTGGTTGAGTAGGCTGAGAAGGATTCCTGAACGAGAACCGCAAGATTTGGCATTACCCTAACGAATTTTGCCTCCGGAGCCATTCTCTCCAAGAGGTTTAGGCTAATGGCCGCGGCCATTGAGATCACAAGTTTACCAGCTATGGAATCCCGTATCTTCTTGATGACTGAGCCTACATCCTTAGGCTTCACGCAGATTATTATGACATCGGCATCCTCAGCGGCTTTCCTATTGTCATCTGTCACGTGGACTCCGAGCTCCTTCAGGTTCATGATCTTCTCGACACGCCTCCGGGTTGCTATTATTCTCTCCGCTATGCGGCTCTTAACGAGGCTTCTGGCTATCGCCCCTCCTATAGACCCGGCGCCGATTATGGAGATTATCATTCCACATACCCCCGAATTCTCGAGCTGATAAAGACTTATCTGAAACGCTCAATAAGAGTATATTGTTTGGGGTCTCTCGGGGGATGGTTAGACTGGAGAGATGTAGATTCTGGCTTTTAGACATAAATTATGAGGTTAAGGATCATAAGCCTCAAGTCTGGATTTGGGGAGTTGATGATCAAGGTAGGCGGGTATTAATCATTGACTCCTCTTTTGAGCCTTACTTTTACGCTCTTCTCGATGAGAACGCAGATCCAGAAGAGTTATGCACTAGGATAATGAATGAGAGGGCTATGCTTCCGCTTCTGCTTAGGGCAATTCCAGAGCAGAAGAGACTATTCGGGAAGCCGGTTAAGGCGGTGAGGATATATTGTCGGGATCCAGATGTGATTTCCAAGTATGCGAGGATCATAAGCAAATTTGAGGGTGTAAGGGAATGCTTAGAGACTGACATCCGATACTCAATGCGCTACTTGATAGATAATGATGTAACTCCATCCGCATGGCATGAGGTTGAGGTTGAAGAGGGCGGAGACCTAAATGTTCAGGTCGATAAGGTCTACATTGCACGTTCATCTCCAAGGAGAATTGAGAGGAATGACCTTCCGAAACTGAGGATCTTAAGTTTCTTCCCCGTATATTACGCATCTAAGGGCTCCCCGAAGCCGGAGAGGGATCCCATCGTTATAATCGCCACGGCAGCCAATAATGGAGAGAATAGGATATTCACAGCTAGAGAATATGACGACGGGGATCTCCTCCGTTCCTTCATCGATTATGTTAGAAGCCTAGATCCAGACGTGATAGTAGGCTATCAGACGAATCAGAGGCACTGGCAATACCTTATGGATAGGGCTAAAACTCTCGGGTTTGACTTAATAGTTGATAGGGCTGGAACATGGCCTCATAGAAGCGTTTATGGTCATATCTCGATAACTGGCAGAGCATCAATAGACATGTTTGACTTTGCCGATGAGCTGCCTGAACTAAAAGTTAAAACCCTAGAGAATATGATAGACATTCTCGGAGTTAAGAGCCTCGAGGAGCAGAGAATAATCGATGAGATAGAACATTCCGATTTTTGGGATGACGAGGAAAGACGTGGGGAGCTCGTTGAGTACGCGGCGGAGAAGGCGGACTGCATCCTCAAAGTCTTAATGGAAATGCTGATCTACGCCGTTGAACTCTCAAAGCTAGTCGGTTTACCATTGGATCATATAGGTAAGGCGGCCGTTGGATTTAGGATCGAGTGGTATTTGATAAGAGAGGCCCATAGGATAGGCGAGCTGATTCCTGAGAAGACTGAGAAGCCATACAGGCCCTATGCTGGAGGGATGGTTCTTAAACCCAAGCCTGGCATACACGAGAACATCTGTGTCTTAGACTTCAAATCCATGTATCCGAACATAATGATCGAGAAGAACGTCTCGCCGGATACTTATGTTCCTCCATCGATGCCTGAGCCTAAATCAGGAGTGAACGTGGCGCCTGAGGTTGGACATAAATTCAGAAAGGAGCCTCCTGGATTCTACAAGAGGGTTCTTACGCAATTGATCTCGGCGAGGAATGAGATTAGAAGTGAGATGAAGAATCTCGATCCTACAAGCTTGGATTATCAGCTCTTAGATGCCCGTCAGAAGGCCGTTAAGGTGATAACGAATGCTGCTTATGGATATGCAGGTTGGATTGGAGCGAGATGGTTCAGAAAGCCCGTTGCTGAGGCAACGGCGGCTTGGGGGAGGAGCATGATAATGAGGAGCATTGAGATAGCGAAGGATCTCGGCCTCGAGATAATATATGGCGATACTGACAGCCTCTTCATAAAGTATGAGCCTGAAAAGGTCGATGTGCTCGTTAAGAGAATATCGGATGAGCTTGGATTGGAGATAAGGCCTGAGAAGATTTATAAGCGAATATTATTCACAGAGGCCAAGAAGAGATATTGTGGACTTCTCCCCGATGGAACCCTAGATAATGTGGGCTTAGAGGTTGTCCGCGGAGACTGGGCTAACGTCGCAAAGATCACCCAAGAGAGAGCCTTGGAGATGATTCTGAAGGAAAACTCAGTTGAGGGGGCAGTTAAGTTCGTTAGGGGGCTGATCAATGACCTGCGGAGGCATAAGATCCCATTTAGGGATCTGATAATATGGAAGACTTTGACCATGCCCGTGGATAAGTATAAGGTTAATGCTCCCCACGTTGAGGCTGCGAGGATATTGAAGCGGATGGGATGGAACCTGACAGCCGGAGATCAGATAGGCTACGTCGTCATTCAGGGAAGCGGCAGATTATATGAGAGGGTTAAGCCATACGCCTTGGCCACCTATGATGAGATAGATGTGGAGTATTATGTCAAGAAGCAGATTGTGCCGGTTGCTCTTAGGGTTCTATCGATGTTCGGGGTGAAGGAGAAAGATCTGATTTCCGCTCCTACCTCAATGAGACCTAAGACCCTAACGGATTTCTTCGGAGCAGGTAAAGCCTAATCGGATATGCTATCGAAGGTTAATAGCTTAACGTTAAGCGGCTGCTTTATCACATCTGAGATCCTCGCTGCAACTAGATATCTGATCTTCTTTTCGGATGCTATGTCCACGAGCCTCTGAGTTATTACCCCATCGAAGACGACCGTGTCAACGCCGTCTATCTCCTTAAGTCTCTCGGCCAATTCACTTACTGGCATACGCTCTATCTCTTTCATATTCTCATCCAATAGTATAGCCTCCAATGTGCCCTTCAGCTCCTCAATTGCATTCCTAATCTCCTTTGGGACGAGAACCCTTCTTCTCCTCTTCTTCTTAACCTCCTCTACTGGAACCCTCTTGCTCAGTGCCTCCTCGATCTCCTTCGCGTTTAAGTCCTCAACTTCCCTTCCCTTTGGGGCTCTCGCGACATACTTGATCCGCGCAACCTGAAGAAGCTCCTTCAATATTAGATCTCCACCGCGATCTCCATCTAGGAAGGCGGTTGCCTCCTTCTCCTTCGTCAACTTAATTATCGTCTCTGGAACCTTAACTCCCTCAAGGGCGATTACATTCTGTATTCCAGCCTTCAAAAGGTTTATAACATCCGCTCTGCCCTCAACGATGATTATCTCCTTGGCCGAGTCTATCTCCGGGCCGGCCGTTAACTTTTCAGGGCCATACTTCTGAACCCTAGCCGCCCTAAGTATCTCCGAGACTTCACGGAATAACTCCTCTGTTTCAGGTTGCTTCTCGAGGTTCCATTCGTGAAGTATCTCCTTCGCCCTCTCTATTATGGCCTTCCTCTTGGATTCACGGACATCCTCTATTTTTTCTAAGTGGACATGAGCTCTGCACGGTCCGATCCGCTCTATGCTCTCTATTGTCGCCGCTATTATCGCTGTTGAAACCCTATCGAGGCTTGTAGGTATTATTATTGAACCCTCAGTCTTATCCCTCTCAGACTTTAATTCTATCTCTATCCTGCCTATTCTGCCCGTTTTCTGGAGCTCCCTTAGATCTAGTTCTGAACCGAATAACCCCTCGGTCTGACCGAAGATTGCTCCTACTACGTCGGGCTTCTCTACGACTCCCTCGACTACGAAGTTTGCGCGGATAACATACTTAACCGTGAAAGATTGAGAAGACAGCTTTAATCACCTCTGTAGATGCTAATATCAACGTTTAAACGTCCATGAATCTAATTTATGCCCATTATTTACTGATTACCGTCTAATATATTCTTACCTATTTTCTCACTTAGAGTCTCAAGGTATCTCGCTAAGCCCTCCACATCCTTAATTTCTCTCCCCGCAAGCCCGATTAGACGCCTCCAAAATGTTATGTCAGACTTAACCTTCATGGCCTCGAGATGCTCCATTAAGCGCATGGTCCATTCACGTCCACGCCTATCAAAATCCATCAGTAGAATTGCCTCCTTAACTCCTAAGCGGCCTATCTCTCCAATAACGTCCAGAAATGGTCTGCCAGAAGATTTCGCCGGGAAAATCATACCGGATATTCCAAGCTTCCTCAAAGATTCAACATCCTTTCTGCCCTCAACTATCACTACAGCGCCCTCAGCCGTTCTCTCCCTTAAATCCCAAATGAGCTTGTTTAACTCCTCAAGTTTCCTCTCAAACGCATTCACTTATGGATCACCGAGCCATCTAAACTTGAATCTTTAATTAATGCACGCGCAAGGAGGCGTGCAACCCTCAATGGTTCCGGAATTGATCCATGAGACGTAAACTTATTCAGCACTCCTTTTGCTTCTTCTATGCTCATGCCTATAAACCTGATGTAGACGGTGTGTCCCGTAGACAGGGTGATAGCCGTTCTCTCCTTATTCCTCCTGTATGTTTCAACTCTAATCATCCAGTCATCTGGGAAATACTCCTTAAAGTATCTCTCCAGTCCAGTAGATTCATTGTATGTTACGCAGATGAGTGGAAGCCCGGTCTCATCTGAGACTTGATGTAGATCTATAACGTTATACCAGCTTATTACACATCCATTCAGCATGAGCAGGTTAATATCATCCCTATTTAGGCTCTTATACATCTCCAAGATCTTGTCCGTCGCATCCATCCCGCCAACGGTCGCCCTAGAGAATGCAAACCCATCGATCATCATGTCTGCTCTCATCACGACCCCCGCTAGAATAGACTTTTCACTAACCCCCTTAATGAAGCTCTCAGATATGCCTAGGGTTCTAAAGCCCCTCTTATGAACGTGCAGCCGCAAAACCGCTCCCTTCCAAGTATATTACTGAGGAAACTTATATTTCATCTAATCTGATCTTTGCTGGTTGAGGCTGAATCCTAACATTAAGAAGTTAGATGTATCAATCTTCACGGTTAGACATAATACCTTAAATCATTCAATCTATATAGATTTTACAGGGATTTTCGAGGATGGCATGGTCTTGACTGATAGAAGAATAGAGTCAAGCATTAAGGATGCGGATTTCATCTTTGAGAATAAGCCTTTAAGGGTGATAGCCATTAGAGACTCAGCTGAGATAGAGCTTGCAGGCATTAAGGTCGGGCCATTCGAGGAGGGAAACGAGTATGAATTGAAGTATTGGATTGCTAAGGAGCTCGAGAAGGCTGGGATGGTCCGCCTCAGGGATGAGCCTCTCTCAGCATCGAGGCTCTATCCGATACTTCATAGGGAGAGAATTCAACCCGTGAGCAGTCTGTCATCCCTCCCCGAAGATTTTTATCCCCGATTGAGACGAACATTAAGGGAGCTTAAGAGGAATTCGAGGTCAAGCCCCGATAAGATGAGAGAGTATGAGTATGTTAAGAATCTTTCAAAGGATATTGTTAGCTGTAGGCTGAAAAAAATAGTTTCGCTTGCCTCAACTTTGGGTCAGAGAAGCCAAGCTGTGAGGAACTTAACAGTGGAGGAGCTTGCCCTCTACGATGAGCTCAGCCGAGTGATTAGTGAGTGGAGGGAGAAGATAATCTCGGCGGAGGAGGAGGAATGACAGAAGAGATAGTTATGGATAAGCCTGAGGAGAGATTCCAGATAATCCTGAAGTCCGATAAGTATCGTGAAAGGATATCTCAGATGGCATTAAACGGTTCAACCTCGCTTGTAATAGACTTCGAGGATATCCTCATCGCCGATAGTAAGCTCGCCGAGGAACTACTTGAGAATCCAGATGAGTATCTGGAGTATGGGAATCAGGCGGCCTTTGATCAGCTGCAGATACAGGAGCCCGAGTATGCTGAGAGGATCAGAGATGAAGGTGTTACTGTTAGGATTAGGGGGATACCATATGTAACTCCGCTTAGGGAGCTCAGCTCGAGGCATATAGGGAAGCTTGTGATGATCGAGGGGATCGTTATTAGGGCGACGACTGTTAGGCCGCTTGTAACGAAGGCAGTCTTTAAGTGTAGGAGATGCGATCAATTGATAGAGGTTCCCCAGACAGGAACATACTTGACGCCTCCATCGAAGTGCACAAATCCGGATTGTAAGGCGACTGGAGGATTCGAGTTTGTTCAGGAGGAATCCGAATTCATAGATTCGCAGGAGATTAGGATTCAGGAGTATCCAGAGGAGCTCCCTCCCGGACAGACTCCACGTTCACTTAACATCCAGCTCGTTGGAAGGGATATTGTAGATGTCGCTCAGCCCGGAGATAGGGTTTACGTGGTTGGGATAGTTAGGGCTGAGGCCAAATCCTACCCTAGAAGCGGGAAGCTTAGGGCCTTCGGGTTATGCTTAGATGCGAATTATATTGATACGAGGAGTAAGGAGCCGGAGGCCATAGAGATCACGCCTGAGGAGGAGAGGAAGATACTTGAGATAGCGAAGGATCCTAACGTTCATGATAGGATCATACGCTCAATAGCGCCGTCGATCTACGGATATGAGCATATAAAGGAGGCTATAATGTATCTGCTCTTCGGAGGAGTTCCGAAGCATCTTCCAGACATAAACATTAGGGGAGAACTCAACATACTCCTTGTGGGGGATCCGGGAACAGCTAAGTCTCAGCTGCTCAGATACGTGCCCAAGATAGCCCCTCGGGGATTATATACGAGCGGGAGGGGGACAACAGCGGCTGGCTTAACGGCTGCTGTTCTGCCAAGCTCATCGGGCGGGATGACCCTTGAAGCCGGAGCCCTGGTTCTGGCGGATAGGGGGATAGCATGCATAGACGAGATCGACAAGATGAGGCCTGAGGATAGAGTTGCCATTCACGAGGCTATGGAGCAGCATACGATCTCGATAGCTAAGGGAGGTATAGTTGCTACGTTAAATGCTAGGGCGGCCATACTTGCCGCTGCGAATCCCGCGCTTGGAAGATACGATCCATACAGAACGGTTGCGGAGAACATCTCCCTTCCCGTTACTATACTCTCAAGGTTCGACTTGATCTTCGTTTTGAGGGATGTTCCTGAGAAGGATAGGGATTCGAGGATGAGCGAGCATATACTCGAGTTGCACAGGAGAAGGGCACCTCCAGCCGAGCCTGAGATCCCGCCGGATCTGCTTAGGAAGTACATCGCATACGCGAGGAGTATAAATCCCGTATTGACCCCTGAGGCAATGGAGAAGCTCAAGGAGTTCTATATGGAGATGCGTTCTGCAAGTGAGGCTGAGGGTTCACCTATTGCTATAACGGCACGTCAGCTTGAATCCTTGGTTAGGATATCTGAAGCTAGGGCTAGGGCGGCTCTTAGGGATCGCGTCCTACCGGAGGATGCTGAGCATGCCATTGCCATAATGAGACGTTCACTGGAAGAGGCTGGTATCGACGTATCATCGCATAAGATAGACATCGACATAATAATGACTGGGAAGCCTAAGAGCCTACAGGATAAGCTCCGCCTTGTCCTCAACGTGCTGGTTGATATGGAGAGGGATACTGGTGTTGTTAAGAGGAGCGAGCTGATCGAGAAGCTCACAACAGAATATGATCTTACAAGAACCGAGGTTGAGAGGTTGATCGGTCAGCTCATAAGAGAAGGAACTATTTATGAGCCGAGAAATGGATACTTAAAGAAAACTTAGAAAAAAGGGCTTAGAACTTGCGCTGTGAAGAGTTAGATCTGCCTGATCAGGTGAGGAACCTGCTGATAAACTCGGGGATAACCGAGCTATTCCCGCCTCAAGTAGAGGCTATTCGAGCCGGAGCCCTTAAAGGAAGAAACCTTCTCCTCGCAAGTCCAACGGCATCTGGGAAGACTCTGATCGCAGAGATATGCGCCATTAAGCATATACTCGAGAATGACGGGAAGGTTCTGTATCTCTCGCCGCTTAGAGCTCTGGCAAACGAGAAGTATGAGGAATTCAAGAAGTACGAGGCTCTCGTGAAGGGTGATGGCGCTAAGATAAGAGTTGGGATAAGCACGGGAGACTTTGACAGCAGCGATCCATGGCTTGGAAGATACGATATCATAGTTACGACGAATGAGAAGTGTGACTCTCTTTTACGTCATAGATCCCCTTGGATAGATGAGATAACGCTTATCGTCGCAGATGAGATCCACCTGCTCAACGACCTCGACCGAGGGCCGACACTTGAAATTGTGCTTACACGACTGAGACAGGTGAATCCGAATGCTCAGATACTAGCCTTAAGTGCAACTGTAAGTAATGCTGAGGATATAGCCGAGTGGCTAAATGCCATTCCGATAACGATGAATTGGAGGCCAGTTAAGCTCAGAGAGGGAGTTCTGATGGGAACCGAGATCCAATTTAAGGATGGAGGGTCAATCAGGATTAAGAGGAGGATCGCTCATCCAGCCATTAACTTAGCTCTGCATGCCATACAGCAGGGAGGGCAAGTTCTGATCTTCGCTTCTACTAGGAGAAACGCAGTAAACTTGGCTAAGAAGGCCGCTCCGAAGATCGGGGAGTTACTGTCAAAGGCGGCTAAACGCTCATTGGAGAAGCTGGCAAATGAGATCCTAGCGGCGAATGAGAGGACTAGGATAAGCGATCTACTCGCCGATCTCGTGAGGAATGGGGTTGCCTTCCACCATGCTGGGCTATCCCCATCCCACAGGAGGATAATTGAGGATGCATTCCGCGATGGCAGGATAAAGGCTTTAACTGCGACTCCCACACTTGCATTTGGAGTTAACCTTCCAGCGCGGATGGTAATCATAAGCGACTATAGAAGGTACGAGCCTGGATATGGCTATTATCCCATAAGCGTGCTCGAGTATAAGCAGATGGTTGGACGTGCCGGCAGGCCTCGATACGATGAGGTTGGGGAGTCAGTTCTTATAGCCAAGACTGAAGAGGAGAGGGATTATCTCTTCGCAAGCTTCGTCCTGGCTAAGCCTGAGAGGATATGGTCTAAGCTTGGAGTTGAGAGGATCCTTAGATCTCACGTTTTGGCCACGGTAGCCTCGAAGTTCGCCCATTCAGAGCGTGGAATCTACGATTTCTTCGGGAGAACCCTATATGCCTATCAGTATGATCTTCGGGCCATAAAGGGGCTGATAGCTAAGATACTTAAGTTCCTCTATAGGGAGGAGATGATCAGCGTTGAGGGAGATGAGATTAGGGCTACCCGCTTCGGAAGGAGAGTCTCGCAGCTCTATATAGACCCATTATCGGCGATAATCATAAGGGACGGCTTACTTAAGAGAGCTCCGCGAATAAGCGAGATAAGCTTTCTACACATGATAGCGCATACCCCAGATATGTATCCGAAGATCAGATGCTCCCATAAGGAGATAGATAGGATCTCGCTGTTCCTCGATGAGCATAGGGACGAATTAATGTTCGAGGAGCCGGATGAATGGGCTGACAGCATAGCATACGAGGAGTTTCTGGGAGAGTTGAAGACTGCATTAGTTTTAAAGGCGTGGATAGATGAGAGGTCGGAGGATGAAATAATAGAGAAGTTCGGAGTTGAGCCTGGAGACCTTTATAGGCTGATCTCAACTAGCGACTGGCTCCTATACGCAACGCAGGAGCTGGCGAGCCTATTGGGGCAGAGGGATCTACTGCCGAGAATAGCCGAGCTCCGCGAGAGGGTTGCGAAGGGAGTTAAGTCTGAGCTCATTCCACTCGTCAGGCTTGAGGGCGTCGGGAGGGTTAGGGCTAGAATAATGTTCAATGCGGGCTTTAGGACATTGGGGGATCTCAGGAAAGCCTCAATAGAGGAGCTCTCACGTTTACCATCGATAGGAATGCGGATAGCCAAGAGGATTAAGGAGCAGGTTGGAGGATCCTTCAGCAGGGAGGAGTGGAGGAGGATCTCTGAGGCCAAGGATGCTGAGCAACAGGCTCTGACTGAATATTATGAGTAGGCTTATAATCACGGAGTTTCAGCCTTAACGCCTCAAACCGTTATATTTATCTTCCATCTTAACATTTACCATTAGACGTTAATTGACGGGTGGATTTTACAGAATGAACGTCATCGTTCTTATGGAGGATAGTCTACGCAGGGATCATCTGGGATGCTACGGGAACGATTGGATTAAAACTCCGAACATAGACAGGTTCGCCGCCGACTCGATCATCTTCGATTACGCCTACGCTGAGGGCTTACCCACGATACCCGTTAGGACGGCCATGCTGACGGGCAGATACACCCTCCCATTCAGGGGATGGCAGCCCCTAGAGCAGTTAGATCTCGTTCTGCCAGAGATATTATGGGATAAGGGGGTTGAAACTGCTCTGATATCAGATACGTATCACATGCATAAGCCGAAAATGGGCTTCAGCAGGGGATTCGATTATGTCAAGTGGATCAGGGGGCAGGAGAGCGATCCATGGATCGTAGATCCAAACGTGAAGGTTGATTTATCGAAATACAGCGAGAAGAATTGGCATCCTGCATATCCAGGTCAGCCTCAGAGCGTCGTTAAGAGGCAATTCATACAGTATCTGAAGAATAGGGCTCATTGGAGGGGAGAGGAGGATCACCACATAGCCCAGGTTATCAAGGAATCCATAGATTGGCTTGAAAACTGGGTCTCAAACAAGAGACTTGACAGATTCTTCCTCCTCATCGATAGCTTCGACCCGCATGAGCCATGGGATCCCCCAAGCGAGTATCTCGAGATGTATCCAGTTCCCGAGTATGCTGGGCTTCCAATAATTTGGGGAGGAGGATCAGTTGAGGGATGGAGTCTAGCTGAAATCAGGCATATAAGGGCTCAGTATGCCGGGACGATTACACTATGCGATAAATGGACCGGGGTTCTGCTTGAGAAGATCGATGAGCTCGGCCTCTTAGAGGATACCGCTATAATCTTCCTCTCTGATCATGGGGAGCCTCTCGGAGAGCATGGAATCATAAAGAAGGTTAGGCCGTGGCCATACGATGAGCTCTCACACATACCATTCATCATACGCCTTCCAGACAAGATGGGACTGAAGAATAAACGCATAGAATCCTTCGTTGGAGTTCAGGACATCGCGCCTACCGTCCTCAGACTCTTCGATCTAGACGTACCAGAGATAATGCAGGGCAGGGACTTAATGCCGATAATTCAGGGCGATGAGGAAGGAATGGATTTTGGAATAAGCGGCTTTCACAGAAGATCCTGGAGCATAAGAGATAAGGAATGGAGCTTCTACCTCTGGCTTGGACCTCGAATGGCCGGGGCAAAGGAGAAGCCTGAGCTCTACAGGTATGAGCCTGACTTTGTGCCCCCTGAACCAGCAAAATACGAGCTGGATAAGCATCAGTCTGAAAGAACGATCTTAACGGAGGAAGAAGCTGATAAGGCCAGGGAGATGGAGGAGAGATTAAAGGAGTTTGTTGAGTCCCTTAAGCCATCTCCTGGAGATCTTATGGCGAAAGAGTTCATGACGAGGCAGGCGACTCTACAGAGCCGGGCTTAGCATCCTCTGGCTCCTCTTTATTCTCCGCCCTCATCCTCCACGGGCTTGAATTCCTCGCATGATGGAGTATCTAGATACACGAATATGCCCTTCTTCTGGCATCTCACGACTGGTGGACATTGCAGTTCAGCATAGACACATTCAGCGCATGTAGGCATATTATCACCTCTCCCTATCTAATGAATTATCCTAATGTAAACCTTTCGTCATCGAAGCAGCTCTTATAATCTTTCTTAGCCGTCATATTCCTCAACTATTATCCTTTCCGGATGGGAGTAAATGTTTAGGCGCTCCCTACATGCAAACCCGATGAGTGTTATTCCCCTCTCAGATGAGATCTTAACTCCCCTATCTGTTGGAGCGGACATGGATACTATTACTGGGATACTCATACTTGCCGCTTTAATAGCTATGCCAGAGCTTACCCTTCCAGTCAATGCAAGCAGCAGTCGCCTCATGCTTAAGCCCCGAAGAGCCGCCTTTCCAACAACCTTATCTACGGCGCTGTATCTGCTGATATCCTCCGAGATGACTTGGATGCTTCCGGACTCGTCAGCTAGTGCTGCTGCATGAACACCTCCGGTTCTTCTGTGGATCTCAGCAAGCGAATTTAAATCCTCTATAACATCTACTATGGCCTTACTGGAGAATCTAACGGGGGAGGCCTCGTCTCCATGCGGATTTGATAGATCCCCCATTGATCCATGTTGAGCATGTCTCATCCGGGCTCTTCTCAGATAGACATCAACCCTTCCCTCGGAAACCTCCAATTTAGAGACCTCATCGATTCTGCGTATTACACCTTCAGTCATCAAGTATCCCATGATGAGCTCCCTGATCTCCGTTGGGCTTGCCGAGAGCACGGAGTATCTACGGCCATTAATATAAACCGCTAATGACGCCTCCACGGCGACCTCATCTACGAGTCTTTTAGTGCGTCCCCTTTTTAGATCGGCAAGTAAGACCTCACATTTGGTTATGGATGGCGTATTGGACATTCAGGTCATCCCATATATTCATCGATGATTGATCCTTTAGATTTTTATAATGCACTCACGCTCATTCTAATGGATCCTCAATTCTGGAGGGGTGGAGTTTGGAGTTTAGGATTGGAAATGCGAAGATCCGAATTATACGTGGAGATATAACTGAGCAGGAGACCGATGCCATCGTGAACGCCGCGAATAGCAGCTTAATGGGCGGAGGAGGGGTTGACGGCGCAATTCACAGGAAGGGCGGACCTAAGATCCTTGAGGAATGTAAGAGGATAAGGAGGACTCAGTGGCCTAATGGATTACCAACTGGAAAGGCCGTTATAACGACGGGCGGAAACTTGAAGGCCAAATATGTAATTCATACCGTTGGGCCTGTGTGGAGGGGAGGAAAGCATGGAGAGGCTGAGCTTCTAGCCGATGCCTACAGGAACTCGTTGAAGCTCGCGGTTTCCAAGGGTATAAAGACGATTTCATTCCCTGCCATAAGCACTGGGGCCTACGGCTATCCAATGGAGAAGGCCGCTGAGGTTGCATTAAAGACCGTAAGGGACTTCCTTGAGACTGAGGATAAATTGGATGAGGTAGTCTTCGTTCTCTTCACTGAGTCGGCATATAGGGTCTATGAGAGGAAAGCCGGGGAGATCCTCGCCTAATAATATTCTTATCGGCTTTAATGGCTTAACCGCATCTACGTATAGCCTTTAAGCCTTGATTTGAAAGACTCTTTGATGTGAGGGTGAATGCTTCAAAGCGAGATTGTGAATGCATTAAGGAATCCAGAGGCGTATGATGAGGAAGTAGATTACGTTAGGGTTCTTCAGACGCATATCTCCTACATCTTTCTGACTGGGCGATATGCATACAAGATTAAGAAGCCCGTGAACTTCGGCTTCTTAGACTTCACAACGCTCGAGAAGAGAAGATTCTACTGCGAAGAGGAGGTTAGACTGAACAGGAGATTGTGCGGGGACATGTATATCGGCGTTTTACCAATCACATACTCCAGCGGCAAATTCAGGATTGGCGGCTCCGGAGAGCCTGTGGAGTATACCGTGAAGATGAGGGAGCTTCCGCAGGAGGCTTTGATGTCTGAGAGGCTTAGGAGGGGGGAGATAGACGTAAAAGTTATGGATGACATCGCGAGGATACTATCGGACTTTCATAGGAGAGCCGATACGAACAATGAGATCCGTGAATACGGCTCCATTAGAATTGTGAAGTTCAATTGGGATGAGAATTTTGATCAGACGAGGGAGTTCATTGGTAAGACTATAGGACGTGGGGAATACCTCTTCATTAAGCGTGTGATAAATGAGTTCTTGGAGAGGCAGAAGAACCTCTTTGAGTTGAGGCAGAAGAACGATAGGATTAGGGAGTGCCATGGTGATCTACATTCAAGGAATATCTTCATAGCCGATAAGATCTACATTTATGATGCGATAGAATTTAATAAGCGATTCAGATACTGCGATGTAGCATCTGATCTGGCATTTCTCCTCATGGATCTTGAATTCCTAAATCGTGGGGATCTATCGGCACGTCTCTTAGATAGATACGTTGATTATAGCGGTGAGGGCGGTGACTTCCTTGAGATACTTCCCTTCTATAAATGTTATAGGGCTTATGTTAGAGGGAAGGTGACGAGCTTTAAACTGAACGATCCATACATATCGGATGAGGAGAAGGAGAGGGCAGTGGAGACCGCTGAGAAATACTTTCAGATGAGCAAAGAGTATGCTGAGCAACTATTTTAGGGAGTATTTCCCGATGAGCCTTCTGATCGACTGCAGTATCTCCTTTAGACCCTCATCCTCAACTCCAACATTTCTAACCTCAACCTTCTCGGAGAGAGTATTGAATATTATCGTTGGGATCCGGTCTGACATAGGCGGCTCATAGGAGCGTTTCACCTTATAGTATATCTGCATCTTCTTGACGTTTGAGACTGAATCCTTAAGATTTCTTCTCTTCTTCAACCTTTCCTTAATAGCTCTTTCTGGGCATACACACTCTATGAGGAATGCGGGGACATTCAGCCTTTTGGATACAGCGTATATCCTCTCCCTTAGACTCCTCTTATAGAATGTCCCATCGAGAATTACATTGTTCCTCTTTAGCAGTAGAGCCTCAACCCTCCTGATGAGCTCATCATAGACCATCATCTTCTGCTTCCATATCATACGCTGATAATAATCCGGTATGCTCCTCTGCCTATCGAATACCCTTTCGAGATCATATTGCATGGGATCCTCCGCCTTTAGAACCTCCTCCAGAGAAGCGTCCTTGAAGAGCTCCCTTCTTATAACGTCTGTCCTGAGAATTTCGCCTCCCAAATCTGAGGATAAATGCTTAGCTAATGTACTCTTGCCGGTTCCGGGGAGACCGCAGACTATTATGAGCATCTTCAGCCAAGATTAAATATTTAATTCATCCTCAAAAGTTTTAGCTGGAATGACTTATTAAATGGCTCTGAGGAGAATTCGTTATGAGGAAGATTGAGTTCCGATTGGGCAGGAGGCATCTTACGCTTGAGGTTCCGCCGTTCTTCATTGATTTTAGGAAGAGAAACTTCAGCTCTATGATGACGAGACGGGTTTCCGGAGATGAGGGAACGCTCTTTTATGTTTATATTACAAGAAAGAACCAAATGTCCAAGCTTTTAATATTGAAGAGCATGCATCCCGGGATCTTCATGCCTCCCAGATTAACGATAAATGAGACCTTCACCCGCGAGGAGATAAATGACTTTATAGACTCTGTCAGGGAGCTCGAGAGGACATGGGAGTATCAGGATCATGGTTTATGGAAGATGAGAATTAACGGCTTCACCGTATACATGGTTCTTGTCATAGGGGCTGATAGGTGGACTGTTAGGGCTATGATATCGAAGGATGGGATGCCCGGCTACGGGGTTGAATTACCTGTAGAACCAAAGCTATCCGAGAGATTATTGGAGGAGTTGACTCCGGAGGAGAAGCATGACATGGAGATCCATGAGCACGTAGAGAATAGGCACTTCCACTTCACCGTCTACAGCATCGAAAGATTCATAGATCTCGTTAAGAGATACGATTATTACTTCGCCCGGAAGGAGATATGGGAGCAGAGCGTAAGGATCGAGGATATGTCATATTGAGCTTCCAAAGGGGGACCTCAATAAAAAATTTAAATGTCAGAACTATGTTGTAATTTTGGTTAAATAGTGTATAGAGGTGCCATATTATGAGGAAGAATGGAGTGATGACCAACGGAAAGTTTGAGGGATTAATGCACATCGCCAACGCCAAGGATCAATTCACGATCCTAGCAACTGATCAGAGGGGATCACTAAAGAGGATGATTAACCCGGAGGATCCGAGCAGCGTCACGCCGGAGCAGATGAAGGAGGCTAAGAGGGCTCTCATAAAGAATCTCGTTGGAAAGGACAGCCCTGGAAGAGCAAGCGGGGTTCTCATTGATCCAGACTATTCTTATGAACGTGAATTCTTGAAGTCCTGCAATATCAGGGCTGACGTTGGCATATTGATGAGCATAGAGAAAAGCGGGTATGGCGGTAAGGGAGAGTTCGCACCTCAAGTCGAGATCTTCGGAGGCTTAGATGTAGAGGAGGCAGTCTTAAAGATAAAGAATAGAGGAGCATCAGCCGTTAAGATGCTCATTTACTACCGACCCGACAGCCCGACGCATAAGTATCAGGAGGATATGGTTAAGGCTGTTGGAAGAGCCTGCGAGAAGTATGACATAGCGTTCCTCCTGGAGCCCGTCTCCCACTCCCTCGAGGGTGGACCGCACAAGAAGAAGAATCCGAAGGAGTTCTCTGAGATCAAGCCTAAACTCGTAATTGAGACTGCAAGGGAATTGACGAAGCCGGAATATTGCGTTGACGTTCTAAAGGCTGAGTTTCCGCTTAACCTAAAGTATGCTGAGGAGCTCGGGCAGGATCCCGCTGAGGCATGCAGGGAACTCGACGAGGCAAGTCAGATTCCATGGGTCATCCTAAGCGCCGGGGTGGACTATGAGGAATTCAGGGAGAACCTAAAGTATGCCGTTGAGAATGGAGCGTCAGGATTCCTCTGTGGAAGGGCAATATGGAAGGAAGCGATTGGCAGAGAGGATATAGACGAGTTTCTCCTGACAACCGGAGTTAAGAGACTTAATGAGCTCGTCGATATAGTCGAGGAAAAGGCGAAGCCATGGTACAAGAAATACGTGGACTCGATAAGTGAAATAGAGATCGTGAGGGGAGAGTAGGGGATCAGCGGATAACCTAATAGATCGAGACCTTACGTATCCCCCTTACCTTTAATAGCTCCGGAACTATCTCTCCAGGAATCTTCTTTTCGGCTATCAAAGTCAGCTTAGGCTCGGGCACAAGCTCAGGATCATCCACTATAGCCTGCCTAATGCTTATTCCTCTCTTAGCCAGTAGATCAGATGATCTTGAGAGTATCCCAGGCATCCTCGCATCTACCGGAGTGATCTCTATAACTCCGAGATTCAGGTATCTAGCTACCTCCTTAAGTGAGGCTCCAGCTGGCTTTATCTGCCTGAATATCTCTCGTAGGGTGGGGTCATTCTCGATCATCTTTATCGTATTTTTTACTGTTCTCCTATCCACGCCAGCAGCCCGGCTTATCTCGACAAGCGGTATCATTATCTTATCGCAGTATATCTTTCCATCCCTTATGCTGAAGCCATACTGCACAAGGATCTTAGCGACCGAGAGCCTTTCAGGATAATTCTTTAGGCACTCCCTAACTTTATCCCACATTTCAGCCGCCTAAAATCTACTTTCAAAACATATCTATATCATCCTAAAATGCATATAAAGTTGATCTGCCCAAAAAAGGCCTATAATAGGCTTTTCAGGGTCTTTAGGCTAACCTCAGCGATTCTCCTCGGATCATGGGAGAAATCGAATATCTCAACTGATATGAATCCAGCGTATCCAATAGCCCTTAAGGCATCTATGATTGGCTTGAAGTTTAGGCTTCCGAATCCAGGCCCCAAGCCATTATCGTCATTAACGTGGAAGTGAACGAGATATTCTCGGCTCATCCTTATTATCTCAGGTATTGGCTTACATTCATCCAGCATGCTGTAAACGTCTAGGTTAAGTCTGAAGTTGGGATGGGAAACATCCTCTATCAGCCGTATCGCCTCCTCAGCTGTATTTATGAAGTTCGTTGATCTCTTGGTTAGAGGCTCAAATGCTATTGTGGCACCGTAATCCTCAGCAAATCGGCTACATGCCAAGAAAATTTCCCTAGCGTATCCCCAAGCCTTCTCGTAGGATACGTTATCCGGGATGCTTCTCTGTTTCGGCGAGCCGAATACTAGGATCCTCCCGCCTATATCACTCGTGAACCTTATCAGTTCGCATAGGTATCGCTGAGTTGACCTTCTGATATTCCCGTCTAGGTGGGTTATATGGAGATCTTCTGGACCTACAAGGAGCCAGTGGATCCCAACGATCTCTAAATCGTAGGATGATGCTAAATCCCTTATCTCCTCTCTCTTATCCTTCCCGATCCTCCTCACATCATCTGATATGGTGAATGGAGCTATCTCAATGCCGTCATAGCCTACGCGAGAGACATACTCAAACGTCTCCTCTAACCTCCAACCCTTAAATATCTCATTACATATTGAAATCTTCATTTGATCACCAATCATAATTTTAGAGACCTCAAATAGTTTATATTAGCCTCTACAATATTGTATTAAGCTTGGAGAGAGATATGAGCGTTCCACTGGAGAGAATAAGTGAGTATACTTGGCGGATCCCAAAGAGCTATAAGCCTGGAATGAGGGTTCCGGGGCTTGTCTTCGCCGATGAGGAATTGCTCTCAAAGATGAAGACCGACAGGACGCTTGTCCAATGTGCGAATGTAGCCCATCTGCCTGGAATCTACAAGTATGCAATCACCCTCCCTGATGGACATGAGGGATACGGATTTCCGATAGGCGGAGTTGCAGCCACGGATTATGAGGAAGGAGTTATCAGCCCAGGAGGAGTAGGATACGACATTAACTGTGGAGTTCGCCTCCTAACGACTAATCTCTCAGAGAAGAATGTCAGGCCGAACCTGAGGAAGCTGGCCGAGATAATCTTCAGGAATGTCCCTTCCGGATTGGGAAGCCGGAGGAAGGCAAGCGTCTCGCCGAGCGAGCTCGACCGCATAGTCATAGAGGGCGTCCCGAGGGTCGTAGAGCAGGGTTATGGATGGCCTGAGGATATTGAGCGCTGCGAGGAGAATGGATGCATGAAGAATGCAAATCCAGATAAGGTTTCAAGCACGGCTAAGAGGCGCGGATTATCCCAGATCGGAACCCTCGGCTCGGGAAACCACTTCCTCGAGGTTCAGAAGGTCGATAAGATATATGACCCTAAAGTCGCGAAGGTTTTTGGGATAACCCATGAGGGCCAAGTAACAGTGATGATCCACTGTGGATCACGCGGATTCGGCCATCAGATATGCTCAGATTACCTCCGCGTTGTTGAAAGAGCCGTTAGGAAGTACGGCATATCAATTCCAGATAGGGAGCTTGCATGCGCTCCGGGTAAGAGCAGGGAGGCGGAGGACTACTTTGAGGCCATGTCATGCGCCGTTAATTATGCCTTCGTCAATCGCCAGATGATCACGCATTGGGTTCGCCAAAGCTTCGAGGAGGCATTGGGGATTCCATCAGAGAAGATTGGCCTAAGCCTAGTATATGATGTTGCACATAACATTGCGAAGATCGAGGAGCATACTATCGACGGCAGGAGAGTTAAGGTGTGGGTTCATAGGAAGGGTGCGACTAGGGCTTTTCCGCCGGGACATAAGGTTGTACCAGCCGAGTATAGGGATGTTGGGCAACCAGTCTTGATCCCGGGATCCATGGGCACAAGCTCATATGTGCTCGTTGGAACCTCAAAGGCCATGGAGATCTCGTTTGGCTCCACGGCTCACGGGGCTGGGAGAATGATGAGTAGGGCCGCCGCTAAGCGGAAGTTCTGGAGCGGAGATATAAGGAGGGATCTTGAGAGGAGAGGCATAGTCGTCAGGTCTGCAAGCGCCGTGGTCTTGGCTGAGGAGGCCGACTTGGCATATAAGGATGTTGATCGAGTCGCGGCGGTCAGCGACGCTGTTGGAATCGCGAAGCGGGTTGCGAGGCTCGTTCCTCTAGCCGTCATTAAGGGCTAGCTTCCCCCGGCCTCTGAGTACGGAGTATGTAGAACCTCCCTAACTTTTTTGACGATCTTCGGTCCTAAACCGTGGATCTCCCTTGCCCACCTCTCAAGGTTTGCTAGGGCATTGAAGGGCGTGTCGAAGGATTCGAGTAGGCTTATGGCCTTCTCCCTTCCTATGTTCGGGAGGCTTGAGAGAAAGAAGATCTGTGCGTCGGCTAATGTCTCAGTCTTCTTTACTGGATGGACTGCTGGAACCCTCTTTTCGACTATCTGCTCCTGCCTCGCCGATGTATAGAGGAAATCTATCGTCTCCTTATAGTTTGTCGTGTGGATCATGTTTATTCCATGCTTTGCCAGGGTGAACATTGCCCCCCAAACAGATGATGGATTTACCCTGCTGAACTTGTAGATTATTGGGAAGTATCCTTCGATCAGTATGAATGGCTTTGGGTAGGCCTCCTTTAGGAGGAAGAGCTGATCAAACAGGTATCTTCGGGTGAGCGTGTAAACGAAGTCCTGAACCGTCTTCCTCTCGAATGCACATTCATCCGAGATTATATAGTCTCCCTTCTCGAGGTATCTGATCTGTATGATCGCCCCTTTCTCCCTTAATCCCTTAACGATCTTTGAGGCGTTGCTTGCCTCTCTGCTATCAACGATTATTATTGGCTGATCGGAGTCTCTATCTCTCTTTAGATATGGAACTAGGCTCTCAAATCCTGACATGGCGATCGATAACTACTATTCTGGGCGAAACTTAAATTAATGTCTCCGTGAATTGCATGTGTGCTTTGGTTTTAAATTCCCAAAAGAATCATCAGGTTGTATTTTGCAATTAACCCCGCGAAGATTGAGGCTACAAGGGACATTACCGTTATCAGCGTATTCAATGATGGGCCAGCGGTATCCTTGAATGGATCTCCAACTGTGTCGCCTATAACCGCTGCCTTATGGGCATCCGAGCCCTTCCCACCGAATGCCCCGGCCTCTATATACTTCTTCGCGTTGTCCCATAATCCTCCTGCATTAGCCATTAAAAGGGCGAATATCAACCCACTCATTATGCTTCCGCCTAGATATCCGCCCAGAGCTTCTACGCCACCCACGAATCCAACTGCTAGGGTTATCAGTATCGAGACTACGCTTGCCGGGAGGAGCTCCTTCAACGCTCCAGTAGTGGCTATATCTACGCATCTAGCATAGTCCGGCTTAACGCCCTCCCTACCCTCCTTTAATCCGGGGATCTCCCTGAATTGTCTCCTTATCTCCTCGATCATCCTGAAGGCATTCTTGCTTACGCCCAGCATGACCATCGCGGAGAAGAGAGGCGGAACCGATATGCCTACGAGCATCCCCGCTAGAACCAGCGGATTCATGAGGTCAAACCCTCCTGATCTCGTTAGGACCTGATAGGCCGCTAGGAGAGAGATGACCGTTAAGCCAGCCGCTCCAATAGCGAACCCCTTTGTTATGGCCTTCGATGTGTTTCCGGCCGCGTCGAGTCTATCGGCAACTTCGATTACATCCTCTGATAGTCCAGCCTGCTCGGCTATTCCCTTAGCGTTATCTGAGATTGGGCCGTATGCGTCTCCTGCAACTATCATTCCGACTATTGAGAGCATGCCTACCGCCGCCATGCTTATCCCGTATAGGCCTGATATCCCGAAGTATTCGGCGACGTAGTAGGCTATTGCCGATGCCACGCCTATTCCGAGTAGCGGGGGGAAGAGGCTTATCAGCCCATACGAGAAGCCCGTGATTATATTTATTGCGGCTCCAGTCCTCGATGAGCTTGCAGTCTTTATCGCCGGAGACCTATCTATCGATGTGAAGTAATCCGTTGTTATTCCGATTATGACTCCAGAGAGCAATCCTATATTCGTTGCGATCCAGATTCCAATGTTAATCTTGAGGAGATACGTGGCTATAAGCGTGAATGTAGAGAACATTATGCATGTCGAGTATGTGCCGAAGTTTAGGGCTTTTCCTGGGTTTCCCTTCCTTCCAACCCTTACTATGGCGACTCCTATAAGCGAGGCTACTATTCCGAGGCCTGCAAAGATTAATGGTATCTGATCCATGCTGATCGATCGGGCTACGCCGAGCTCCTTTCCAAGGATCATCGCCGCAACAACGCTTGCGACGTACGAGTCAAAGAGATCTGCTCCCATCCCAGCTACGTCCCCAACGTTATCGCCTACATTATCCGCTATGACCGCCGGGTTTCTGGGGTCATCCTCTGGTATTCCCATCTCGACCTTGCCTACGAGATCAGCGCCTATATCGGCTGTCTTCGTGTATATTCCCCCTCCGGCCTTGGCGAAGAGGGCCATTGCGCTTGCTCCAAAGCTATATCCGAGGATCACCTCGGGGTTCCCTGTTAGGCCGTAGATTATGCTTACTCCCAGAAGGCCCATTCCGACTACTGATAATCCCATAACTGCCCCTCCCCTGAAGGCTATGGGGAAAGCGTAGTTTATGCCCTTCCTCGCGGCGCTGGCCGCTCTTACATTCGCTTTTAGGGCTACCTGCATTCCGAAGTATCCGGCTAATGCTGAGCATGCCGAGCCGAATATGTAGACCGGAGCTATTATTGGGTCTATGAAGAGGGCAGCTGACATTATGGCGAGGGCAGCTGACATTATGGCGACGAAGTATGCGAGGGTCACGTATTCCCTCTTTAAAAATGCGTCTGCCCCCTCCTTTATTGCCGCAGCTATCTCCCTCATCCTTTCGGTTCCGCTATCCTGTCTGCTCACATAACTATAGAGGAATCCGCCTGCAATTATGGCGGCTAGAGCCGAGATCGGAGCGATGATCCACATCAGCCCTACTTCCAAAACTATTTTTTGAGGAGCATCTTTAGGAATAAGAAATAGCTGTTTATAAAAGATTCTATTCTCGTCTAAGCATTTCATCAGCCTACATTTATCCTGCCAGAATAAATCTTAGGTTTTAGTCCGCCGTCTCTTGATCATGAGGATTACTGCTGTTATGCAGGCGGCTACAGAGGCGATGATGATCATCTGGGTCATCAAGAACCCCCGCCGCCTGGGATCTTAGGCTTTAAGCCTTTAAGTGCAAGTCCAAGCGTCCCAATGGGGGATACGGCCTCAGCAGATCCGAGTAGGCCTCTATACTCCGTTAGATCGACTATTATGGGCGCTGTGCTCTTAAGCCTATAAGTTCCAAGCGGGATGCTTCTGAACTCATCCGCTGAGAACATATTAGGTCTCCGAGCCCGACTATGCAATCCTCTGATGCGAAGATGTATGTCTCCCCTCAGTAACGACTATTACGGCTTCATTCCCGGCCCTCAATCCCAGAATTGAGACTCCACCCTCAACTGTGCTGTTGCTTACGTATAGGATCTTTGAGGGCCTTCGGCGGCCTCCTCAGGGGGCCGAAGTCCGGACCCTTATACTTCGGCGGATAATCATCGGGTGAGCTAGGATTGAAACAGTAGATTCTGGAGATCAGAATTACGATTGCCAAGAGAATAAGAGCGGCCTTAATGCTTCTCATAATCTCTCGGCATATACATTAACAAATCTCTCGGCCTGAAATAATAAAATCTTTGATTATGCATTTGCATCGAGTCTCTTGGAGATGATCTCCTTTATTCTCCGAACTATTATCTTCTCCTCTCCATCCTGGAGGCATTGCGGATTCAATATTATCTGGTTGCCTATTTGTTGGGCGTATATCGGAGGATCTCCCCTCCTCAGCTCCTCATTGATCTCCCTCGCCGTCATTCCAAGCCCCTTCTCATCGATTGTTAGGCGGGCTCTAGGCCATCCCTGCGCTGAGTATTCATGCTTAGACGGATCCGGCATAAGCCTCTCAGCCCTTACATGCTCAGATGAGAGCTCCCTCACGAAGTATTCTACGATCTTCTCCCATTTCTTCCTTCTTGCCTCAACGGCCTCCGGCGTATAATGCTGTAAAGCCACGACTAAACCTACTATCTGCTCCTTACTCACCTTCATCGGTCTGCCCATGTAGCAGTTTGGACATCCATGGGCTCGTATTGCCCTTATCAAGTCAGCCCTGCCGATGATGAAGCCCGTATCATTTGGGCCTCGAATATCCTTTCCTCCGCTGAATGCTACCAGATCAGCCCCCGTCGCCACTATGTTTCTTAGGTTCTCTATTGGAGGGAGCTCGGCAGCCGCGTCTACAATAACTGGGATTCCATGCTTCTTTCCTATCTCAACGACCTTTCTGAGAGCCTCTAAGTCGCAGCCCTTTTTAGATGTGAAGAACACAAATGCTATCGCTAGGGTCTTATCTGTAATAGCATCCTCTATATCCTTCAGGGAGTATCCATCCTTGGTTCCAACCTTAACGAGCCTCGCCCCTGGAATGCAGAGGAGCCTCGCATACTGATTATCCTGGATCAGGGGGAGTATTATCTCATTCTTGAATCCGTCGATATATGGGATCCTAGCCATCTTCTCAGGGTCGTCACCGGTCATGCATGCCGATACCGCTAGGACAAGCGCCGCTGCCGCTCCCGACGTGACGTATGCATCCTCTGCGCCCGTTATCTCCGCGATTATCCTCCCGGCCTTTCTGTGGAGCTCATTCATGTCGACGAAGGCCTTAGCCGCCTCATTCATGGCCTCTATGACTTCTGGAAGCATTATTGAGCCGCCGAGGGAAGTTAATGTTCCCCACGCATTTATTACCCGCTTGACTCCGAGCTTATCGTATATGCTCATTTATTTCGCCAAGATACTCTAACAGATGAGCCATTATAAGCGTTTCTACAAGGGATCTCTTTGCTTCATGCTGATGGGCTCTTAACGATATAGAGTAACCTTTTTAACCTACATCTCGTTTTAAAACAACAAGCATTTCACATTAGAATGCGAGCTGGTGATCTGAGAGACGATCACTGCCGGTTTAATTGGATGCGGATCTATCGGCTCTGCGATCGCAAGAGCGATCGATACAGGTGAGGCTGGAGACATAACCTTAGAGTCCGTATATGACATAGTCAGGGAGCATGCTGAGAGACTTGTCTCCATGCTCATTAAGAAGCCCAAGATCGCCAGAAATGCCTATGAGATCCTCATGGATGACAGGATCAACTTGATCATTGAGGCTGCTTCTCAGGAGGCTGTTAGGCAATACGCGATTAAGGCCCTATCTTATGGTAAGGATCTAATGGTTATGAGCACTGGAGCATTGATTGACGATAAATTCTTCAATGAGATTTCAAGGGTTGCAAGGGAGCATGGAAGGAAAGTCTATGTTCCCTCAGGGGCTATTGTAGGCTTGGATAATGTGAAGGCTGCTGCTGTCAGATCGGTTGATAAGGTCATGCTTGTAACGAGGAAGCCTCCTAGGAGCTTTGAGGGAGCCCCATTCATTGAGGAGCGGAACATTGACCTATCGAGGGTCACCGAGGAGACCGTTCTCTTTGAGGGATCAGCCAGGGAGGCTGTTAGGCTCTTTCCGAGGAACGTTAATGTCTCAGCGTCTTTGAGCCTCGCTGGCATAGGAGCCGACAGGACGAGGGTTAGGATCATAGCCGACCCTAAGGCTGATAGGATCACACATGAGATTTATGTTAGGGGGGAGTTTGGGGAGATAATCACAAAGACGATTAATAAGCCCTTCCCTGAGAACCCGAAGACTAGCTACATAGCCGCTTTATCCGCGATCGCGACGCTTAGGAAAATATCTGGAAGCATAATTGTTGGAACATAGCCTTCACAGCATGTTAAGATTTTATTTTGCTAGTTAGATTCTAATTTGGAGGCCCGTTTGATGTTGAGGTCGATTCTACGCGAGAGGCTGATGGATTTTCTCAGAGAAGATGTTGGGATGGGGGACTTAACGACCGAGGCTGTGGTTCCGGCTGAGGTTAGGGTTGAGGCGCATATAGTAGTGAATGAACCCGCAGTTATCGCTGGCTTATATGAGACTTCAGTCCTCTTTGAGATTGTGGAGGCCGAGTTTAAGGCTGAAGTTGAGGATGGAGCTGAGGTTTCAGCGGGAACAATCATAGCCGAGATTAATGGGTCAGGTCGGGCGATACTCTCCGCGGAGAGGACTGCGCTTAACATTCTGATGAGGATGAGCGGAATAGCGACTCTCACGAGAAAACTTGTCAGCATGATCCGCAGGGAGGGATTAGATGTAAGTGTAGCGGCGACGAGGAAGACGGCGCCCGGCCTGAGATACTTCGATAAGAGAGCCGTCGCTATTGGGGGAGGCGACCCCCATAGATTTAGGCTTGATGATGCTATTCTAATAAAGGATAATCACATTAGGATTACTGGCGGCATAGGTGAGGCGATTAGGAGGGCACGCTCGGCTATTAGCTTCTCAAAGAAACTGGAGGTTGAGGTCAAAACTGCATATGAGGCCTTGGAGGCAGCTAAGGCCGGAGCCGACATAATAATGCTTGATAATATGTCGGTTGGTGAGGTTGAGGAGGCGATTAGGAGTTTAAGGGATGAGGGATTAAGGGATAGGGTTCTCATAGAGGTTTCCGGCGGGATAGATGAGGGAAATATCCTTGAGTATGCAAGGTTGAAGCCGGATGTGATCTCTTTGGGCTTCTTGACCCATTCGGTTAGGGCGGTGGATATGAGCCTTGAGATTAATAGGGTCTATTAGGGACTAATCGTGCTAGTCGCCTCACGGATTCCATCACTACGCCCGCGGGAGCATCGGTCTTTATTCCACATGGATGGAAATGCGTCGGCCATACCTTAAAGCCCTTCTGAACAAGTCTCTTCATAACCCTCTCCCTCGACGGAACCGTTAAGCCAAGCTTATCGCTTATCTTATCTATAACAAAATATGTTGCAGGCGCATCAGCCTCGGCCTTCACAAGGGAGATTATCCTCTTAGCCCTTGCATCGATCTTCCTATTTAGTAGAGCCTTATTCTCCATACGTTCGCAGAACGCCGCATCAGATAGTCTTCCAAGCCAGAGAGGGCCTGCGGTCTTCATGGGAGAGCCGCATTCGCTACATTTACCATTTAGGAGTGGAGCTATGCCTTGAACTGTCTCCCTGTGGAAGCAGTTAAAGCAGTGTAGGATGTATCCAATCTGCCTTATGCTCTTGTCGGCATTCCCCGCTCCTCGAATCATCTGCGCATAAGCCCTAACGTAATGGTTCGTTTTATGACTGAAAAGTATTTTGATGCCGATCTCATATTTCGCGGCTGTCATCGCCAGGGCTCCTATTAGAAGCCTCAATGCTATCTCATGGCAATACTCTGTTCTGAGAGGTACGCCTCCATACTTCCTCAATGCCACCCTCGGATGAACGCCGCATAGCGGAGCCATATCAGTAGCCGTCAATGCCAAGAGACCCTCGTTCTTCAACGCTCTTATTGCGGAGTCGAGGAAGCAGACTGGAGAGCCGAACGGATCTAAATCAATGAAGTCGAATCTTTTATTTGGAGCCGCATGTCTGCTCAGGAATAGGTTTGCGTCCTCATTTACGACTGTAACTCTACCTCTCAAACCGTTCATCTCGACGTTGTAATCGGCCATCTTATGGGCTAATGGATTAATATCATTCATGTAGACATGCTCAACTCCATCTGCCTCCAAGGCGAATCTAATCCCCCTAACGCCGCAGCCTGCAAGGGGCTCCGCAATCACTATTCCCCTACCAATCATCTCCTGAAAGACCTGAACTGCGATGACGGCGATATCCCTATTCAGCCTCATAACAGGATTATAGAATACCGGAGCTTTGCATGGAGCGTACTCCCAGGGCGCCCTCTTGAATGCGCTTAACTTCGGAACAGCCAGAACAGCCTCTCCTTCCCTGATAACCTCACATGGAAAGTCAAACTGCATGACCATCAGTCTCAAGATCAAAACGGAATAATTAAAACTTAGGCTTTCAAGATAAAATCGACTCGTAGCGATTCATAAGTAAAAATAATTGTTTCCTCCGCACTTAGACTCATCCAGTAATATCAGTAGATTCCATGATACATGATGGAGGAAATATTTAGATTATGGCCGCTTACGTTTTCTACTCTCGTATTAAAAATGAGGCTCTTCCTCTTAAAGGAGGAATGGTAACCTCCAACTTGATAATTTTGCTCTAATATTAATACTTGGTATACTCTCTTTGAGAGTAGGGCTTCACATCTTAATCCGCCTATACCAGGGCCGATTATGACATCATATTCGCCTTCTCTCTTTAGCCTTTTAGGATTCACCTTAACACTTCAATCGTATTTCCTAGATTCTCTCGTTGCAAAGCTGCTGGCGCTTTTATGGGGAAAACTACAGAATATTATGCCCATACACCTGTAATTACATTATTAATGACTAAGAATGATCTCTCCTTCCAACAAGCTTCAGGATAATCCTTTTTAGGCTTAGAATGTATAGGGCTGCTTGATGATCAAGGAAAAAGAGCCTTTATAAATAAGGCGAGGAACCATGAGGAACCCGCTCTTTTCAATGAAAATGTTCAGGTTGAAGATGAATGTAGCGTCAGCAGTCATGATAAAGTATAGAAGAGAGGTAACATCCATAAGATTGAAGTCTTTTTAATCTGGGGAACCATGAGTAGTAGAGTAATATTGAGGGGGATAATTACCCCTAACACATTTTTCAGCTACATAAAATCCAGTAAATGATCCACGGAATACAAAATGTAAAGAATATCTAGTATCTTTCTATTTTTCACATCATAATCGCTCTCTTGAGGTTTAAATTTTTCTAAAAATGGCCATGTATGAATTTAATGTGCAAAAATGCACATTCATGTCAGAAAATGCTCATCAATGTGCATTTTTGCATCGATGAGCAGAAATTGACGTCCCCCTCATATACAATTTTTCCACGCGCACAAGAGCTTAACGCCATTTTTACGTTCCGTCTTCTCCGCGATATCTTTTTTTGCGGAAAGGAATTTACTATGTAATAGGTGTGCCCGGAAGGTATTCACGGTGAGATTTGAGGAGATAGGCTGGAACGGCTTCTTAATAAGGGTTCCAGAGGATATGCATCTTACGCGTCAGGGCGGAGACGCGAATAAGGGAACATTCATAATAGAGTCTGAGGATTCCTTCATAGAGTTCTATTGGAATCCAGCACCTAATAGGCAGGTGCCTCTACTCTCCATTGTCGATCAAATCACGGATCGAATAGAGAGGGAGGTTAAAAAGAAGAGGTTGAAGTTTACAACTGAGAGAAGCGACACGATCATAAATGATCACAAGGCCGTCTACCTGCTCCTAAATTACGGGATTGAAGAGAGATACTATGTCTGGCATTGCCCCGAGAGCAAGAGGATAATAGCCGTCCGCCTAATCTTCAAAACATACGGGGAGAGGGAGAGGAACATAGTTAAGCATCTCATGGGAACGATCAAGTGCCACATGGATGGTGATAACGTTTGGTCCCTAATGAAGGTCCGCTTCAAAGCTCCAAAATCCTTCCTTTTAAGATCAGCCGAGTTCAGCGTTGGGAGATCACACATCGAACTGGCTGAGAGCAAGATCTCTATGCTTGAAGACTTCGGAAGGATGATCTATGTATGCTATTTCCCCCTAGCAAATGTCAGATTTAAGGACACATACAATGACCCTGAAAAATGGTTTGATAACGTATACTTAAGGGACTTCAAGAGGATCCTCAGGAAGCGAAAGGTGAACTTCGAATTTAAGGATAAAGCCGAGATCATGGGGCATGAGGCCATAATAAAGCAGGCTGAGATAACATCTGGACTCTTCACGAGAACATCCGGATTATGCTCAGCCGCCTTCTGGTATTGCTCAGAGACGAACAGGATGTATTTCGTCGCCCTAAACACTCACGTCAGCAAACCGGTGATCCTCAAGAGGAGAATTGAAAGGACAGAGCATGAAAGATTGTTCGGCAGGATACTCAAGTCCATCCAATGCCACTAATCAGACGGCAACTACAACTTATGAATTATCGGATTGGATCTATTCAACTTCGTATATGATCTTCTCGGCCTCCTCAGTGATCTTACGTTACGCCTTATCCTCCTCCAAGCCATATATTTCGATGCAAGCCTTAATAGTGAGTCCCTGTGTGAGTGATATACATCAAATTGGGGCTCGACGATTAGCTTATAGCCCCTTGCAAGCATCTCTAAGGCCCAATCATAATCTTCACCGCCGAACCTCCCCGCATTCTCTATGATCTCAGGCATCCTCTCATCGAATGGATATTCCATCCACAATGACCTTCTCAGGATGCAGTTCGTCGTCGCGAAGAAATTATCCCTCATATAGGCTCCGCTCTTCTCCTTCAACCTTCTCCAGCAAATGTCAAAGCCTAGCTTCTCCCATACTGAGCCATAATCATGCGGAAGAATATATCCGGATACGCCAGCAACATCCCGATCAGCGAAGTGCATAACTCCGCTTTCAAGCCACCTCTCAGATATGGGGAGGCAATGACCATTCGTGAGACAGACAAGTTCCGACTTCGACGCCCAAACTCCGAGATTCGCGGAATAAGCATAAGAGAACTCCCCATCTGGGATTAGAGCGATCTTAACTTGTATGCCATCGAGCAATCTCCGCTTCGCATACTTTAGCAGATTCATCATGCCATTCAGTGACCTATGAGAAGAGAAGTTATCGACGACTATTATCTCTGACGGCCTCAGGGTCTGAGATGCCAGGCTACTCAGCAATTCGAGCAGATGCCTCTCTATATCCCTCGTTCGAATGACAACTGAGACATCCAATCCCATCACCGTAGAATCGAGATTCATATAGAGATTTCGAGGATTCCCTGAGGGATCATCTCTGCACACTATCCTCCACTCTCATCTTCTTCAGGCGCTCCTCAAGATCCTTTGGGAGGATGAAGCCTATCAATCCACGCTTAACGAGACTATCCAAGTATCTGTTTAGCGGAACCTCAACCTCCATTGGTAGGAGTTTATATTTCTCGCATAGATGATCAACAATATCCTTCACTGTCCTTTCTCCATCACATAACTCCCAAACATCAGATCCTATCTCGTCAAGTTGTATACGTCTCTCCTTGGGTTCGGGAAAGAACCTAAAGAGGAAGCCTACCCGCCTAGGCTTTCTCCCCTCATCTTGTGATGACGCCTTCTTAAGCGGGATCGTTATGCGCACCTTACCCTCCTCGTCCCTCTTCCATTCAACCATTGGATTCCGCAGAGGCTTTAAACGGAGAAAATCGCTTCGAGCTAATCTTGGAGCCTTCGGCTTCTTCCGCCTCAGCTTACCGAATATCATGTCTCCCTATCCCAAAAATTAGACGGTAGACATCATTTAAAAGTTAAGTGGTAAAAGCGAAAAATGCCGTGTTAAACGAGAAACCTTTATCTTCAATAGCCCACTTAAATGGATAGATCAGCCTCCTGAAAGCGCCGATCAAGGTTGCTGTGGCGATAGATTCATGATAATCTTTCAGCCCTATGGGAGAAGAGTTGAGATCTCAAAGGGAAAGACCATACTGGAGATCGCCAAGGACGCCGGGATCGGAATAAATGCCATCTGCGGAGGAGAGGGACTCTGCGGAAAATGCAGAGTAATAATCCATGAGGGAGGAGAAAATTTATCGGAGCCTACAGAGGCTGAGAGGAGAGCGTTATCCGAGGATGATCTAGCTCGAAACTTCAGGTTGGCATGCCAAGCCAGAATATTGAGGACAGGTCTAATAACAGTTGAGATCCCGCCTGAAAGCCGAGTTGACAGACAGAAGCTGCTTCTCAGCGGATACGAGAGGAGAATAGAGCCAAGGCCAGCGGTTAGGAGGATACGCATTAACCTTAAGAAGCCATCACTGCTGGATGTAAAGGCTGATATTGATAGACTCTTAGAGGCCGTTGAGTCCCAGATAGGATCAGAAGTAAAATTGGATTATGAAGTTATGAGGATGATCCCGCATCTGCTGAGAGAGGCGGAGTGGCATGTCTCGGCTATCCTATGGAGGGACAGGGAGATAATCTCCGTTGAGTCTGACTCTACGGGGCTATACGGCTTCGCCTTAGATATTGGAACGACAAAGCTGGCGGGCTACCTCGTAGATCTGAGTAGTGGAAAGATAATAGCGGCGACGTCGATGATGAATCCTCAAATAACATACGGAGAGGATGTAATCTCAAGGATAAAATTCGCCTCTGAAGGGGAGGAGAACCTTAAGGCTCTGAGCAGGAGCCTAATTGAAGGCATCAATAAGATGATAGACAAGTTATGCGGAGAGGCTGGAATATCACATCATAACATCTATGACATGACCGTCGCCGGAAACACGGCCATGCATCACATCTTCCTCGGGATCCCACCGAATTATCTCGCGCAGATGCCATATCCAGCTGCTCTACAGTCGCCAATAGACGTAAAGGCAAGGGAGGCTTGCGTAAAGATCAATTCCGGAGCATATATTCACGTCCTTCCAGTAATAGCCGGATTCGTCGGAGGAGACGCCGTTGCAGATGCATTAGCCACTGAGATCCACAAGGCAAATGAAGTCTCAATGCTCATCGATATCGGAACGAACACCGAGATCATTCTGGGCGATAAGGAGGATCTCATCGCCTGCTCCTGCGCTTCAGGCCCAGCATTTGAGGGTGCGCATATAAAGTGTGGAATGAGGGCAAGCAGCGGCGCGATTGAGCATGTATGGATAAAACCCGGCACATTTGAGGTTGGATACAAGACAATAGGCGATGAGAAGCCACGTGGACTATGCGGATCAGCCGTCATAGACGCAGTCGCCGAGATGCTTAAAGTCGGATTGATAGATTCAAGTGGAAGATTCATCATGGATAATGATACCCCGAGATTGAGGGGCAGGGGGAGAAGAGCCGAGTTCGTAATCGCATGGAAGGATGAGACTGCAAGTTCACACGACATAGTTGTGACGCAGAGAGATATAAGGGAGATTCAGCTGGCAAAGGCTGCAATTTACACTGGCACCTCGATACTGATGAAGCACAGAGGAGTCAAGCCGAGCGATATTCAGAGGGTTTACCTAGCCGGCGCATTCGGAAATTACATAGACCCTCAAAATGCGAAGATCATCGGAATGTATCCCGACGTGCCCCTGGAGAGGGTTAGGTTTGTAGGAAACACCGCCGGCTCGGGGGCCAGGGCGGCCTTAATATCAATAGACGCGAGGGAAACAGCTGAACGCATAGCCAAGAAAATAAGATATGTGGAGTTAGGGGCTGATCCAGCCTTCCAAGATGAGTTTCTTAAGGCGACCTATCTCCCCCACAGGGATCCCGAGAGATTCCCAACGATAATGAATATATTAGAGAGGGGCTCATAGGCGTTTAGTAGCCCATCTTCTCTATGCTCTCCGCAAGCCCCTTCATGTATCCAATCGCAAATACCTTTCCTAGAAGATGATATCCGGGAATCCCGCCGAATAGATCATCGAACATCATTTTAGGCACGTGATCAGGTCTCATCGGACCCTCAAATCCAACCTCATAGTATGCCTTCATCGCCTCGAACATATCAACTCTCCCGGATGGATCGTCATGGAATATCTCTTGGAATCCTCCAGGCTCATGGACTGATCCCTTAACATTCCTGAAGTGAGCGAAGAATATCTTCCCCTTCTTTCCGAAGTATCTTATAGCCGCTGGCACATCAACTCCCATCTCTGCGAAGCATCCCTGACAGAAGCACATGCCCACATTATCGCTTGGAACGAGGCTGAAGAGCTTATCGAATGCCTTTATGCTCCTTAGGATTCTCGGGAACCCCTGTATGGGAGAGATCGGAGGATCATCTGGATGGAAGGTTATTATTACACCTGCCTCCTCAGCCGTTGGAACAACGCCCTTCAGGAAGTATTCCAGATTTCTCCAGATCTCCTCTTCCCTATAGGCGCCAAATTTAACGGTGGGCGGAAAATCCTTTATGAGGTCATAATCGAATGCCGTTGAAGTCGCCCCTCCCCTCGTAGGCTTATCAATTTCAGTCCGCCATATCATGTTTGGAACAGGAGGCATGTGCTGGGGCTTTATAACCTTTATTCCAGCCCTTCCGATGTTCTCAAGGGACTTGCAGAAGTTCTCAAGCTGCTCCTCCTTTCCAGGCAGATCATAAATTATCTTCTCTATTGGAGGGCCATCCTCTATGACCTCAAGTCTCAACCCATGCTTCTCCACAAGCATCTTAAGCTGAGCCAGATCTCCATACTCCCATACCTCTGAGCCTCTGGGAAGCCTTGGACCGCGACCTATAACGTCTGTGCAGCCGAGCTGCTTCATCAATATGAGATTATTTGGGTCGTAAACGTCTCCTGGAAGGATAACGGCGAATCTCATTCTAACCATTCTTGATCACGCAATGGTAGGATTCATCCAATAAAGCGATTTCCCAGCCATCATGGAAGCGGCAGAAACTTTATGCAGACTGGAGTTGGAACCTTAACTTCCTCTCCTGTAGGCTCAAGCAACCCAGTATCCTCATCCAATCTGAAGACGACTATATTATTGCTTTCCTGATTCGCCGCGAATAGAAACTTTCCATTCGGGTCGATAGCGAAGTTCCGCGGGATCCTTCCACGCGTGGATTCATGCCCGATCATGCTGAGCCTACCGGTCTTCTCATCTATATTGTAGATCGCTATGCTATTATGGCCTCTATTTGAGCCGTAGAGGAATCTGCCTGAAGGAGAGACATGTATATCCGCTGGATAATTGGTTCCCTCATAGCCTTCCGGGAGGGTTGATATCGTCTGTATCGGCTTAAGCCCTCCTGTTTCGCTATCAAATGAGAATGCAGTTATGGTTGAGTCGAGCTCGTTTATTACGTATGCGAATCTCCGATTTGGATGAATGGTGAAGTGACGTGGACCAGCCCCGGGATGAGTGGATACCCAAGGCTGATCATTCGGTACGAGCTTCCCCCTCTCAGAATCAAACTTGTATATCATTATCTTGTCGATTCCTAGATCCGCCACGTAGGCATACCTATTTGAGGGGTCAAGGATGACTGAATGTGCATGTGGGCCTTCCTGACGCTTCGGATTAACGCTTGAACCTCTATGCTGAACTATGTCTGTGGCGTCTCCGAGGCTTCCATCATCCAGGATAGGCAATACGCATACGCTGCCATTAGCGTAATTCGCCGCGAGGACGTATCTTCCCGTTCCATCAACGGTTACGTAGCATGGAGAGGCTCCGCCTGAGGGCTTAGTATTCAAAAGTGTTAACTCTCCAGTCTCCAAGTTTATGCTGTAGCTGCTGACGGCTCCGGTTCTCTTACCCTCGAATGACCCGACCTCATTAACGACGTATAGATACTGCTTGTTCGGGGAGACCTCCAGAAACGAGGGGTTTGTTATGTTCGTCGCTTTTCCTATCGGCTCTAGACCTCCAGTATCCTGATCAAGCCTGAAGATGTAGATTCCCTCGCTCTCCGCATGAGTGTATGTTCCAACGTAAACGAGGATCCTCTCATACATTGATTATCCCCCCGAATCATCAACTCGAAGGATCATAAACCTTCAGTATCTCTTTAATCTTTTTGAGAAGCACCTCTGCTTTTGGTGGGCATCCCGGGACGAAGTGGCCCTTTAGGCCATTATAGAATGTTGGGGCTGCACAGTATCCGCAGAGTATCAAGGTCTCGTCTGGACGAAGATTCCTCCTTATCTCCTCCTCATTTGCTCCGGGACCCATGACATAAAGGAACTTTCTTCCCCTAGATATGTTCTCGCAGAACCTCATCACATCCGCTACTAGCTGGAGACACCCCGTGCAGGCTCCGAAGTTTAGGAACCTAGAGTTTTTGGCCCTTGCATTTGCATAGCTGACTATGTCTACTCCTCTTCCATAATATGCCTCGTCAAATGGGGTTCCGGCGATCTCAATCTCATCCATGCTTCTTGTTCCCAGACCCTTCTCTTCAGCCCATTTTAGAAATCTAAGAGTTGAGGGATCTACGCCCAGTATCCTCGCCGAGACCGTGTCGATGGCTACTGGATCGAAGCCTGCAAGGGTTAGATCAAGCCTAGCCGTCTCCTTATAGTCCTCTATTGGCCTAGGCCCTATATGCAGGGTCGTGTATGTTCCATCGACGACTATTAGGTCGGCTCTTCTGGCCTTGTATAGGTCAACTATGGCCTCTTCAACCCTGTAGATCGCATGGTAGTATCCCCTGTCCCTAGGCGGGATCAAACCATACATATTCTTTATTGCCACGGTTATTCCGTACTGGACATGCGTCTTTAATGTCGGCACATTAATGAAAACATCGGATTCCAATAGGATCTTGGATAATCTTACCTCCCTAAAGAATACTGGATCCTCAACTTTAACCTTGACGAACGGATGCTTCTTCAAGTCTAGGAATTTAACTCCGAGATTCTTGGCGAGCTCCTCATATCTGCTGATCGTCTCATTCGGCATCTTCCAGTATGTCTGAGTATCACCTATGATGACCTCAGATGCCCCTGCATTAAGGGCTTCCTGGGCTAAAACCTCAACTGTCTCAGGCTGGACTACCTCTCCCGTCTCGAGCGGAGATGCATCTACCAGATTCGGCTTTATGAAGACCCTGTCTCCTCTGTCCACTATCTCATCTATGCCACCGATGATCTCTAGGGCCTTCCTCGTCCTCCGCCTTATGTCTGGATCCTTAACGATCGCTACTCTAGATCTTCTCTTCATGACCCTCTTTAGACTCCAATCCCGCGATTGTCGTGGAGCATTCAGTCAAAGAAGTCTTCATCGCCCTCAGGCAGGTATTTCCTCGCTCTCTTCTCATCAAATTCCACGCCTAATCCAGGTCTGTCCCAGACCTCTATGAATCCATCTTTAACTATCGGGTCTGGAAGGCCCTCTACTATGTCATACCACCACTCTGGATCTCCAACTGGATACTCGAATGCTATGTAATTGTCGGGTAGGGTTGCCGATACATGGACTAGGGCGGCTAGACCTATTAATCCATCTCCTATGCCATGAGGGGCTATTAGAATGTCATGCATATCAGCGAACTCCGCGATCCACTTGAGCTCCGCTATTCCGCCAACATCGCATGGGTCAGGCCCTATAATATCCACGGCGCGCATCTCAATTAGATCCTTAAAGTTCTGTCTGAGGTATATCTGCTCTCCAGTATGGATCGGCGTGCTTGTAGCCCGCGTAACCTCCCTATAAACGTCCGGGAGGACGTATGGAACATAATCGCCTGTGATTAGATCTTCAAGCCACATGATATTGTATGGCTCTAGAGCCTTAGCGAGCTTGATCGCCGATGGAACGACCCATCCGGGCCCGCAGTCTAAGGCTAGTCCTACCTCCTCCCCTAAAACCTCCTTCATAGCCTTGACGCAGTCGATAATGTATTTTAGACCCTTCTCCGTAAGCATTCCCCTACTTGGATGGAATGATCCCTTCCTTGCCTCGCCGTAGAATGATCCCGGGATCCTCGATAATATATTCCCATGGAAGCCTATCGGCTGCTTTATTATCGTGAAGCCTTCAGGTGCCTTCTTCATTTGGAGGACGTTCTCAGCATAGTCTTCAGGCGTGAAGCCCTTCATCGGAGGCCTGACGCCGCCATTATAGACTCGAACCTTATCTCTAACCTTCCCTCCGAGTAACTTATATACTGGGAGGCCAGCAGCCTTTCCGGCTATGTCCCAAAGCGCAATTTCAATTGCGCTAACGGCGCTTCCCCAAGGCTTAAAGCTGCCTAATCGACGTATTTTAAACATGACGCGCGCAACATCCGTTGGATCCTCGCCTATGATGAAACGCTTATAGAACATTACATGAGGCTTTATGTACCACTTGGAGGATTCTATCTCGGCATATCCGCTTATATCTTCATCTGTGACTATGCGGACTACCGGGTTTCTCCCTATGACCGTGCATTTCAGATCTGTTATCTTCAACCCAAGCATCCCTCAATATTTTAGCGCGAAAAATACATTACCGAAGATTCATTTAACGGTTGCGCTTATGCATGGAGCATAGTAGCTATCTACCTAAAAACAGTGAGGGGAAGGATAGTCTAGCTGATGCGCCATGCTATGATCTTGCATGTCTAGATCTGAGGAAGAATGCGATTGCCGCTAAAGCGACTATAGCAGCTGCTATGCCTTCATATAGCATGTAGGATGGTCCTCCCCCAACTAAGGAGAATGCCTTCACATTCTTCTTTACGCCAGCCATCTGAACAGCCGATATTATCGAGGATAAGTTCTGAAGTCACATTTTATAACATGTCCTGTGATGCTTGGGGAGTATATACAGGATTGGAATTGCCAAGATTGAGTATATGATAAAACCTAATGCCTGTCTGGTTAGATGAGAGGTATTCCATAGCCAACTCGTCGCTCCGTTAAATCGGCTTCCCGCTATGAGCCAGCCGAATGCTAGATCGATAATCACTTCAACCTTATCCCTGTAGTGCCGAGTATACTCGATCATATAGGAGTCAAAGATGAGAACTGCATATATTGGAATTGTCGCTATAAGATTGAAGATTGTAAGGCCCGGTATGATGCCGTAGATCTCCATGAAGCTTCTGGCATACGGATTTGCCTCCATACTTGGAGACTGACATAAAATGGCCGTTACTATTAGATCTAAAAGGATGAATCCGAGTAGTATTAGCGTCCGCTTTAGCCATATCCCCTTCGGAATTAGATATCTGAGTTGAGAAGAGAATTTCATACGTGGCTGTGTGTGACGGAGCCCTTATAAAAGGGTTTAAGGAAAAATTCTGAATTCTCCTTCTTAATTTAGTTTCGCTTTTACCTTGAAGATTGGCGGGACCATTAGATCCTTTCGCATGTAGTTGTAGCGATTACTCGTATCTCCCTCCTATCGAAGCATAAAACCCTAACTTTCCTATTGAGCACGCCCTCAGGCTCAAATATGAGGAATCTCGCAGAATACGTCCCATTCCCGTAATCCTTAAGGGTATAGAAGTTTAGGGACTCAGCTTCATGCCAATTCCCATAGTAATCCGTATAATAGATTGTTAAGTTCTTGCAGAGGGCTGGGAAGCCCTCATTGAAAACTCGAATCGTAACTCTGATTACATAGAATCCGGGAAACCTTACTCTTTTAGAGGTTGCATTTATTATGATGTGAGTTGTTATGTTAATTGAGTATTTTGTGATGATCTCTTCCCGTTCATCCGCTAAGTTCAGTGAGAAGTCGGCCTTTGCACTTGAGACTCCAAATCCATCAGTTCCCCAGAAGATCCATAATCCAGACGAGTATGGGGAGACCTCGCACAATCTAAAGTTGAGGATGCATCTTCCCCTGTGATAATTGGATTCGATGAATGATCTTAGCCTCTGGAGATTATACCTTAATGAGCCATTCTCTCCTCCATTCGAGATATTTGCTAGGCTTCCCATCATGAGGATGCGGGAGGCGATCTTCACGTTCCCGATGAAGCCGCGAAGATGCAGAGGCTGATCTTCAAGATGTAGATTCTGGCTTATCTGGTAAACGTAGATTATAGTTGAGAGTATGGTGAAGGCTATTGTAAGGGCGGCGAGGATGATTATCTGACCAGATCTTCTCTTACCCCTCATTTCACCCACGCCAACTGCAACCTAACAATGTAAAGATTCAAGCTTTCCCTATCAACGACTACGTATTGAATTGAGACTACACTCTTAGCGTTTAGGTCCCCGCTGAGTATGGGGGAGTCATTAAGGATATTCGATTCCTCATCGTAGACTGTAAGGTTATAGGAGACTCCTATCGGCAGTAGAATGGAAAGCCTACTCGAGATTTCAGTCCAATCCCTCTGACTAATCAGTCTTCCGAGATCGCCGTCCTGATCAAGATGCATCAATGCATTCATGCCAATGCTGTATAGGATCTCTTGATCGGCCGAGTCATCATAGGATATGTAGATCGGCCTACTTAGGAGTAATGCACCGAACACCACTATAACAGCAAGGAAGGCCTCTAATACTCGGATCTGTCCCTGCCTGAATCTATGCATCTTCATCCCCCAAAGATCACCTCACACTCATATGTTGCAGAGTTTATCGTTACGAGAAAGCGTGATGAGTAAGCATTCGTTAGATGATATTCCCCCGTAAAGTTCAATCCGAATCTCAATGGAACCTGAGGATACGAGACCCACTCAGCGAAGTATTCCGACGAATCTGCATCTAATCCCGTTCCAACAAGGATCATTACGCTCTTATCGAGGATCCTCGGAACTAAGAAGGTCTGAGTTAACGATGCATTCTCAATCATTGTTAGGTTGAATTGATAATTGTAAGTGAGGACTTTCGCGTAGAGGATCCTATTGGAGGGATCCTTCAGATAAGCCCTCAACGTATAATTCAGCGGACTCAACGATGCGTAGCTTCCAGCCTCATCTGGGCTGCCTTCAGAGTTATGAATGAATGGATAGACAGTATAGGAGAGCACATTCGGCTCTACCCTAGCGAAAATTATAAGCAGAGCCGTTCCGCTCACGCTCTTCGTTAATGAAAGTTCTATCTCTCCCACGCCGGATTCCGACGTTGAAGATGAGCATTCAACGATCTGATCTCCTATTATTGCGTAGCATTTGAGCTGGGCTGCAACTGGCAGATTAAACCTTGTAGTTGAGATCTTAAAGCGATACATGACCTCCGATTCTCCCTCAGTAATGGAGACATCATTCACTGTGACATTGAATAAGGGCTTAATCACGATCTGGAAGGGCTTATCTGCAATATTCAGTGCCTCAAAGGCCTCCAGCGGATCGATATGATCCCTATTCGCCGCATTCAGTCTTGTAACTTTGTCTATGCTGAGGACATAAGGCCTCTGAGCATCTCTTCTCGCCAATCCAAACTTGATTAGCGTCTTATTGATCTCCTCGCCCCAATCGGAGGGGGATCCCTCATCGCTGAGTAAATATTCAGCCAATCTTAGATTAGTCCTCTTCCAATTGGATGATTGAGCGTCGAGAAGGGGCCGTATTGCCGTGAATACTCCAATCATGGAGGAGAGAACCAGGCATATCATGATCGAAGCCGCAAATAAGGTGTCAAGTGAGGAGGCTGACATTTACAGCAACCCCATGATTAAGTCGATGAAGCTCTGTGAGAAGAGGAGCGATATGAGCGCCGTAATTGCTAAGAGGATGGAGTATTTGAATCCGGCGGCGAAGATTCCCTGCGTGACCTTCCCTATGAAAAAGCCCGATAGCCAAGACTGAAATATTATTGCACATGAGAATGCCGTTAATTGCGACTCTATTGCGGACGGTATGAATCCGCCTATATTCATTACTGGGAGATTGGTGATTACATAGAATGTGAAGGTAAAGGTTAGAGCCATCAGAACCGTCCAGATGAAGGGCAGAATTATATAGGGCTTTAGCATCTCCCTTTTATTCTTCTCGATATCCCTGATCTTCTCGCTGTAGGATGCCAATATATCTAGTGCTTCAGGAGGACCTCCGCCAACCTCTATTGTCTCAATCAATATTAGAAAGTTCATTAGGACAGGCCAGCTGTGCAGGTTGTCCCTTAGATCACTAAAGATCTTTCTGAGAGGAACTCCCCACTCGATCTGATTCACGATCCGCTTCAGAATCCCTGAGAATGAGCCATACCCTCTTCTCGTCGCCGCTTGAGAGATGCTCTTCTCAGGCGACATCCCAGTCTTTCTGTTCTCGCTTACATCTCTGAGGAAGCTTGGCATGGACTCCTCAGCCTCTACGTTTACCCTTTCGACTCTAGAATACTCGATCATGGGAAGTATAGAGGTGATGAGGAGGCATAGCGTTACGATTATTGGCACCACGTAATTCAATAATGATCCAATATGGATGAAGGGTAATGAAGATTCAAGGGTCCTTTGCGCCGAGAGGATCATGGAGATGAATGAGCTGCGCATTTCAGGCATAATGAATATTCCAGCTAGAATTGCGAGGCTTAAGATGGCCGCTGGAATTGCCTTGAAGTATATACTCCTAACATTTATCAGCGTGCCCCTCCGCATTAGATACGCGGATATCATGAATATTATTGATGTTAGGGGCATGAAGAGGAAGAGTATTAGGTGAATGAAGATCTCGCTGTTGAATTTTAGACCCATCGTACCTGATAGGGTAGATGAGGAAACAACTGCAACAAGGATGTAAACGCTCATTAATACGAGTAGCATGGCCATGTAGGCGTCAACAAGAGTCTCGAGTCTCTCGATTGAACGTGCAGCTGCTGCAGCTCTGATCTCGAATATCGACTTTAACTTGCTCTTTAAGTAATTCGTTATGCTTCCGCCGCTCTTTACTGTTGAAACGTATCCTCTCAGGAAGTCTCCGTAGGCTTCCAGCCTGGTCTCTCCGGCTCTCTTCTGCATTACAGACAGCGGATCCTCATTTAGCACCTCGACTTTCCTGACGATCTCATTTGATTCCTTTTGGATGAATGGCAGGAGATCTATGGATTTGAGCCTCTTGAAGCTCTCGTATGGTGAGATTCCGCATGAGGCCATGAGTGTGATGAGCATGAAGGCGAATGGGAGCTCCTCCTCCCCAGCCTCTTCATGTTTGAGCTTAAGCTTCATCCTTCAGATTCACCTGCAACTCATGATCTCCTCATAAATGACTTTTGGGTTATTGTAGAACTTGATGAGAAACTTGGCTATGCTCTTGTAGTCTCTCATTCCCCTCTCAACTAAATATTGGATGACCCTCTTCCGCCTCTCATACTCCTCGAAGACGTAATCTACTGGGAGATTCCATCTCTCGGATATCTTAGCGAATAAATGGCTGTTTTTTAGGTCGTCGACATACTCATCTGAGAGACTATCCCATACGAAGACATCATGGATCTTATTTGTCCCTATGACCTCCGAGACCTTAACGAATTTCCTCCTTGAACGATGGCTTAAACCAGCGAGTATTGGAGCCTTAACATGCTTAACGGAGATCATGCAGTTCATCAATGGAATAACATCATCTGGAATATTCATTGGAGGCTGCGTCAACCTTTTTATGGCGGTTTCAGCATCCTCAGCGTGCATTGTGCATAGGCCGCCATGTCCAGTAGCCAATGCCTGAAATAGGACATAGGCTTCCTCACCTCTAATCTCCCCAACGATTATCCAGTCCGGCCTATGCCTAACAGCGGCCTTAATTAGGCTGTAGAGTGAGATCTCCCCCGCATTTTCCACGCCGAACCCTGCACGTGCAATCGTAGAGACCCAATTCTCCCTCAGAAGATTTATCTCCGCAACCTCTTCAACTGTTATTATCTTCTGTTCAGGATGAATCAAGCCTGCGATCGCGTTAAGCGCAGTTGTCTTACCAGCCCCGGTCGCGCCGATTATCATAGATGAAAACTTATTTTCACACAGCATCCACAGATAAGCCGCTACATCAACGTTGATGGTCTCATTATTTATTAGATCAATAATGGTTAATGGGTCTTCCCTAAACTTCCTTATTGTGAAGCTAGTTCCGAGAGGAGTCACTTCATTTCTGTAATAGACTGCCAATCTATGCTTTCCAGGCAACGTGGCATCCACGGTTGGATAGGCAACGCTGACATGTCTTCCAGCTCTATGAACTAGCCTAATAACGAAGTTATCAAGCTCCTCCCTATCTCTGAAGTATATATTCGTCTTTATATTCTCGTATTTTCTATGCCAGAGGTATATCGGCCTGCCTATACCGCTACAGCTTATATCCTCAATATTTGGATCGGCCATTAATGGATCTATCTTGCCGTATCCCGCGATGTCTCGTTCCAGATAATACTCGATCTTCTTCATTCCGATGGTCGAGAGCCTCTTCAGCAGATTACGGTGCTTCTTTATTAGCTCAGGAAATTGCCTTCTGAAGGATTCAAGTGGACTTTCATCTTCTAGGGGAGCCTCAAGCTCAGATTCCAGGATCTCCTTTATCTTGGTATAAATTTCCCTCTCCTTCTCGTTCAGCGGGATCTCATCTATGATGTATGACAGTTCATTTGTGTCTTTATCCCGAATTATCATGGCGTACGAGAATGGAGCCTTCAGCGGATAATTGTCAAGGATCTCGATGTTACCGTAGGTTTCATGCTTCTCGATCTTTAATGCGGCTATGAGATCCTCGACTAGGGGCTCTTCCGGAGCCTTCCTCCTCTTCTTCCCCTTCTTCTTATCCTTACGTTTCATGTCTCACTCCTCCTCTCAAGAATGATTGTCGGAATAGAATTGCTTATTGAGCATACAAGCCTGGCAGTTACGTATCGGCTTTCAAAGACTCCGGAGACGTGTATCCTTCCGGGCAGATACACGCGGCATCTATATCCCGCGGTTTCAGATATGCCGAATCCTCCCTCAATCCAAGCTGAGGAGGAATCGTTTGACATCCTGATCCAGTAGTATCTATCTCCAATCTTATGGGGCATCTTAATATCCAAGGTTAATGTTGCGTTATCTTCGGATAGAATGAGAAGCGCATATATAACTTCGGAGCGCATATTCTCGAGTAGGGCCTCCAATTCTTCATTTTCAGATGAAGCCTTCAAAAATCCGCAGTATGAATTTATAGAGGCTGTTAAGATTATGCCTATGGCCAACAAGGTTAGGAGCGAGAATAAGAAATCTATTGATTTTGAGGGCATCAGCCGAACACCTTCTCAATTCTTAGGTTGCAGATGAGGAGTTCTAATCTGATGAGTGTGAGATCTCCTTGGCTTAGAAGCGGAAGGATAACTGATCCGGCTTTGCCATCAACTATTGCCTTCACATTAACAGAGGATAACGAACCGCTTATGCTGTATCTTCTAGTCCAGCCAGTAATGTTTAGGCATCGAATTCTAACTTGGAAGCTGCCGCTGGATAGGATGCTCTCAGAGGAATTCAGGTTAATCACTAATATTCGGATGACGTTTACTATGCCCTCATCCGAGTCTTCGGTATAGGAGTAAACGAGCGGCCTATATCCGAGATATATCTTCTGCTCATCACCGTTCACTCGAATATACATTTGCGCGGCTTCACGGAAGCTCTGATTCACTATGGGCTCTGAACTTCCACGCAGATACCATCCGACCTTGCCTCTATCCACGGCTGGAAGCTCATATTCTACATAGCCTATCGTTGAGTTGAATATTATGGCTGATGCGGAGCCGTCTGAAACGTTTATTATTAATCTTCGACCATCAGGATTAACCTCGAATTCTCCTCCATAACCATGAAATTTTATTATGATGGACGATTTGGGGGACCAGCTTACTGAGTGAATAGCGTCTTCTAGGGCTAGCATTTCATGTTTTGCAGCGGCATAATTGAGCCTGTATGATCCGACATTTACCGCTGAGACTGCAACGTTATAGGTTGCCAAGATTATGATCGTGAATGAGGAAATCAATAGGATCGATGAGACTGGGGTTGTAAGGCCTTTACTCTTCATACTCGCCACCACTTGTAATATAAAAAAAGGAGGGGGTGGTCTAAGATGTGGATTTATGAAGAAGCCCTTTCAGCGGATTTCACGTTGCATTCAACGTAGTATTGGGCATTCTCCGTGAAGACGGTAATTCCAATCGTTGTGCCTATATCATTAGCACTGACGCTGTCTGGATTCTTAATGTAAATTATTAGGGTATCGCCTGAATGTAGTGGGATATCATTTGAGGCTGTTGTAAAGTTCCCCACTGTGCCAGAGATGTATTCGAAGTTGTCTCCTGGAAGGCTGCTTGCGTAAGATCCGTTTGGAGCTTGGAGGGAGCTCGTGATGGGTGAGCTAAGCCTCAAGTAGGCCACATCGCTCCAAGAGACTTCGACTCCTCTAACCTGAATCTTGTCTATCACAACGTCTCTTCCACCGACATTATCTATGGCGAGGGCAGCGTAGGAGTAGCCGCCAGTAACGTTATACCATACTTCCTGCTTGTAGAGCCTCAGATCCTCCTGCTGGGTTCTGGTGGATGTTATGTTCACTGCATACAATGCAACTACGCCGGCTAGAAGCACAGATACAACCAAGATTATTAACGTTGTAACTACTGTGCTGAGCGCCTTCTCATCGTTTATTCGGAGCATCATCTTCTTCACTGAAGAAAAGACTGGCGTTTGAATGGATATTTCGGTTTGTGCGTATATACGCTATACAGACAGAAAATCAAATAGCGCAACGAGTATTTATGCAGCCAAATGCCGCCTAGATGTACTCCTGATCTGAACCTCCAGTTCATGCATAGAATAAGAGGATATATTAAGGATTTTTGAAGGCATAAAACATGTTTTAGACGCGTATCTCTAATCGATATTTACTCTTCAGTCTTTTCTCTCAGTTCCGTTTAGAGTTAAGAACGAGACTCTTAGGGCGTCTATCATGGCCTTCTGATTGGTCCAGATGGCACGTCTCTCATTCTTTTCCTCATCGGCTATGAAGAGCATGAGATTCTTCTCTGAGAGGATGAAGCTTGGCATATTATCGATGTCTATGCTTAGGCTCTTATCTTTGAGATCTAACTTCTTAAGTATGTACGTGCTCTTTAATGAGGAATCCGTGATAACTCTCATCTTAACCTTCTCAGCTCTCTCTGCGAGGTCATCCATAACTCCCGAGTAGAAGAGTTGCAGGAGAATATCGCCTGAAGCCACCATCAGAATCTCCTCTTCAGCATCCCTTATTAACTCGCTGGCCTTAATGCATATCTGATTCTTCCCCTTAAGCACCTGTATAAATTCGCCGAGCGCCTCATGGTTTTTGATTGGAACCATTATTGAATCCCATATCTCGAGTATTCGTCTCTTCTCCTCCTCCAGCCTCTGAATCTTCTGCTTCTCTTCTTTGACCAAGTTCTCAAGGGCCTCGCCGATTGGGATCACAGCGAACTTTATAGGCTTGTCTAGGATTCGATATACGAGGCCCTTCTCCTCAAGCCTTTTCAGGATCTTGTATGTTTCGGTTCTATGAAGCGATAGTGCCTTTGATATTTTATGAGCCTTCTGTTCTCCGTATTTCGCGAGGTAAATGAATACTTTAGCTTCATTCTTTGAGAGGCCGAAATTGACCAGTGCATTACAGATCCTCTGGAAGCCGGGAGAGGACTCCAAGCGTAGCTTAAAGGCATTTATGCCTCTAAGGATCGTTCTTCCTTCCCTTAAGGAGGATATCTCAGTTAGCAATCCGTTTCTACTATTAAATAGATGCTTTGCTTCTGTCATGTGTTGGAGTTCTCCGGCTCGGCGCTCGGCAACATGCAGTATCCCATCATTATTAAAATGGGTTATGAAAAGCGAATTCAAACTGAAAATTCAGACATTGTATTTTTACTTTTCAGTCTTTACTTCTCCGCTAGATTCTCCAGCATCATTCTTAACTGAGATGAATAGGAGGTCTGGAGGCGGATGTGGAGCTCCCATAAGCCCTGAGAGTAGGAAGATCGAGACGAAGACCCTCTGATATATCTTCTTCAGGAGGTGTGGAACCTTAGTCTCCGGGTCTGTCTCTAAGAGTTTATCGATCATCCTGCTCTTTCCAAGAACGTTCACTATGCCGTTCAGTTCGAATCTTACAACGCTGGGCTTTGTATTCATTGCAATCGCGAAGTTGAAGGTCGCCTCATCCACGTTTCTGTCAACTTCCTCCAATTTCACGTTTACATCGAATTTCGGCTCCACATTCTCTCCTTGAGTATTATCAATGATGGATCCTGACACGTTAAGTAGCCTAACGTCTATCTTCACTTCGCTAGAGCTCATTGATGCATCTCCCATCTAAGCAGAATGCCAGCGCCATCCGCCTTGAGTGTTGATTATTTCCTTCAAGCCAATTTCCCTTTGTGTGTAGTGGCACGTTACACACTAGCACTTAAGATTTCCCATTCAATATGGAGCTTTCGGGATTCTACGGCATGTCAAATCATGGCAGCAAAGTTGCGTATGGAAGCCATAAGATTAGGAGCCGATGTATAGCTAGACGATACGTAGAGGAGCGCTTCCGAACCAAACTTAAAAATGCAAGGATCAACCTCTTCATTAGGAGGACGGAGTCGAAATCTGAGCTTCTAAAGAAGTATGGCATAGAAAAGTATGATCTGCATCCCGGATACGAGTTCCCAGAATCCGTGAGGGATCTAATTCCATCAAACGTTCCAGAGTATATTACACCTCCAGGAAAGAATTATGTAAAGCAGATCGTTCGGGCACTATACTATTTTAAGCAGTGCGCCCTAATTGGGCCGAGTGGAACGGGGAAGACCCATATAGTCTACTTCATAGCTGAACTTACGGGGCTTCCGATATGGGAGGTTAACTGCGGCCTACAAACATCAACCTACGACCTATTTGGCAGATATATAGGCTTAGGAAAGGAGAATTGGATAGATGGGCAGATAATCTTATGGTGTAGGAACGGCGGAATCCTATACTTGGACGAAGCTAACATGATGAAGCAGGATATAGCGGCTCGACTAAACCCTATACTGGATACCCGCGGGCATATAGTTCTAACGGAGAAGGATAATGAGATCGTTAAGCGACATCCCTACGGATACGTGATAATATCGATGAATCCATTCTCAAGCGAGTTTGCAGGGACAAAACCGTTGAATGCCGCTTTCAGGAGGAGAATGTCCGTCTGGATAAACTTTAGCTACTTGAGCATAGGCAATCAGATATCTCCTGAGGAGATCAAGCTGATCCAGAAGAGAAGTGGGGTTGACGAGGACACTGCCGCGAGGATCGTCCGCGCCGGGGCTGAGCTACGACGGCAATATCAGATGGGCGATCTTCCATATGGGCCCTCACCTGGGGATCTAATGAATTGGGCGATTCTGATAGCCGATGGAAGTGATCCGCTTGAGGCGGCAGAGGAGAGTATTGTAGGCACCACAAGCGATGACGTTGAGATTCAAGAGGCTGTTAGGAGGATAATTAAGAGGTTCTTCTCTTAGAAGCCGGGTGGTCTCCCTTGAAGTTTTATGATACTGCATGGTTCATCTCATATGATCTGACTGGAAGGGAGCCCGGCGAATTAAAGATATTGATGCGGGACTCCACGCCATTCCCTTTCCTCGAGAAGGATGATTTTGGATTTGTGATGTGCCTCCCAAAGGTGAGGAAGACGGGGGATGGTAGACTTGAGTATCAGGGGATGCTCTTTGATCCGAGGGATGAAAGCCAATTATTGATAATGTGGAATCTATTCAAGTCGTCCATTTACTATCTAAGCCTTCTCACCCTAACCGTGAATTCGAAGGCTTATGAGGGATGTATTGACGGCAAGGATGAGAAATTAGCCCTAGCATCGATCATCATGGTTGAGGATGCCATATTAAACGCTTACACGAAGACCTTCCATCGAAACTTACTGGCTGAAATAGTATTTGCCGATGCAATCTCATACATCAATCTTAAGCCAGCCAACCTGATTAGGAATGAAAATGTCAGAATTTTAACCTCAACTCTCTCCTCCTATAAGACTGGTATGATAAAGGGGAGAATCGCTACGTCTGAGAATGAGATTGTCAGGAAAGCCGTGAATGCCCTAAAGAGGTTAGAGAGGAGAAGTATCAAAGTCTTTTCTGGCTTAAAGAACAGACTGGATATTGCAAGAGTAGAGGAGACTTTGTCTAAATATAGAATCGAAGCCTTCTCTGAGATTTATGGACTACTATCTAATAGATCATCGACGCTCCCTGAAGTTCCAGCCTTCCTATACATGAACCATATAGGTGAAAACTCGATATTTCAGGAGAAACTAAGGGTTCCCTCCGAGGTGGAGGTACAGGACGTCGTTGATGAGATCAAGCGAAGAACAGGCTTGAGAATAAATGTTAACTATGAGGCATTGAGGAGCGAGGCATCCCAGAACTACTGGGATTGGGTGAGGAAGGAGAGGAAGATGAGGAGGATCCTCTCGAGATATAAGGAGTTGGGGGTGAATACTAGATTTAGGGAATTTCTTTTTCCGGAGTATGATTATGCAGAGTTCTTAAGGAGGAGGGCCGTCCACTCAAAGACTATAAGGCGGATTACGAATAGGCTTGCGTTATACTATAATCTTACTGGCGAGGACTTCAGAAAGGAGGCTGGAATAATAGATCTACAGGAGGCAATACAGGTGATTGCGAGCCAACAGCAGCGAAGCGACATCTTCCAGGAGGATACCTTACGATACAGAGCTCAGGCATGGAGTATACTCGTAGATGTGAGCTTAAGCCTAAAGAGCTTTGCAGGCGAAGTGAAAGATATAATCTTATGCTTAGCAGAGGTTTCGAGGAAGCTCTTTCAGGATAATCGGTCATTAGGAGTATTCGCGTTTGATAATAGATTCTTCATAATTAAGGATTTTGAGGAGAATCATAATAGGACCGTATGTGCGAGGATAGGTGGGATAGAACATGGCGGAGTAACCTATCTCGCTGATGGAGTTAGGATCGCATCTGAGGCCCTCAGGAGGAGATATGAGGAGAGCAAAATACTAATAGTAGTCTCTGATGGGTTTCCGCTTGGATATAAAGGGGCAGATGAGAAGGCCAAGGAGGAGATCAGAGAGGCTGTAAGATCTGGAATTAACGTGATAGGCATAGGAATAGACAGTGAAAGGGTGAAAGATTACTTCCCAATCTACTGTATAGTCAGATCGCCATATGAGCTCATGAAGAAATTTGTGGATACATTCTTCAGCTATTCCTACATGATGTAATGGCATGCTAATCGGGCTATGCTATTCCTCGGCTCCTTCCTCTTTTCCGTTCTTTTCTTGACTTTCCTCGCCTTTCTCACTCTTATTTTCGGCTTCTTCACTCTTTGAAGACTTATGGGCGGGCGTCATTGACGTTGTGAGGAACAATTCGAGCTTATACTTTTGGGCGGCTGACGTCGCTTTTTGGACGAATATCCTTTCTGGAACTCCATTAACGAGATAGACAGAGAATGATAAGCCTAAGCCGAAACCAGCCTTCTGGAGCTCTTCAATTAATGTCCTAGCCTCCTTTATCCTATTTATGGCATTCTCGATCTTCTCTATCGATTCGAAGAGCATCTCTATTCTACCCTGCTTATCAGCAGAGAATAGTAGGCCCTTATAGCTGAACCATCCTTCCGAGGGAGACGCTGATCTTCCCCTCTTTCCCTTTCCAGAGACAGGCCGGGTAAATCCCTTCTCCTTAAGTATCTTCTCGACTTCCTCTGATGATAGACCTTGTCCTCGAAGGAGGGAGCCTAGAGTCTCGCCATACTCTTCGAGTATAGCCTGATACCAGGCTATTTCCTTCTCTAAGAACTCGTCTAGTTCATTTATGGAGGAAAACTCCCGTATCTCGACGGGTAGAACTCTGATCATCTCGAACTTCTAACCTCGACTTGGATGGGTTGCCGCGTTACTGTGGAATAAAGACCTCCTTGACTTTCTCTTCTCCAAATCCTTTAGATTCTTCCTCCTCATGAATGAAGGGTCTCTGTATATCCTTTAATTCCTCCTTAAGAGTCTCTAGAAGGTTAAATCTCATGCTGACCCTCCTAAGATACGCATTAACCTCATCCTTCAGTCTCGGCAGGAGAGCCCATAACACGGCTAGGATGGTCTCTGGGGGGCAGTTGCTTAGAGATCTCGACTCTACAGTGCCATCCTCCAAGACTGTGATGAGGTGACATTCCGAATTCAAGATTATCTTCCCGCTTTTCTCTATGTTTGGCAGGGCCTTTTCCGGTATGACTATTGAGAGGCCGAGTTCTGATAGGATCCTCCTGAGAAAACTGCATACGTCATTTATGGCTTTTTCTTCAGCTATTAAGTACTCGCTTAATTGTCTAGCATCCTCTCTTATAACCCTCGCTAGGTTACTGAATCTCTCCTCTAACTCCTTAATCTTCTCCTCTGAAGCCTCCTCATCCATGATGAGAGGCATAGGGTCAGAATTAGGATTATCTTCGCCTTCATTGGACATGAAGTGCCGCCTCACAGCATGATATCGTTACTGACTCTTCCGAGATTCGTTAAGAATCTTTGTATGTCATGCCAAATACACACAATCACTTTTAAGGCTGATATGCTGACTTTATCCCAAGCGATCACTAAGCCGCTTAGTTCTCTTTTATGCCGAGCTGATTGGCGATTTTAGCGATGAAATCTGGATCCTCTATTGTCGGCTCAGCTATTCCCACCATATCCACCCCGATCGAGAATAGCCTCCTTGCGTCATCCGCTGATCTGACATATCCACTTACGAGAAGGAGGAAGGGACACTCCTCTCTTATTTCCTCTGCAAATTTGAAGTCCGGACGTTTTGCATCTTCGTCCCTGATGTTGAAGTGCACGGCGAAGATGTTTATGTCAGCGATCTCCTTGAGCACCGCCGGGTAATCGGGGATTATGCCGGCCCTAAACTTTACGATTAATGGAATCTCAAGGTTAGATAGGGCATTAAGCCATTTGATCATGTTCTGCCTGTTATCTGGGAACACCATGGCCCTCAAAAGTCCAAGCTCTAAATATCTCTTGTAGCCCCCGTGAACGTTGAGTTCAACGAGGTCTCCTCCAGCCTCCCAGAAGGCCTCCGCAGCCTCGATAGCCCACTCAAGCTTTGGAGAGGCTAGATTCAGACAGACATGAACGTCTGAGCGGCTCTTGGCTTTCCCACATTCTTCGCTTAGGAATCGAATGCATTCTCGTCTTTCAGGCGGCAGAACAGACTTGAATTTTCCGTAGGCTGGGGGCTCAGCTAGGTATGCTCCTATCTGAACCATTGCGCAGCCACGGCTTCTCTCCGAACAGAAGGATCCATCCGTAAGGTTCATCATTGATGAGAGAAAGAGCTTTCCACGCAGTTTACTTTTTAATTCCTCAAATTCAACCATACATGCATCACCGAGTATTTCTTCTTCGTTTCATTATTAAGCCCTTACATATCAATCTTTTACGCCTCTAGGGAATAACTATTTAGGGATGGCTTCCCAGAATTACTGGGTGAATGGGGGAAGATTGTTGGCTAAGTGTAGAAATTGCGGTGAAGAATTGCCTGAAGGTGCAAATTTCTGTCCGAAATGTGGGGTTCCAGTCAATGAGTCTCTGAGGGAGGAGTATACTGTATCATCAAGCGATCTTATCGAGAAGGTTAAGGAGCTGCTTCATGAGGGAAATGTTAGGAGGATAATAATTAAGGATGAGAAGGGAAATACGCTATTGGAGATACCAGCTTGGGCCGGCCTTGTCGGCGTGGTCATAGCTCCGTGGCTGGCGGCCTTAGGCGTAATTATGGCGATAGCAACGAAATGCACGATAACCGTTATTAGGCGTGAGTAACTTTCCGTCAGTTTATTTGGCGCTCCTTCGGATTGGCATAATATCTATTAGGCGCAACTGCGTAATCTCTGATTAGAATGATTGTTTAGTTTGGAGTTGGAATGTCCGCTATACTCTTGGGAACCAGCGGATGGTCATATAAGGAGTGGATCGGACCCTTCTATGATGATGAGAAGAGGATGTTCAGTTATTACGCCCGATTCTTCAACACCGTCGAGATCAACTCCACTTTTTACCGTTACCCATCGAGATCTACCATTTACGGCCTGAATAGGGCGGCTCCTCCAAACTTCATCTTCTCCGCGAAGCTGCCGAGATTGATAACCCACAAGAAGAAGCTCAATTTGGCTGAGGATATTAGGAGTGATCTGATGCGGTTCTTGGAGCTTCTTGAGCCTCTATATGCAAGCGGCCGGCTGGGTTGCATATTGATCCAGCTTCCACCGAGCTTCAAGTATGAAGATGGCTATGAAAGGCTTGAGGGATTTCTGGATATCATACCGGACGGCTATGAGTTCGCGGTTGAGTTTAGGGATTCCTCGTGGATGAGGGATGATACGTGGAGGATGCTGAGGAAATACGGCGTGGCCTACTGCGTGGTTGATGAGCCTTCCTTCCCATCGGAAATCCACGTAACAGCCGATTTTGCCTATTTCAGATGGCATGGAAGGAACAGTAGGGTATGGTATAACTATCGATATTCAGAAAAGGAGCTAAGCGAGTGGGTTCCTAAGTTGGAGGAGACAGGTAGGAAGGTTAAGAAGATCTATGGATACTTCAACAATCACTTTCATGGATATGCAATCGAGAATTGCATAGAGCTAATGCAGATGCTGAAGATCGCCGAGCCTAAGCATGAGAAGGTAAAGAGGAAGATCATAGAGTATAATCTTTACGGCGGATCGTTAAGTGCAAGCTTGGATCAGACTGAAAGGGAGGTTTGGCAGCTCCTCCTTAAACTCACGGATCTAAATAGGATAAAGAGGGGTAGGAGCATAGGAGATGAGGAATTGACGATCGAGGAATCCTCGGAGGACAAGGTGAGAATGCGAGTGAAGGAATACACTGTGGAATTTCTTTTGGGGGAGAGGATTCTAAGGCATGACTGCGACGATTGGCGTAAGGGACTTGAGGAGAAACGTCTATGCAAGCATGTCGTTAAGGCCTTATTATCCATGAAGCCTGAGAGAGCAAGGGATATACTGAGGGATATCATAGAAAATAAGAGTCTTTGGAGATTTCAGCAGTTTTAGGCCGGGTAGGCTTGTTTATGCAGGCTCACTTATCTTCTTACCTGTTCTCTCCATCCACTCGCGAATTGGTATGGCGAATTTCTTCTCAACATCGCTTCTGTAGAGGCTGTTGTATGTGCAGAAGGATCTCACCTTACCATCGGGGGTTGCATAGTGTATTGCGCATCTTTGAACCCTATCGAGATCCATGTTCCATACATCTTGAAAGTGCATTATCCCGATCATGATTACCTTATGCATTAAAGATGCGAGGGCTTCCATGCTTCCCTTAGTTACTATATCTTTCACTAAGCCCCTTACGAGATCAGATTTTATCATTGGCAGAAGCTTCAGTATCTCAGCCTTGGCCCTCGTCCTTCTGCCCTTAACTCCGAGGTAATATATATTCCAGAAGATATCCGCGAATTTGTCTACATCAACATACCTCGTTATGGGCGTGTAAGAGCCGTTCTCGACGACTATGAAGGTTGAGGCCCCGCACATTGGGTGCATAGTGAACTCCGGGTAGGCCCTACTCTTTAATATCTCCATTCCCTTCGCTACTGGAACGGGCCAATTTACGGGCCTCCAGTCCTCCGCTAGAATCTTCCTTCCAGTCTGTTCCTCTATCAGCCTAATCGCATCTGGAATAGTTATGCGTAGTCTTCTCATCTCCTCTTTACGTGCCCTTCCAGCCATTGAGATCGGCTGGATATTCACGCATCTGACTACATCCGAGTTTTTTACGGCATACTCGATTATGTCTCCTAAGTCCTTGTCATTCACTTCCTTTGCAAGCGTAACTACGAGGACTATCGATCTTAATCCGATCTTCCTTGCATTCTCTAAGACCTTCTCCTTTATCGGCACTAAATCTCCTCTTCCTCTTAGCTTCTTGTAGATCTCTTCTCTTAAGCCGTCAAATTGGAGATAAAGCGTGTTCATTCCAGCCTCGTAGAGGCTTCGGAAGTAATCTAAATCCTCAGCGAGCCTCAACCCGTTAGTGTTCACTTCGATATGACTCATTCCGGCCTTTCTCGCTTCCCGGATGAGATCTGGCAGGTCATCCCTTAATGTCGGCTCTCCACCGCTGAATTGAAGCGAATTACAGGGCCAAGGCCCATTTGACCTTAAAAGCTTTATCATCTCAACTATCTGCTCGTATGTGGGTTCATAGACGTAGTTTGCGGCTCCAGCGTAGGCGAAGCATATAGGGCATGCCATGTTACATCTGTTAGTGACATCTATTATGCCTAGGATCGTGTGGGTTTTATGCTGTGGGCATAAGCCACAGTCATAGGGGCATCCCTTCTCAATCTTGGTCAGCGGCTCCTCCACGCCTGAGCCTACATACCTCGCGGAATACCAATTCTTATAGAACCACTTATATAGTTCAGCGTCGCCCCAATATACATCCTCGAATTTACCATGTTCTGGGCAGTTCTTCTCGAGGTATATCACCCCGTCTTCCTCATAGATCCTCATGGGAACCCTTCTCAGACATACAGGACATATACTTGAGGAGTAAATCACGAATTTACCTTCATGCTCCTCCATTGTGATCCATCCAGTTCTTAGATAAACAATTATCTTAGGTTACCTAATATAAATAGTTAGGATAAATTCTGACATCTACATGGATTTGGTTTATGCTCTATGCTGTAAGTTATAAAAAAGGGCGGCGACCTGAAATCTTTGCGGCTTTGGCTTAGTGCGTTAGGACTATCTCGATCGTGCTTAAGTTTCTGGGAGTTGAAGATCCTTCCTCCTCCTTCGGTTGAATTTGCTCTGTTCCAATGTTTATCTCTTTAATCTTGAGGTCTGGCATGAATCTCTTCCGGAGTATCTCGGCTACGTCTACTGCTCTGCTTATTGCTCTTCCTCTGGCTTTTATGCTGACTTCTTTTGCTCCGCTGTGGAATAGTGTTATGCATGCTAGGACGTAGTTCATTATTGGCTTTTTGCCTATAAGCACAGAATTCGCCTCAGACATACCTCTGTCACCTCAGTCTTTGATTAGTTTTCATACGCATATTAATAAGTCTTGGGGTTAAAGGATATATGTGACTTAGCAGATTAACATTAATTTTCTGAGTATTGCTCCTTGAAGTATGGGATTATCTTTTCTCCGCAGATTTCGGAGTTAACATTCCATCCTGGCTTCCATCAGCCCAAACAATATAGTTTACTCCGGCCTTTATGTAGGCTTCAAACCCATCTATTAGATCATCGGGGTTTGATACTATATTGGACGACCTAAAGAGCATGTAGTCGCTTACCTCGCTGAAGCGCCTCCCAATAACTCTTGGATCATAGATTTTATGGTAACATTCTGGTATTAATAGGCCGCCGTATCTCAGCGCGGCCTCCAAGGCCTTCTCAATGTCTGGATGATAGAATTTGAGATCCATGCGATCTTATCCATCTTCGACGGGGTCCCTACCAGCCTTCTTTGCAGCATCCTCGAATATTGGAGTTAGGTGATCTCTATATTGCTGAGGAGTCATGTTGACTGATATGAATCCGTCGCAGATCTCCTCTGCAATTCTGAACATTCTACGGCCATTAGTTGCGCAGTATATCGGCATAGGCTTTTTAGACTTGTCGTAGAGGTAAAATAATGAGTTGAAGATTTTCCTCTAAAGTGGAAGTAATCACGGCTCTCCTAGCATATCCTTATTAGTTTGGTGGCCTCCCTAACCCTATCAACCCTTCTCACGTGGACTGAATCAGACCGCAGTTGCCGCCCTCCCATTCATCGCTTCTACAGCGGCAAAGTTAATGCTACGCGGTTTAGATGCGGATTTGCCATAGTAGCTAATGCCAAGACCGCATCTACAGGTTGCCTCCTAATTCCGATCGGCGGAGCCAAGCCGACAACCGTGATCTTCTCGGTCGCCTGTGGGTAAGCCTCAAGGATGACCATAACGTCTGAGCAGTGGCCATTGGTTATGATACCACGGAAGTATGTGATCCCCTCTCAAAGCGCGTCGAAGCCAGCCCGCTTGCATAAGATCGCCTTTCTGATAGGGCTGAGGGGGCATACTCAACTATATCTGGGGATACCCAAACTTGACAATCATAACTTCCAAGATAAAATTTCTTGTTTTGGCTTTATATTTTGAGTCGTTCAGTATTACTTTTTTAATTAAAAGTAATACTTATATATTCCAGCCAATCCATATATTGCTCGTTGGTGGTCTGAAATGCGTAGAGGATCGTTGCTGTTGGTATCGGCGCTCCTTATTCTCTTTGTTTGCGGTTTCAGTTCCGCTTATGTCTCTGGATTTGGCCGTTCTATTATTAGTGATGAGCCTTCGGTTGTTTGCACAACTACTGTTCTGTCAAGTGTAGTTGCGGATCTGGCCGGTGATCTCGTCTCTGTCGATGTTATTTCGTCTCCTGCTGTTTGCCCAGCGCATTATGATGTTAGGCCAAGTGATGTTGAGGCCTTCAGAAACGCAGATCTAATATTGGCTCATGGATTTGAGCCCTGGGTTGATGAGCTTAAGAGAGCCTCTGGGAGCGAGGCTCCGATCGTTAGGATTAGAGGAGCTTGGAATAGCCCGAAGGCGCTTAGGCAGATTTACATTAAGGTTTCAGAGGCTCTTAGAGATAATCTGGGAATAAACGTTTCTGATAGACTAAGCAGGGCCTTGAGGGGCATAGACTCCCTAGAGTCCTGGCTTAAGAGAGTATCCGAGGAGAATCATTTTGTGGATAAGCCAGTTGTGTGCATGCTATTCCAGAAGGGATTCGTGAGCTCACTTGGCTTTAGAATAGTTGCCGTTTACGGCCCGCCTGAGAAGGTCTCAGCTAAGCAATACGAGGCTGTAATTAAGAACGGAACTGCACACCATGCTATCTTGGTAATCGATAATGTTCAGAGCGGAACTGATCTCGGCAGGAAGATAGCGTCCGAGATTGGTGCGGTTGAGGTTGCCTTAACAAACTTCCCTCAGACAGCGCCTAAACTGAATAATATGACTCAAGTGATGAAATGGAACGTTCAGAGGATCATTGATGCCCTTGAGAATGCAGAGTTGATGGCTGAAGTATCCAGTTTGAAGGGGCAGATTGAGACTTGGAGAACCGCGGCGATAGCAACGCTGATAGCGGCGGCTTTGGAGGTCATCATCATAGCCGCCCTGCTCATGAGAGTTAGGAGACGATAGAGCGGCAGCTAAGTTAATACGATGAACATCATTTTTATTTTTGGGATTGAGCCGCAGAGGATTGGCTATGCGTTTTTCGGAGGAGGTTGTGAAGCTTAAGGATGTGTGGGTTGCCTACTCTGGATCAGATAGGCCTGCTATGTGCAACATAAACTTGACCGTTCCGCTGGGTAGGTTGGTATTGATCACTGGACCTAACGGTGCTGGAAAGACAACTCTGATAGAGACTTGTTTAGGCCTGCTGAAGCCATTTAGGGGCAATGCTTACCTCTTCGGAGTGGATACTAGGAGCTGGAGGATAAGACATGCCAGGAGGATGTGTGGTTTTGTTCCTCAGGACTTCATGAAGCCTCCGTTTGAAGCGTATACTGTGAGGCGCGTTATACGTTTGGGCTTTGCGCCTTACAAGTCGATCTTTGAATCCCTAACTGAGGATGAGGATAGTAGGATTAGACGGGTCTCCGAGCTCCTTGAGATCGAGGATCTTCTCGATAGGCCTATAGGAACTTTGAGTGGTGGACAGCAGCAGAGGGCAGTTATCGCCCGCGCCCTCGTTAGGAAGCCTAAGGCGCTCTTTCTGGATGAACCTTTCTCAAGCCTTGACAGGGAGGGTAGAAGGTTGATCTCAAAGGTTGTTAGGGAGTATGTAAGCGCTGAGGAAGCCTCTGTGATCATAGTTAGCCATGACGTGAATCCGATAATCGATTATGCCGATATAGTCGTTAGGATGGAGAATGGCAGGATAGTCTCAGGTGAGGGTTATGCTTGAGTTTCTTGGTTTAGCCCTGTTGGCTGCTGTTCTCAGTGGGAACCTATGCGGTGCAATAGGCTTTTACGTGCAGAGGCTTAGGATCACAACTTTGAGTTTCAGCGTTGCCCACGCCGCATTGGCAGGCGCATCAATAGGCTTAATTCTAAATCTTGACCCCGTCTATTCGGCTATGATAGTCGCCGTGGCTTCGGCTCTGATCTTAGGCATGATCTTCGCGAGGATCGAGTATGGAAGGGAATTGATTAGTATGGCTGTCTTCTCCGCTTCTTCGGCGGTAGCGATCTTCGCGATATACATGTCTAATGTGAGGGTTTTGGCCACTGCCTCGATAGCTGTGGTCTTATGGGGAAGCCTGTTGGCTATAACTTTTGAGAAGCTGATACTTCTCCTGCTCACGCTATTCATGTTCGTGCTGTATATTATCGCCTACAGGATTCAGATAGATTCTATGCTCTATGACGTTAAAATGGCTGAGGCTGAGGGGGTAAATGTTCAGATGCACATGCTGATAATGCTATTCTTCGCCGGGCTGATAATATCTTCGTCGCTTAGGCTTACAGGCGGATTCCTAGTCTTCACGCTCCTATACAATCCTGTGGCGGCCTCATTCCAGATATCCAGAAAAGCGCATATGCAACTGTTGGCTTCGTCGATTCTAGGGGCTGCTTCGGCCTCTTCCGGGCTTTTAGTGAGTTACACTCTTGATTGGCCTGTTGGGGCGACTATAGCGATAGTCTCATCCATCATCTTATTGTCGGCTTACATGACGAAGGTTCTATTTGAGGCTTTTAGGAGGAGACGCTTAAGTCGACCCTAACGCTTTTTTGCTATTATCATCTTCGAGTCGAGCGGGCACTCCGCCCCTGAGATCGTGAGACATGAGAATTGCTGAGAGTCTATCACCTTGATTATTGAGAAGTAACTCTTCAGTGATTCGACGTATTCCTCAAATGATACTTCCCCATCAAAGCTATAGATCCTATCGGCTTTCCTTACGCCCTTAAAGGACGTTATGTTCCATCCTATATCCAATAGGGGATCCTTTGTTCCCTCCCCATCATGATAAAAGATCTGCTTGTTTATGAATATGCCTCCGGCCTTTAGGCTTGAGTGTATCTTTGGGATCAATGATGGATTCTTCCCTCCTGGAACGTAGGAGAGGAATATCATGTCGTATCCAGCGCCTATATCGTCCCTGAAGAGGTCTCCTGGGATGACCTCGACTCTTTCAGCCTTGAACAGCTCCATGTATCTCAGCGTATGCTTAAGGACCCTTGGGAGATCGAATACGTAGGCCCTTAGGCGCCTATTAAGTTTGGTGAATGCTATCGCGTAGAGTCCATGGCCTCCCCCAAGATCTAGGAGTCTCTTTGCCCTCTTAAACTCTGGGAGATTAGCGATTATTCTGACGGTTCTTTGGAGTTCGCCGCATAGCATCTCCGATGCAAGGAGGGGAACACGATCCTCGAAGAAGAGCTCCTCATCTATTTGAGCCTGTTCTCCCCTCAAAGCCTTACTTAGTCCATTCCAGACCTTGAATTCCTCGTTTAGGCCCTTTATCACGCTTAGTTGGGAGATGGGGGAGTCTCCCTTCAGATATAGGCTACTTAATTCCGTATTTTTATATGCTCCTCCAATCCTTTCTAGGAGTCCAAGATTAAATAAGACATCGCATATCTTATGTGCGAATTTCGCATTTATCCCGAGTTCTCTGCTGATTTCATCCGGCGTCTTCGGCTCGTCTAATATATCGAATAGTCCGTTCTGGACTGCAACGTGGATCGTGCGGAATATCTTATAGCCCCTTGAGCACATATTCAGAATCTCGTATAGGGGCTTCGCATCTATGCGAGGTTCATTAATCAGCAGATCATCAATTGGATTTTTTGTCATGTTGAATCGATGGGTAGTTATTGCTGTTATGGCAGAAAAATATTACTGTCGCGTTTATTTGTAATACTTTAGGCTCTGACATTCAATATCTCGGCGGGTTCTATTTTGCTGTTTGCTTGCCGTTTCATCTTTGGTATGCTTATCGCCTTTTCTGGGCAGAATGCTATGCATCTCATGCATAGATAGCATTTATCGCCTAAGACTGGATATTCGTCCATCCTTATGTTGTTTGTTGGGCATAATTCTATGCATAGGCCGCATCCATTACATCTCGACTCGTCAATCCTGATCGGATAGAGTTTTCTGAGGATTTTCCAAGCCCATTCACTCTGGGACAATGCTGCCATAAAATCTGATAGTATTGGGGTTCCCCTCCATTCAGCATTGCCATTTATGATCTTCTCAGCGTATATTCTGGCCTCCTCCAATCCCCTAAGGATGATCCATTCGCTCTTCTCTGCTGGTTGGCTGATTGGAAATGTCATTGGCATCCGAATCTCCCTTGCGCCTACCGTATCGTATCCCTTTGCCTTTAGGATCCTCCTTACTGAGCCTACTACCCCGCCTGAAAATAGGCCTAGCGTGTCAACCATGAAGATTGGGGTTCCATCAGCCCTTGGAAGCGAATGAATGAATCTCCATACGAATGGGTATGTTCCTTGCAGCGCCACTGGAAAGCCCAAACCGATCATGCGGGTCGGATCGACTCTGCATGGATGAGCCTTCTCCATGCGAAAAAGATTAACCTCAAATCCGTATCTCTCGAATACCCTCTTCATCTCGGATACAACCATGAATGTGTTGCCTGTCCCAGAGAAGTAGTAGAAGTCTATGATACTCAAGCCGCTTCACACCAATAGATCTTTTGCATGTAGGAAAAATTTGTATATAAGAGACATAAGTTATTGCTTGTTGATGTGGATTTTATGATGTGAATATGCAAAGATGCGTATTGATGGAGACTAATGTAAATGGAGGAATAAATATTAATAATGGTATATAGGGAACTTCGGGTCAAACGATGTGACGATATATGCTATAGCCTCCGCCCAGCATGTAGACACAGGATACATGCCTCAGCCAACATACAGCACAATAAGGCTGTCACCTCGATCCCTTAAGACCGTGAGGTTAACTCTGCTCCTCCCGGAGGATGCTCCAACGGGCGAGGATACGATCTATGTGATATTATCCACTGGCATGCCGGATAGTAGAGGATTCGTCATCACATACACCGAGAAGACAGTAACCATAGGCGAGTAACCCTCATCCCAATATTTTTTGGCTTCTATGTTTGGCATGAGAATTTCGACCCATCCATTAACATGTTTGAGGGGGAAGATTTTTGGTAGCCCGGGGGAGATTCGAACTCCCGTCGGCGGGTCCAAAGCCCGCCATGCTTGTCCGCTACACCACCGGGCTTC
>CAZDRE010000009.1:0-63074 GCA_964508155.1 uncultured Candidatus Bathyarchaeia archaeon
GCCTCCCTTTCCTCGCCGTAAACCAGTGATATTCTAGTCTCTACTCTCAATCTTCTTCAGCTCCCTCATCACAAGATCATTAACAAACAATAAAAATTCATCTTTCATTTCGATGGGGATCTGGGCTCCAGCTGCTATGTCATGGCCTCCCCCCTTGCCGGAGAACTTCTCAGCGGAGACCCTCATTATCTCGCCTAGGTTAAAGCCCTTCTCCGTCAAGTCCTCAGTTGTTCTAGCTGAGATCTTAATTAATCTCTCCTCCGGAACCATGGAATACGCGATTATAGGCTTCTTTGTATCCGGAAGGTTTGTTGATAGGATAGTTGATATTGCGCTTATCATCTTCTCATCTATCCTCTCTCCTCCATGAAGAACATAGATTCCATCCATCTCTTCAAGACGGTCTTTATGCTCATTCAGCCATCTAAGATTCTCATTTATCTTCTTCCTGTAATCCTCAAGTGTTTGTTTGGCCTCTTCTAGGCATTTACCTCTATCGCCCATGCATATAGCAACTCCTAAGCCAGGCCTCCCCATCCTTCCAGTCGCATTAAGCAGCAAAGCGAACTCCCTTGCATCCCTAAGCGGGGTCCACGGCTCCTCCTTGGCGAGTATATAAACTGTGCCTATGAGGCTTGATGCTACTTTAGGCTTGTATCCCTGGGAGATCAGGAGATCAGAGATTCCAGAGAATATCTTACGTTTTTCATCCTGCGATAAATCCCTCAATGCACGCCACTTATCATTCTCTTTAAGTTTTATTCCTAGCTTCGTGAGGAAGGCTAGACATTTGTCCTCTTCTCCGCTGATCCCCGGGATGAATGGCGTCGTCGTGAAAGCCAATGCCTTGTGTATCGGACGTGTTTCCCTTCCGAAGAGGAGAATGTCGGTTTCAGTCTTTAAATACCCGGACTTGATTGCATCCTTAACTATTAAGTCATTAACTCCGCCTAGGGATCGATTTTCATATTTATCCTGCATGTCTCCTAGAGCGCCTATAACTGCGAGATGCGCTAGATCAATATTACGTTCCGAGATTGCCTTTGCAGTTAGGTATGCCACTCCGGCGCCGCTTATATCCCTTGCACCGTCAATCCCGAATATTTCCGGATTGACATGCACGAATGATTCGTCTGGCTCTCCACTGGGCTGATGATGATCAAGTATTATTAGGTCTCTGCCCTTCATGCTCTTATTTAGGATCTCGATGTATCCGCTGCCCATATCCGTTAATATCGGCAGAGAATCCTTTTCAGATGCTATTTCCTCAGCGATCTTCTCGTCGAACCACCTTTCTATTCTAATGCGGAATTTCGCCCCAGCCCTTGAAAGGGCCCTTCCCATTATTCCAGCAGCTGATATTCCATCAGCATCTATGTGAGAAAAGACTGAGATTCGACCTTTACTATTAATATGCTCAATGATGACTTCAGCTGCTCTACGAGCTGCTTCCATTAGGCTTAGGATTTCTCCATTAAGATCCTCCATGGAGATCCCAAACTATCTAATGGCGAGAACAGTTGGCGTATACTTCCAATCTTTGGGGAGAACGCCCTTACGCTTATAATACCTCGATAATCTATGAATCTTTGATTCTATGATCTGAAGGGCTCTCTTATTATGTTTATCTCCTCTATGCTTCTCAAGATGCGCATGAAGTCTGGACGCCTTCCTCAAGAGCATCTCGAGATCCTCTGGAATCGATGGGGCAAGACCATTCTCCTTTAAAATCTCAGTTATGCTCCTTCCGACTATCGGCTTCACAAGCGGTATGCCGTACTGATCGCGGAGTATAACCCCTATTTTACTCGGAGTATTCCCCTCCTTGGCGAGTTTTACAACTAAGGCCTCAACTTCCTCCGGCGTATACTTACACCAGCTCGGACTTCTACGCGTTACTGGCCGAGTTGAATGCGACTTTCCCTTCTCCTTCTTTGGCACAGCTTATCCTCCACAAATTCTCTAAAACTGAAGATATCCTATTTAAAAGCTTTGCCGGTCAGAGTCCTGCCTTAGGCTACGATACCACTCTGCAAACTTACGTAATGCCCGAGAGCGATGTGAAACCATATTCTTCTCTTCTACGGATAGTTCTCCAAAGGTTAGTCCAGAGAAGCCTTCAGGTTCGAATATCGGATCGAATCCGAAACCGGATTCTCCTCTGATCGTCCTCGAAATCGTACCTCTCACTGAACCCTTAAAGACTTTCACTTCGCAATTTGGACTGCTGAAGGCAACGACCGATTTGAACTCGGCTCTTCGATCCCCTCGTCCCTCAAGAAGCTTGAGGATCCCCTCCTTTCCAATTGTGCGATAAACATAGCTTGAGTATGGGCCTGGAAATCCTCTAAGCGCATCTATGAATAGTCCTGCATCCTCAACTATCACTGGCAGCCCCGTCTCCTCCGAAGCCCTCAAAGCGCATGTCTTAGCGATAATCTCTATGCTGTCATCCTGTATTTCCGGAGGCTTCAGACGAAGCATTGCAGTTGCGATATTAAACTTTGAGAGCACCATCCTTGCTTCATTGAATTTATGGATGTTATTCGTCACGAAGAAGATTAGCCTTCCAAATGGGAAAGTTCCGCCGGCGTCTTTTCGTCCCTCATCTCTCAGAGACATATCTTCCCCTCCTCTCGATCTCCTCAATCTTTCTTAGGACCTCCTCTGTTTCAGCTCTACCCATAACTTCCCTGTATCCGTCAACGATTGATTTAAAGCATTCCTCAACGCACGTGTAATGCGTGCTAAGCAGGGCTCTCTTCATGAGATGGAGATCTACTCCCCTATCCTCAACATCGAAGCTCTGCTCGCTTAAGCCGAAATCTATTAGGACTATTCTGCCCTCGGGAGTCAATATCATATTTGACGTTGTGAGATCCCCGTGGATTATGCCCGACTTATGAAGCCTTCCAACGAGTATCCCCACTTGATGACATAATCTCCTCCTCTCCTCTGATGGCAGATCATTAAGGATCTCCTTCAGCCTTTTTCCTTCAACATACTCCATGACTATAGTTGATGAAGCTATATCAACCATGTAGATTATCGGAGTTGGAACCCCGGCTTCTTTGGCTCTATGAATTATCTGCGGCTCATGCCTCGTTCTTTGAGTGCGGATCTCCCTGTCCAGTTCTGGAATACGATATTTCTTGGCCAGCCTCTTCTTTAGGATCACCCGTCGTCCATGCCAGTCCTCCAGGTATAGGCTTGCCTCAGCTCCCTTCTTAATTAGCATCTCATCCACCTATCCATGGCACTTCGACTTCGTCTAATCGCCACTTCAATTTGACGTGGCTCTTCTCTATCGGCGTTGTCACGCCGCAGGTATAGCTTAGAACGCCAACCCAGGCGATCATAGCTCCATTATCGAGAGCATACTCTTTAGGGACGCTGTGAAATGAGGCGTCATGCTCCTCAGCCATGATTCTAAGCATCTCTTTAAGCCTATCATTTGCCCCTACCCCTCCGGTTAGGAGAACCTCCTTCTTCTCCGTATGTGCCAAAGCCCTCTCCGTGATCTCGGTCAGCATCGAGAATATAGTCTCCTGGAAGCTGAAGCATAAATCCTCGATCTTGTATTTGCCCTCCTTGAGCATCGTAGTTGCGGCTGTGAGTAATCCGCTGAAAGATAAATCCATCCCCTTAACAGTATATGGAAGTGGAATGAAGTTTCTTCCCATAGCGGCCTTTTCCTCAACTATCCTACCAAGCGGCACACCTTTAGATTCAAATCCCGCCTCCCTAGCAAATACATCTATGCAATTTCCAACAGCGATATCTAACGTCTCACCGAAGACTCGATATCTTCCAGCCTCAAACGCGGCGACAATCGTGTTGCCGCCAGACACATAGAGAGTGACTGGATCCTCAACTTTGTTGATGAGCCTTCCAATCTCAATGTGGGCTACGCAATGATTCACTCCGACGAGGGGTAGATTCAGGTAGGAGGCTAGGGCCCTGGCGGCGGTTGCTCCAGTCCTCAAACATGGCCCCAAACCCGGGCCTTGGGAAAACGCTATCACGGTTAGTTCTTTCGGTTTTAATCCAGACTCTTCGAGGGCTTCGGCTATAACTTCTCCGGCGACCTTGGCGTGGTGTCTAGCTGCCTCTCTTGGATGTATGCCTCCCTTCTCCGGGACGTATGCATCGCCGACATTGGCTAGTATTTCACCGTCAAACGAGACTATTCCAACGCCGAAGTCATCCGCCGTGCTCTCGATTCCCAGGCAATATCCTTCTCTCATGACCCATCCTCTATGCAGATGCCGCGTTTATTCTGCTTAAGGAGCAGGCTTTTATATACAAATTTTTATTCTGGTTTGAAGGATAAATAATTATAATTGGTTATGAGGAAAAATGGATGCCGAAACAGAATGATCTAGAGCAGAAGGCTTTGCAGATAATTATGAATGAGGGGAAGAGGGGAATTCTCCAGTCTGAGCTTTGGCGGAGAATTAATGCCACGAGCAGAGAGGGATCTAGAATATCGATCAGGCTTGAAAGAAGGGGGCTTATACGTAGAGAGCGCGAATTGCACAATGGAAGATGGACTTATAGGCTTTACTCTAAGAAGCAGCCGCTCTCCATCGACTCTATCCTCACCTGTCCATGCCTCACCTGCGAAGAAAGTGACAGATGTGGAGGAGGTGGAAGGATCTCTCCAAATGACTGCGAAAAACTGACGCAATGGATCCTTGAGTCGATAATGAAGGAGAGAGCGCAGTCCGGTGGAGAATAATTGCCTGAGGAATGGATTGAGAGACGTAAGAGAGACTATTATTATAGGATGGCTAAGAAGGAGAATTTAAGGTCACGGGCATCCTTTAAGCTCCTTGAGATCAGCCGGAAATTCGATCTGATAAAAGAGGGAGACATAGTTGTGGATTTGGGAGCTGCCCCGGGAGGGTGGCTCCAAATAGCGAGGAGGATCGTCGGAGAATCCGGATTTGTCTTGGGAGTTGATGTTAAAGAGATCGAGCCTCTCGGATTCTCTAATGTCATAACGATTGTTGGAGATATAATGGAGCCAGACATAATTGGGAGAATTAGGGCTCTTCTGCCTAGGCCAGCTGACGCTGTGATCTCAGATGTATCTCCGAACATCTCCGGAGTCTGGGAAGTTGATCATGCCCGTCAGATAGAGCTTGCAGAAAGATCATTGAGGATCGCTGTGGAAATATTGAGGAAGGAAGGTAACTTCCTAGTTAAGATCTTTCAGGGCGATCTTCAATCGTACTTTTTGAGGGAGACGAGAAGGTTTTTCCGTTTCGTTAGGACTTTTAAGCCGAAGGCCAGCAGAAAGGAGAGCGCTGAAATTTACGTTTTAGGCATCGGGTTTAAGGGTACCGAGACAGCAGGCCTTTTATACCGAAATCTTTAGGGATCTTTCTTTGCTCCTAGCGATCTTAGAGAGCGAATTCATATCTTTCATTCCGTAGAGTAGCGGCTGGACCATTTCTACATACGTGGACGGCTCGGTCTCCTCGACCTTTCCGCTCTCCACATCCAGTATGTAAATCGCATGGATCCTCGCGTTCATTATCTCCTCAATACTAACTGGAGGATTGCTATAGTATAGATCGCATAAGACCTTTATCTCCCTAATATCCTCTTTGCTCCTTGCTCGGGGAGGTTTTATCAGTGCAGGGGGAACGTACATGGCATAGTGCGCTGGAACGGCTAATCCAAACTTTTCAGCGTATCCGCTGTAGCGTGTGATCTTACTCGCAATTCTAGCCTTGAGATAAGTTGATGGGTATAATGCGTGTTCGGGCGGGATGAATCCCGTCTCCACCTCAACTATTAATGCTCCAAGCCCCTTTCGGGCGTATATGTCACAGGATATATTATTGAGTGTCTTCTCTACCTCGACGTAGTAGCCATCCAATATTAAATGCTTAGCGCAGATGATCTCCATAACTGAATGATTAATCTTTACCTTATTCTTCCTATGCAACAGAATTAGGGATTCTCCCAATCTCCTTATTTCACTAGAGATATATTCCTCCTCGCCCTTACATAGCCTATCCACCAATTGCATAATATCCCTTTCGAACTTTCCAGCAGACATGTCCCTCTCCGCAACTATACAGAATATTGGATAATCTGATTTAAAATTTTGTGTTGAGAATGAGATACATGCTATTTGATGATGAAAAGAAAATCTAAAAAATTCGGCTTATTTCAATAGAATTATCTATTTTTTGGCTAGAAGAGAAAAACGTCAGATATCTTCTTCCTTCACAATTTAGAGTATAAACCAGTTTAACTATCTGTGCAAAATCCTTAAATAATCCATCAGATAAACATTAAAATCCCAAGCCGGGGAGTAAGCCTCACATGCCCCATCGAGGCATCGAGCATATCATCCGAGGCCCAGTACAAGGATGATATGCGATAAAGACGATGCCTCGGTGGCTGGGTGGCATGTAGTGCATGCGTCCAGACACATCCAGCTATACGAAACGGCTGAAGTATAGTGGAGATGTGTCTGGACGGGCCGGGCATGCACTTATGAGGCTTAGACCCGGCTTGGAATCCTTTAATTTTGTCGTATATTAACTTTCAACCTTTTTTAGCTGGCTCCGATACATCTCAATAATCTCTTTTACTGTGGTTGAGTCCTCCGCTGACTTATCTAATCTATATCTGCCCGTGAATCTTGGGAATCTTATTGCTAATCCGCTTCCCTTTCTTATCTTGTCCATTCCGCAAGTATGGATTGGACTGAGAGTAATCTCGGCTCCTATAACTTCCAAGACCACTACTGGCTCAAACCAGACATCGGCCTCCATCTTAGATTTAACCCTTGCATGCCTATGCGGGATCCTATGCGGCTCCATTATCTCCGGAATCCTCTTTAGATCCTCATCTGTGAATCCTGAGCCGCATTTACATACGGTTTCGAAAATGTCCTCATCTGGATTGTAGGCTGCGAGCAAGAGCGCGCCGTATGTCCCCGCCCTCTTCCCCCTTCCGTGAAAGGCTCCTACAACGGTTAGATCAACCGCGTCGGTCATCTCGCTCTTATAATCCCGCTTATACTTTATCCACAGCCAACCTCTGGATCCAGCCTGATATATAGAGTCCTCATTTAATGATTTGCAGACTAAGCCTTCACATCCATTCTCAATTGCTTCCTCAAAGAACTTCTCCATCTCTTCCGGATCATCTGTTATTAGATATTTAGCTATCTGAACTCTGTCTGTGACATCTATTATCTCCTCCAATACTTTATGCCTAATTGGATATGGTTCAAGCGTTAAATCCTTGCCATCGACATATAAAACATCAAATACGAAGAGGGAGACAGGATACTCCTCTATTGCCTCGCGAATATCATACTTTCTTCTTCTATGCATCAGCTCTTGGAAGGGTCTGAGCTCTCCTGTTTCAAGATCCACTGAGACGCATTCTGCTTCTATAATTGCAGAGCGCGGCTTGATGTGCTCCCTAATAAGCTCAACAGCATCTGGAAACTGACTAGTTATATTTTCGAGTCTCCGAGAAAAGAGGAGGACTTCATCTCCATTCTTATGCGCCTGTATGCGTTCACCATCATACTTGTATTCGGCTATGCATCTCCCCCCTAGCTTTTCAAGGATCTCCTGCGGTGAACTCAGCCTTTCAGCTAGCATCGGACGGACAGGCTTGCCGACGGAGACTTTGAAGTCCTTCAGTGCATCCAGTCCCTTCTCGGCAACGATCCTTGCAACCATCCCCAAGTCAGAGGATACATTATAGGCTCTTTCTAGGATCGGCCTTGCATCCTTTCCTCCCCCATAGGCTATCGCCAACGCATCTAGGACGGTCATATCCGCTACTCCGAGACGCAATTTACCCGTAACCGTCCTAATTATATATTTAGCCTCCTTCGGCTCAGCGTCAGATAATATTCCGGAGAGAAGAGCTACCTTCTGATCTATTGAGCCCGATCCTGAGGCCCTAGCTATCTTATCAAGAGTCTGATAGACCCTCTCGACGGTCAGGGGCTGCCTAAAGAAGGTGAGCTGAAGCTTCTTCTCTAAGAATTTCTGTGCCGTTTCGCCGAGATCTCCCGTCCTCCTGAGATCAGCCTCTATTTCCTTGGCATTTCTACCAGCAGCCCTAGCCACTGCCTTTATCGCCAACTTCTCGGCCATGCCTATCTCGATTCCCATAAAGTCCGGGTACAGTTTTCCCTGCGTAAGATAGACGACTTTATCAATGAGATCCTTTGGGGTCTTCTTGAACAATTCAACCAGATAATCTGTCATCTCAAGCCGCTTAGTTGTATTCTCGATCTTCTCATAGACATCAGCGACGGATAAGTATCTCAACTCTCGATCTCCTAGATAATTAGGGAAGTAAAGAGATATAAAAGTAAACGTTGATTGCCGGATCAATCAATTATGCCATTAATTTGAAGTGGAAGATACAACTTTGCATCCGCAGTTTGGACAGTAAATAGCGTCCGGAGGTAATCTCTGACCGCACTTGGGACAGAATCTCGGATGAACGATGAGACCATGAAGAATCTCGATCACATCCCGACTTACACTTAGAGAGAGATAAAGATGCGTGAGACTTACTGGCTGCAGAGGCTTAACAGCGGAGATTGATGCGAATATTATGAATAATCTAATGTAGCCTACGGACACCATCAGACGATCACATACTATCTCTCCTATTATGATGGCTAATATTGTTAGGATGAAGAGGAACGTAAGAACTGAAAAGATAGTCCAAGATGCTTTGGTGGCAATCCTCCTGCTAATCCGGAGACTCTTAAAGATCCCGCGGCCTTCGATTACAATTACCTGAAGCGTCAAGCTGAAAATTACGGCCATAATCAATCCGGGAATCACAAACAAGAGCAATCCTAAAATTATCAACGTCTCCTTTATGAACTCCAAGAGAAGGAAAGAGTGCATCCTACGAAACACGGAGTTCTCAGATAAATTCGCATCTACACCCCCTATCTTATCGACTGTATACTTGATGATTAATGCTCGTGGAGGAACATCGATGAGTCTGCTGATGAGAATGAAGGCTATGATGAATGGGAGAGTAAATGCTAAGTAATTGAGTAATCGAACGATTAGAGCCTCCGTAAAACCCGGTTTCACCTCTAACCTTGGAATTATGCCAAAAGCGAAATTCCAAATGATGCACTTTAATATGCTGACCGCTAAGAATGGAAAGAAGAGAGCGACAAAATTATCCATATAGAATCTGAAGGATCCTACCAGAATATCCATTGTGGAGATGGAATATCGAGATGTAGGGTCATATATTCTCACATTCTCGTCCCAATTGATTTTTGATTCATCGCTTATAATAGTTCTCTGAAAAAGTTTATAGGGATATCAGACTACACACCCTAATGGATGCATCTAAAGCCATTAAGAGTTGATTTAGAAGATGGGCGTAAATCTGGGGGATATTGTTCCAAAAATAAAGGTTGAGCTGAGAGATCTCAGTGGGAAAGTCATCGCGGTAGACGCGTATAACGCTCTTTATCAGTTTCTTTCGATCATAAGGCAACCCGATGGAACGCCCCTAAAGGACAGCAGAGGGAGGATAACGAGTCACTTAAGCGGACTCTTCTATAGGACATGCAATCTTTTAGAGCTGGGCATAAAGCCAATCTACGTCTTCGATGGGACTCCTCCGGAAATGAAGGAGATGGAGATTAAGAGGAGAATGAAGATCAAGGAGGAGGCTCAGCTGAAGTATGAGGAAGCCTTAAGGGAAGGAAGACTTGAAGAGGCTAGAATGTATGCTCAGATGACATCTCACCTGAAGGATTACATGGCTGATGATGCAAAGAGACTTTTAACCGAGATGGGCATCCCTTGGGTTCAAGCTCCATCTGAGGGGGAGGCTCAGGCGGCTCATATAGCCAAAAAAGGAGATGCGGATTACTGTGCAAGTCAAGACTTTGACAGCCTACTTTTCGGAGCGCCACGCCTACTCAGAAATTTAACTATCTCTGGAAGGAGGAAGCTTCCACGTAAGAATGTTTACATCGAGGTTACTCCCGAGATAATCGAGATGTCCAAAGTATTAAGGGATCTCGGGATTACACGTGAGCAGCTAATAGACATAGGCATCCTAGTCGGGACAGACTTCAACCCGGACGGGGTTAAGGGAATAGGGCCTAAAAAGGCTCTTAAGATTATAAAGAAGCATGGAAGCCTAGATAGGGCTCTCAAGGAGATTGAAAACGCGGAGTTCCCAGTTGATCCTGAGAAGATCAAGGAGTTCTTCCTCAATCCTACAGTCACAGATGATTATGAGTTAGCATGGAAGGAGCCCGATGTTGATGGCGTTGTAGACTTCCTCTGCGGCGAGAGGGATTTTTCTGAAGGCCGCGTTAGGAAGGCCTTGCAGAAGGCTATTGTCGGGATGAGGAGGGCTAGGATGAAGAGAACTCTGGACTCATGGTTCAGATAGGCCGCAAACAAAAACAACGCTTATAATATTATGCCAGATCATTAGATAGGATTCATGAATAAACCCACAGTCAGGCACCTAGCTATTAGGGGAATGCAACATGGTTAAGCTTAGAGAGAACGAGGCGAAGACGTTACTAGCACTGAAGGAGGCCAATGGAAGGCTAAGCGTCTCTGAAATATCGAAGAGAAAGGATCTTGCACATGCAGCTGTCATGCGAGCGGCTCTATCACTCGAATCGAACGGCCTAATCAGAATAATTGAGAGGAAGATCCACAGAGCCTCATTAACCGATGAGGGAAAAACATACGCTGAAATAGGATTGCCTGAGAGAAGATTGGTAGAAGTGTTAAGTAGGGTGGGAGGTGAGGCAAGCCTCGGCGATGCCTTAAGCGCAGCCTCCCTGAGGGGAAATCTCTCAGCTATAGCCCTCGGATGGTTCAGTAGAAAGGGATGGGGGAGAATAGAAAAGAAGAAGCGCCTCATAAAGCTGTTGAAGAGGCCTAGCGAAGGAATAGACGAGAGGCTCCTCAGAATTCTAAAGGACAAAGAGGAGATAATCATCGAGGACTTAGGGGAGGAGATGAGAGAAGCCATTAGACTGCTAAAGGGAAGAAAACTAGTAGAGATACATGAGGAGACCCAGAGAGAGCTGGAATTGACCGAGAAGGGATGGACAGTCATCAGGGAGGGCATAGAGATCTCAAGGGAGATCAGTCAGATAACGCCTGAACTCATCATCAGCGGCAAATGGCGCGAGGCGAAGCTACGTAGATACGACATTAAGGCTCCAGTCGCTCCGATATGGCCCGGAAAGAAGCATCCCTACCTGAGATTCCTAGACGATCTTAAACAGAGACTCGTGTCATTAGGATTTAAGGAGATGACGGGTCCAATAGTTGAACTCAGCTTTTTCAATTGTGACGCCCTATACATGCCTCAGGATCATCCGGCAAGAGAAGTCCACGACATGTATTTCATTAAGGATCCGAAGTATGGCAAATTAGATAGATATAAGAGATTTTTGGAGAATGTTCGGAGGACGCATGAGAATGGATGGGTGACTGGCTCCAAGGGTTGGAGATACTCATTTTCACTTCTTGAGGCTGCGAGGCTCATGCTAAGAAGTCAGACGACCGCAGCAAGCGCTAGGATGCTGATAAGCGAAAGGTTGAAAATCCCAGGCAAATACTTCGCTATTGCAAGATGCTTCCGTCCGGACGTAATAGATAAGACTCATCTTACAGAATTTAATCAGGTTGAGGGCATAGTTTTAGGTGAGGATTTAGGTCTGAAGGATCTGCTTGGAATCCTTAAGAGATTTGCGATTGAGGTTGCAGGTGCTGATAGGGTTAAATATAGACCTGACTACTTCCCATTTACTGAGCCTAGCGTTGAGCTGATAGCCTACAAGGAAGGCTATGGATGGATGGAGTTTGGGGGATCAGGCATATTCCGCCCAGAGGTCACATTGCCCCTCGGAATAAAAGTTCCAGTTTTAGCTTGGGGATTGGGGGTAGATAGGCTTTTCATGATGAAGATGGGAATAGATGATATTCGCTATCTATTCTCTCATGACCTTGAATGGATCAGGCAGGTAGGTGTGACTTAAATGCCGACCGTAGAAGTGATCCGCAGGGATCTAGAGCATCTACTCGGCATGCAACTACCAGAGGATGTTGAAAGACTGAATGAGATCTTAGCGTATGTGAAGGGGGAGATTAAAGGCCAGGACGAGGAAGAGATCCGCATCGAATTAAAGGATAGTAATAGAGCTGATTTATGGAGCGTTGAGGGCTTAGCCAGAGCTTTAAGAGGATATTTAGGCTTAGAGACTGGACTTAAAGAGTATAAGGTGGAAAGTAGCTCAGGAGTCGAGGTTTACGTAAGTCCTAAACTCAAGGATATAAGGCCGTACATTGGCTGTGCCATAATTAAAGGTGTTGATTTAACAGATGATGCTATTCGCCAATTGATGCGCTTCCAAGACAAGATGGACCAGACTGTTGGGAGGAATAGGCGTAGAACATCGATAGGACTCTATGAATTTGATCTAGTTAAGCCTCCACTCCGCTTTACCGTTGCGAAGCCTAAAGAGGTAAGCTTTGTTCCATTAGATTTCGAGGATAAACTTACATTAAAGGAGATACTCGAGAAGCATCCAAAGGGAATAGAATATGGACATATAATTCGGAGATTTCCAGCATGGCCGATCTTCATGGATTCGGAGGATCAGGTGCTCTCTTTCCCTCCTATAATAAACTCTAATGATCTTGGGAGAATAACTGAGGAGACAAAAAATGTGCTCGTAGAAGTTACTGGGACATCCTATAAGGCTGTGCTCGATACCCTGATAAATATGACAGTCTCTCTTGCCGATAGAGGGGGAAAGATATACTCTGCAGAGATACACTATCCATATTCTGAACTAGCTGATGATGTAACTCCAAAGCTTGACGTTGAAACGGTCTGTCTGGATGTTTCCTACATTCAAAAATTCATTGGGCTTAAGCTATCAACTTCCGAGATAGTTTCGCTCCTGGAGAAGGCAAGATTCGGAGTTTCAGAATCCTCTGATAGTAGGATATCTGTTCAGGTTCCATGCTATCGCATGGATATCCTCCATCCAATAGATATCGTAGAAGACATAGCAATAGCATACGATTATAATAGGATTCCAGCTGAATGGCCGAATCTGCCGACAATAGGCGAATTATCCAGCGAAACAGAATTTCGAAATTTAATCCGTGAATTAATGGTTGGATTGGGATTCCAGGAGGTTCTCACCTATATAATAACGAATCCCGAGACGCTATTTGCAAGGATGAATATTGAGCCTTCAAGAGTCGTTGAGCTGGCGAATCCTAAGATCGCGACTATGACCTGTCTGAGAAGCTGGCTTTTGCCGAGCCTCATGGAGTTTCTCAGCCATAACGTGCATGTCTCTTATCCACAAAGGATCTTTGAAGTCGGATACTGCGTACTGCATGATGAAACTAGAGAGAACATGACAAGGGACGTTGAGAAACTCGCATGCGTGAATATACATTCAAATGCGAATTTCACCGAGGTGAAGGCACAATTAGACGCATTACTATCAAATTTGGGATTGAAGTATGAATTGGAGGAGACAGAACATGGAAGCTTCGTAAAGGGCAGGGTTGGTAAGATAATATTGGAGGGAAAAGAGGCTGGAATAATAGGTGAGATCCACCCGCAAGTGCTCCAGAATTGGAAATTGGAGAATCCAGCATCAGCATTTGAGATCTCAGTAGATGAGATGAGAAGGGCCAAGCATGCGAAGTGATTCGAAAGGTTCATATCCACATTTTGAATGATGATAATATGATCCCGCCGGAACGGAATGCCCGCTTAGACGGACCCAACAGAGATGGATGGCTCCTCATCCTCGATGACGGAGGGCTTACCCATAAGCGGGACACGGCGGGCGTGGGCTAGAAAATCCGCGTCTGAGAGAGCTCAGCTGAGGGGGGCGAGCCCGCTCCACTGTGAGGCTGAGTGTTAGTGGCGCGGAACACAAGGCCCACGATACACAAATTGACTTGTGAAATTTTTAGATGCATAGTTGAGCGATGGCAAATCCAAATATGAGCATAATCCAAACCCATCCAGAAAGGTTATTGGAATAGTTGAATCCATCCAAGCATCTAGGGTCGCTGACAGTTAACGGGAAGACGCAGTGACTGGGCTGACTATGCTCTTAGACGAGAATATATGAAAACAATGCAGATCGTAGAAAGATCCATGGAGGTCTGACGAGCCTAATATGCCTTACTTTCAACAAGCAAACTTTAACGGACAGAAGCCTACATAGAGCGTATAAACAACATGTGAAGTCTTAAGATGAATAATTATTTTTGGCGACTTCCGAATTAGAAAATTTGATGTTTGGAGATTTTTATAATTATTACAAAGATTTATCTTTGATTTTGGAGCATGGTGAATGTTGGGCTCTCTGATATTTAAGGATCCAAGTAAGCTCTCGCCTAGATATGTGCCGAGGGTCTTGCCTCATAGGGAGAAGCAGATGAGCCTTTTGCAGTCTATCTTTAGGAGTGTATTAGAGAATCCCCAGGATGGTTACATGAGGGTTTGTCAGCTCATCGGCCCCGTGGGGACCGGGAAGACCTCAACAGCTCTTCGTTTCGGTCAGATCGTTGAGGAGGAGGCTGAGAGGAGAGGATTTAGGGCTAAGCATGTTTACCTTAACTGTAAGCTTGAGGGGGCTAAGCGCTTCGTTCTTTACAGGAGCATGCTGAATAAGGTTGCCCCCGGCATTGCCACTCGCAGCCTAAGCCCGGAGGAGATGCTGAACAGGCTGATACAATACTTGGAAGAGAACGATGAGTATGCTTTAATAACGGTTGACGAGATCGGCTACTTCCTCATGAGCTCCAAGGAACATCTAGTCTACGACTTGACGCGCCTGAACGAGCTGACGCTTGGGAGGCCCAGCCGGGTTTTGGGCGTAATATTTATTGATCGTAGCCTGGCATTCCATGAGATGCTCGAAGAGAGCGAGAAGTCTACGCTCGGCAGGATCATAATTGACTTTCCGCGTTATACTGGCGAGCAGATTAAGGATATTCTGCGCTTCAGGGTCGAGGAGGCATTCAAGCCGGGCAGGGTAGACGAGGAAGTCCTAACTTACGTGAGCGACGTCACGGCCATGCCTCCGATAAACGGTGATCTGAGGGTCGGCCTAGATTTGCTCTTGTATGCTGGCATATTAGCCGAGAGAGAAGGATACAGCACTGTTCTTCTGGATCACGTCAGAAGGGTTCATGGAGATACTAACCCGAAGATCACGAGCGAAGATATTCTATATATGGATCCAGATGAGAGGCTGATACTCTGGGGACTAATCAGAGCCTTGAGGCTGAAGAAGACCGCCTACGTCAGCCTGAAGGATATCAGGCTTGAGTATAACGTGATCTGCGAGGAACACGGCGTCAAGCCAGTCGAGGAGATCGAAGGTTACATTCAAGACCTAATAAACAGGGGCATTGTTGAAATGAAGAGCCTAACCGAGTTCGGCGTAGCCGGCGTCTCAACAGAAGACCTCGAGAGATTCTTGGATATGATTGTCGAGAAGCTGAAGCGTGGTGTGGATGAGTTTAAAGAGGAAATGGGATGTATGGGCTGAAGTTGAAAAGGGTCTGGGAAGCAGCGGCAGAATAAAGATACTACGATATTTGATTGAACATCCGACCGAACAGTTCACACGATACAGCCTCAGAAGGCCGACGGGCCTCTCAACAGAAGAGCTAACCAGACACTTACGGGTGCTCGCTGAGCTCGGATGGATCAAGGAGTTTCCCCATGAGCCTAAAACCTACCAGATCAACATGCAGAATGAGATCGTAGTGGCTATAGCCGAATTTTTTAGGAAACTCATGGGACACTCCGCGTATAGGCCTCATTCTTCCAGTGGAAATATAGGTTGAGTGGAGCCCCCTCCCCCCAAACCTTCCCGCACCTATTTATACCCTCCACTTCAGAATGATTCAGGTCGGGGAGGCGAGTGATGGCAATACTTAACAGCAACTCAACGTCTCCTTCTGAGACCAAAGACTCAGCAAGAGTTATCCATGCTGATCATATGACCGCTGCCGGAAGCATGCTAGCATGCGACTTTAGGACGGCTAGGGAGGCTTATGAGAATGGAGGTATCATGTTGAAGTGCACTACTGGAAGTGACATCTTAGACTCATTGATCGGCGGGGGCATAGAGTCAGGTCGGCTTTACCTCTTCTATGGAGAAAGGGAAAGCGGAGTCGATGCTCTCATACACATGATCCTCGTGAATGCCCTATTACCCCCTGAAATGGGCGGGTTAGGAGGAAAGGCGATCTACCTAAACTGCGGAAATTATAAGTATGAGAGGACTATGCTTGATGCTGAGTTCTTATGTAGCCTCATTAAGGCCGTGGGCTTCGATCCCAACGAGATGCTAAGCCGCATTTATGCAGTCTTCGCCTTTTCAGAAGAGCAGGAAGAGAGAGCCTTAGATGAGGCTCGGAGGCTTCTGCAGGCTGATCCGTCGATAAAGCTTTTGGTCGCCCACAACATCGCGAAGCTCTTCACAGCTAAGAAGGAAACTCCAAATAGGAACATCGCTGAAAGAATTGTTCGCCTACAGAAGGTTATCCATGAGATCTGGCGGATCTGCATGGAGAGAAACGTGGCCTTCGTCGCTTCATGCAGGCCCGCTGAGAGCAGAGGAAGTCGGATACCCCCTCCCGAAGGCGGGGGGTACCTCAGTCACAGAGCTACCGTCATAGTCTACCTTGAGAAGAAAAGTAGGGGTGATGTGTCGGCTTATCTGATTAAGCATCCAAGCCGTGCACCTAAGTGTGCACGTTTAATTATTGGAGGTGAAGGGTTGGGGAGGGTTACTTTTCCTTTTAGATCGCTCCTTAAGGATGAGATTGGGAGGCTCAGGCGAACCTATCGAGAGGCTCTGCTGGATCTTAAACGAAGAGAAGCCTTCGACAGTTTAGTGAGAGCTTGGAGCAGCGAGCTTGGAGCAATGAGTAATGCTAGCGTCTCGACGGTTCTGGAGATCATGCTACTGACGGCCGCGGTCGACAACAGGAAGAAAATTGAGGAGCTCATCAATAAAGTTGAGGAGCTTAGCCATAAACTGAAGGAGATCGATCTCAAGCTAGAGGAGAACAAGAGGTAGGCTGGAGCGTTTTCAGATGCCTCACATTGAGGGCTGGATACTAGATGTTTACGTTGAGGATGATAGGGCCGTTCTCTGGGTTAAAACGGCCGATGGAAGAACTTTACGGTTAAAGGATAGGTATGCGCCGAGTTTCTACATGAAACTCGCCGACGATGTTGAGATAGAATGGCTCGTAAAGGCCTTAGAGGAACATCCGCACATAACCGAAGTTAAAGAGGAATCTAAGTATCTGTCTCTCAGCTCCAATCGCAAATCGGAGGTCCTCCATGTCCTTGTCGATTCAGCGAGGAACTTTAGGGCAGTATTAAAGGATGTCCGCGGGCTCGGAGCGGCTGAGGCATACTTCAACATTGATCTCCTGCATGTTCAGCGTTACCTATTCGAGAAGAACCTTCCTCCAACATGCATGGCATCCATGACATACGATGATGAATGCAGATTACGTTCTTTCAGCATCTTAGATGATAGCTTGGAGATTGAGCCTCCACCCTTCACAGCGGTGATCTTTGATGTCAACGCTGAAGAGCCATCATGGAAGGCCAAATCCAGCCTTGTAACGATGATAACAGTATATGATCTGAGCTTGAAGCCCATCGAGATTTTTGATGGATCGGAGGCTTCTGTGCTGCAGTCCTTTGCTGAATACATCGAGGAGGTTGACCCAGATTTCCTCGTCGCATCAAACGTTGAAGAGATCCTAATTCATATTCTCGTGAGGTCTCGTAGATGCGGATTTAACATTCAGCTCGGAAGAGAAAGGACGAGCGTCTATAAGTCCAAGAGGCTTCTGCCCTACGCTCTTAGGGGACGATCTTACGTGGACTTGGATGTGCTGCTCTCGATCGGTTTAGAGGGGCTGGTTGAACATTCAAGGTGGGCCCTTGCCCCTCCCAGGTTGGTTGCAAAGTGGCCCGCCGGGAAGATCATAGATAGCAGGCAGTGCTACGAGGCTATGCGAAGGGACATTCTCATCCCAGAATCCTATGGCTTCTATCAGTACTCCCAGACGGTTAAGGAGACTATCTTCAGGGATAGGGGAGGCCTGATCTTCTCGCCTAAGGTCGGCCTTCACGAGAATGTTGGGGAACTCGACTTCGAATCGATGTATCCGAATATCATAGTTCGCTATAATATAAGCTATGAGACCGTGTCTTCGACTGGAATCGATCAGAGCCGCAGGGGGTTTCTCCCCTGTCTCGTCGAGACTGTTCTGGCGAGAAGATTACACTTCAAGCACCTAAGAGAGAAGTTTCCGAGTGGCAACAGAGAATGGAGACTGTGTGATAACAGGCAGAAGGCGCTGAAGAACATCCTCGTCTGCATCTACGGATATAGCGGGTGCTTCGCAAACAGATTTGGAAATGTCAGATGCTACGAAGAGATAAATCGTCTGGCGAGAGAGAACCTCATTAGGGCGGTGAACATAGCGCTAAAGGAGGGCTATGAGGTTATCTACGGCGACAGCGACAGCCTCTTCGTAAAGAGGAAAGATGCCTTAAGGGAAGATTATGAAAGCCTAGCAGAAAAGATAAGGCAGAAGACTGGATTGCCTATAAGACTGGATCACTACTATAAGTTTCTCGTATTCCTGAGGCAGAGCTCGGATGGGAACTTTGAAGCTGCAAGGCGTTACTATGGCAAGCTGACGGATGGAAGCCTATACTATAGGGGGATAGAACTCAGAAGACACGACACTCCAGCCTTCATGAAGGAGTTCCAAGAAAGGTTAATAAGCATACTGTTTGATGCCGACTCCGCTGATGAGATCCTAGCGACTCAGCTAGAGAAGGCCATAAATTACGTATTAAAAACATGCAGGAGAATCGCGAGGAGAGAGGTTCCAATAGAAAAGCTGATCATAAGGAAAGTTCTAAGAAAAGAAGCCAGTGAATATAGGAGCAGGGTTCCCCATGCAATTGCGGCTCTTCAAGCAGCTCAAAATGGAAAGCCTGTTCGGAGCGGAGACATCATCAGCCTCATATATGTTAATGCTAGGCATAAGAACCCCCTTAGGCGAGTTATCTCGGCGGATAAGACGCCATTAAAGCAGTATTATGATAGAGAAAAGTATGTTGAGATGGCCTTGGATGCCGCGGAGACAATCCTAGGAGTTTTCGGCTTTACTGAAAAAATAGAGCCAAAGGTGACATTATTTACAAAGAAATCTTATGAGCTCGCCTAATTGAGGATTGATCACGGAGGCAACTCAAAGTAAGAATGTAGACTTCAGCCCCTTCTATGCTCTTATGCCATGGAATGCTAGAACTCGATGATGTCAGAAAATGAAATTCCCCATTGATTTTTCGTCTAAATCATCAGAGAGCAGATTTTAGTGTTTGCTATATCATTGCATTTGGAGCTTTAAATCTCACCCTTAAATACCCTTACCATCTTCTATTTGATTAATGTTGGAATTGAAGAGGATCTTAGCGTTTAATCTTGTGGTCTGCATCTTGGTTTCAACTCTTAGCATGATCGCCTTAGCAAATCAGAGGATCGAGATTATAAGAGGCGGAGATTTTAATGATGCTGATTATTGGCTCATCTCTCCTAAGGGTCAAGCGAGGATTAATAATGCATCTATAAGCAACGGCAAAGCCTTTCTTATGGTTAATGAGACCCGTGGTTACGATTGTTTCTTCTCTGGCGTTCAGCAGGGTAAGTATCCTCATGGATGGGATCAGAAGGATTCAATTTACGAGCTTGAAGTTAGGAGAAACCTTGAAGCTTCTCCTAACTGTTTATGGATAAACATAATTGCTAACAGGTCTAAGTTTGAGTATTATAATGAAACTTTTAGCGTGGTAAATCTCGGTATTATGCTATGGTTACAGCTCGATGAGAATTATGACAAGCCAACAAATGAATCTTCTCAGCTTGAAGTCGACATTAACATAGCTTCTTTCATGTATTCTAATGGCAAGGAGAGGCTTATAAACTGGGATTCTCATTTTAAAGGAGAATGGCCTTTCCCAGATAGGGATTATCATTATATCGATTCGAGTAATAATCTTATGCCCGAGCCTAACAGATGGTATGAAATAACTATTGATGTCGGTCAAGTTTTAGCAAAAGCCTTTAAAACCTTTGAGATTTCAAACGCTAAATTGAAAAGCTTTGACATTTATATTGAAGCCAAATACGGATATGGAGAGGCAGAAATCGAATATGTCGATTTTGTATTTGAGCCTAAGCTTTTTTCTGGTTATGTAATCTTTCAGAGCTTAGCCTATGGAGTATTAGCATTCCTCGGATTAACTTTAATATCGATACTTTTAAGAATGGGTGGAAGGTCAGGGCGTCAAGCATCGTGAAGATGACGAGAACTTTTTGCATACGTATCATTTTTGGTTCAGATTTCACCCCTAATCCATTATTGGCTTATGAATACACTGAAGAAGGGCTGATTTTAGATTAAGTTTGATCCAGCAGCTATAAAGCCTAAAGGTTTCTGGTAAGGCTTTATAGATTGCGATGTTCATCATTGAATTGTTGTTGCTGGGGAAAGCCTATGAATTCCAGGGAGAGGCTCATTAGAACTTTCATGGGCGAGGAGGTTGATAGGGTTCCCATATCGCTTTATGAATTCGACGGCGCCTATGACGGCTGGATCTATAATTATCCGGAGTATGTTGAGATCCTAGATTATGCCAGAGGCAAGACTGACAAGATGTATTTTTGGAGGCCCGATAGGGCTGCTGGAGAGGAGACACTATTTTACGGTGTGATTGAGAGAGGGAGCATTAGGCGAATCGAATGGAATGATGGCAACTGTAAATACGTGAAGACCGTAATTGAGACTCCTAGGGGAATACTTACATCTGTAAGTAAGCAGATGCGGGGGATCCATACATCTTGGACCGTTGAGCATCTTTGTAAGGATGAAAGGGATGCGGAGAAGGTTCTCTCACTGCCTTATGAGCCTTGGAAGCCATCTGTAGATTCATTCTTTATCTTAGATGAGAGGCTCGGCGATTCTGGGATAGTTATGGGGGATATTCCGGATGCTCTATGTTTAACGGTTGAACTCTTCGGCCTATCGAGATTTATTAGGATATACATGAGGAATAGGGCTCTTATCTTTGATTTATTGGAGTTCTTTCAGGAGAGGATACGCAATTATCTTAGGCATCTCTTATCGAATGGAGCTGTTACTTTATATCGCATAGTTGGGCCGGAGTATGCCACGCCTCCATTTCTTAATCCACGCGAGTTCGATAGGCTCGTCACACCATACGACGCCGAGCTGATCGATCTTCTGCATAGCTATGGTGGGTTGGCTAGGCTTCATTCGCACGGGAAGGTCAAGCGTGTTTTACCATCATTTAGGGAGATGGGGATAGATGCGACTGATCCATTGGAGCCGCCTCCAGATGGAGATGTCAATCTCCGGGAGGCCAGAGAGATTTTAGGCGATGAGATAACGCTCATCGGCAATATTGAGGAGAGGATCTTCGAGGTTGGAGACAAAACGGATATTGAACGGTGGGTTAGAAGGGCGATAGAGGAGGCGTCAGACGGCAGATTCATTCTCTGCCCAACGGCGATGCCCCTAACAACTCCCTTAAGCCAAAAAGTGAAGGAGAATATAATCCATTATATAGATTGTGGATTGAATTATGGAGATTTAAGGAGAAAAAGGGGATAATTGGCTACTATTCTTTGTATACCCTTATCTCATATACCCTAGCCGTTGGATCTCCAATGGAACTGTAAACTTCCAACATAAGCTTTCTGCTCTTTACTGTGCCGAAGCGGTGTATCCGTCTCCTGTGATAATTCCCTTTAAACTCTACTAATGTTCTCCAATCATTTCCGTCCTGAATCTTCAATGTGTAATCTCGGATGCACTCGTCCGCCTTATGCAAAGGAGGCAAGTCACCCGTATCGGTATGTAGAAACGTATCGAATGTTAAATAGACAGTATTGAACTCAACTTCATCTCCGAAATCTAAGATTAGGCTTTGTGGAAATCCCTTTTCTGGATCTGATATCCAAATATTCGTCCATCTCTTGGGTCTTGCAACGCCATTTATCACGTTTTCCGGGCCGAATGGCTTGGACGGAGGATCAATCCTCAAAGCATACATAGGCTTGGTTGAGGCCCAACGTCTCCATAAAGGCTTTTTATAGGCGGATGCGACTCCCGGCAGAGGCTTCGTCATGAACCATGAGAGGCCGCTTTCTCCGTAAACATTGATCTGGTATGGGCGTCGAGACTCAACCTTAACATTCAATTTGAATTCGATCCATCCTTTAAATCTTGGAGGAACGGTGGATTTAGCAGATGCAAGTATATCTTTAGGCTCATTGAAGCTCCATATGTCGGTGGCTGATGTGAGCTCAAGTTTGATCTCGGCTTCCCTATTCCATCATGGCCCAACTTTCGAGTTGTGGTAGCGTGCACGTTTATCTAAAAATTCTTCAGTTGGATATTTTTCAGCCCATGATGGAGGAGTGAATGGAACAGGCTTACTTACGTCTCTAGCCCTGAATAGTAGGGAGCTCCTCTGAGTCATCTTATCGGCATGTTCCGGAGCAAGGGACTCTCCGAACTCATGTCTTGACTCTCTGCCGATCCTATTTTCCGCTCCTGCCGCCGCCCCCACAGTTCCGTCTCCAGTGCAATCTATAAAGTATGAGGCACAGAGCCTATAGACGCGTTCGGTTCCGCTCTGCACTCCGATGACCGCTGAGATTCTAGATGATCTCTCCATCTCGACTCCTATGACCCGCGTGTTTAGGTAGGACGTTAGATTCGGCTCTTTCTTCACCCATTCGTAGAGGAACATGTCCCAAACCGAGTTGATACACTCATTCTCGAAGAAGTCATGATTGCGTGCTCTATCCTCTATGAGCATCTCCTCGATTATGCCTGTCTCTCTGCCCTAGGCACTGCCGTTATTCGCTCCGCGAGCTGCAACACGAATTTCGCTACTGCAGTTTCCACCGAATACAGGTCTATCCTGAACTATCGCAGTTTTGCGGCCATGCCGGGCCGCGGCTATCGCCGCACAGACCCCAGCTAAACCTCCCCCAACAACTATAATAATCTACAATTCTGCAGAGACTTCATGATGTTAGTTTTTCGCTGACTTTATATCTTTTAATCATTCTTCACAGTTATTTAGCTATGAGATACTTTGGTGAGGCGATTGAACCCGAAAGAATACTTCTATGTGGTTGATGAGGATGACAATGTTATTGGAGCCGCAAGCAGGGAGGAATGCCATTCGAATGCCAAGTTGATACATCGCTCAGTCTACGTCTTCTTGGTAAATAGCAGAGGAGAGATATTGATCCAAAAGAGATCTGTAAATAAGGATCTGTATCCGGGCTTTTACACTGCCTCTGCCACGGGGCATGTCAATTACGGCGAGGATTATGACGCCGCTGCAAAAAGGGAACTTAAGGAGGAACTTGGCGTAGATGCTCCACTAAGGAGGCTGTGTAGGGTTAAGAGCTTCTCCGATGTTGAAAGGGAGATCTCAATGATCTACGTATGCAGATATGATGGGCCCATAAGATTTGATAGGAACGAGATAGATGAAGTGATCTTCATGAGCGTTGATGATATTGAAAGAAGCCTAAAGACGGGGGATAAGAAGTTCGCATATGGATTTAAGGTCGCCTTCAAAGAATTTTTGAGACATCGATCTCTCAAGAACTCACGGCTCGATTAGATTATTTTACTGCTCCTAGAACCAATGCTAGTAGGGCCATTCGGACGACGACCCCATTCTTGGCTTGCTCAAAATACTTTGCAAATGACGTCGAATCGACTTCAGCGGCTATCTCATCCACTCTGGGAAGCGGATGCATGACTATTAAGTCGTCCTTAGCCTTCTTCAGCACCTCCAGATCTATCACGTAGCTCCCCCTCACCTTCTCATATTCTCCGAGATCCGGGAATCTTTCCTTTTGTATTCGCGTTACATAGAGGACATCTGCGTCTGGCAGAACCTCCATGAGATCCGTATGCTCTGAAACTTCAATTTGACCCTTAATGTCCTCTATGACTTCAGGTCTCATCCTTAGGAGGGTTGGAGAGACCAGATGTAGACTTACATCGTAGTACGAGAGAGCGTAGGCAAGTGAATGAACTGTTCTTCCATAACGTAGATCTCCCATCAAGATTATGTTTAACCCGTCTATTCTCCCCTTAGCCTTTAGGATGGTATATAAGTCTAGAAGAGCTTGTGTGGGATGCTCCTCGGCTCCTGAACCGGCATTTATGACGGGGACATGTGCATATTCCGCTGCGAATCTCGCAGCTCCCTCAAGCGGATGTCTTAGAACGATGACGTCAGCATAATTCTCAACTACCCTAACCGTATCGGCTAAAGTCTCGCCTTTCCATACAGATGAAACTTTAGGCTCGGCGAATCCTATCACATTTCCGCCTAGCTTATACATCGCAGTCTGGAAGCTGAGTCTCGTTCTGGTGCTTGGCTCAAAGAATAGTTCAGCCATTATCTTTCCACGGAGCATATCAGAGCCTCTTTCAGCAATGGACTCCATTGAACGTGATACTTCGAGGATATGGTCGATCTCTTCGCGTGTAAAGCCCCTAATGGATATTACATCCCTGTTAACGAATTCATGAGAGCCCTTCATCTGATTGATCAGCTCCTAAAGGGGAATAGGCGGATATGAAATTTAAAACTTAATGAACATTAACCTTTTTATCTGATCTTCCAGATACGTATGAGCGGTTGAGGAGGCATGTCTAAGAAGACCCTTCGGGTCTCCAAGATTAAGGATGGAACCGTAATAGATCATATCACTAAGGGAAGAGCATTGGATGTCATAAGGATTCTTGGGATAGATGGTCGTTCAGGCGGGGTTGTAACTATAGCGATGAACGTGCCCAGTAAAAAGCTCGGGACGAAGGATATGGTTAAGATTGAGGGGCGAGAATTGAATAGGGAAGAAGTAGATAGGATCGCGTTGATATCGCCGAGGGCAACGATAAATATCATTCGGAACTATAAGGTTGTTGAGAAGCAGAAGGTTAAGCTTCCTCCGGTGATTCAGGGAATAATCAAATGCATAAAGCCATCATGCATCTCAAATAGCAAAACGGAGCCCGTTAAGCCGACATTCTATGTTGAGCAAGAGGAGCCCTTAAGGCTTCGATGCCACTACTGTAATACTATAATGGAAGAGGAGGATATACTGAAGCAGTTCTAGCAGATCAAAAGCGGAGGAGCAAAATTCACGGAGCGGCAGGATTGAGTAGGATCATCCTCTTAACTGGGAGGCCCGGAATAGGTAAAACAACAGTTTTACTTAGGATAGTTGATGAATTAAAGAAGAGAAATCTGCTCGTTGATGGTTTTATCAGTAGAGAATTCAGAGAGCATGGAAGGAGGGTAGGCTTTAAGATCATAAGTCTCAGCGATGGAAGAGTGGGATGGCTTGCCCATGTAAGGCAACCTGCCGGCCCGAGAATCGGCAAGTATAAAGTATGCATTGAAGATTTAGAATCAATAGGTGTTGAAGCGATTTTAAGAGCAATAGACAGGGCTGATGTGATCATCATTGATGAGATTGGACCTATGGAGCTCCTCTCGCGGAGATTTAGGAGAGCCGTTTATGAGGCTTTCAACAGCCAAAAGGCAATTCTCGGAACGATCCATTATAGGATTAAGGGCTCCTTCATCTCTGAATTTAGAGACAAAATTGATATCACGGTGATTGAGGTGACAATGGAGAATAGAGATGATCTCCCGTTAAGAATAGCATCTGAAATTCTGAAGGCGGCGGGGCAGAGCTAGGTGGATGATTGGAGAGGAAGCTTTGTTGCTTATAGCCGGCGTTGATGATGCTGGGAGAGGAGCAATCATCGGCCCGCTCGTAATAGCGGGGATCCTAGTAGATGAGGCGGGATTGAGGGATATTGAGGCGCTGGGAGTTAAGGACTCGAAGGCCTTAAAGCCCAATAGAAGGGAGAGCTTAGCCAAGGAGATTCTTCAATCAGTTAAGGACTATTGCATTAAGAGGATTGATCCAGCGGAGATTGATCGAGTCGTTGAGGCTGGAAAGAGGCTTCATCGCCTTAATAGGCTTGAGGCTAAGGTCATGGCTGAGGTGATTACTCATTTAAGGCCGACCGTTGCGTATGTTGATGCCTCTGATGTGCTGCCTGAAAGATTCGGCCGTCACATCTCTGAGGAGATTCCCTTCAAGGTTAAGATAGTCTCTGAGCATAAGGCCGATAAGATCTATCCGGTTGTATCAGCTGCCTCGATAATTGCTAAGGTCGAACGCGACAGGGTAATAAGTGATTTACGTAGGGAATATGGGGATTTCGGCTCAGGATATGCTTCAGATAGCAGAACTATCAGGTTTCTTGAGGAATGGATCAAAACGCATGATGACTATCCGGGTTTTGTCCGTAGATCCTGGGCTCCAGCGAAGAGGATCAAGGCTATATATAATAGATTTCAGAGGAGACTTTGAGTTGGCTGGGGGATAAATGTTTGAGTGACGGAATATCCTTTTATAGGTATGCGGCTGTTGTGAAAAACTTGAGGGGCGTCATCTATTATCGTGGAGGAAGGGAGGATAGGCTTAGGTGGCTTCTTTCGAAATATAAGTATAGGAGCCTAGGCGTCACGCCGTCATCGGCGAATCTTATGCCAAAAAGGAAGGTTCTGGTTGAACTTGCATATCCAGTTCAGGCGGTCGAGGAGGCTGTCAGACTATTCTCTGAGGTTATACCTTTAGAGGCCGCTGAGGCTCTTTGTTTGGCATCTGCATATATAAGTCCGGTGATGCTCATCGGAGAACTCGACGAGTTTAAGCCAGCCGTTATTAGAACTATTAAGACATCTATGAACCTCGATGAGAGAGCCTGGAAACTTCACATGCGAATAGCCGACTATACAACTCTAGACTTTTATGCGTGGTCCACAAAGAACGCCCTTGAAGCCTTAACCGATGAGAAGAGATTGTTTGAGGCTTTACGTGAGAGGGAGGAGAGAGCCGCCGATGATGAGCGGAGGTACTGGAGACTTAGATCCGATGAGGGAAGGATATTTCTGGCCTACCTTGATCCCCTCAGGATAGTATATGAGGCTGGATTAAGAGATGAATTTTTTAGGATCGGAGAGGATGTAGCGGCCGTGTTAGGCTTGGTAGCAGCATTAATCATCTAGTATCATCTTCCATATAAGGTGCTCTTACGCTTCTGGATTAACCGCAAGAATATTAAGGCTGTATTATTGTAAGTTTATCAAACTCGGAGATGGTGGAGTATATGGTCTTAAAGGTCGGTTTTATAGGCGCTGGCGGAATGGCGAGAAACCACATGAAGAAAATCTCGACGATGCCGAACGTTAAGATATCGGCGATCTGTGACGTTGCTATTGATAAGGCAAGGGAGGCTGGCAGAATATATCATGCAAGCGTCTACTCGGATTTTCATGATATGATTGATAAGGAGGATCTTGACGCAGTCTGGATAGCTATTCCACCATTCGCGCATAGCGATGAGGTTGAATACGCGGCTGAGAGGGGAGTTCATTGCTTCATCGAGAAGCCAATAGCGCTTACGCTAGAGAAGGCCAGGGAGATGGAACGGGCAGCTGAGAAGTATAAGATTAAGACAATGGTTGGGTACCATTGGAGGCAAAGCCAGCCGATCAGAAGGGGCAAGGATTTATTGGATCGTGAGGCAGGACCAATAGGTTTGGTTGCTGGTTTTTGGTGGGGAGGAATTGCTGGCGGCCCGGATCATTGGTGGAGGAGAAGAGAACTCAGCGGAGGACAGGTTCTTGAGCAGACAACCCACATATTCGATCTGTGCAGGTTCCTCGCTGGGGAGGTCAAGAGGGTTTACTCTGAGTTCGCTACAATTCTGAACGCCGATGAGCCTAACTTCACAATAGAGGATGTCTCGGTTGTTACGCTTAGATTTAGGAGCGGAGCCGTTGGTTTTGTGACTGGAACGTCAGGCGCGAAGCCTAATGGCGGATTTGTAGGGCTCAGATTATTCGCCAGGAACCTCCAGCTCAATATAGATGGCACTGATAGGATCTGCGTATTTAAGGATCGGGAGAGATTAGAATTCACATCGATTGGAGATCCAGTCTACGATGAGGATAAGAAGTTCTTGGACGCCATATCCATGGATCTGCCTACTGAAACTCCGATATCTGAAGGCGTAAAGAGCCTCGAGATCTCTATAGCCGCGATCAAATCCGCCGAAACCGGCAGAACCGTTGAACTTCCACTTCCTGTTTCATAACTTTCTCCAATTCGATATTTTTTGTGATGTCAGCACCATCAGATCTCACGGTGATGTTCCCAGCATCTTCTCATACATCTTCTCGAATGTCCAGCGTGCAGCAGATCTGATCTCCCTTTCCCTCCGTAAATCGAAATTCTTAATTCTTATCTCTCGCAGGATATTTCCGTCCTTCTCTATCTCATATGAGAATATCCTATCCGGCATGAGTTTCCCCTGCCTCGCTAGATCCTCATCCTTCTCCCTCATCTTCTCTAATATTCTCTCTACTAGGAACTGCATGAAGGGCGGAGTATTTATGTCGAATCTTTTATCGGGCGCCGGAACAATTCTAATCTGATCCTCCTCAACAATCATATTTGCTAGGATCTCTCCATACGTAGTTTTCAGCGGGATTGTCCTGAGCGCCTTAACTTCAGCGGTTAGAGCCTTGACTTGATCTGCCGGTCTCGCCATCTCCCCGGCTCTTTTGAAGCTCTTCTCGACGAGTACGCTGTTAATGAAGTTTAGGAGAGCACGTAGCCATTCGAGTTCAGCCTCGAGATCTTTGATCTTTCCTTCGAGAATCTCTCTTATCTCAGCGATCTTCTTAATTTCTTCCTCTTCCATTCTCTTCTCTCCAGAAAAACAGTCTTACATTAATTCCATAATGCCCAATTGATACTTCGATCAAATTATTTAAAAGGCTTTTCAGCCTAATCTTGAGTGGAGAGCCTATTCCATATGGCGATCCAGCCTTTAGAAGAGCGATGTGCCATGACCATAAATGTGTATGTCCTGATTCAGGTTGAAGAGGGCGAGCCTTGGTTCATAGCAGATAAGATCTCTAATATAGAGGGAGTGAAGACCGCGCATATAGTGACTGGACAGTATGACATCATTGCGTTTGCCGAATTAAATGACCTGCAGGAATTAAAGGATCTCATTAAGAGGATCCATCAAGTCGAAGGTGTTCGGCATACTCAAACGGCCGTTTGCATTCCATAAGCGAAAATGCCAATATTCCCCTCTTTATTTTCTGATCTTCGCCGATCCATTAGAGTCTCCTATCTAACTCAGTATCATCTGGGTTATTGAGGGGATCTTGATGTAGATCGAGGTATATACTGATAGAGCGAGGATAACAAATGATGAGACTATTAAGAGAATATCCCTTACCTTGATCCTTAATGTATATAGGTTCGTGCGATTCTTAACTGCCCCCCAAGCTCTGGATTCCATAGTCTCCGCGAGCTCCATGCTTCTGCGGATCGCATTAACTATGAGCGGAATGAGGATCGGTATGTAATTTCGTATTCTCCTGATTATGCTGCCGCTCTCGAGCTCTAAACCTCTAGCCCTCTGTGCATCTATGATCGTCTGGGCTTCCTCTGCCAAGACTGGGACGAAACGAACCGCCGTTGTGAATGCGAAGCATATCTCATAGGGAATTCCGCTCTGCTCTAGGGCTAATCCAAGCATATCCGGAGATGTCGTTAGGAAAAAGATGGAGAAGGTTTGGATTAAGACTAGGAATCGCATCGTCATGGCAGCGGAGCGTTCAGTAATTGAGCATAGGGTTTCATGTCCAGCATAGAAGTATAATGAGATGAAATTCATTGCGAAGATTAGAACTGCGAAGAGCGCTGAAGCCTTCATTGAGCGCAGCCATTCCCTCTGAACTTTAGCCAAGAAGACTATGGGCATTTGGATTAGAAATAGAATCAGAAGCGGGATGATATTGTTGAATATGATGGCTGAGGAGAAGAGTATGCATACGTAGATGAATTTGGCTCTAGGATCCATCTCATGGATGGGCGACGATTCGCTCCTAAATTTGAAGCCATCAAAGATACTCATCTTGCATCACTTAACCTTTCATACAAGATGTTTGCAGCTTCGTAGACATCTATTACTTTGCTTGGAAGCCCGAACGCCTTTAGGTTCTTGAATATCTTGGCGATCTCGGGCATTGAGATTGAAGCTTGATATAGGAGGGGCTCGTCAGTTAGGATCTCCCTTGCCTCCCCCTCCGCTATGATTTTTCCTTCCCTCATCAGCAGTATCTTCGGACTGCATTCAGCGACGAATTCAACGTCATGCGTGACTATAATTATCGTTTTTCCCTGCTGATTTAGTTGCATTATGAATTGCCTAAGCCTCTCCTTCTGCCTGTAATCTTGGCCGATCGTAGGCTCATCGAGTATTATTATGCTCGGATCCCATGCTAGAACTGATGCTAATGCAACTCTCTTCCTTTCACCCCCACTTAACATGAATGGAGAGACATCTCTATATCGCTCTAAATCAAGCAGGTTTAAGGCCCAATCAACCCTCTTCTTAATGGTCTCCTCGTCGAATCCGAAATTTTTCAGTGCGAATCTAATTTCATCTTCTACAGTCTCGCTGAAGAGCTGATGATCTGGATTCTGAAATACGAGTCCTACCTTTCTTGCAAGCTTAGCTACGCTTATCTTCGTGGTTTCTACGCCGTCTACCAGAACTCTTCCCTTAGTCGGTTTAAGTAGGCCATTCATGTGTTTAACTAGGGTTGTTTTTCCAGCTCCATTCGGTCCCATAATGGCTATCAATTCTCCCTCATCTATCTTCAGGTCTATCCCTCTTAGAGCCTCAACGCCGTTCGGATAGGTGAAATGTACGTTTTCCATAACTATCATTTGCTCATCGCTTCCGCTATTAGCTTGTAGGCTTCATCCGAACTTAATGGAGGGCCGTTAAGATTTATGCCCTTAGCCTTTAAGGCTTTATAGAGTAGGGTTGCCTTTGGAATTCCAACTCCGATTAGACGGGCCTCCTCTGATGTGAGGACCTCCCTTGGATCACCATTTAATATTATCCTCCCCTCATTCATCACGATCATTCTATTTGCATATTTTGAGATTAGATCTAATCTATGTTCAACGAGGATTATCGTTATACCCAAATCCCTATTGAGGCTATTTATCACCTGAAATATCTGCTCCGCTCCCAGCGGATCTATGAAGCTCGTCGGTTCATCTAACACTATGACCTGAGGATTCATCGCTAATACAGAGGCTATTGCAACTCTCTGTTGCTGTCCTCCAGATAGCTCATGTGGAGCCCTATGCCTCAGATCATACACTCCAGTTATCTTGAGGGCCCAGTCAATCCTTCTTCGGATCTCTTCTCTTGGAACCCCTAAATTTTCAAGTCCGAAGGCGACGTCCTTTTCAACGGATAATGCGAAGAGTTGATTTTCAGGATTCTGGAAGACCATGCCCACATGCCGAGCGATCTTGTGAATTGGATTCTCCTTAACTTTTAATCCGCAGACTGTTATCTCACCTTCGAGTCTGCCGCCATAGAAGTGGGGAATTAAACCGTTAAAGCATCTGCAGAGAGTTGTCTTTCCGCATCCGCTTGGGCCAGTTATTATTATGAATTCTCCCTCATCTATTTTTAGATTCACATCTTTGAAGGCTGGCCTATCAGCTGTAGGATAGGTGTATGTTAGACCCTTAGCCTCTATTATCGCCAATCCCGTTCACTTCGCATTGAGCCACGTCTCGGTTGGAAATAAGCTCTTGGATGTAAACTACGCGATCTTGAATACTTAAATTAATTGTATATAATGTTCTAATCTATTCGTATATTGCTTGACAGTTTATCCAATAATCCTCTTATTTAACTCTCCGACAATTGGTATTTTATGCTTGCACTTAGGGCATCTCTTTTCTGCTGTGAGCTTGCATTTTATGATTGTATAGCCGAATCTTTTGATTAGCAATTCTCCGCAGTTTGGGCAGTAAGTATTCTCGTATTTATGCCCCGGGACATTTCCGATGTATGGATATTCGACTCCTGCCTTTTTAGCCATCTCATATGCTCTTTCGAGGATTTCTATTTTCGTTGGGGGATTCGAGAATTTATAGGCCGGATAGTATCTCGTGAAGTGTATTGGAGTCTCCGCTCCAGCCTCCTTTAGATGCCTCTCTATTATCCATTCGAGGCATGACTCATCATCGTTTACTCCAGTAACTATGAGGTTGACGACTTCGACGTGTAAGCCCATTCTCTTGGCCTCATGAATGTTTCTCCAGACTTTCTCAACGTCTATTCCTCCGCAGTATCTCCGATAGACTTCAGCGTCTCCCTTCATGTCGATTTTTATCGCATCCAACCCCGAATCCTTAAGCAGCCTTAACGCTGGAAATGTCATATAGCCATTTGAGACATAGCAGCAGTATAATCCTCTTCTGCTTCCCTCCCTAAAGAGGTCGAGGATCCAGTCTGTTAGAAGTGTTGGCTCCTGAAAGCTTGCGCAGAGTCCCTTATCCCCGTGTATGAGGGCTTGACTTAAAACTTCTTCTTGGCTGATAAATGAGTCTCTGAATGGATTTGGAGTTCTCCTTGAGAGATGATAGTTTTGGCACCATTGGCATTCAAAATTGCACGACCACGTTGAGAATGTTAGGGCTGTGGATCCCGGCCAATAATGGAAGAAGGGCTTTATCTCTATGGGTCTGCTTTCCAGCGCGCTTAAATTGCCATAAACAAGCGTGTATAATTCGCCATTGATGTTTATTCTCGTCTTGCAGAACCCCATTTTTCCGTTTTGGATTACACATTTCCTCTCGCATAGTCCGCATCTTACAGTATCATCTGATAGCCTCTCGTATAAAATTGCCCTATGAACGGTTGGATAATTCAATAATTCACGTGATCCTTCAATCATTTTAGATGTTATAGACTATTGATCAACCTTTAGGAGGGGTTATCTTGGGGTTTAGTAAGCTTTTCACTGGAGCTCCCGCTCATATTTCTCGAATAGGAGTTCAAGGGCTCTTCTGAAAGCTTCAGCCCTACTTGAGAAGATCCTCTTTGTGCTGATTAGAGTATCAAGTTTCCTAAGCCAATCGTTCGAGAGAGTTAGTTTGACAGTTATCTCCTCATACTCCTTCTCATGTTCCTCTTTTTCAGTCAATTCTCTTCGTCAATTAAGGATATGAATAATGTATATAAAAGTTGCCATTTTTCCATCTAAAATATACTTTCTAGAATGATAAAAGTGATATGTGAAGTTTACAAAATTCAAACCTTCGGAAAGCTTTATATTTCTTTGCAATTTATATAAGGATGAATTAATCTGTATGATGGTGAGCGTTTGCTTGTGAGGCGATGGGGATGAGTGAGAGTGTCGTTGTAAACTCGAAGCTAGATGTGGAGGAGATAGCTAAGCGGGCGATTCCTCAGATAAGCGTCTTTGGCATTGGAGGAGCCGGATGCAATATAGTTTCATGGATGAAGAATAAGGGGGTTACGGGTGCGAGGATATATGCCCTAAACACTGACGCTCAGCACTTAAGTATAACGAAGGCTGATGAGAGATTATTAATCGGATATAAGATTACTGGAGGACTGGGATGCGGCGGATTCCCGGAGCAGGGAGCAAAAGCGGCTGAGGAGAGCGCGAAGGAGATTGAGGCGCTAATAGATGGCTCCGGCTTGGTCTTTATAACTGCGGGCTTGGGCGGTGGAACTGGAACTGGAGCCTCTCCGGTAGTTGCGAGATTGGCTAAGGATGCCGGCGCGCTCACAGTCGGCGTTGTCACTATTCCATTCCAAGTTGAGAGGGCCAGGCTCCTTAAGGCTAAGGAGGGCCTAAAGAGGCTCGTAGAGGAATGCGACGCGGTTATAGTGATCGATAACAATAGGCTTAGGAAGATAGCCGGCAATCTTCCACTTGCAGAGGCCTTTGCAGTTGCGAATGAGCTTATAGCAACCTTCATCAAGAATATTTCTGAGACCATTTCGATACCGAGCCTCATAAACTTGGACTTTGCTGACTTGAAGGCCATTATGATGGGAAGTGGGGTGTGCTCTATAGGTTTTGGCGAGGGCCAAGGAGAGACGAAGGTTGAGGATGCCGTTGAGAAGGCTCTTGATACGCCGCTCCTAGATATAGGCGACATTAGAAAAGCTGAGGGGGCGCTTGTCCACATTGAGGGCGGAGATGACATGACATTAGAGGACGTTAATAGAGCGGGTGAGATAGTCATAGAGAGGATAGCGCCCAATGCCAGGGTATCTTGGGGCGCTAGAGTAAACAGTGCACTGCAGGGAGTTATGAAGGCAACGGTTGTCTTAGCGGGAGTTGAGAGTCCATTCTTAGTGGAGGAGTTGAAGCCTTTTGCCTCTCTAAGGGGGGAGCCTGAGGGGAAGCCTGAAGAAGTCGATGTTGTAAAGCAGCCGCTTGAAAGCGAAGAGGAGGAGAAGAAAGGCTTTTTCGGCAGGATCTTCGGCCAATAAATCCCCCAATATTTTTGTAAGTCACTATTTTAGGCTTTTCAGTATATTTATGAGGTTGCGCATGCAGATCTCAGATGCATATTCTCCGAGTCCAGAGAATTCTCCGCCTCCAGGCCTTGATATTTGATCCCATGGTATCTTCTTGCCGGGTCTCCAATGTGTCTCAAGAGATAGGTATCCTCTGTATCCATCCATCTCTAAGGCTTTAAGCTGCTCGGGATAATTCACCTCTCCCTCCCCGATCGGCAGGAACTCCGGCTTTCCATCCCTGCCCCTCCGCACACCATCCTTAACATGCACATGGATAATTCTGCCTTTTACATATTCATATCCGTCTGGATACGGCTTTTCGCCACTTGGATCCCATATGTCATTTCCTGGATCCCATATTGCACCAACATTCTTTGAGTCTAACCGGTTAAGGAACATTGCCAGTTCCCTTCCATTCCCTACGAAGGTGGACGGTTCATTTTCTATTCCAAGCAGCACGCCTTCCGATTCTATGATCTCCAGTGGCTTCTGGAACTTCTCGAGTATCCTCTCTAGATACTCGTCAAGTCCGCCATTTTTTCTCCAGAAGGTGAAGCCCCTAATTATGTTGGTATCGAGACTCTTCGCTAGGCTGATGCATCTCTTAAGTATCTCAATGTGCTCCTCATATTCCCCTTCGTTTTCGATATCCGCCTTGAAGAAGGGAGATGCTATAGCGCTGACCTTTAGATCATACTTCTTGAGGATGCCTCTTATATCATCAACTTTATCGACGAGATCTTGAGGGCTCCTGTTCCATACGGTTCTTATCTCAACGCCGTCCAGTCCGAATCTATCTGCAAATTTAGCCACTACGTCGAGGTCCTGGGAGACCTCGTCTGTGATGACTGATAATTTGAATATCATTCGGGATCTTCCTCCTAATAGAGCCTTTACACCTTATGATATCATAGAGTCCAAGAAGAAGATATAATTATCTTTTATGATTACCATGCATTTTTACCAGTCTGCCACGGATCCATCTTCATGTAGCAACTGTGGATTTTGCCAGTCGCCTTTATATCTCTTCTCTATCACCGCATCTTCGTCGAGTTCGATTCCAAGTCCCGGCTCACTCGGAACCCTTATGTATCCATCTTCGAGCTTAAATGGCCTCTTCAAGTAACCTTCTCCAAGAGTGGCATGCTCCTGAATTAGGAAGTTCGGAGTGCAAGCGTCGAGTTGCAGGCATGCAGCTAATGCTATTGGCCCGAGCGGATTATGCGGGGCGACCGCGACGTAGTAGATCTCAGCCATCGCCGCTATCTTTCTACACTCGAATATTCCGCCTGCATGGCAGAGATCAGGTTGCAGGATCGATGCAGCCTGCTTTTCCAGGACCTCTCTGAATCCCCACCGTGTGAATAGCCTTTCCCCCGTTGCTATAGGTATCGATGTAGATTGGGCGACTCTAACCATGGCATCAACGTTTTCCGGAAGACACGGCTCTTCAAGGAACATTGGATGGTACGGTTCGAGTGCCTTAGCCGCCAGTATGGCCATTGATGGGCTTAGCCTTCCGTGACAGTCTATGCCGATGTCTATGTCGTCTCCGACGGCTTCCCTTACAGCCGCAACCTTCTCGACGGCATCCTTGATCTTTCTGGGAGTATCAATTATTCTCATGGCATCGAATGGGGCCATCTTTATGGCTTTAAAGCCCTCTTTTATGCGTTTCTCAGCATTTTCAACGCATTCCTCAGGGGTTTCGCCGCCTACTCCAGCGTATAATTTGATCTTATCTCTTACGGCTCCTCCTAGAAGTTGATATATGGGCTGACCGAGGTATTTTCCGAGGATATCCCATAGGGCTTGCTCGATTCCGCTTATAGCACTCATTATTATGGGGCCTCCTCTATAGAAGCTCCATCTATACATTGCCTGCCAGTGATGCTCAATTCTTCTGGGGTCTTTATCTTTTAGATACTCAAAGAACTCTTTTACGGCCATCTCGACGGTTCTGGCTTTTCCCTCCAGAATCGGCTCCCCATAGCCGATTATTCCCTCATCTGTCTTGAGCTTCAGGAAGAGCCATCTAGGCCTAACGTGTATGAGCTCCATGCCCGTAATCTTCATTCTGTTTCACATTCACCCTAATGCGTGATCCTTGAAAAGTTTTTGGATATTGCCTCATCTTCAGATGGCGTTCTATGATAGAGAATTAGAATTCTTACTGCTTTCCTATCAGCACCTCCCGGTCTCTAGTCCAATCCATCAGTATTCCGTGGACGAAGTCTACTGTTCGATCCGTCATGGTCTCAGGTAATCCTGGAGCGGCTGACTCCACTATTAGTCTGACTCGATAATAGTCCTCATCTAGCTCTTTATTAGGATCAGCGAGCTCTTCATTCTCCTTTCCTAGAATGGAGATCACGTAATCGAAGTTTATCCTCTTGACAAGTTCTTTCTTCACATTCTCTATTTCCGGGATCTCCTTTATATTTTCAATTCTTTCTACATGGCCTGACTTTAGACTCTTAAGTTTATCAAGGAGGAAGCTCACGAAGATGATGATCTCACCTGATGCCACCTTCAATGGCATATTCGTCTCTCCGGCCTGATATACCTTGAAGATCTCTCCTTCACTAGGACGTATCTTCGATGGCGTATATGTTGATATGCCGAAAGATGAAGACGTCATAAAAACGTTCCAAACGATGTTAATGACGTGAAGTTTAGGATGAGGATCATGTTCGAGAGTACCGTGAAGAATCCTCCTTATCTGCCTCTTACCCATCGAGAAGATCATCGTTAGCGCACTTCTCCACGAGACCCTCCCCTTTATAGTTCTCTCCTTCAAGACCCTCGGAATGCCGAAGATCACAAGCATGGCTACTAGAAATGATGTGCATGCAGACATAAAGAGTACCTTGCGGTTCTTGTCTACTATATATGGGCTCCTTATGGACAAAATATGGGAGGGACGAGTAGAATATGGATGTAAGTATACTGGCGATTATCTTTCTCTTCTCCTTCTCAATAGAAAGAAGGTCAAGGTCATGCTGAAGGTTGCCATTACCCTGGGAGGCAGATCACGTTTGACATCGCTATGATTCTCTTGTTGCTCAACGTTACCGAGATAAAGTTTAGGGTTTCATATGCTTCTCCGAGCTTCATCCACACGTCAATGTATTTTTCTGGCTTCTTGATCCTCGCATTTGATATTGGAAGGCCATAATGGCGTCTATTACTCCATATACCGCCGTTGATTCTTGGGGTGAGATGTATCGCATCGCGAGAATGATGCCGACAATACGAGAATAAGAATGATCTGAAAGATTACGCCTTTAGCCTTCATGTCCGGCATGAAAATAACTCTGGATAGCCCCCCTTAATTTTTCGCAGGCTCATCTTCAAATGGCATTTTAACTCATTTTATGCAATAGAAATTATATATCTTAGTCCGCTTCATGTTTAATGGATCTCGTGGAGGCGTGATCTATATGGAGTATAGGAATCTCGGAGGAACTAACGTTAAAGTTAGCGTTCTCTGCCTTGGAACTTGGGAGTTCGCCCAGAATGTATCTTGGGGTCCCGGAGATCTTAGGAGGTATAGAGAAGTTATTGATTATGCCTTGGATATGGGAATAAACTTCATTGATACAGCTGAAGGTTACGGAAAGTCAGAGGAGATCCTAGGGGAACTTCTTGAGGGAAGAAGAGACGATGTTGTCTTGGCGACTAAGATGAGCAGGGTTAGAAGCGGATTTGGCTATGAGAATATGCGTAAAAGCCTTGAGAAGAGCCTGAATAGGTTGAAGACGGACTTTATAGATCTCTATCAGATCCATTGGCCGAAGATTAGGGGTCACTGGTCCGGAGGGGAGAGGGGCATGGAAGCTAAGGATTACGAGGACATTTATGACTCATTAAGGAGGTTTAAGGATGAGGGGTTGATAGGGGCTGGTGGAGTCAGCAATTTTAGGCTTCATCACCTAAAGAATTTTAGAGATGAAGCCTTCAATTTGATCGTTACCGATCAGGTTCCCCTCAATCTGTTATGGAGAGAGTATGATAATCCTGAAATGCTTAAGTTCTGCCGTGAGAAAGGTCTTAGGTATCTTGCGTATAGCTCCTTGGCGCAGGGTCTTTTAACTGGAAGATACAGCAGGGAGTCTTCTCTGACAGAGATACAGCGTGCGAATGTGCTCTTTAATGAGCCGATATATAGCCGTGCGATGATGGTTCTGGATGTCGTTAGGGAGGTGGCTGAGGAGATAGATGCAACTCCCTCTCAGGTCGCCTTAAGGTGGGTTTTAAGTCATGATCTTGTAGTTTCAGCTATCGTTGGAACTAGGAATCCTGATCATTTGAGAGAGAACGTTGAGGCCGTTGATCTTAAACTTTCAAGGGATCAGCTCGATAGGCTTGATGAGGCGAGCAGGGAGTTCTGGAAGCCCATGCCATCCGGAGTGGAGCTTTGGCTACATGATAATACCCGGGAGAATCTTAGGAGGATGGGTATCCAAACGGATAAGGGATATGAGACCTAATTCATCTCTGTTATCGCATCCCGGATGTTAGCAGATCAGTAAAATCCCATTTTATATTCTTCATCTGCCTTGTATCATGTGCTCTTTAAAACCCGGCCAGTCATGACGCTTACAAAACGTATTAATGTATTTGGTTTAACCGATGAAATGATATTGAGACTCTGGTTGGAGAAATAGAGAATTGGATGTTAAACTTATGAGTTTTACGGTTCCCTATGACGAGTTTGGTCCGGAGAAGGTTATCATTATTAAGGAGCCAAGCGTGAACCTCATAGGTTTTCTTGTTATTTGATAATACTGCGCCGGGGCCTGGGAAGAGAGAAGAGAATATTCATACCCGCGGCTACTGGGGGGATATGATGTGGAGATGGTAAAGGAGATCGAGGCGGCTAATGATCCGGCTAGGAGCGCCGAGACTTATCTTGTATTCCATAGGAGAGACATAATCGACATAAATGATTTTCTCGCTAATAAGGGAGGTGTTGTGGTGAGCTATGCGGAGTTGAATAGGCTGCTTCAGCCTGAGACGCTTCCAATAGAGTCCGTTTAGGGAGTTCTTGATAGGATACTTCGAATGGCAGAGGACAGGAATGTTCCGCCGAGGACCGTGGCGCTTGAATTGGCAACCAATCATATCAGAGAGAAGATGAGGGAGAGACTCCGAGGATATTAAGGATTCAGATCTCGTATGCCCATCTTTCTAGTTCCTTGAGTATGCCACGGCTATTCCATTCTGCCTGTAAATCATATAGATGATGTAGGCGGCTAAAATGACAAACGCTGCTACTGTCCCCGGCGGAAGAGGCGATGCCGCGTTGATCCGTATGAGAGTGAGAGCAACGCCGTATTCTCTGTATATTTCGGTGTGGAAGACTGGCATGAATACTTCCGAGACTGCGAGGATGAAGTAGATCAGCCATGGAAATATTAAGGCCGTGATCACCCCTACTATTATGTGAATCCATGCTCTTTTTGTGACTTCTCTATTGATATGCCATGAGAGCACTCCTCCAATTATGCATCCAGCTATTCCAGCGTAAGCTGATATTCTTATTTGTTGGCTTATGATGTCGAATGGGATGTTGTAGACCGTCAGGAATGGCATTAGGCCTATCGCTAGCGGCATCAGATAGGTTATGTTGGATGCTCCTTTCAGTCTCTCTCCGCAGCAGAAAGCCGTCTCTTGGGGGTTGATCCTTCTTAGGCAATGAGGGCAGATTATTGGGGCTCTACGGCGTATGTAAGCCGCATATATATGTGTTGCCAAGCATAAAGCATACAGTATAGTCGTTATGGAGAAAAGCGACTTAAGCGTTGGAGCTCTAATGTTGTATGTCCCCATAACTGAGATGAATGCTGATAACGTTAGGATGGAGAGGTAATTGCTGAGCAATGTAAATTTTCCCTCCTTACGTAGATCTCTGAGAGAATGTATTTTCAGCCCAAACCATGCTGAGGAGGCTATTGATAATGCTAGGCTGAGCAGAGGCCAGAAGTTTGGGTTATTCCATGGCGGAGACTCAACGCTGGCCTTTAGTTGAACAGTCCTTTCGTTCATTCGCGGCCACACAATTATGTAGTATCTATCTTTTAGGTCAGCCTTGATTCTGATTTTACCTTCTTCGCTGCTTGCGTATTCCCTGAGGAGGAAGCCATCCCTAAACTTATAGAGGATGTATACTACTATTTTGGGAGGGATCTTCCCGTCTTGAGGCAGACTGATTGATAATTGGTCGTCCTTTTCCAAGTCAATATGGAAGCCTACTGGATAATTGCTTAGCGGTATCTTCTTTGAGTTTCTGATCTCTATCCTTTCACTTATGTCTACGTAAAACTTGTAATTTATGGGTTTTACATTCTGATTTTTGATTGTTATGGTTACTTCTCCGCCTTTTGAGGAGTAATATAGTAGGCCCTTTTCAGCCTGGGGGAACGGTGGAAATGCTGTTGTGATCTTTCCTCCATGATCATTAACGTATAGTTTTATGGAGGAATTGTCCTTGCACGTTGCTTTTAGGCCTATTATGAGAATCGCTTTCTCCGGCATCTTCACTGTATATTGCTTGATCGAATTCGCCTGTATGCTATCCTCATAGGGCACGTCTGGACTTATCGATTTATTTTCCTCTATAAGTCGATGTTGATCTGCATAAAGCCTTGGATCTTCTCCCATTGGATTTACGTTTGAGCCTTTGAGGGTTATTAGTAGCGTCATTAAGAATATTATGAGGGTAATCGTGAGGCTGCTCCTTTTCTGAGTTAACATCAGTTTTTGCCTGTATGATACGACAGGATGACTCAATAAAAGTTTTTAGCTTGGAATCCTTTCTACTTTTTGGTTCTGTAGAGTTTGAATGTTATTATTTTTTTCTCGCATACTTCGTCCTCGACGAGTTTTTTGTTGTCGAAGACGAAGTAGTATTTTCCGCTCTTTTTGGGTGTGAATGTGAAGTTATAGTTTGTCGCGTGGATTGCTGATTTGAGCGCTGAGAAGTTTTCATCCGCAAGCATCTTTGGGAAGTTTTCTTCGTCAAGCAGGTAGAAGTTTATGCATACCCGCTCCTTCACCGTGAAGTATCCGTTAACCTCCTCTCCTTCCGTTAGATTTACTTCAAAGAAGTATATGTCGTTCCTTTCAACCTCGAATGTCTCGTTTAGGATTAGGGGGGCCTTTATCTCTGGGACTTCAGGCGTGAATGTCTCGGTTAGTAGCATATATAACGTCGCGGATAATCCTATTAGAGCCGCCAGTAAAATTATATTTTCCGTCTTAAACTTCAAGTTTATTCACCATTAAAACTGATGTGGCCCTATTTATTTCTGTCCCCAAGCATAAGCGGGATCAAAAAATTTTTTATTTTAGCATCGAACCTTTAATTTATGGAGCCTCATATTGGCAGGTTGGCATTTAACATTGGCATGCTGCTTCTTGTTCTATGCGTATTCTCGCTTTTGATGGTTAGGCGAGGAAGCGCAGAATATTATATTGATCTGATATCGCTTGGAATAATCATATTCTTTTTGAGCCTTGTAGTATGGGATGTCAGAAGGGAGGCTAAGATGGCTGTTGCTGATTCTTAAACGGCAACTGTCAGTTGGGTTTACTCTTTTGTTCTGAGTCTTGGATTTAATACCTCGTCAAGTCCGCCTGCGAGGGTTATCAGTCCTAGCTGGAGGAGAATTATGAAGAATGCAGGAGCCAGTAGATTCATGTATTTCGTCGAATGGATCGCGCCTGCCTGTTGTATTGCGTTGTTCAGCATAACTCCCCAGTTCACGGATGAGTATGGAGCTATTCCGAGGGTGAATAGGCCTACCTCAGCGTAGATCGCTCCAGTAACTCCGAGCACGGCATTAACGATTATGTAGCCGAGGATGTTCGGCAGGATCTCCCTGAATATTATGTGGAATTTTCCGAGGCCTAAGCACTTCGCGGCTTCTATGAACTCTCTCTCCTTAACTGCCAAGACCTGCGATCTTATCGCCCTCGCGGTTCCAGCCCACGCCGTTATGCTTAAGACTGCTGCTAAACTGAATGGATCCATAGCTCTTGTCAGGATCGTTGAGGCTAAGACGAGTAGTAGCGGGAAGCCTGGAATGGTGAGCATTATATCCGCGATCATCATTAGGGCTGAATCGACCTTTCCGCCCAGGTAGCCGGAGGTCAATCCTATTACGAGTGCTATTATCGTCGTGTATAGTGCGGCTAGAACTCCTATAAGCAGGACTTCCCTTGAGCCGGCAATTATCATTGCTAGAACATCCCTTCCGAAGTAGTCACATCCAAGCGGATGCTCAAGAGATGGTGGGGCAAACGCCTTTTTTAGGTCCAAGCTTAACATTGGATCTATAGGCCTTAGTATCGGGCCTATAGTCGCCATTAAAAAGAACATCATGCAGATTGAGAAGCCGACAACCCCTCTTTTGCTGGAGAGAAGATCCTTCATTATCTTCTTGGCTGATCTAATATTATCCTTTATGACGTTCTTGAGGATTAGAGTTATCTCTTCTCCTTTTATGCTCATATATTCTCACCTGCCCTCCATCTTTATTCGTGGATCCAGCTTGCCATATAGTATATCTGCAATTAGATTGGATAGTATTACCGCGACCGTTATTATCAGGAAGAAGGCCTGCATCAGAACGTAGTCTCTCCTGTTTATGCTAGTATATAGGTACCAGCCTACACCTGGATAGCTGAATATCGTCTCTATAAGGGTTGAGCCTCCGAAGATGTAGCCCAGCCTTATGGCGAAGGCCGTGAATAATGGTAGCAATGCATTCCTTCCAACATATGAAAGCATGATTCTCTTTTTTGGAAGGCCTCTCGCCTCAGCGGCGACTACATAATCTTCTCCGAGAACGCTCAGTGTGCTGCCTCTCATTGAGAGGGCCCATCCTCCAAACTGCGTGATCACATATGCCATTATCGGGAGTGCTGCATGCCAAAGCGCATTGGAGATAAACTCCAAGTTGAAGCCAGGAGTTACGTCTACATCATGTGCCCCATGCGTTGGGAACCATCCAGTAGCGAATGCTAGATAAAAGAGGAGGAAGAGCGCTAATATATAGTTTGGAGTTGCATTACAGACCGTAGCTATTCCTGTCATTATAGAATCGAAGGCCGTGCCTCTCTTATATGCCATCGCCATTCCAAGAACTATTCCTATGATGAAGCTAAGCGTGAGGGAAATCGATAGTGAGAATACAGTCCACGCGATTGCCGGAGCAATAATGCTCGTCACGGGGACATTAAGCCAATAAATTGATCTGCCGAGATCACCCCTTAAAAGGCTTGCGATATACTTTATGTATTGCACATGAACTGGCTGGGAAATATCAAACGATGCATATATAGATGCCGCCATAATTCTGGCTTCATATTCGGGTATTCCTTGCCTCAGATACTCCTGTATCGCCCTATCAATTGGATTGCAGGGCATAGCCCTAATCAAGAAGAAAGTGATCGTCATTGCAACGTAGATTGTGAAGACCGCCTTTAATAATCTCTTAACGATCCATCTCATAGTTTTTCACCACAACCAAAAAATAAAATGGGAGGTAGGAATTTATAATTTATCCTCAATGCCTTCTTGTTAAGGCCCATGCAATGGCGGCTATGGCTATAATTATCGCTACTGCGACTACTCCGTAAACCCACGTCGGCACAACTATAACAGGCTTCTCAACTGGTTTCTCAACGACGTGCTCCCTCGGTTTGATCAGGCCATTCAGCATGTAATACCAGATGGCATCCTCTGTGTAGGCAGCCCACTCGTAGAATGTGGGATCCTTCTTTGGATCAGGCCAGATCACATCGTAGATGTTATATGTGTATGTGCAGGGCTTCTCCCTTACAGCCAAGTATGGCAGGTAATGGTTTGCCACGTAGGACAGAGCTATCACCATCTTCTTGAACTCTTCCATATCAAGTGTAGTTTCGAGCTTAATTGCGAGGTCAGTTGCATTCACTTTGCCTGTAGGCCATATCTCCTTTGGAACATCATATATTTTACCGTAGGTGCCCATTCCCTTAGCATAGCCGCTTGCGAATCCACGATAGAACGTTTCTGTTGGGAGCGGTAGGAACCTCGCTAATATGCAGTAGTAGGCCATATCAAAGTCTCCTGCCGGGCATCTCTTGCATACAACGGGTTCCGTAGCGTAAACGTTCAGCTTAATCCCAACCTTTGCCAGCTGAGCCTTCGTGTTCTCGCAGCTGAGAGCCCAGTCAGTCCATGGTGCCGAGATTATGTCAAACTCAAGCCGAGTCCCGTTGGGCGTAACCCAAATGCCATCTGCACCTCTCTTGAAGCCTAACTTCTCAAATATCTCGATGGTCTTGTCCGGGTTATACTCATACTTGTTAAAGTATTTCTTCAGAATGTCCTCGGGTATCCACTTGTATTCGTCTCCTACCAGCATGCCTATTGGATAGTCAGGTGGACCTATTGGATGCTTACCCATATCTGGATGCGGAGATACAGCGATACATAGCTCCGATCTATTTAGAGCGTAAGCGATTGCTTGTCTCACTTCTAATAATGATAGCGGATACCTATGTGTATTGAATAGCAGAGCCTGGCCGTGATGCCAAGACTGAACTGGCACGTAGAACTTGTCGCTTCTCTTCTTCAGCTCCTCATAGATCTCCCTAGTCAGATCTGGAGTGCAGAAGTCCCCGTCCCTCGCTAGTATCCCAGCGAACTCCGAAGGTCCGGTTCCAAGGTGTATCTGCACATACTCATCAAACTTTATTAGGTCACTTCCATGCCAATAGTCAGGTCTCTTGCGAAGCAGCCACTCTGATGTAGTTAGACGGGCAAACTCGAATGGTCCAGTGCCCACGAGCTTCTTTGGCCTAAACTTAGTTAAAGCTGTTAAGAGCTCATCCAGCTTCTCTAGGTCTCCCTCCGCAATCGCCTCTCTAGCAGCATCCGAGAAGTTTCCATATACGGAGTAGGGAGCAACTATCCTCCTCTGAAGGATGTGAAATTCAGCGTATATCCATGGCTTCTTAAGATAGAAAACAACTGTATAATCGTCGGGAGCTTCAATCTTATCTATGTATCTCCAGTACCACCATTTCATTATCTTGCCGCAGTACCATGTGGTTAGTACATCCTTGCTTGTGAATGATGTGCCGTCTGACCACTTTACTCCCTTACGCAGGTGAATAGTGAGCTTCAATCCATCCTCTGAAAGCTTCCAATCAGTTGCGAGCCATGGATACCATGTGCCATTTGCTCTGTTCAGATACGCAAGTGGATCGAAGCATAGGGCATGACCGACATGACCGCGAACGAAGACGTTGAAGTGGCCAGGAGGCTTGGGTACTGGGTTAATATATCTGAATCTTTTTGGGGCTTCTTGAGACGAGACCAGAGCAGTCACGGGCACTACGAGTAGAACCGCTAGAACCGCTAATAAAGCCGCTATTTTAATATTTTTCATTTTTCATCACTCTTTACGCATCTTTTTTTTTGACGGCTAGGGCATTAAATTGTTTGCCAACTTAATTTATAAGATTTGCGCATATAGTTCTCAAATCTGCTTTCTGCCCTTCAGATATATCGCTGTGAAGGCTACGATGGTGGCGATTATGAATGAATCTAGAATTGCCATGTGAATATTGAGTTCTATTGTCTGACCTGACACTCTGTAACGGTAAATGTGGACTCGACCGGCCATGCGTATATCGTCTACATCTGCCTTTGGTTCCCCTACAATTAATATATTGGATCTCGTGACAGCTACTGAGTAGCCGAAGACCGCGTTCTCCTGCGGATCTGGAGATGTTATAACTGCTTTAAGATTATACGTGGAAGCGTCGAAGATGCATATGCGACCTGCATTTTCAACTCTATTTACGCTTGCCCATGCCTCACCCACGGCTATTATATTCGAGCTTGCGGCTATCGAGCTTCCGAAGCCAGCCCACTCCCTAGGGTCTGGAGAGGAGAGTTCAGCCGTTAAACTTAGCGTCTTCTTATCGTAAACATATACTTTACCGGCTCTTTTGACACCGCTTGCAAATCCTCGTAACTCCCCGATTATTATATGTTTTGGGCTTAGAGCTACAGACCAGCCGAAGAACCCTCCGATCTTAGGGTTTGGGGATTTTAGGATCGCCCTTAACTTATGCGTTTTAGCGTCATAGACGTAGACTCTCCCAGCATCCCTCTTACCATCCACATCGTCCCAATGTCTGCATATGAGAATCACGTCTGAGTCTACGGCTGAAGCTTGGGTAGCATAGAAGCCCCTTCTCGGATTCGGGCATGGATATTTACCCTTTAACTTTAGAGTCTTAAGATCGAAGAGATATACGTGGCTCATATCTGCTTCTTCGCATGTTGGAAGCTTAACTTCCCTCACAACGATGTACTGTGTCGTTGCGGATACGGACCAGCCGAAGAACCCTCCGATCTTAGGATCTGGTGAGGTCAGAGAGGCTTGTAAATAAAATTCTCTTTTGGGGACGAGGCAGATGGGAGGCAGGATCAAAAGTATAAGGATTGAGATGAAAAGTATCGGCAGAAGCGTCATTACATTCGAAATTTTAAGCGGCATTTAGATCATCTGGCTTTCGCTCCACTCGATCCGGAGATAAGGCGATCTCCATCCTTTAACCTTTTCCATATATCCTTGAACTTTTCAAAGTTTAGGTTCATATATTCTGAGAGGGCGTATGGCGTGCCATACTCTTCCTTTCCAATCCTCACTATCAGCCTGTTCTCCAAAAGGATCTTCAAGTGATGCCTTATAGTCTTGTAATCTAAATTAAGGGCTGAGGATAATTGGTGCGCATTATATGGACGTCTTTTGAGTGCCAATATGATCTTGGCTCTCGTCCTTCCCCCTTTCGTTCCAGCTAGTAGATACCAGACGAGCTGCTCTCTATACTGCAAGAATACTACTCCTCACGGTCCTTTTGGGGATTTTTGCTTAACGATCTCTTATTCATGAGATCCATTAAAAGATGTAACCGCTGATCCGCGCTCTTAATGGCCCTTCACTTCCGTGTTATCCAGACTAGGATGGCTATTCCGATAACTTCGATAAGGCTTAAGACCGGCCTTGCAACCTCAGATATCTCTATTGCACGGCACAGAGATGTAACTGAGTATATACCTATAGCCATTATGGTCTCCGCTAATAAAATCGAGGCGAACATGAGGAGGCCTAATGTAAACTTAGATTTTATATTTCGGTAATTCTCTATGTATATTGCCAGCAAAACGCATATCAGAAATGCCTTTGTAACTTCTAAACCTACAGTTAATGCAACACCCCACATACTGATTAGCCTCGATCCCCCAATATAGTAATTTGGCTTTTTAAGGTTATAATCTCACGAGCCAACCTTCAATAATGCTTAGTAAAACATCAAAAAGCTTTTAAACGTGACCGATCAAGATTTGTCTTTCACGGCGATAGAAATGCTATATAAGAGATTAGGTAGAGACGGGGTTGAAGTAAGCGCGATCGGATTGGGAACGTGGGAGTTCGGTCAAACCAAGGCGTGGGGCACTGGGAGAATAGAGAATTACAAGAGGATAGTCGATTATGCATTGGATCAGGGAATCAATTTCATCGATACTGCTGAGGGCTATGGGAGATCAGAGGAGATACTCGGCATGATACTTGAAGGAAGAAGAGATGATGTCATCCTTGCTACAAAGATCGGAGGCTACGATTGGAGATATGAGAATATGCTTAAGAGACTGAGTAAGAGCTTGGAGAGATTAAGGACTGATTATGTAGATTTATATCAGATACATTGGCCGAAGATTAAGGGTAGATATGGATGCAAAAGCGGCATGGAACCGAGAGATTATCGGGATATCCAAGATTCGATAGAGAAGCTTCAGAGGGAGGGGTTAATCAGGTTTGGCGGATTATCAAATTTCAGATTATCCCATCTTAAAAACTTTAGTCAAGAAGCATTCAAGGCCATTGTTACAGATCAGGTTCCCTATAATCTATTATGGAGAAGCTACGATAGCCCTGAGATAGCGGAGTTCTGCCGGAAATGCGGGTTGAAGTATATCGCGTATAGCTCTCTTGCTCAAGGCCTATTAACGGGCAAATATGATGTGAGATCCGAGTTGACTATGATCCAGAGGGCTAATGTGCTCTTTAATGAGCCAGTTTATAGCCGCGCTATGAAGGTGGTTGAGGCTGTTAAAACCGTAGCCGAAGAAGTAGATGCCACCCCAGCGCAGGTATCCATCAGATGGCTCATCGAGAAGGAATTGACGGTGACGGCCCTAGTTGGGATTAGGCGGGTTGAAGAGCTCGAGGAGAACATTAGAGCGACCGAACTGAATTTAACTAGGGATCAGCTGAAGATGCTTGAGGATGCAAGCTTAAGTTTTTGGAACGGAATGCCTCAGAACCTTGAGCTTTGGCTACATGATAATAGTAAGGAGACATTGGAGAAGCTGGGGATAGATAGTTCAGCGGGCTATGATGTTTGAGAGATTCAAAAATTCAAAAATGTAATAAAGGAGATTCTTATTTTAAGTATGAAGGAAAAAGCAGGGAGAAGGATTTGAAGTCACTTCAGGTTGAATATGATATTAAGCCTGAAGTTCAAGTGGCTGTTAGGGGGCTTACGGTAGAATTTAGAGTATCTAGGGGCATACTCAGGGCGGTTGATAATGTAGATTTGGATATTTATCGGGGCGAAGTTTTAGGGCTTGCTGGTGAGAGCGGCTGCGGAAAATCCGTTCTCGCCCATGCCCTCCTTAACTTGGTTGATCCAAACGGATACATTAAGAGCGGAAAGGTGATATTTGACGGGAAAATCGATGTCCTATCACTTCCAGAGGATGAGCTTAGAAGGTTCAGATGGGAGAAGGCGGCGATAGTATTTCAGGGAGCACAGAACGCATTAAATCCTGTATTAAGGGTAAGCGAGCACTTCTTTGATACATTTCTTGCTCATTCGAAAGGCAAGAAAAAGGGCAAGAGCGAGATCATCTCGAGGGCCAATAAGCTTTTAGAGCAGGTCAGGCTTGATGCAAATAGGGTTCTCCGCCTCTTCCAGCACGAGATGAGTGGAGGGATGAAGCAGAGAACAATCACCGCCCTCGCTCTCCTTCTAAATCCGGAGTTCCTCATCTTGGATGAGCCTACATCCTCACTAGACGTTTTAACCCAGAAATATATTCTAAAGCTCCTCAGGGATCTCCATGAGCAGACCGGCATAACCATGCTCTTTATCACACATGACTTGGCGTGCCTTGCAGAGATAGCGGATAGGATCGCTATGATGTATCTGGCCAGCATGGTTGAGATAGCGCCAGTAGACGAGATATTCTATAATCCAAAACATCCATACACTAAGATACTGCTTGACTCGATACCCTCCAGAGAGAAGGATATCAACGAGATTAAGCCCCTTCCAGGCCCAATTCCTGATCCAATAAATCCGCCGCCTGGATGTAAGTTTCATCCACGCTGTCCCCATGCGATGCCAATATGCGAGAAGGTTAGGCCTAAACTCGTGGATATTGGCGGTGGACATCTAGTTGCATGTCACCTTTATGGAGGGGCAAAAGAATGAGTGAGACGCCTCTGATAGAGCTTAGGAACGTAACTATGATGTTTAAGGTTGGAGGCGGAGTATTCTCTAAGCCGAGCTTCATTAAGGCAGTTGATAATGTTTCCCTGACAATATATGAGGGTGAGGCTTTCTCGCTGGTAGGCGAAAGCGGATGTGGAAAGAGCACGCTTGGAAGGATCATGTTGGGCCTCTACAAGCCCACCTACGGGCAAGTTCTCTTTAGGGGAAAAGACATCTGGAGCATGGATAAGAAGGAGTTCCTCGATTTCAGACGTAACGCCCAGATAATACATCAGGATCCCTATGACGCGTTGAATCCCATGCGTACCGTCTATGATGCGTTGGCTCCGCCGCTGATCAGATATAAGATCGCTAAGAGCCGCTTGGAAACGAGGGAGAAGGTCTGTGAGCTGCTAAGGATGGTAGGCCTCTCTCCCCCTGAGGATTTTCTTAGGAGACATCCGAGCAGGCTTAGCGGCGGTCAAATGCAGAGGATCGCCATTGCCAGGGCAGTATCGGTTAGGCCGAGCTTCATCGTGGCGGATGAGGCAGTATCGATGCTTGATGCATCATTAAGGATAAGCGTCATAAATCTGCTCTTGGATTTGAAGAACAAATTCAACATGGCATGCCTATTCATTACGCATGATATTGACATGGCGAGATACTTTACTAGAACTGGAAGAGCGGCGGTCATGTATTTGGGCTCGATAGTGGAGATAGGAAAGATAGAGGAGATCCTTAGGGATCCTCTTCATCCTTACACAAACATCCTTATTTCCGCCACGCCCGTTCCGGATCCGAAGATAGCGAAGTCAAGCGAGCCTCCTCATCTTAGAAGCTTTGAGATTCCAAGCCTGATCAATCCTCCAAGCGGATGTAAGTTCCATACGAGATGCCCGTATGCGAAGGATATCTGCGAAAAGGAGGTTCCGAAGCTAGAGGAGGTTAAGCCGGGTCGTTTCGTAGCCTGCCACTTTCCGGGGCAATTTTAAAGACTTCCTTTTTTCTTCTAGGTCGGCATCGGCCGATGTGAATTGGGGAGTAATTTGGGAAAGAACTTTTCAATGACGAAGCTAGTATAGTATCTTGGGAGGGAAGAGCCGCGTATATTATGGTTCTCTCATCAGGAGGAATGCTGAGACTTGACATTCGCCATTAAAGTTAACGATTTAACAAAGAGATATGGGAGGGTTCTAGCCCTCAAAAATGTTAGTTTAGGGGTTGAGGAGGGAGAGTTTTTCGGGCTTCTAGGCCCAAACGGAGCTGGGAAGACGACGTTGATTAGGATCCTAACTGGGCTGACTGCGCCTACGTCCGGGGAGGTTATGGTGGCTGGAGGCAACCCCTTCGAGGAACCTGTGAAGGTTAAGGGAAGGTTCGGGCTTGTCCCAGAGATATCGAATGTATATGTTGACTTTACAGCTTGGGAGAATCTAATGTTCACTGGAAGAATATACTCTGTGCCCAAGGATGTCCGGGAAAAGAGGGCTATGGAACTCCTGGAGATTTTAGGCTTGAAGGAGCGACGTGATAGTCCCGTCCGCCAATTCTCTAAGGGCATGCGGAGGAGGCTTGCGATAGCGATGGCTCTCATACATGATCCGCAGATACTCTTCCTAGATGAGCCTACGAGCGGATTGGATGTTCAGAGCACAAATGTCATTCGAGGCATACTTAGGAGGCTGAATGAAGAGGAGGGGAAGACCATCTTCTTAACGACGCATTACATTGAGGAGGCTGAGAAGTTATGCCATAGGGTTGCAATATTGAATCGGGGAGAGATAGTTGCTCAGGGAACAGTTGAGGAATTGAAGGCATCAATAAAGATGACTGAGATTGTTGAGGTCACATTTAACGCTTCGATCCCGTCTCTTTGCGAGTTGGAGGAGCGCTGTGATAAGGTTGTTAGGCTTAAGGAGAATAAGATCCGCCTGTATTCGCCTCATATCTCCCGTAACTTAGAGGCTATCATGGATTTCGCCCGTAAAAATGGATTGGAGATATTATCTGTGAATACTGTTAATCCGACACTGGAGGATGTATTCATCAGGTATACTGGCTTGGATATAGTGGCCGTTGAGAGGATGGAGCAGATAAGGGCGAAGGGAGCGGAGAGATGAGCATTAAGAGATTATCGGATGATCTATTGAAGGTTTGGGCGATAACCGAGAAGGATATTAAGATGTATTATCTGAAGTCTCCATCAATATTCTTCGGCATAGTATTCCCACTGATACTTTACTTCACATTCGCCATGGGAAGACCGTGCGTAACCGAGGCGCATAGATTAACTGGCGTCGTGACCGTCTCAGCCCTCTTCGGGGCCACATCAGTTGAGGCCGTAGTATTCTCGCTTGAGAGGAGAAGCAGAACCATGGATAGGCTTTTAGTCGCCCCCATCCATCCGGGAGCATTGATCTTTGGGAAGGCCGTCTCTGGAGCCCTCTTCGGATTTATTGTAGCGATCATAGTTGGAGCCATCCTGATGCTGTTTGGGTCATCTTGGAGGTGGACTGGATTGATGCCGGGATTGAAGTTAGAGCCCGTCACATTCATGATTGCTGTTTTCCTCACGTCTATTGCGTCATCATCTCTTGGAATGATCTTCTCTGTTAAGGCGAGGGATATTACGGAGGCAATGTGGCCTCTAAATGTTATCCGTTTTCTCATGATCTTTATATGCGGCGTATTCATTCCCTTAGATGAGACTTTTGCCTTCATGCCCTCCGCCAAGTTTATCGCTTACCTTTTCCCCATAACATACTCGGTTGAGGCTTTAATGCAGGCGACCTTCGGGATAGTTCAGCCCAGGAGGCTGCTACTTGATTTTCTAGCGCTCATCTTCTTCTCAGCAATCTTCCTCATGATAGCCGTGAAGACCTTCAATAGGTCGATACGATGATCCAAGCTGAGCATCAATAGTTTTAAATTCAAGATCTTTCAGTAATGACCCCAGAGGATGGTTGCGTTGAAGATAGAAGATTTGAAGGCCGCCGTCTTTAGGGCTCCTCATGTAGGTCCCTCAGTGATTATCCGTATAGAAACTGATGAGGGAATTTATGGTTATGGCGAAGCGCACTGTCCGAGAGAGCACGTTCTCAACTTGAAAAGGCACATTATCGGCTACGACCCGACGAACATAAATGCCGTAATGATGAGGATCCGACATTTAGGCGCATTTAAGCCTTGGGGCTCAGCCGTAAGTGCGATTGAGATGGCCCTGTGGGACATAACTGGAAAAGCCTTTGAGAAGCCTATACATAGCCTGCTAGGCGGGAAAGTTCGAGATAAGGTTCGGGTATATGCTGACTGCGGTTCAGGAATACGATTAAGCGAGGATCCTTCCTCGGCGTATACCCCGGAGGCTTACGCTGAGAAGGCTAGGAGGATGAGGGCGCTTCCTGAGGGCTACACGATCCTGAAGTTTGATATTGGCCTGCATGGAGGTCAGCTTCTAAGCGTTAAAGGAGGAATCCTTGAGGCTAGCAGAACATATCCAGGCAGGGGCCACGTTACTGAACGTGGGCTTAAGGCTGAGATAGCCATAGTTGAGGCTCTGAAGGATGTCCTAGGGGATGAGGTAGGCTTAGCGTTAGATTGCGGGCCTGGACAGAGCTTTCCATCGGCTGTTAGGCTTGCGAAGGCTCTTGAACCGTTCCATCTCATGTGGGCTGAGGATCTACTCACCGGGGACTATACGCCATACACTGAGATAAGATTGTATCAGAGGCTCTCGATGATGACGAGCACTCCCATACTCACAGGCGAGCAGATATATCTTCGATACGGCTTCAGAGAACTGATAAGCCAAAATGCCGTTGACATAGTCTCTCCCGACGTCTCTGACGTTGGGGGCATATCTGAACTAAAGTGGATCGCTGACTTCGCTGATCTCTACGATGTCCTTATAGCTCCGCATAATTGTGGGCTTCCGGTAGCCTTTATGGCGACAGTGCACGCGTGCGCTACCATGCCAAGAAACTTCATTGCCTTCGAGCATCACGCAGCCGATGTGCCTGAATGGGAGGAGTTCATCGAGGGCGTAGACAAGCCCCTAATAAGGGATGGATTCGTAAGGGTTCCAGATAAGCCGGGATTGGGCATAGAGATCAACGAGAAGGCTGCTAGGAGATTCTTAATTGAAGGGAAGGAATTCTTCGAGTAGAGCCTTTAGACTCTAATGTAATGGAACCCTGAAGTCTTCTTTGACTACGTTAAGAACAACGTTTGTAACGGTCCGTTTTACATACGGCATCTTTAAGAGAGCCTTTATGAACTTGTTTAGGTCGAATCTATCCTTAAATCTGGCGATTACTGCCACGTCGAATTCTCCTGTGATGTCGTAGACTGAGATTACACTGTTTATCATCGCGATTTTACTCTCAACCTCTAGGAGATGTTTTCCCTCGGCTTGGATGAGGATTATCGCCGTTAATGGATATCCCACCTTGACTGGATCTATTATGGCAGTATAGCCCTTTAGAACCCCCTTCTCCTCCAAGCCCCTTATGCGATTATATGCTGTTCCAACGGATATCCCGAGCTCCTTCGCTATCCTGTTGAAGCTCAGCCTGGAATCTTCCTGGAGCAGACTGATGATCTTAATATCAATCTCATCCAATTCTACGATTGAGTTTTCTTCCAGACCTATTTCCCCCGACCCCAAAAGTTCAAATTCATTCAAAAATTTTTGCGTTATATAAATATTTCTCCAATTGAAATGGAAATATTTATATACAAATCATCCATAACGTATTCGTTTATTGAATGAAATGTGACGTTGAAATGTTGATGCATCGGCATTAAGCGATAAGTCGTTGGATTTGAGGACTCATCCACGCTGTTGGATGAGGAGGGTAAATAATTGGCTGAGGCATACGAATTCGCGGCTTTAGGGCTTCAAGGACTGGAGGATTCGCGTCTCATTTTTCATCATCGATCTCTTAACCGTCTTGTTTGGGAGGGAATGGACGGATGAATTATATGGAATATTTTGGTAGGCTCTCCTTGAAGGCTGAACCCATTATCGATGATACTACATTGAGAGATGGAGTTCAGATGCCTGGTTTAGCTGTGTCCCCAGAGGACGCGGCTGAGATAGCCCGTCTCCTCGATGAGATAGGAGTTGAGAGAATAGAACTCCACCACTTTCATGATGCAGATAAGAAGGCTGCAAGGTTAATTCATGATTTGGGCTTAAATGCTAGGATTGCGGGTTGGTGTAGGGCCTTAAGGGAGGATATAGATGACGCTATAGACTGTGGATTTGAGGAGGTCGGCATATCCCATCCGGTTTCTCACATACATTTTAGGGCTAAGTGGCCGGATAAGAGCGAGGATGAGCTTCTTAGAAGGGTTGTTAATGCAGTTGAGTATGCAGCGAAGGATCATGGCTTGAGGGTCTTCGTTCACGGGGAGGACAGCACAAGAGCCAATTGGGAATTCGAGAGGAAATTCATAAATGCTGTTGCTGAGGCTGGGGCTGAGTGCTATAGGATCTGCGATACTGTCGGTATTGGATTATCGGATCCAGCCGCTCCGCTTCCTAACGGCATACCAGCGAAGGTTAAGGCAATTAAGGCTGAGACCAAGATTGAGAGCATAGAGATTCATGCACATGATGATTTCGGAAATGCCGTTGAGAATACTATGGCGGCTATACGAGCGGCATCCGGACTCTGGGATAAAGTTTATGCGAGCACAACCTTCCTTGGGATTGGGGAGAGGGCTGGAAACGCCGAGACCGAAAAGGTAATTATGAATCTGTATTTGCATTACGGCGTGAAGAAGTATGAGGGTAAGACTGGGCTTCTTAAGAAGCTCGCAGACTTCATTGGACATGCAACGGGATACGTTATCCCGCCGAATAAGGCCATCGTTGGGGATTATGCCTTCGCCCATGAGTCGGGCATACATACGCACGGCGTATTGAAGGATCCATTAACCTATGAGCCCTATCCTCCTGAGCTGGTAGGGAATAGGCGGCGATTAACCATCGGGAAGCATTCGGGGAAGGCAATAATCAGGTTTAAGATCAAGAGCCTAACTGGGAGGGAGCCGTCTGAGGATCAGGTTGCGGAGGTCGTCTCGAGAGTTAAGGCCATATATAATGGTGGAAGAAAGGCGTCTTTGAGGGAGGAGGAGTTCAGGAGGATACTCGCTGAGGTTGGAATAGAGATTTAAGCATAATCCACATAACATTTCTATTCGGCGAATCCCATTTTATTTTGATGCGGAGGATAGGTGATGGGTGAGAAGTATTTTCCTAGACGTTTAAGCTTCCCGAAGATCTGCGATGTTCTGATAGCATATTTGAATGCTGGAGCGGATAAGGGATACGTTGGAGTTAAGGATGTAGTTGAGAGGACTGACGTTTCACTTCATAATATAAGCAGGAATAATAATTTCTTTAGGAGTTGGGGTTTCCTCGAGGAGAGCGAGGAGGAGCCGGGCAAGTATATCCTAAGCCGTGAGGCAGCGGAGTTTGCGTATGCATATAGGATCGATCCTAAAGGAGAGAAGACTAGGGAGTTACTTAGGGAGATCCTCTCGAAGGATGAGGTTCTCGTGAAATTCATCGAGAGGGTTAGACGTGAGGGGTTAGGCAGGGATGATATACTGATTGAACTTCCGAGGATCTATGGCGATCTAAGGGCGGATAAGGTTGGATTGAATGCTTTTCTCGACATGATCATGTATGCCTTCGGATTGGAGGGAGAGGCCGCTGGAGCTGAAAAGCCAGTCAGGGAGGTTAGGAGGCCATCTGTGAAGGCTGCGATCAAGCCTTCAGAGATAAGGGTGGGATTGCCAAACGCGAATTTCACGATAAACATTAATGTCTCGTCTGATGTCTCCCCTGAGAGGCTTAAGGAGTATGTGAGGGCCATTCTCGAGGCGCTTCAGGGAGGCATAGAAGGCTCAGAATAGAATCGCAAATCTCAATCTACGCCTTTACTGTATCTTGAAATCTCTTCTTTAATGAGTGCACTTACCATTCTAGCATCAACCCTCCCCCTATACTTCTTCATGATCATGCCCATTAATGGTCCGAAGGCTCTCTCACCTCTCTCGGATATGAGCCACTTGTTCTGGTTGATGAGTTCCTTAACTATCCCTTGGAGTTCATCCTTTGAGAGCATGGCTAAACCTAATGCCTTTACGGCCTCTTCTGGATCAGCTCCTTCATGGCTTGAGAGCCACTTAAATATCTCTGGCAGAGCCTCCTTCGATGTCCTTCCGGAGCCTACAAGCCTGAAGGCCTCGATTATCTGCTCTCCACTTAGCCTTTCAATCTCGAATCCTTCACGTTTCAGAGACTTGAGGGTTTCAGTTAATGTTGCAGCTACGAAGGTTGCGGGAACACCTGTCTCGTTAACTATTGTCTCGAATAGATCGCCATACTCGGAGTCTTGCAGTTGCCTTGCGAGCTTCTCATTTATGCCATATTCTCTTATGAGCCGCTTAATCTTATGTTCAGGCATCTCCGGCAGATTCATCCTCAGCCTATCTAGATATTTTGTGCTTATCGGAATAGGCGGGACATCAGTCTCAGGATACATCCTCGCCGCTCCGGGCCTAGGCCTCATGTAGCGGGTTGTCCCATCCGGATTGGCCGCTCGAGTCTCCTCTGGAACACCTCTAATGGCTTCTCTCGCTCTCTCCGCAACGGCCCTCAAAGCGTCTATGCAGTTCTCCTTTTCATCCGCAACTATTACGATTGCATCTTCATCTCCGGCTTTTAGGATGCTCCTGAGCTCTTCAACCTCATCCATCGAGATGTCATATGACTGGAACTCGTCTGAATGCAGTATTCCTCCCACTCTGCCCCAGAATCTCGCCCTATCCGCCATCTCGGTTCCAAGCCTAACTCCTGGGATCAATTCGGTTCCGAGGAGACCGGAGAATCCTGGAAGCCTAATTGCCATTATGGATCTGCCTTTTAGGATTGCCCTTCGCAGTATCCGGCATTTTGTCCTCTTAAATGTGGATGTTACGTCTTTGATCTCGTCTTTGATCTGCTCCTCTGTTATGCCTCTTCTCTTAAGTTCATCCCTAATCTTTAGGAGGGCTAATTGGCGTTTAACCTCTAACTCAACTACCTTTGAGATCAACTCGAGTTCTTGGACGCCCTTCACTTCTATGAGGGCGCCTTCCCTAATCGAGATATTTAGGTCTTGACGTATAGTTCCTATTCCGCGCTTAACTCTACCTGTTGCCCTTAATATTCTGCCTATGGCCAATGCTACCTTCTCGGCCTCCTCCGGAGAGTGTATTACGGGGCCAGTTGTGACTTCTATTAGGGGTATGCAGAGCCTATCTATTCTGTAGCGTATTATCAGGCCTTCCCCTCCTGTCTTTCTTGCGGCATCCTCTTCTAGGCTTATATGCTTAATCGGTATCTTCTTCCCATCAACTTCTATCTCTCCGTTTAGGGCTATTACGCATGTCCTCTGGAATCCAGTCGTGTTCGATCCGTCTATGACGACCTTCCGCATTACGTGAACTTCATCTACGGGCTTAGCATTCATCATTAGGGCTACTGTCAGGGCTATCTCCAGTGCTTCTCGGTTAAGCTCGTGGGGAGGCTCCTCATCCATCTCTACGAGGCATGATGTCTCAGGATCGGCCTCATAGAGGATCTTCACTCCCTTCTGAAACTCGAAGTATGCCGCTGGATCTACCTGTCCCATCTCGCTTTGAGTCGGCCTAAGCCTCCTCAGAAAGAAGAATCTCGGCTTCTCCTTGGAGAGCTCAGGCTTGCATGAGCAGAAGAGCTTCTCTTTCGTGTCGAGCTGCTGATGACATTCCAATCCAACCTTCAAGCCTAAATCCTCATAGTTTATATCTGCCATTTCTTCTCCCCCAGCGTCTAGGCTTTTATCGATTCAGGAGGCTCGATCGGCTCGACTGATCTGCTAGAGAATTCATGTGCAATATTCCTCATTAAGAGGCTCCTAGCCTCCTCTGGATCATCTGTCTGCCCCAAGATCCACATTAGCTTGACTAGGGCTGTCTCTGCAAGCATGTCCCCCAACGGTATTACTCCGAGTGAGAGGAGATCCCTCCCGTTTGTATAAACGTTCATATTCACCCTTCCCCAGATGCATTGTGATGTCATGGCGACTATGACTCCGGATTCTATTGCATCTCTGATTGAGGGGAAGCATCTTCGCCTCACATGTCCCAGTCCTGTGCCTTCGAGTATTATTCCCTTATATCCATTCTGGACGTGCCAGTCAATTATGTCGGGATTCATGCCGGGATAGAACTTTATTAGTGCTACCTTCTCCTCGAAGTTCGGCTTTAAGATGAATTCTCCATCGTCTCTTCTGCGGTTATACTCATCCGTCAGCATCGTTATCCTTCCATTGTAGACTCTTGCGAGGAGACTTGAATTGACAGATTTGAAGGCGTCACGTCTGCTTGTATGTAGCTTTCTAACCTTTGTTCCTCTATGTATCGCTATTGCCTCATCCGAGATTGTTTGATGCATTGCAACCACAACCTCGGCGAATGGAGCCCTCGCCGCGCATAGCACAGCTCCTATGAGGTTCTCAGCGGCGTCCGAGCTGGGCCTATCCTCTGATCTTTGGGCTCCTACAAGCACGACTGGCACGGGAAGTCTCTGTATGGCGAAGCTGAGGGCGGCGGCGGTGTAGCCCATGGTATCAGTTCCATGAGTTATAACTACGCCTTGAGCTCCACGTTTTATGTGCTCAGCTACCTTCATCGCGATCTGGGACCAATGCTTCGGAGTTAAGTCCTCACTGAACATGCTGAATAGTATTTCGGTGTCTACTGCTGCTATGTCTGAGAGCTCGGGCACTATGCTGTATAGGTCGCTAGCTGAGATCGCTGGTCTAACAGCCCCTGTCCTATAATCCACGCGGCTCGCTATGGTTCCGCCCGTGCTGATTATGGTTACCCTCGGCATTCCGGGCTTCTGCTTTGGAGGCGGAGGCGGAATAAATGATGGCTTGGCAACGGAAGCCTTCTTCTCTATCCTCATGTCAGATGTTATTCTTACTCCAATATTGTATCCGGATCTAATCTTGATGGTTATGTGCCTTTCATCTCCGAGCTCGGATCTCGGCATTAATATGCCCTCATACGTAACTCCAGCCTTCTCTATTCTGATTAGGTCTCCGACTTCGACATCTGCCTCATCCAGGATCCTCAGCGCTTCCCCTCTATATCCCGGAAGTTTCTCATCCAATTATCCTTCACGCCTAACAGTCTCTTTCCAAGATAATGAGGTCTCAGCGTCAATAAATCTTTTGACTGGTGAAAATTCTACGCGTTTCTTTCGATCTCATCTGCTATTACTCGTATTGGATCCTCAAATTTTCCGGTGAGCTTCCTCGCCCTTTCAGATTGTCTCTCCTTCTCCTCATCGAGGTTTTCTATTATTTTTAGTGCATTATCCGCTAGTCTCTTTGGGTCTCGCTCGAGTCTTACGAGCCCCCTCCTTATGAGGTATTTTAGGATTATGAATGGTTCGTCTGGGTAGCATGAGAGTGTTGGAACTCCGAGTAGGGCTGCTTCAATCGTCATAGTCCCGCCTCCTCCAATGAATACTGAACTATAATGTAGTAGGCTTGGACCGTTGACAGGTGATCTTGGAATTATGATCCTATCTTGGAAGTATCTGCTGAGCATCCTCGTCTGCTCGATGTACCTCGGAATGGCGACTACTTGAATATCATCCCTTCTGGACATAAGCTCCTCTATTATGGGTATGACCGTTGTTCTTCCATGGGTTTTCCCTATTAGGTAGGCTGCGTATTCCTCTTCTGGTCTAATGGTGATTATGGGTTTTGAGTCTGATAGGCCGAGCTCCTCCAATACCTTCCTGTCGGGCTTGAAGTCTCTTAGCCATGCCCATGGATCAAGTGCATTATACTGTCTGATCCTGTCGGGGGATATTCCGTATCTCGTCCATGCATGCTTTGGGATAATCCCAGGCGTTAGGAGCCTATTTGATAGTGGGATTGTTAGTTTCGCAACTGCCTCGGCGTGTGGAGAATCGTTTATGCATAGGTGTGGCACTCTGAGGCCGAATGCAACTCTAGCCATTTCCGGGGATGAGAAGGAGACTGCCAAGTCTGGCTCTTCCTCTTCGAAGCATGATGTTAGGTCTAGTATTCTCTCTGCGCTTGCCCTAAGCTTTCCAGTGAGGCTTCCACCTCCATGTCTGCCTATGACCTTAGCCTCTAAACCGACCATTCTGAGCATGTTTAGGACGTCCCTATACTCTCTGGTTACGCTTATCACCTCATGGCCTCTGCTTCTGAGATTCTCTATAAGCCTAAGGAAGAGCATGCATTGTTTAGGCGTTAAAATGTCAATTATTACCTTTAATGCTCTTCCCTCCGCTTTCCCTGTCTTCAAGTTGCTCTAAGCGTTTTCTATGGGACTTTAGTGTATGCCAGAACATCCTCTTTACTATTTCCCTCCATATCCAGAGCCACATTATGGCTAATGCCGAGCTCGCTCCAACCTTTATCGTGGCTGTTATGAGCGGGTGGATATATGGTATCTCAAGTGGAACTATTATCCTATCGATTATCCATAATCCGAGGATCATGCATGCCCACATGAAGAGTAGGATTAGCGTGAAGTCCAAGATCCTTCTTATCATGCCGTCACCTTCATCAGATAGGCCGTGAATACAGATAGGATCCCAGATATGATCGATAGGATTATGATCGTCCTTGCGGCTTCGCGTTCATGCAGGGGGCCGTAGGCTAGAATTATCCGTGCAAGCGTTATCGGAGCCTTCGGATCCGACGTGGCCTCCAGCCTTCCATCATCCCTCAGTATTACTGGACGTGGAACCTCACGTCTCTCGTAGAGACGGCCGATCGTTGAGAGCCCATAGAATGCATTCATTATTTGGGGGGCGAATGCTATTACTGCTGCCGCCTCAAGCCTTCCGATTATCGCTAGGGCTCCGAGGGCCGCTCCGATAGATAGGCTTCCAACGTCGCCCGAGAATACCTTAGCGGGATACTTATTGAATAGGTATAGGACAATTAATGGTCCGAGGAGGCACAGTGATAGTATTAGGCCTTCCCATCGGCCTAGGATCAGAGATGAGATCAGCATTGATATTGTGATTACAGTGCATGAACCGGACATTGTTCCATTGAATGGATCCAGCATGTTCACTGCATTTGATGTTACGGCCAATGCAATTATGATCACTATGGGATATACTATACTCAGTCTTGTCTGCCCGATTATCGGGAAGATCGGTCCTCTCCGATTGTATGCTCCCATGAGGAGTATCGGCACGCCTGAGAACAGGGTTAGGAGAGGCTTAACCCTCGCACTTAGGGGCTTTATGTCATCTATTGCCCCTATAATCCCGGCTATTAGAGCAGAAAACAGAAAGCCCAATAATATATTGGCCCTTTCTGGCATTAGAACCGCCGCGGTTAATGTGCTCGCTGTCAAGCCTATTAAGACGGCTACTCCGCCCATCTCTGGGATGGAGGGCCTATCCAGCTTATGCATATCAACGCCTACAATCCCTCTGCTCCTCATGAACTTCATAACTGCCGGCATACTCAGAAGAGACGAGGCGAAGCCAGCGGCGAAGATAAGAGACTCGATGATCATCAACATCAAACCTATAAGGCGTATCTGTTCCCTAAAGATTCCAAAGGGACTATTTAAATTTACAAACAGCCGAAGCGATAAAGTTTAATTAAGGAAATATTTTTATTGATGATCTGGAGGCGGGGGTCGCCAAGTCAGGTCAAAGGCGCAGCCCTGAGGCGGCTGTCCCGTAGG